>NZ_JPGL01000001.1 GCF_000732615.1 Burkholderia paludis
CCCCGCACCCCCCCCCCCCGGGGCGCGGGGCTGCGCGCGCGGCCGCGCGGCGGAATCTTGAGACGAGGGCCCGCCCCCCCCCACCCCCCCGCGAAAAAAAAAAAAAATGGGGCGGCCCCCCCGCCCCCCGGCGGGGGCGGACCCGCCATTCTATCCATCCGCGCCGGGTCGGCGTCGCCCGCGATGCGCGAGCCGCCCGGCGCCGCGCCCCGCTCAGGCCACCTTGTCGGCGGTCCGGTAGCGCTCGAGCCAGTGCGCGTAAGGCGCGGGCAGCGTCCACGACGGACGCTCGACGCCGAGCTGCTTGGCCGCGTAATACGGCCAGTGCGGATCGGCGAGATGCGCGCGGCCGACCATCACGAGATCGAGTTGCTCTTCCGCGACCACCCGGTTCGCCAGTTGCGGCGTATCGATCCCCCACGCGGACGACACCGGCAGCCCGGCCTCGCGGCGCACGCGCCCGGCGATCGGCGCGAGAAACGCCGGCCCCCACGGAATCTGCGCATCGGGCGTCGAGAAGCCGACCGACACGCTCAACATGTCGAGCCCTTCCTGCTTCATCCGCTGCGTGAGCGCGATCGATTCGGCGAGCGTCTCTTCATCGCGGCCGTCGTATTCGATCACGCCGAACCGTGCGGTGAGCGGCAGATGCTCGGGCCACACCTTGCGTACGGCCGCGAGCGTCTCGACGAGGAAACGGCCGCGGTTTTCCGCCGAACCGCCGTATTCGTCGTCGCGCCGGTTCGCTTGCACCGAGAAGAAGCTCTGGGCCAGGTAGCCGTGCGCGAAGTGCAGCTCAAGCCATTCGAAGCCCAGGTCGCGCGCGCGCTTCGCCGCCGCGACGAAATCGGCCTGCACGCGCGCGATGTCGTCGCGCGTCATTGCACGCGGCGTCTTCGGCAGGTGCGCACCGAACGGCACGGCGGACGGCGCGATGGTCTGCCAGCCGCGCGGATCGCCGTCGGCGATGTGATCGTCGCCTTCCCACGGACGGTTCGCGCTCGCCTTGCGGCCCGCGTGCGCGATCTGGATGCCCGGCACCGCGCCGGCCGCCTTGATCGCCGCGACCGACGGCGCGAATGCTTCGGCCTGCGCATCGTTCCACAACCCGGCGCAGCCCGGCGTGATGCGCCCTTCGGGCGACACGGCCGTCGCCTCGGCGATCACGAGGCCCGCACCGCCGCGCGCGATGCCGGCCAGATGCACGTGATGCCAGTCGTTGACGACGCCGTCCTCGGCGACGTACTGGCACATCGGCGGCACCGCGATGCGGTTGCGCAGCGTGACATCCTTGAGTTTGAACGGTTCGAACAGGGCAGACATCCACGACTCCTTTGTTTGGTTCTACAAAACGACAGGAAACGCGCCGTGCGACATGCACGGCGGAACGATTCGGGCCGTCGGCGGGCAGGCTGCCCGCGGCGGCAAAAACGGAACGGCGTCGGGCCGGCCGGCGCCGTGGCGTGCTTGAACTTGCTTACAGGTGGCCGAGCTTCGCGAGCAGCGCCTCGGCCGCGGGCTCGGACGACGCGGGGTTCTGCCCGGTGATCAGCAGCCCATCGGTGACGACGTGCGGCGCCCAGTCGGCGCTGCGCTCGAATGCCGCGCCGTTGGTCTTCAGCATGTCCTCGACGAGGAACGGCACGACTTCCGTCAGTTCGACGGCCGCTTCCTCGCTGTTGGTGAAGCCCGTCGCGCGCTTGCCACGCACGACCGATTCGCCGGTCTGCGGGTTCTTCACGTGCCGCAGCACGCCCGGTGCATGGCACACGGCCCCGACGGGCTTGCCGGCGGCCAGCGCGCGCTCGATCAGGCCGATCGAATGCAGATCCTCGGAGAGATCCCACAGCGGGCCATGGCCGCCCGGGTAAAACACGGCGTCGTAGTCGTCCACCGACACCTCGGCCAGCTTGTGCGTCGAGGCGAGCGCGGCTTTCGCCGCCGGATCGGCCTCGAAGCGGCGCGTCGCGTCGGTCTGCGCGGCCGGATCGCTGCTTTTCGGGTCGAGCGGCGGCTGGCCGCCCTTCGGCGACGCGAGCGTCAGCTCGACGCCCGCATCCTTGAACGTGTAGTACGGCGCGGCCAGTTCCTCGAGCCAGAAGCCGGTCTTCTTGCCGGTATCGCCGAGCGTGTCGTGCGAGGTCAGGACAACCAGAATCTTCATGATCGGACACTCCTTCGAAAATGGATGGGGGGAACGGGGCCGCACGACCGGCCAACCCGGCCGGCGCAGCACGCCTGTCGGTTAGTCCGCGACGGCGCGCCATCGTGCGATTCGCGTATCCAGATGCGTCCCATTTCTATTAGACCAGTCGTCTAGAGAAATGGAAAATAAAACGACGGCATCCCGCTGCACGGACAGCATCGCAGCGTGAAGTGGCATTTTTGCGTCTTTGCAGCACGCGCCACGGACGTCGTCGCATTCACAAGGTCGGATGATATCCCCGGATTAGACCGGTCGTCTAGTAAATGACCATTCGGCCCTGCCATCGTCATGGCCTTTCGACGATACGCCGGCCCGCCGATGCCGGCCATCGTTCGAAGCCCGCGGCGCGGCGGCCGGTTCGCGGGAATCGCCCGCCCCGCGCGGCGGCGGCCCGCCGCCGGGGCGGACGGATCAGAGCAGCCCCATCCCGCCCGACGCGACGATCTCCGCGCCGACGATGAACGCGGATTCCGGCGCGCTCAGGTGCAGCACCGTCGACGCGATTTCGTCCGGTGTGCCGAACCGGCCGACCGGCACGAGCCCCCTGATCTTCCCGGCCGTCTCGTCGAGCGTCGCCGCGTCGAGCCCGAGCTTGCCGTACAGCGGCGTCTGCACGGGCCCCGGGCTCACGACGTTCACGCGCACGCCGTGCGGCAGCAGCTCCGTCGACAGCGTCTTCGCGAACGAATTGACGGCCGCCTTGCTCGCCGCGTAGATCGACGAGCCGGGCATCCCGATATGGGCATTGATCGAACCGTTGATCACGATCGACGCACCGCGATTCAGCAGCGGCACCAGCGACTGGATCTGGAAATACGCGCCCTTCACGTTGGTGTCGAACACGAGATCCCACATGGCCTCGTCGCTGTCGGCGAACGGCGCGAGTTTCGCGACGCCCGCGTTGACGAACACGGCGTCGAGCCGCGCCCCCGCCGACGCGATCGCATCGGCCAGCGCCCGAGCCGACGCGACGCTGCCGGCCTCGTTGCGAATCGCGAGCGCCCGTTCGCCGAGCGCCTGCCGGGCGGTTTCGAGCGTCTGCGCGTCGCGCCCCGTGATGATGACTCGTGCGCCTTCGGCGGCAAATGCACGGGCGGCCGCCAGGCCGATGCCGCTGTTGCCGCCCGTGACCAGAACCGTTTTTCCTTCGAAGCGTTGCATGATGTTCTCCTGTGAACCGGTGAATTGACCGTGAACACAGGTTGCGCGCGGCGCCCCGCCCTGCCGTACGACGTGCGCGGCGAACATGTTCGAAATCGTCGAACGTGTTCTCGGGGGCACGCCGCCGGAGCGCCGGTGCCGCGCACGTCAGCCGGCCACCTCGATGCCGTCGAGCAGGCGCTGCGCGAGCCTCGGTTCGCGCAGTTGCTCCAGCCACCATTGCAGCGCGCGGCCGTCGCGGTCGCCGTGCCAGGCAACGTACAGCAGGTTCGGCTCGCGCGGATCGGCCGTCCGCTTCTCGACCAGCTCGCCGCGCGCGAGCAGCGCCGCCGCGCGGCGGCGCGGCACCCAGCCGACGCCGAGCCCGTCGCGCTGCGCGAGGATCTTCGCGCGCATCGACGGCACCGCGAGCACCGGCTGACCGCCGAGCAGGCCATATGCGCGGCTGGTCGCGCGCCGCGACGAATCGGCGACGACGACCGCGCGATGCGCGCCGATCGCCTCCCGCGTCAGCTCGCCGCTCGCGGCTGCCAGCGGATGGCGCGGCGCCACCGCGAACACCCATTCCATCGTGCCCAGTTCGAACCACTTGAAGCCGGGCATCGCCGGCGGCGCGTTGGTCGCGCCGACGACCAGGTCCGCGCGGCCGTCGCGCAGCGCCTCCCAGGTGCCGCCGAGCACCTCGTGCGTGAAACGCAGCGACACGCCCGAATCGAGCGCATCGAACGCGCGGACGACCGGCAGCAGCGTATCGAATTCGAGCACCTCGTCGCTGACGATCCATAGCCGATCCTCCCAGCCGCTCGCGACCTGCCGCACGCGCTGCGTCAGCCGCGCGACGTCCAGCGCCAGCCGGGCCGCCTCGTCGGTCAGCAACTGCCCGGCCGGCGTCAGCCGCAGCCGGTAGCCGCGCCGGTCGAACAGCAGCGCGTCGAACCGCGTTTCGAGCTGGCGCGCCGCATACGACACCGTCGACGGCGCCTTGCCGAGCCGCGCCGCCGCGCGCGACAGGCTGCCGGTGGCACGGATCGCATCGAGCAACGCCAGTTCGTCTTCGGACAGCATGAAATCCTCCGGGGTGGGGTTGTCGTGGATCGTAAGACAGCGGCGGGCCGAGGTCCAATCGCGCAACCGGGGCGGCGGCGGGCGATGTCTGTCATCGGGGAGTGGCCCGGTCGGTGTCTCCCGTTGTGCGGAGGCCACGCGCCTGCGCCCACGCCGACGGCATCCGCGTCCCGCCGGGCTGCTGGGCCGTCGAGCCGTCGGACTATCAGGCCCCACGCCACCGCTCGCCGCCGCGACTTCCGGTATGCTGATTCACACAGAATTCCCCTTGATCGAGGTAACCACCGCGATGGACATCGCCATCCGCATCGAAGGCCGTCACGACCTGACGGGGCAGATCTTCCGGCAACTGCGCACCGCGATCGTCGACGGGCGTCTTGAGGGCGGCGCGCGGCTGCCGTCGACCCGCGACCTGGCGAAACAGCTCGGCGTCTCGCGCAAGACGACGCTCGACGCATTCGAGCGCCTCGTCGCCGAGGGCTACCTGAATACGCGCGCCGGCGACGGCACCTTCGTCGCCGACGGCCTCGCGCGCGTACCGCACGCGGCGGCGATGTCCACGCCGTCGATCGTCGAGGACACGCCGCGCATCGACGCGGTCGATGCGCGCGCGCTGTGGCGCGACCTGCCCGACACGCTCTCGATGCCCGCGCCGCAGGACACACCCGGCTCCGACTTTCGCGGCGGCGTGACCGACAAGGCGCTGTTCCCGTTCGACGCGTGGCGGCGCTGCCTGCATCACGCGCTGCGCCAGCAGGCGCGCGGCCCCGGCCAGTACCACGACCCGGCCGGCGATCCGCAGTTGCGCGGCGCGATCGCGCGCTACGTCGCGTTCAGCCGCGCGGTGGCGTGCACCTGGAACGACGTGCTCGTCACGCAGGGCGCCCAGCAGGCGCTCGACCTGATCGCCCGCGTCGTCGTGCGGCCCGGCGACGTCGTCGCGGTCGAGGATCCCGGCTATCCGCCCGCCCGCGCCGCGTTCGCGTCGCTCGGCGCGACGGTGATCGGCGTGCCGGTCGATGCGCACGGGCTCGTCACGGAACGGCTGCCCGACGACGCGCGCCTCGTCTACGTGACGCCGTCGCACCAGTTCCCGCTCGGGATGCCGATGACGCTCGACCGGCGCGTCGCGCTGCTCGAGTGGGCGCAGCGCCGTCGCGCGGTCATCATCGAGGACGACTACGACGGCGAATTCCGCTTCGAAGGCCGGCCGGTGGAGTCGCTGAAAAGCCTGGACCGCACCGGCCTCGTCGCCTACGTCGGCACGTTCTCGAAAACGATCTTTCCGGAGCTGCGGATCGGCTACGCGATTCCGCCGCACGCGCTGCGCGGCGCGCTGGCCAAGGCGAAGCAGATCGTCGACTGGCACACGTGCACGCTCACGCAGGCGGCGCTCGCGCGCTTCATGCTCGAAGGCGATTTCGCGCGGCACCTGAAGCGCATGCAGAAGCACTACGACGCGCGCCGCAAGATGCTGATCGCGCATCTGCGCGGCGAACTCGCGCCGTGGTTCGACGCGATCGTGCCGACTGCCGGCATCCACCTCGCCGCCCATCTGAAGCCGGGGCTCGACGAAGCGGCGGTGGTGCGCGCGGCCCGCGCGCAGGATATCGGCCTGTACGGCATCTCGGCGTTCCATGTCGGCGTGCCGGTGCGGCCGGGGCTGCTGTTCGGCTATGGCGGCATCGACGCGCTGCGCATCGACGCGGCGCTCGCGACGCTGGCCGGGCTGCTGGGTGCGAACGGCTTCGATGGCCGGATACTGGTTACCTGAATTTTCATGAAATTGGTCATTCAAGCAGGCCAGTGCGCGTCTTAAAGTAGGTCCTGTCGCGCCACCGTGCGCACCAACCGAAAAAGGACCCGCCATGCAACCGCGCCTGAACTTCTATGCCGTCAGCCCGAATGCGATCAAGGTGATGCGCAACGCCGAGGAATTCCTCGCCAAGTGCTCGATCGAGAAGCCGCTCGCCGAACTCGTCCGCCTGCGCGCGTCGCAGATCAACGGCTGCGCATTCTGCGTCGACATGCACACGTCCGACGCGCGCAAGGGCGGCGAAACCGACCGCCGTCTCGCCACCGTCGTCACGTGGCGCGAAACGCCGTTCTTCACCGAGCGCGAACGCGCCGCGCTGGAATGGACCGAGGCGCTGACGCTGGTCGCCGGCAACCACGTCCCCGACGCCGTCTGGGAAGCCGTGAAGCCGCATTTCAGCGACGAGGAGCTGTTCGACCTGTCGATGCTGATCGCCACCATCAACTCGTGGAACCGCCTGGCGATCGCGTTCCGCAAGATGCCCGAGTAAGGAGACGACGATGACCCGCTCCACGCTCACGCGCGCCGCCCTGTACGCCTGGCTCGCGGCCGGCGCCGCGCTGCTGTCGGCCGCCGCCCGGGCGCACGACGCCGGCGACAACGTGCACACGATCATGCAGCAGGCCGTGCCCGAAGCGCCCGGCAAGCTCGCGGTCGTCGCGACCGTCGACTATGCGCCCGGCCAGGCCTCCGAAGCGCACCGGCACCTCGGCTCGGTGTTCGCAGTCGTGTCGAAGGGCGAAGTGCTGTCGCAGGTGAACGGCGGCCCGCTGCGCCGCTACCGCGCCGGCGAAGGCTGGTACGAAGCGCCGGGCTCGCGCCACCAAGTGTCGCGCAACGCGAGCGCGACCGAGCCCGCGCAGCTCGTCGTATTCGGCCTGACCGGCGAACATGCGCCGCTGACGTCGCCGATCGATCAATGACCGCATGACGGGGGGCGCGCCATCGGCTCGCCCCTCGGCTTCGCAACCGGCTGCCCAGCCGGTTCACCATCGCCTCTCCACCACCTCTCCACCACCTCTCTGCCGCCTCTCTGCCACCTCTCCGCCGGTTTTCGTTAGCCACTCCCTACACGCACTCCACGGCGCCCCGCCCGCCGCCGCCGCCCCTCTCTCCCGCGTCCCTGTTCGACGCCCGACTGATCTCGATCAACAACGGCGACGGTTCTTCCTTGAAATTAACTAACCCGTCAATTAGCTTCGACTGCATGAACGCGAAATCCATCGCCGCCAGGCCGCGCGGGCGCCGCCCGTCGGTCGACGACTTCGACCTGCGCAACCACATGCTGGACGTGGCGACGCAACTGTTCGCCGAGCGCGGCATCGCCGCGACGACGGTCGCGCAGATCGCCGCCGCCGCCGGCGTCACGTCGGCGATGGTCCACTACTACTTCACGAATCGCGAGCAACTGCTCGACGCGATCGTCGAGGAGCGGCTCGCGCAGGCCATCGCGTTCGTGTGGCGGCCGACCGAGCCGCAGATCGAAAACGATCCGTTCGCGCTCGTCGCCGAGCTCGTCGACCGCTTCTTCGACGTCACGCGCCGCATGCCGTGGCTGCCGTCGATCTGGCTGCGCGAGATCGTCCATGAAGGCGGGCTGCTGCGCGAGCGGATGGTCCGGCGCATTCCGCTCGACCATGTCGGGCGCTTCGCCGAGCGCATCCGCGGCGCCCAGCAGGCCGGCACGCTGAACCCCGCGCTCGAGCCCGCGTTCCTGTTCCATTCGATCCTGGCGCTCGTGATGCTGCCGCTCGCGACCGCGAAACTGTGGCAAAGCGTACGCGGCCTGCCGCCGATCGACCGCGACGTGCTGCACCGCCACGTCCGCGCGCTGCTCGGGTCCGGCATGCAGCCGCCGGCCGCCGCGCGTCACACGCGGGCGCGCCCGCCGCGGAGCGCGTCGTGAACGCCGTCCGCGCATGGTCGCTCGCGCTGGCCGCGACCGTTGCGCTGCTCGCCGGCTGCGGACGGTCGACGGACGACGGCGCGACCTACCAGGGCTATGTCGAGGGCGAATTCGTGTACCTGTCGTCGTCGCAGTCGGGCACGCTGACGCAGCTGGCGGTCGAACGCGGCCAGGCCGTCGCCGCGGGCACGCCCGCGTTCTCGCTCGAAGCCGTCAGCGAAGCGGCCTTGCTGCGGCAGGCGCAACACCAGCTCGCCGCCGCCCGCGCGCAACTTGCCGACCTGCAGACCGGCAAGCGCCCGCCGGAAGTCGCGGTCACGCAGGCGCAACTCGCCCAGGCCGCCGCGCAGGCCGCGCGCGCCGCCGCGCAACTCGCGCGCGACGAACGCCAGTACGCGGCCGGCGGCCTGTCGCAACAGCAGCTCGACGATTCGCGCACGTCCGCGCGGACCACCGCCGCGCAGGAGCGCGAACTGCGTCACCAGGTCGACGTCGCGCACCTGCCGGGCCGCGCGCAGCAGGTCGCCGCGCAGGCCGCACAGGTCGAAGCCGCGCAGGCGGCGGTCGCCGATGCGCAATGGAAGCTCGACCAGAAGCGCGTCGCCGCGCCGGCCGCCGGGCGCGTGTACGACACGCTGTACCGCGTCGGCGAATGGGTCCCGGCCGGCAATCCGGTAGTACAGATGCTGCCGCCGCAAAACCTGAAGGTGCGCTTCTTCGTGCCGGAAGCCGCGATCGCATCGCTCGCGCCCGGCCGGACGGTCGCGATTCACTGCGACGGCTGCGCCGCCGACGTGCCCGCGCGCATCACGTACGTGTCGAGCGAGGCCGAATACACGCCGCCCGTGATCTACAGCAACGAGAGCCGCACCAAGCTCGTGTTCATGATCGAGGCGCGCCCCGCCATGGCCGACGCGCCGAAGCTGCACCCCGGCCAGCCCGTCGCCGTGAGGGTGCGATGAACGCGCCGGGCGCGCCGTACGCGATCGACGTCGATCGCCTGAACAAGCGCTTCGGCGACAAGCACGTCGTCAAGGACGTGTCGCTGCGCGTCGCGCGCGGCGAGATCTTCGGCTTTCTCGGGCCGAACGGCAGCGGCAAGACCACCTCGATCCGGATGATGTGCGGCCTGCTCACGCCCGACTCGGGCAGCGGCACCTGCCTCGGCTACGACATCGTGCGCGACAGCGCGCAGATCAAGCGGCGCGTCGGCTACATGACGCAGCGCTTCTCGTACTGGGAAGACCTGTCGATCCGCGAGAACCTGGACTTCGTCGCCCGCGTGTACGGCATGCCCGACCGCAAGGCGGCCGTCGCGCGCGCCCTCGACGGGCTCGGCCTCGCAAGCCGCGCGGACCAGCTCACGAGCGCGCTGTCGGGCGGCTGGAAGCAGCGTCTCGCGCTGGCCGCGTGCATGCTGCACGAACCGGAGCTGCTGCTGCTCGACGAGCCGACCGCGGGCGTCGACCCGGCCGCGCGCCGCGACTTCTGGGAAGAACTGCACCGGCTCGCCGCGCAGGGCATTTCGGTGCTCGTCAGCACGCACTACATGGATGAAGCCGAGCGCTGCCACAAGCTCGCGTACATCGCGTACGGCGAGCTGCTGGCGCAAGGCACCGCCGCTGAGATCGTCGCGTCGCAGGGGCTCGCGACCCGCGCGATCACCGGCGCGCGCCTGGCCGAACTGTCCGCGCGGCTGCGCACGATGCCGGGCGTCGACCAGACGGTCGTGTTCGGCTCGGCGCTGCACGTGAGCGGCCGCGATCGCGTGCGCCTCGACGCGACGCTCGCGCAGGTCGCCGCGCAGGCGGACGGCGCTGCGGCGCTGCAGGTCGCGCCGATCGACACCGGGCTCGAGGACGTCTTCATCTACATGATGGGGCACGCGTCCCGGCCGCCCGACGGAGCATCGTCATGAACGCGTGGGTACGCCTGCGCGAATCGTTCTCGGTCGCGCGCTGGTGGAGCATCGTGCTGAAGGAATTCCTGCAGCTGCGCCGCGACCGCGTGACGTTCGCGATGATCGTCGGCGTGCCGATCATCCAGCTCGCGCTGTTCGGCTTCGCGATCAACACCGATCCGAAGCACCTGCCGACCGCGGTGATCGTCGCCGACGCGAGCCCGTTCGCGCGCAGCTTCGTCGCCGCGATGCGCAATTCCGCGTACTTCGACCTCGTCGCGACGCTGCCCGACGAGGCGGCCGGCCGGCGCGCGCTCGCACGCGGCGAAGTGCTGTTCGTGCTGAGCGTTCCGGCCGATTTCTCGCGCCGGCTGCTGCGCGGCGAGCGCCCGTCGCTGCTCGTCGAGGCGGACGCGACCGATCCCGTCGCGACCGCGTCGGCGATCGGCGCGCTGACGGGCCTCGTGCAGCCCGTCGCGGACAAGGACCTGACGGGCCCGCTCGCGCACCTGAACGGCCGCCCGGCCGCGTTCGACGTGGTGCTGCACCGGCTGTACAACCCCGAGGGCATCACGCAATACAACGTCGTACCGGGCCTGATGGGCGTGATCCTGACGATGACGATGGTGATGATGACGGGCCTCGCGATCACGCGCGAACGCGAGCGCGGCACGATGGAGAACCTGCTCGCGACGCCCGTGCGGCCGCTCGAGGTGATGACGGGCAAGATCATCCCGTACGTGCTGATCGGGCTGATCCAGGTGTCGATCATTCTGGCGGCCGCCCGCTTCGTGTTCGAGGTGCCGTTCGTCGGCGGCGTGTTCGCGATCTACCTGTCCGCGCTGCTGTTCATCGCCGCGAACCTGACGGTCGGCATCACGCTGTCGTCGCTCGCGCAGAACCAGTTGCAGGCGATGCAGCTCGCGGTGTTCTACTTCCTGCCGAACATCCTGCTGTCGGGCTTCATGTTCCCGTTCGCCGGGATGCCGAAGTGGGCGCAGTTCATCGGCAACCTGCTGCCGCTCACCTACTTCAACCGGCTCGTGCGCGGCATCCTGCTGAAAGGCAACGGCTGGACCGACCTGTGGCCGTCGGTGTGGCCCGTCGCGCTGTTCACCGTCGTCGTGATGGGCGTCGCGCTGCGCTTTTACCGGCGCACGCTCGACTAGGACCCGACGATGAAACCGGCCTCGCATCGCACCGCTTTCGCCGCCCGCCGCTGCACGCTGGCCGCCGTCGCGCTGCTCGTCGCCGGCTGCGCGGTCGGGCCGGATTTCCGCCAGCCGGATGCGCCGGCCACGCCGCACTACACGCACGACGCGATGCCGGCGACGACGGCCGCCGCCGGCGGGCCGGCCGGCGACGCGCAGACCTTCGCGTCCGCCGCGCACACGCCACGGCGCTGGTGGACGCAGTTCGGCTCCGACGCGCTCAACCGGCTCGTCGACACCGCCTGGCAAGACAGCCCGACGCTCGCCGAAGCCCGCGCGCGGCTCGACGAAGCGCGGCAGAACCATGCGGCCGAGGCCGGTGCGACGATGCTGCCGAGTGTCGACGCGAACCTGTCCGCCACGCGCGAGAAGGTCAATACGACCGCGTTCGGCTTGCCGGCCAACGTGCCGAACCCGGGGCCGTTCACGCTGTACGACGCGTCGGTGAGCGTGTCGTACGTGCTCGACGTATTCGGCGGCAACCGGCGCGCGCTCGAAGCGCTGCGCGCGCAGGTCGACTACCAGGCGTACACGCTCGACGCCGCGCGCCTGACGCTCGCGGGCAACGTCGTCGCCACCGCGATCCTGCGCGCGTCGCTGGCGCGGCAGGTCGCGCTCACGCGGCAGCTCGTCGACGCGCAGGCGCGACAGTTGCGCATCGTCGACGCGCGCTTCGCGGCGGGCGGCGTGTCGCAGGCCGACGTGCACGCGCAACGCGTGCTGCTCGCGCAAACGCAGGCGTCGCTGCCGCCGCTCGCGGCGCGCCTCGCGCAGGCCGGCCACCGGCTCGCGATCCTGCTCGGCACGCCGCCGTCCGACGCGGCGCTGCCCGACCTCCCGCTCGATGCGCTCGCGTTGCCGCGTACGTTGCCCGTCGCGCTGCCGTCGACGCTCGCGCGCGAACGGCCCGACATCCGCGCGGCCGAAGCCGTGCTGCACCAGGCGAGCGCAAACGTCGGCGTGGCCACCGCGAACCTGTATCCGCGTTTTTCGATTTCCGCGGGGATCGGCTCGGAGCGCACGCGCATCGCGGATATCGTGAGCGGGCTCAACGTGTGGAACGTCGGGCTCGGCCTGACGCAGCCGCTCTTTCACGGCGGCGAGCTGCACGCGAAGAAGCGTGCGGCCGAGGCCGCGTACGACGCCGCGTTCGCGAGCTATCGCGAAACCGTGCTGGAGGCGCTGCAGCAGGTGGCCGACGCGCTGCGCGCGGTCGAACACGACGCGGCCGCGTTGCAGGCGCGAGACACGGCCGCACGGGAAGCGACGGCAAGCAACACCATCGCGGCCGATCGTTACGCGGCGGGAGGGATCAGTACGTTCGACCTGCTCGACGCACAGCGGCAGGCGTTGCAGGCCGCGCTCGACCGTACGCGGGCGCAAGCCGACCGGCTGACGGATACGGCGGCGTTGTTTCAGGCACTGGCGGGGAGCTGGACGGAAGACGCGGCGCAGTGATCGCGCCGGACGGCGCTGAAACGGGCAGGATACCGACGAGCTATGCGCAACCGTGCGTCAGACCCGGCTTTCATCGCCGACCGCTTCCGTTCGACGGCGGCCGGTCACGCAATCCCGCATGCACACATGCACGCAAACCAGCGCACCCAATAAAAAAACCGGCCCGAAGGCCGGTTTTTCATACCGCCTGCCGCAAGCGGCGCTCGCGCGCCGCGCGACATCAGAAGCGGTGGATCAGACCGACGCCGAGGCCGATCTGGTTCTGCTTCGAACCTGCGCCCACGCCGTCGCCGATCGACGTCGTAGCGGCGATGATGCCGCCCGTCGGGGTCAGCGTGTTGCCGCTTGCGTGCTGGTAAGCCTCAACTGCGTACAGGCCCGTGCGCTTCGACAGGCTGTAGTACTGCGACACCGTGACCTGGTGGTACTTGGCCGAGCTGGTGATGCCGTTCGACTGCGTTGCCGCCGTGTACGAGTAGCCTGCCGCGAAGTCCCACTGAGCCGATGCCTTCCAGTGCAGCACGGCGCCTGCCGTGTTGAAGATCGCCGTGTTCTTGAAGCCCGAACCGATGCCCGGGATGTACTGCACGTTCGAGAACGACGCCGAAATGTCCCACGACGGCGTGAACTGGTAGCCGGCCGTGACCGCCACGCGCTGTTGCGACTGCGCGTACTGGTAGCCGTTGTTGATCGACGACACCGCCGGCTCGACGCCGTTGGTACCTGCCGCGTTCAGGCCGTTCTGCGTGGTCGAGTTCGCGCCCCATGCGCCGCCGCCGAGCGTCGCGTTGTTGACCTTCTGATAGCCGACCGCGATGCCTGCCGGGCCGTTCAGGTACTGGACCGCCGCGCTCCACGTCGAGCCGCGGTTCGTCGCGCCCGCGACGCCGCCGAACGAGTACGAACCGCCGACCGTGAAGCCGTAGAACTTCGGCGACATGTACACGAGCGAGTTGTTCGCGCGGTAGCTGGTATCCAGCGAGTCGATATCGCCCGGGTGCGCGCCGTAGTAGCCCGTCAGCCAGGTCGTCGGGCTGTACGGCGACAGCAGCGTGTAGTACGCCGTGTACTGACGGCCGGCCGTCAGCGTACCGTACGTGGCGTTGGTCATACCGACCCATGCCTGACGCGTGAAGATGCCGTTGGTCCACTGCGACGAGCCGTTAGCCGTGTTGACGCCCGCTTCCAACTGGAAAATCGCCTTCGTGCCGCCGCCGAGATCTTCGCTGCCCTTCAGGCCGAAGCGGCTGCCTGCCCACACGCCGGTGGACATCTGCACCTTCGAGTGACCACCCGTGGTCGCGCCGGTCGCCGACGAGTTGTTCTGGTAGGCGATACCGTTATCGACGATACCGTACAGGGTTACGCTGCTCTGGGCGTGGGCGGCGGTAGCGGCTGCAAGGCCAGCTGCCGTCATGGCGACAGCGACGCGCTTTTTCATTGATTCTCCGTCCTCAAAGAATGATTTCTTTTGTGGTGTGGTTTTGTGACTGACACATGTGCGAGTACATGCCGACGCGATTCTGACGGATTACCAATTGTTTCCCAACCTGTGCAGTCGGTCATCGTATGATCGACGCAACGCGCGGGTTCACCAAACGGTTACGTAACACCTTGAAACGCTTGCCTGGCGGGCCTTTCCGGCATTTCCCGGTGAAAACCCTAGCTTTACATTTTTACGGGTGCAACGCGCTCCGTCGGATGTCGTCAGATGCCTTCGGCGAAATATCTTCTTACAAAAACGTGATCGCGGCTGACGCTGCGATTCACGTCGCCGCGCAGGATCGCCGACGTTCATGACACCCACGTTTCGCGAAACGAAATAATGAAAACGTTTCAGCGGGTGTTGGGGAAATCGGACAGGAACGGCCCGGCGAGCGCGGGCCGAGGGGGCGACGCCGGCACCTGGCGTGCCGGCATCGTTCAGCGCGCCGCGGGCTGCACGAGCCGCGCGTTCACCGCAGCGGCGAGCGCGCCCGTGCGCGCCCGGATCGCCGCGTTCGAGCCGACGAGCGCGAGCGACGAGGCCATGATCCGGTAGATGCGCTTTCTCGGCACCTTGGCCGGCCTGGCCGGATCGAGCCACGCGTCGTGGGCGGCCAGCAGTTCGAGCGTTTCGAGGCCGATCATGATCGGCCACAGGCACGCGAGCCGCAGCCGCACGAAGCGGCGCGGGATCGCGAGCGTATACAGGCACGCGTCGCGATACTGGTCGAGCGTCACGCGCAGCAGGTCGACCAGCACGCCGCGCGCGCGCGCCGACGCGTCGGACGACATCAGGTCGGCAACGCCCAGCCCGTGCCCGCCCAGCACGTCGTCGGGCAGGTAGCAGCGGCCGATGCGCAGATCCTTCGCGCAATCGCGCAGGATGTTGGTCATCTGCAACGCCTTGCCGAACCGGATGCCCTTCTCGCGCATGTCCGGCAAGTCCCAGCGCCGCGCGGCACGCGTATGCATGCCCGTCATGTCGGTCCAGAACTCGCCCACGCAGCCGGCGACGAGATACGTGTAGCGATCGAGCGCGTCGCGCGTCGGCAACGACGCGACCTGCCCCGACTGCTCGTCCGGGAAGGTGCGCAGGTCGAACTCCATCCCCGCCGTCAGCGTCGCGACCACCTTGCGGATCGACGCGCTGTCCGCTTCCGGCTGGGTGCGCAGCAGCGCGAGCATCGGCTCCATCGAGCCGAGCAGCACCAGTTCGTGCGAATCGGTCTGCATCCGCGTCACGTCGTCGAGCGAGCGCGCCAGCGCCGCGCCGTCGCCGAGCCGCTCGATCTCGTTGCGCAAGTCGGTCAGCAACGCCGCCCGGCGATCGGGCGCGACGAGCGCCGTGTCGGCGATCGTGTCGGCCGCGCGCGCGAGCAGGTACGCGAGGCCGACCGGGTCGCGCATGCCGTCGGGCAGCACGCGCAGCGTCAGGTAGAAGGAGCGGGAAACATTCTTCAGCAGGTCGCCGAGCAGGAAGGCGGAATCGGTTCGGGTCGTCATGGATCGGGAAGAATCGGCCGGCGCGGGCCCCGGCCCCAGACGGGCGCCGGACGCCCGCGCCGGGCCGCGAGTCGCCGCATCGTCGCGCCGGACGGGCGTCGGCCCCGGCGCGGCGATGCAAAATTCCCGCAAGTTTAGTGCATCCGGCACGCCGCCTGCCCGAGACACTCCGAAAGCCGCACGCGCGGAGCCGCCCCGACCGGCCCCGATACGGATATCGCGCCCCGATAAAACAAAACGGAAAGCATGAAGTAATACATATGTAATTATTAGGTGCGACGATCGCGTCCCGATCGAATCCGCGTCGCACGGCAGACCGCCGCACGGCCGGAGCGACCGCCCTTTTCCGACTCCCGTTTCGAAGGTTCACCGACATGCTCTTCAAGCGCCCGACCGCCCTGCGCTGCATCCCGTTCGCCTGTGCCGCCGCCCTCCTGCTCGCCGCATGCGGCGGCGACGACCTGAGCGCCGATCCCACCCGGCCGATTTCCGCGAAGGTCCAGGTGGTCGGCCATCGCGGCGCGAGCGCGCTGCGCCCCGAACACACGCTCGCGTCGTACCGCAAGGCGATCGAGGACGGCGCGGACGTGATCGAGCCCGATCTCGTGTCGACCCGCGACGGCGTGCTCGTCGCCCGCCACGAGAACGAGATCTCGGGCACGACCAACGTGTCGACGCTGCCGCAGTTCGCGAACCGCAAGGCGACCAGGACCATCGACGGCACGCAGCTGACGGGCTGGTTCACCGAGGATTTCACGCTCGCCGAACTGAAGACGCTGCGCGCCCGCGAGCGCATTCCGCAGGTGCGCCCCGCGAACACCGCGTACAACGACCAGTTCGAAATCCCGACCTTCGACGAGATCGTCGCGCTCGCGAAGCAGATGTCCGCGCAGACCGGCCGCACGATTCACCTGTATCCGGAGACCAAGCATCCGACCTACTTCCAGTCGATCGGCCTGCCGCTTGAAGACCGTCTCGTCGACGCGCTGCTGAAGGATTCGTACACGGCCCGCACCGCGACCGTCTACATCCAGTCGTTCGAAGTCGCGAACCTGAAGGCGATCCGCAACCGGATCAAGTCGAGCCAGCCGAACTGGAAGCTCGTGCAGTTGATGGACGAAGCCGGCCAGCGCCCGTACGACTTCGTGAAGGCAAACGACAAGCGCACCTACGGCGACCTGTCGACGCGCGACGGCATGCGCGAGATCGCGACCTATGCGAACGGCGTCGGCCCGTACAAGACGTCGATCATCACGGTCGCGGCGGACGGCACGCTGCAGCAGCCGACGCCGTACGTGCGCTACGCGCACGAGGCCGGCCTCGTCGTGCATCCGTACACGTTCCGCCCGGAGAACAACTTCCTGCCCGCATCGCTGAAGGACAGCGGCACGCCGGCCGCGCGCAACACCGCCGGCTCGGTGCGCGAGATCCAGGCGTACCTGCGCGCGGGCATCGACGGCTTCTTCACCGACGATCCGGCGGTCGGCCGCACGGCCGTCGATACGTTCAAGCGCTGAGCGCGCCGGACGCCAACCGTTCGCGGCCAAGGGCGCGGCGCATCGCAGGTCGCGCCGCGCCCGGTGGCGCGGCAGCGGTCAGATCACGTTGAAGTGATGCGTGCCATCGCGCTTCAGCTGGTCGACCAGCCCGTATTCCCAGTCGAGATACGCCTGCATCGCGGCGGCCGCGTTGTCGGTGCCTTCGTACGGGCGCCGGTAGCGGTCGATGCGCGGTGACGCGAGGCGCGTCTCGCCGCTTTCGAGCGGCAGCCCGGCCTCGATCCAGGCGGCCGTGCCGCCGGTCAGCACCGCAATGCCGGCGGACGCCGGCAGCAGCGCGCGGGCGTCGTCCGCCGCGAAGCGTGCGAGCAGGCTCGATCCGCACGTGAACACGTAGCGCCGCGCGGGCGGAATCGCCGCGAGCGCGTCGCGCAGCAGCGCGCGCACGGCAAACCACGCGCCCGGAACGTGGCGCTTCACGTAGTTCGCGCTGGCGGTCACGTCGACGATCGCAAGCTCGCCGGGCGCGGCCTCCTTCAGCCAGCCCGCGAGCGTCGCGGGCGACACGTCGGTCACGGGCGGCGTCGCCGGCACGTCGCGCGGCGGCTGGCCGCGCTCGCCGAACGCCTGCGCGCCGGCCGGCTCGACGACCCGCACGTCCCAGCCCATCTGCGCGAGCCACGATGCGGTCATGTCCGCCCGCACGCCGTCGTCGTCGGCGAGCACGATCCGCGCGCCGCGCACGGCGGCGTGATGGTCGGTCTCCTGCACGAGCTGGCCGCCCGGCGTGCTCAGGAAACCCGGCAGATGGCCGGCCTCGTATTCCTCCGGCGTGCGCACGTCGAAGCGGTACAGCGTGCGGCCCGGCTCGTCGAGCGCGGCGACGTCCGCCAGCGCGATGCGCGGCACGCCCGCGCGTTCGGCCACCGCGCGTGCCGCCGCGCGCGCCTCGGCGCGCTGCGTCGCGTCGATGTCGTCCGGAAAGCGTCGCGCGGCGCCGCGCTCGAGCGTCTGCCCCGCCAGCGTCCAGCCGATCGTGCCGTTGCGCAGCGCGGCGACCGGATTCGGCAGCCCCGCGTTCACCAGCGACTGCGTGCCGATGATGCTGCGCGTGCGGCCCGCGCAGTTGACGACCACCTGCGTCGCCGGGTCCGGCGCGAGCGCGCGCACGCGCAGCACGAGTTCCGCGCCCGGCACGCTCGTCGAGGTCGGGATGTTCATCGTCTGGTATTCGTCGAAACGGCGCGCATCGACGATCACGACGTCGGCCTTCGCGTCGATCAGCGCCTGCACCTCCTGCGCGGACAGCGACGGCGTATGCCGTTCGGCCTCGACCCATTCGCCGAACGACTTGCTCGGCACGTTCACGTCGATGAACAGCTCGCCGCCCGCGGCGAGCCAGCCCGCGAGGCCGCCGTCGAGCAGCCGCACGTCGGTGTAGCCGAGTCGCGCGAGCTGCGCGGCCGCGCGCGGTGCGAGATCCTCGCCGCCCGCCTCGCCGAACACGACGATCGGCGTATCGCGGCGCGGAATCCGCGTCCACGCGTCGAGTTCGAGCTTCGACAGCGGAAAATTGGCGGCCCACAGCGGGTGGCCCTGCGCGTACGGATCTTCCTCGCGTACGTCGATCAGCGCGATCTCGTCGCGGGCCAGCAGGCGCGCACGCACCTCCTGGTACGACGCGACGGGAAAGCGGGAAGTGGAATCGGCGGATTGCGTCACGGTGTCTGTGTCTCGAATACGTTGATGTCGTTGAAAAAATGCGGAACGGTCGAATCATGGCCCCGCCTGCGCGGGCCCAGCGTCAGGCGTTCGAATACCCCGATACGAAAGGCTTCACGGTGCCGTCGTCCAGGTACACCGCGCGCTCGACCTTGCCGATGTTCGCGCCGTACACGTGGATGCTGATCGACACCCGGTCGGCGAACGCATTGGTCACGCGATGGACGTCGCCGATGCGCGGCGACACGGCCTCGACCTCGCCGGGCTGCAGCCGCACCGCGTCGCCCGCCGGCACGGGCCGGCCGGCCGCGTCGAACCGGTACGGCTGCGAGTACTCGCCGCCGCGCAGCATCCCGATCAGCCCCCACACGGTGTGGTCGTGGATCGGCGTCGTCTGGCCGGGCCCCCACACGAAGCTGACGACCGAAAACCGCTCGTCGGGATCGAGATGCAGCAGGTATTGCCGGTAGCGCGCCGGATCGGGCTCGGCGAACGCGTCGGGCAGCCAGTCGTCGCGTTCGACCAGCGAGGCGAGCAACGCGCCGGCCTCGTCCAGGATGCGCGCCTCGTTCGCGCCGGACGCGAGCAGCGTGCCCAGACCGTCGACGAACGGACGCAGCGGCGTGCGATGCAGCGAAAGCGTACTCATCGGCTGGCTCCTCGAATATGATGCCGAATATGATGGATCGTCATGATGCACCCGAAAGACCATGCAGAACAAACATGAAAATTAGCGATATCGATGCTTTTGCAGCGGTCGTCCGCTGCCAGACCCTGAGCCAGGCCGCGGCCGAACTCGGCATGACGCAGCCCGCGATCACGCGGCGCGTCCAGAATCTCGAGGAAGCGCTCGGCGTGATCCTGCTCGATCGCAACACGAAACCGCCGCGCCCGACCGACATCGGCCGGCAGGTCTTCGAGCAGTGTCGTGCGATCCTGCGCGAAGTCGACGCGCTGCGCGAGTTGACGGCCGGCGAGCAGCCGCCCGCCGGCGCATTCCGGATCGGGCTCACGCAGGGGCTCGGCGAGCTGATGCTGCCCGCGCTGATCGCGGAGCTCGCCGCGCAATGGCCCGCGCTCGCGACGCAGGTCACGACCGCGTGGGGCGGCATGCTCGTCGAGCGCGTCGCCCGCCGGGAACTCGATGCGGCGCTCATGTTCCTCGCGCGCGAGATGGCGCTGCCGGCCCAGGTCGAAGGCGAACGGCTGCTGGCCACGCGGCTCGTCGCGGTCGGCCGCAAGGGCGACTGGCCGCGGCGCAGCTACCGGCTCGCCGATTGCCACGCGCGCGGCTGGGTGCTCAATCCCGACGGCTGCGGCTTTCGCGCGGGCCTGCGGCGCGCGCTCGACGCGCAGGGCCTGCCGATGCCGGTCACGCTCGACACCTACGGCCGCGACCTGCAACTGCAGAGCGTCGCGAACGGCTTCGGCATCGGGCTGATGCCGCTGCCGCTCGTCGAAGGCAGCCCGCTGCGCGACGCGCTCGACATCGTGCCGCTCGCCGACTTCAAGCCGCAGGTCGATCTGTGGCTGCTGCGCCGGCCCGATGCGGCCCGTTTCGGTGCGCCGCTCGCGGCCGTCGCCGCGCATGCGCGC
Organism: Burkholderia paludis; assembly: GCF_000732615.1. Lineage (GTDB taxonomy): Bacteria > Pseudomonadota > Gammaproteobacteria > Burkholderiales > Burkholderiaceae > Burkholderia > Burkholderia paludis. The sequence goes on from NZ_JPGL01000001.1 coordinate 20,529, forward strand.
ACGGCGTTCGCGCTGCCCGAGCAGGCTCAAGGCAAGGCGGCGTGACCGGGCGGGGCGGCAGCGCCCCGCCCGGCCGGCCCATGCGGCCGCCCGGCGCGGCTCATGCATCGCTTCGACCGCGTCCGGCCTCGCGGCCCGGCACCCCGCCCGCTGCCGTCGTCTCGTCCCGGCTCACCGCTTCCAGCACCGCCCGCCCGGCCGCCACCGCGATCGCGTCGTCCTGCGGCGTATGCACGCGGCTGCACAGCACGTCGCGATAGTGGCGTTCGAGCGGGTTGGTCCGGCTCAGCCCGTGATTGCCCGACAGCTTCAGCGCCTGCTCGACCGCCCGAATCGCATGCTCGGTGACGGTCCGCTTCACGAGGCCGCTCGTCGTGACCGGCGGCGCGTGGCCCGCATCGGTGCGCGCGATGTGGTCGTCCAGCAGCACGCGGTTCGCATGCAGCCAGCCCTCGATTTCGCCGACCGCCTCCTGCACGCGCGGCAGCGTCGCGAGCGGCGCGCCCAGCCCGCTCGGCGCGCGGGTCGTCACGAACCCGGTCAGCCAGTCGCGCGACGCGCGCGCCACCGCGTCGTACAGGCTGCCGAGCAGCGCGACCATCCACGCCTGCTGGTCGGCCTGCGCGTCGGCATCCGCATGGGTTGCCGCCGAAACGGCCCAGGCGTCCGGCGCGCGGACGTCCACCGCGTGATCGGCCGGCAGCCGCACGTCGTCGAACACGACCTCGTGGCTGCCTGACGCTCGCAGGCCGAGGTGATTCCAGCTTTCGATCACGCGGATGCGATCGCCGTCCGCGTCGCGGTCGCGCGGCACGAGAAACACGCCGACCCGCGGCTGCGGCTCGTCGGTGCGCGCCCACACGGCCAGCCAGCGCAGCGCCGGGATTCCGGTGCTGTACAGCTTGTGGCCGGACAGGCGCCAGCCGTCGCCGTCGCGGCGCGCGACGGTTTCCGGCAGGCCGCCGCGCGACGGCGAACCGAGCGCGGGCTCGACCCGCAGCGCGTTGATCAGCGCCCCGTGCGACACCGCGCTGTCGAACACCGCGCGCCGCACCTGCGCGGGCCAGCGGTTGTCGGCACGGCCGAGCGCGCGATGCTGCAGATAGGTCATCGTCAAGACCAGCGCGGTCGCCGGGTCCGCGTGCGCGACGGCGGCCACGATCCGGCTCGCCCGCGCGAGCGTCGCGCCGGCGCCGCCGTGCTCGCGCGGCACGACCTGCGCGATCAGCCCCGCGCGCTGCAGCCGCGCGAAGTTCTCGTGCGGGAAACGGCCGTCGACGTCGTTGCGGGTCGCATCGGCGGCCAGCTCCGGCGCGAGGCGGTCGAGCAGCGCGGCGATGCGTGCGTCGTCGGCATCGTCGGTGGGCAGAAGGCGCAGCGACGGCGGCTGCGGCAAGGGCGTGGAAGCGGCAAGGCTGGCGGACATCGAGACGAATTCCCTGGGTCGGACGGATAGGCGGCAAGCACGGCAAGGGCCGCAACCGCGGCGATCGAGCGCCGCGCGGCGCGGCCGCCCGCGGAACCGGCAAAACGGACGGAACGCGCGGGCGCCCGCGCGCCCGATCGTTCGCGAGCCCACAGCGTATGCGCTGCCCGGACGCGCCCAAACCATGCAAATCTGATATTCAAATCGGGATTGATTATTTCCGTTCCGCATGATCCCGGCGTTAACCTGCGCTCCATTCCTGCCCGGCCGCGTGCCGGGACGTCCCTGCACCGGAGACCCAGATGAGCGTCGAATTCATCGGCATGATCCAGAGCCAGAAGCAGTCGGAAATCCACCCGCCGTCAGGCCCGACGGTCGACCCCGACTACGTGCGCGACTTTGCGCGCGCCCACGAGACGGCCGGCTTCGACCGGATCCTCGTGCCGCATCACTCGACCGGGCCGTCGGCGACGCTGACGATCGCATTCGCGGCGGCCGCGACCGAGCGCATCCATTTCATGCTCGCGCATCGTCCTGGCTTCACCGCGCCGACGCTCGCCGCCCGGCAGATCGCGACGCTCGACCAGTTCAGCCGCGGCCGGCTCGCCGTGCACTTCATCTCCGGCGGCTCGGACGCCGAGCAGCAGCGCGACGGCGACTTCCTCGACCACGACGCGCGCTATGCGCGCACCGACGAATACCTCGGCATCCTGCGGCGGATCTGGACCGAGACGCAGCCGTTCGATCACGACGGCGCGCACTACCGGTTCACGCAGGGCTTTTCGGAAGTGAAGCCGCTGCAGCAGCCGCACGTGCCGATCTACTTCGGCGGCGCGTCGGAAGCCGCGCTCGCGGTGGCCGGCAAGCACGCGGACGTCTACGCCCTGTGGGGCGAATCGCTCGACCAGGTGCGCGACCTGACGACGCGCGTGCGCGCCGAAGCCGCCCGGCACGGCCGACAGGTGCGTTTCTCCGTGTCGTTCCGCCCGATCCTCGCCGCGACCGAGGACGAAGCCTGGGCGCGCGCGCATCGCATCCTCGACGAAACGCGCCGGCTGCGCGAAGCGGCCGGCCTCGGCGCCGGCGGCCCGCAACAGAGCGAAGGCGCGCGCCGCCTGCTGGCGGCCGCCGAACGCGGTTCGCGCGTCGACAAGCGGCTGTGGACCGAGATCGCGAAGCTCACCGGCGCGCGCTCGAATTCGACGGCGCTCGTCGGCACGCCCGAACAGGTCGCCGACGCGCTGCTCGACTACTACGACCTCGGCGTCACGACCTTCCTGATCCGCGGTTTCGATCCGCTCGAGGATGCGATCGACTATGGCCGCGAACTGATTCCGCGCGTGCGCGATGCGGTCGCCGCGCGCGACGCGGCCCGCCACGCCGCCTGATCCGGAGACCCACACGATGTCCGCCGTTCTGTCCACGCCCGAGCGCACCGCGTCGGGCCTCGTCCTTGCCGACACGCCACGCCAGCACTTCTGGTTCGACCCGCCCGCGCCGCGCGCCGACGTCACCGCCGAACGCCGCCATCGGCAGGAACGGCTCGCGGGCGCGTTCCGCCTGTTCGCGCGCGCCGGTTTCGCGCAAGGCCTCGCCGGCCACATCACCGCGCGCGATCCCGAACTGCCCGACCACTTCTGGGTGAATCCGCTCGGCGTGCATTTCTCGCAGATCAAGGTGTCCGACCTGCTGCTCGTCAACGCCCGCGGTGAAACGGCGATCGGCACGCGGCCGCTGAACAAGGCCGCGTTCGCGATCCATGCGGCGATCCATGAAGCGCATCCGCAGGTCGTCGCCGCCGCGCATACGCATTCGACCTACGGCAAGGCATGGTCGACGCTCGGCCGTCCGCTCGATCCGCTCACGCAGGACGCCTGCGTGTTCTACGAAGACCACGCGCTGTTCGACGACTTCACGGGGATGGTCGTCGACACGAGCGAAGGCGCACGGATCGCCCACGCGCTCGCGAAGCCGGACGGCGGCACGCACAAGGGCGCGATCCTGAAGAACCACGGAATCCTGACCGCCGGCCCGACGGTCGAGGCCGCCGCCTGGTGGTACCTCGCGCTCGACAACGCCGCGCATACGCAGTTGCTGGCCGAGGCGGCCGGCACGCCGCAGCCGATCGACCACGCGACCGCGCGCCATACGCACGGCCAGATCGGCGGCCCCGACGGCGCGCTGCATGCATTCGACAGCCTGTTCGCGCGCGTCGTCGCGGACGAACCCGACCTGCTCGACTGAACGCCATCCCGCACGACCGGAGACCGACGATATGACCCGCACCACCGCACCCGCGCCCGACGACACCCGCCGCAGGCTGCTGCGCGCGGCAGGCGCCGCCGCGCTCGCCGCGCCGGCGATCACGCTCGGCCGCAAGGCCTGGTCCGCGCCGCCGCTGAAGAAGCTCACGTTCGCGTGGAACCAGAACGCGTTCTGCCTGACGCCGATCGTCGTCGCGCAGGAACGCGGCTTCTTCGAGAAGAACGGCCTGAAGGTCGACCTGATCAACTACAGCGGCTCGACCGACCAGTTGCTCGAATCGATCGCGACCGGCAAGGCCGATGCCGCGGTCGGGATGATCCACCGCTGGCTGAAGCCGCTCGAAGCCGGCTTCGACGTGAAGATCATCGGCAGCTCGCACGGCGGCTGCGTGCGGCTCGTCGGCGCGAAGGCGGCCGGCGTCACGACGCTGCAGGCGCTGAAGGGCAAGACGGTCGGCGTCAGCGACCTGGCCGCGCCCGGCAAGCATTTCTTCTCGATCCTGCTCGCGAAGAACGGCATCGATCCCGAGCGCGACATCACGTGGCGGCAGTATCCGGCCGACCTGCTCGGCGTCGCGGTCGACAAGGGCGAGATCCACGCGATCGCCGACGGCGACCCGAACCTCTATCTGCTCGAGAAGCGCAGCAACGGCGCGTACACGGAACTCGCGACCAACCTCAGCGGCGAATACGCGCGCAAGGTGTGCTGCGTGATCGGCGCGCGCGGCGACCTCGTGCGCAACGACCGGCCGTCGGCCGCCGCGCTCGCGCGCTCGATCGTGCAGGCCACCGAGTTCACGCACGACAACCCGAACGAAGCCGCGAAGGTGTTCGCGAAGTATTCGCCGAAGATCAGCCCCGACGACCTGCGCAAGCTCTACGCGACGCTCACCTACACGCACCACCCGACCAACGTCGACCTGCAGCAGGAAATCGCGTTCTATGCGGACGATTTCCGCCGCATCAACGTGCTGAAGAAAAGCACGGACCCGCAGCGCTTCGCGCAGCAGGTTTATGCAAACGTGCTGGGGTGACGCGATGTCGACGATCGAACACGCTCCCCCCTCGCGCGCCGGAGCCGCCGCGCCGGCCGGCGGCAGTGCCGCCCCTTCCGCGGCCCGCGACGCCTGCACGGCCTGCGAGGCCACGCTGGCGGCCGACGCCCGCCGCGCGCGCTTCTGGCCGACCGGCCTCGCCGCCGCGCTTGCCTGGGCCGCGCTCGGCGCGCTCACGCACCTGTGGCCGAACCGCATCGTCGGTTTCAGCGACTGGGCGTACACCGATACGTTCGGCACGGCCGCGTGGACCGTCGCGGCGCTGCTGCTCGCCGCCGCGACGCTCGGCCATCTCGTGCCCGCGACGCGCACGCGGCTCGCGCGCGTGCGCCCGGCCGGCCCGTGGCTCGTCGCGCTGCCGCTCGTGCTCGCCGCCTGGGAAATCCTCACCGCGAAGACCGGCTGGCTGCCGACGCCGTTCTTCGCGCCGCCGCAAGCGCTGATCGAGGTGTACGTCGACGACTGGCCGCGCCTGCTCGGCAGCGCCGGCAACACGCTGAAGCTGCTCGCGCTCGGCTTCGCGTACGGCGTCGCGGTCGGTTTCGCGGTCGGCGTCTCGATCGGCTGGTCGCGCCGGATCGGCTACTGGGTGCATCCGGTGCTGCGTGTGCTCGGCCCCGTGCCGTCCACCGCGCTGCTGCCGCTCACGTTCTACTTCTTCCCGTCGAGCTACTCGGCCGCCGCGTTCCTGATCGCGCTGGCGACCGGCTTCCCGGTCGCGGTGCTCACCTGGTCGGGGGTCGCGAGCGTGAACAAGCAGTACTACGACGTCGCGCGCACGCTCGGCGCGAACGCGCGCTTCCTCGTGCTGCGCGTCGCGATTCCGGCCGCGCTGCCGCACGTGTTCGTCGGCATCTTCATGGGGCTGAGCGCGTCGTTCACCGTACTGGTCGTCGCCGAGATGATGGGCGTCAAGTCGGGGCTCGGCTGGTATCTCAGCTGGGCACAGGGCTGGGCATCGTACGTGAACATGTATGCGGCGCTGATCGTGATGGCGCTGCTGTTTTCCGGGCTGATCGCGCTGCTGTTCGCGGTGCGCGACCGTGTGCTCGCGTGGCAGAAGGGAACCGTCAAATGGTAAGCGCCGCCGTACTCGAAGAACCGTCCGTTGCCGCCGCCACGCCGCGCGGCGCACGCATCGACATCCGCCGCGTGAGCCATGCGTTCGACGGCCCCGGGGGCCCGCTGCCGGTGCTCGACGACGTCACGCTGTCGGTCGCGGCCGGCGAATTCGTCGCGCTGCTGGGCCCGAGCGGCTGCGGAAAGTCGACGCTGCTGCGCCTCGTCGCGGGCCTCGACGCCGCGCGGCAAGGCACGATCGCGCAGGACGGCGCGCCGATCGCGCAGCCCGATCCGTCGCGCATCGTCGTGTTCCAGGATCCGACGCTGTACCCGTGGCGGCGCGTGCGTGCGAACGTCGCGCTCGGACTCGAGGCGCGCGGCGTGGCGCGCACCGCGCAGCACCGCGTCGACGATGCGCTCGCGCGCGTCGGGCTGCAGGATTTCGCGAACGTGTTCCCGCATCAGTTGTCCGGCGGGATGGCGCAGCGCGTCGCGCTCGCCCGAGCGCTCGTCAACGATCCACGCCTGCTGATTCTCGACGAGCCGCTCGGCAAGCTCGATTCGCTGACGCGGCTCACGATGCAGGCCGAACTCACTGCGCTGTGGCAGCGCGACGGGTTTTCCGCGCTGCTCGTCACGCACGACGTCGAGGAAGCGTTGTTCCTCGCGCAGCGCGTGATCGTGTTCGGGCCGCGCCCGGCGCGGATCGTCGCCGAATTGCGCGTCGACCTGCCCTACCCGCGCCATCGCGGCGACCCGCGCCTCGCGGCGCTGCGCCACGAGGCGCTGCGCCATCTCGGACTCGATGCGAGCTGGTAGATGCGCGGTGCGGTTCGACGATCGGCCGCTGCCCGGCGGAGACGCACGCGATGAATGCACCGCCGTTCTCCGACTGGGCGCTCGCGTTCCTGCAACTGCTGTATCGCGCGCAAACGGCATTGGCGCGCGTGCTGCATGCGGTCGGCCTGACCGGCGACGCCGACGGCCAGGCCGCGTGGCCGTGGCTGCATCGCGTCGCGCTCGAAACGCTGCGCATCGATGCGGGACTCACGCGGCAACTCGCGTGTGCGTTCGCGGCGACGGCGCTCGCGGCGGTGCTCGGCTTCGTCGCGCTCGCTTCGCGCCGGCTGCGTGTCGCCTCCGCGCTCGCGGCGCTCGCCGCCGCATGGTTCGCCCCGTGGCCGCCGTCGTCACTGTGGCTCGCCCCCGCCGTGCCGACGAGCTTCCAGCGCGATCCCGCGCCGTTCTCGGTGGCGAACGTGATGCGCGGCGCACACCTGTATGCGCAACACTGCGCGGCCTGCCACGGCGCGGACGGCCGCGGCGAAGGGCCGCTCGCCGCCACGCTCGCGCACTGGCCGCCGACCTTCGCCGGTACGCTGCTCGCCCGTCGTCTCGACGGCGAGCTGTTCTGGCGCGTACGCCACGGCACGCACGACGAACGCGGCGCATCGACGATGCCCGGCTTCGCGGCGACGCTCGACGCGCAGGACACGTGGGCCGTGCTCGACTACCTGAAAGCGCTGGCCGCGGGCAGCGGCGCGCAAGCCGAGGGCGCGTGGCCCGTGCCGGTGCCGTTGCCCGCGCTCGACGTGCGTTGCGGCGCCGCCGCGCCGCAACCGCTCGAGCGCTGGCGCGAAGGCCAGCGCGTGCGCATCGTCGCGCTTGCGCCGGATGCCGCGCCGCCGCCCGAGGATGCGCGCTGGCAGACCTTGCTCGTCACCGCGCGCGGCGCGCCCGTGCCGCCGGCCACCGGCACGCGGGCGAACTGCGTCGCGGCGACGCCCGACGCGTGGCTCGCGTTCGCGACGATCGCGGGCGTGGCGCCCGAGGCGCTCGGCGGCACGCAACTGCTTGCCGACCGCCGCGGCTGGCTGCGGGCGCGCGCATTGCCCGGCAGCGCCGGCTGGTCGGATGCCGACCTGCTGTGCCGCGCCGATGCGGCCGCACGGCCGGCCGGGCCGACCGCGCCCGCAGCGCCGGCCGCGAACTCCGACGCACTGACCGCGCTGCTGCTGCGCGTCGACGCCGAGCCCGTGCGCGACGTGCAGGCCGGGCTCGCGCACTGACTTTCCGAACTGCTTTCTCGAACGACCGAACGACACGATGAATCCGACCCGACGCCATTTCCTCGCGCAGGCAAGCGCCCTCGCCACGATCGCCGCGGCCCCGGCCGCATTGCGCGCGCAATCGGGCGCGCGGCCGCTGCTGCGCGCCGGCGATCAGAAAGGCGGACTGCGCGCGCTGCTCGAAGCCGCCGGCGAGTTGAACGGCCTCGCGTACGACATCGCGTGGACCGAGTTCCCGGCCGCCGCGCCGCTCGCCGAAGCGTTGAACGCGGCCGCCGTGGACTGCGGGCCGATCGGCGACGCACCGGTGATCTTCGCGCTCGCATCCGGCGCCGCCATCAGGGTGATCGGCGCGAACCGCTCCGATCCGTACGGCACGGCCGTGCTCGTGCGGCCCGACGCGACGCTGAACGGCGCGGCCGACCTGAAGGGCAAGCGCATCGGCACCACGCGCGGCTCGATCGGCCATTTCGTCACGCTGAAGGCGCTCGACGCGGCCGGCCTGCCGCCCGATGCGGTGTCGTTCCGCTTCCTGCCGCCGGCCGACACGATGCTTGCGCTCGCCACCGGTTCGATCGACGCGTGGGCAACCTGGGAGCCCTACACCGCGCTCGCCGAAACGAGCGGGCGGGCGCGCGTGCTCGTCAACGGCCGCGGGCTGTGGTCGGGCCTCAGCTATCTCGCGGCCACCCACGCGGCGATCGCCTCGAAGCGCGACGTGCTGCGCGATTTCCAGCAGCGCGTCGTGCGCGCGCAAACCTGGTCGTACCGGCACGCGGACGCCTATTCCGCGACGCTCGCCCGCATCATCGGCATTCCGCCGGCCGCCGCGAAGCTGCAGTTCGAGCGCCGCAACACGCGCTGGCTGCCGCTCGACGCAAGCGTCATCGCCGAACAGCAGCGTACCGCCGACTTCTACCTGAAGGCCGGACTGCTGCGCCAGCCGCTCGACGTGCGCCCGACCTTCGACACCGGCTTCCCGCTCGCCTGACGGGCCGGTGCGGCGGCGGCCGACCGCCGCACCGGCGCCGGCCCGATCTGGCACAATCGCGATTCGACCATCCCGCCATCGGCCAGCGTCATGCCCGCCATCACCGAACTCTTCGTCTACCCGATCAAGTCATGCGCCGGCATCGCGCTGTCGCGCGCGCAGTTACTCGAAACCGGCCTTGCATACGACCGTCACTGGCTGATCACGCATCCCGACGGCCAGATGATCACGCAGCGCACGCACCCGCGCCTCGCGCTGATCCGTACCTCGCTCGACAGCGATGCGCTCGTGCTGAATGCGCCGGGCATGCGCGAGATCCGCACGCCGCTCGACGGCGACGTGTCGCCCGCCACGCCGAAAATGGCCGCAACCGTGTGGCGCGACACCGTCGATGCGATCGACACGGGCGCCGAAACGGCCGCGTGGCTCACCGAATTCCTCGGCATGCCCGCGAAGCTCGCGCGCTTCGGGCCCGACGCGCGGCGCGGCTGCAATCGCAAGTGGACCGGCGAGATCGACACGCACACGCAGTTCGCGGACGGCTACCCGCTGCTCGTGATCGGCCAGTCGTCGCTCGACGACCTGAACGCGCGGCTCGCCGCCAAGGGCGCCCCGGCGATTCCGATGAACCGCTTCCGCCCGAACATCGTCGTGTCGGATCTCGACGCGTACGAAGAGGATTTCATCGAGCACCTCGACACCGGAGGTGCGGCGGCCGTGCGACTGCGACTCGTGAAGCTGTGCACACGCTGCCCGATGCCGACGATCGACCAGGTCACCGGCGCGCCCGATCCCGCGTGGCCGCACGAGCCGACCGACACGATGCAGACCTATCGCGCGAACCCCAACTTCGATGGCGCGCTGACGTTCGGCATCAACGCGATCGTCGTGCGCGGCGCGGGGCGCTTTCTGGAGGTCGGGCAGGCGCTCGAGGCGGAAATCGGGTTCGGCGATTAGACAATCGCAAACCCGCATGCGCGGCGCAACGCGCTGAATCGGAAAGTGGCGCATGCGCTCATTAACCGCGATGCGCCCAGATAATCGTACCGGAGCCCTGCAGCGAACCCGAGCCTTGCGGATGATCGAATTCCGGGTGAAAAGCGGCGACAAAGTGGATGGCGGGCACCTGTCCCTTTCCTGACGTGACGTGCCCACCGCTGATCCTGAATCGTTTGACGAAAATCTCCGGCAAAACTTCTGCATCGAGTGTCGTGGCCATGACCTTGTCCTCATTTAATTGTGGAAAATCAAGGCTCACTCACGAATCATCGAAACGAAGCCGCATATCAAACGGCCCATTCAGCATAGGCCGGTTAATATGATTTTTGTCTGCCATAAATAACAGCATGCCCGGATATTATAAAAACATTAATTCTTATAATTAATAGTTCCGATTTTATCGAACCTCGCCGGCGGGCATCTCCGCCGTCGCCCCGGGCAACCCGTTGCGGAAGGTGTTCCTAAAGGCTGGCCGGCAGCGCCACCGTGACGACCAGCCCGCCGCCCGCCGCATCCGCGAGCGTCACGCCGCCCTGATGCACGCGCGCGATCTCGCGCACGATCGACAGCCCGAGCCCCGTTCCTTCGACCGTCTGCGTCTTGCTGCCGCGGTGGAAACGCTCGAACACCGCGTCACGTTCGTCCGCCGGAATGCCCGGCCCGTTATCGAGCACGTCGAGCCGCGCGTGTTCGCCGTCGCGCGACACGCGCACGGTTATCACCGCCCGGTCGCCCGCGTAACGGATCGCGTTGTCGATCAGGTTGCCGATCAGCTCGCCGAGCAGATCGGACTGCCCGTGCACGTCGACGTCGGCCTCGTGCTCGAAGCCCAGATCGATGCCGCGCGCACGCGCGACCGGCGACCAGTCGAGCGTCACGCTGCGCGCGAGCCGGTGCAGCGCGACCGGCTTGTGCGTGACCGCATGGCCGCTGTCCGAGTCGAGCCGCGACAGCGACAGCAACTGCTGCACGATTTTCGCGGCCTGCCGCACCGCACCGTTCGCGCGCCGCAGGTGGCCGTTCGCGCGCGGCTGCTCGTCGGGCCGCAGCGCAAGCTCGACGCCCGCCTGCACGGCCGCGAGCGGCGTCTTCAACTGATGGGCCGCATCGGCGAAGAAGCGCCGCCGCGCGACCTGCATCCGCTGCGTGCGGCCGATGTACTGGTTGATCGATTCGACGAGCGGCGCGAGTTCGCTCGGCATCGCGCCGGTGTCGAGCGGTGTGGGGTCGTCCTCGCTGCGCGCGGCGACCGTCGCCGACAGCCGGTTCAGCGGCCGCAGCCCGCGCCCGACGCCGAGCCACACGATCCCGAGCGCGAGCACGACGAGCAGCCCTTCCTGCAGCAGCGACCCGATCAGGATCTCGCGCGCGAGCGCCTGGCGCGCCTCGATCGTCTCGCCGACCATCACCCACACGATGCGCGACTGCGCGGTCGGCACGTCGTGTACCGGAATGCGCAACGCGGCCATCCGCAACTGCTCGCCGCGATAGACGACGTCGTAGTAGCGCGTGACGAACAGTGCGCCGTCGCCCGCGGCGCGCCCCTGCGGCAGCGGCAGGTCGGGATAGCCGGTGATCGTGTGGCCGTTGTCCTCGCGGATCAGGTAGTAGATCTTGCCGCCGTCGCTCGATTCGAGCATTTCGAGCGCGAGATACGGCAGGTCGACCTCGATCTCGCCGTCATTGAGCCGCACGCCTTCGCGGATCGATTTCAGCGACGACGACAGCGTGCGGTCGAACGCGACGTGCGCGGCGCTCATCGCGCGCTGGTAGGTGAGCCACGAGTCGAGCGCGAGCAGGCCGAGCAGCGGCAGCAGCAGCCACAGCGCGACCTGGGTTCGCAGGTTCGGGCGGAGCATCATGCGTCCCGCCGGGCCGCCCGAAGGGGCGCCGCGGCGAATTCTCGGAGCATCGCTTTGCGCCCGCGCAGCCGGCCGGCTTCACAAAGCCGGCCGTGGACGGCATGCGCCCCGCCGGCGAGCCGCGAACGTGTCGATCCGGAGTTAGCGCCTTTGGCGCTTACTCCGGTCCCATGCAAAGCCGTCGATCCGGAGTTAGCGCCTTCGGCGCTTACTCCGGTCCCATGCAAAGCTGTCGATCCGGAGTTAGCGCCTTTGGCGCCTACTCCGGTCCCATGCAAAGCTGTCGATCCGGAGTTAGCGCCTTCGGCGCTTGCTCCGGTCCCATGCAAAGCCGTCGATCCGGAGTGGCGCTTGGGCACGCACTCCGGTCCCATCCAACGCAAGCGGGCGTCGGGGCCGTTCACTCCGCCGTCCCCGCCTTCGCTTCCAGCAGATAACCGAGCCCGCGCAGCGTGACGATCGCGACGCCCGTGTTCTCGAGCTTCCTGCGCAGCCGGTACACGTAGATCTCGATCGCATCGGCGTTGACCGACTCGTCGAGCCCGAAAATCTTCTCCGACAGCGTTTCCTTGTTGATCGCGCGGCCGTTGCGCAGGATCAGCACCTCGAGCACCGAACGCTCGCGCGGCGTGAGCGACAGCGGCTCGCCCGCGAGATGGAAGCTGCGGTCGATACTGTCGTACGAAAGCGGCCCGCATTCGACCCGCGCATGCTCGTGGCCGAGGCTGCGGCGGATCAGCGCGCGGGCGCGCGCCTCCAGTTCGGTCAGCTCGAACGGCTTCGCGAGATAGTCGTCGGCGCCGAGATCGAGCCCCTTCACGCGATCCTCGACCGAGCCGTGCGCGGTCAGGATCAGCACCGGCACCGGATTGCGCCGCGCGCGCAGCCGCCGCAGCACTTCCAGCCCGTCGAGCTTCGGCAGCCCGAGATCGAGGATCACCAGCGCGTAATCCTGCGTGCGCAGCACGTGGTCGGCCGCCTCGCCGTCCGCCATGTGATCGACCGCGAAGCGCGCCGCGCTCAGCGCGTCATGCAGCGACTGGGCGAGGTTCGGATTGTCTTCGACGAGCAGCACACGCATGGGGAGTCCGGTAAGGTCAGCGACAGGCCGCTACATTACATGATCCTTTCCATGGCGACGCCTCGCGAAAACACCGGTTGCGCCGCCCGCGCGGGCGCGCCGCATTCGCGTCCGCCCGCCGGTTCACCGGTCCGCGGCGGGACGATTGCGCGCCCCGAAACGCGCCTCGCCGGCCGCGCGCGGCTCGCGCAGCCCGACGACCACCGCCACGAACGCGACGCTCGCGGCGGCCGTCACCGCGATCATCGGGCGCGCGGTGCCGTCCGACAGCCATGCAAGCACGCCGCCGCACGCGGCCGTGATCGACATCTGGATAAAGAAGAACAGCCCGGACGCCGTGCCGGCGATGGTCGTGTACGGCTGCATCACCGCAAACTGACAGGCCGGAATCGCGATCCCGACGGCGATCATCACGACGAACATCGGCACGACGAGCGCCGCCGCCGCCGTCGGGGCGAACGTGCCGGCCGCCCACAGCGCCGCGGCGCCCGCCAGATTGACGCCGGCGGCCGCCGCGATCGCCGAATCGGCCTGCCAGCGGCCGCCGGTTCGCGCGAACAGGTTCGAGCCGATCAGGTAGCCGAGCACGGTCAGCCCGAAGATCGCCGCATAGACCGGGCCGGACACGCCCATTTGCCGCTGGAACAGCGTCGACGATTCCGCGATGAACGGGTAATACGTGCAGTACGCGAAGCTGATGGCGAGCGAATAGCGCAGGAAGCGGCGCTCGCGCAGCAGGCCCGCATACGTCCGCAGCAGCCCCGGGCCCGGGCCCGCCGGCCGCCGCGCGTCGGGCTCGCGAGTCTCGGGCAGGTAGCGCAGCACCATCGCCGTCGCGACCGCCCCGCCCGCCGCGAGGCAGCCGAATACGCCGTGCCAGCCGAGCCCCTCGGCGATCGCGCTGCCGGCCAGCGGCGCAAGCACCGGCGACAGCGCCATGCCGGCCGAAATGCGGCCGAGCATCGTGGCCTGCATCGCCGCCGGATAGCGCTCGCGCACGATGACACGCCCGATCACCGTGCCGCAGCAGCCGCCGAGCGCCTGGCAGATGCGCGCGACGACGAGCGTCGCGATGCTGTCCGACAGCGCGCAGCCGACGCTCGCGATCGCGTAGACGCATAGTCCGCCGAGCAGGACGGGGCGGCGGCCGTATCGGTCGGACAACGGCCCCGACACGAGCATCGACAGCGCATAGCCGACCATGTAGAGGGTCAGCGTGAGCTGCAACTGGGCGTCGGTGCCGTGCAGCGTGTCCGCCATCGCCGGCAGCGACGGCAGGTAGGCATCGATCGTCACGCGCGGCAGGCACACGACGAGCATCAACAGGAACAGCCAGCCCCAGTGGGGCAAGGAACGCGTCTTCATGCGGGAGGTCCGTCTCCGGTCGAATGGGTTTGGGGTGAACAGGCTCGACAGCAATCTAAGGTCAAAGTGATATAAGCTGAAGGGCCATTAAATCGACCACCGACTAGACCACTATGCCGCGAGGCAAAGCCGCGATTCCCGTTGACCTGCCTTGCCCTCCGGGGCTGTCGACCGGCAGCCCGCAGTCGAAGCAGATGTACATCGCCGACACGATTCGCGACGCGATCCTGAAGCGCCTGCTCCCCGGCGACAGCCCGTTGCCGTCCAGCCGCACCCTCGCCGCACGCTGGGGCGTCGCGCGAGGAACCGTCGAAGCGGCGTACGACCTGCTGTGCTCCGAGGGCTACATCGCCCGCACGCAAGGGTCGGGGTCGCGGGTCTGCGCGGTGGTGCCGGACAGTTACCTGCGTGCGGGCGCGGCAATCGGCAACGACAACGGCGATGGCGACGCCCGCCAGCCCGACGCGCCCCGCATGCCGGCGGCCTCGACCGGCGCGGCCGCGCCCGAACAGGGCGTGCGCCCCGGCGTCCCGTTCGTCGCGCGCCTCGCCGATCCCGGCCTGATGCCGATGCAGCAGTGGAAGAAGGCGCTCGGCGCGAGCCTGCTCGCCGCGACGGCGGACGACCTCGGGGCGACGCCGTCGCAGGGCGTCGAAGGGCTGCGCGCCGAAATCGCCGCATACTTGCGGGAATTCCGCGGGATTCCGTGCGACGCCGGCGACATCTTCATCACGACCGGCATCCGGCATTCGATCGATCTCGTCGCGCGCACGCTGCTCGCGCCCGGTTCGACGGTGCTGATGGAGGATCCCGGCTACGCGTCGGCGTGGCACATTTTCAGGCTCGCGGGCGCGACCGTGATCGACGTGCCGGTCGACCGCGAAGGAATCGACACCGCGTCGCTGGAGCGGCATCCCGATGCGCGCGCCGCCTATGTGACGCCCGCCCATCAGGCGCCGCTCGGCATCACGATGTCGGTGTCGCGCCGGCTCGAACTGCTCGACTGGGCGCAACGCAACCGCGCGTGGCTCATCGAGGACGACTACGACGGCGAATTCAGCTACCAGACCGCCCCGCTGCCCGCGCTGAAATCGCTCGATCGCTGCGACCGCGTCATCTATTGCGGGTCGTTCAACAAGACGCTGTTCTCAGGGCTGCGCATCGGCTTCATGGTCGTGCCGGCGGAACTGCGGCCGGCGCTGTCGGCCGTGTGGCACGCGACCGCGCGCACGGTTGCGGCCGCGCCCCAGCTTGCGCTGGCCCGCTTCATCGCGCACGGCGATTTCGCGAAGCACCTGCGCGCCGCGCGTCACGCGTACCGCCAGCGGCGCGACCTCGTGCTCGACCAGCTCGCGAAGCACGCCGGCGGGCGCTACACGGTGTCCGGCGAGCACGCGGGCTTTCATTTCGTGCTCTGGCTGCCGCCCGGGACGGACGAGGCAACGTATGTCGCGCAAGCCCGCGCGGCCGGCGTCGAATTGCAGCCGATCGGCGGATTCTGCCGCAGCGCGCGGTGCGATGCCGGCGTCGTCGTCGGGTACGCCGCACTCACGGCCGCGCACGCGCGGCACGGCGGCCGGCTGCTCGGCGAGCTGCTGGCCCGGCCTTAGCCGTCGCGAGCGCCGCCCCCGACGGCGGCTCGCGTCTTCCCCACATCGAACCGTGCCACGCGCCGCGAAGGTGCGCGGCCGCCGCTTCGACCTCGGGAAATCCATGACTCAAACGGCGCGATTGTGAACGGAAATGAAAGCAGGCTGAAAGTGCCTCGCAATTAACATCCGCGTCACTCGTACAAAACCATGCATCACTGGAGGAAGACATGCCGTTTGCACCGAAGCACCTCGCCGCCGCGCTGGCGGTCGTTCTGGGCACTGCCGCCGGCAGCGCCGCCGCGCAGGTTCCGGCCGGGTATCCGGGGAATTACCAGGGCGTGATCGACGCCGCGAAGAAGGAAGGCAAGCTGATCGTCTACTCGACGACCGACACGGGTCTCGTGCGCCCGCTGATCAAGGACTTCGAAAGCCTCTACGGCGTGAAGGTCGAGTACAACGACATGAACAGCACCGAGCTGTACAACCGCTACATCAGCGAGAACGCGGCGAGCAGCACCAGCGCCGACGTGCTGTGGAGCTCGGCGATGGACCTGCAGGTCAAGCTCGTCAACGACGGGCTGATGGCATCGTACGATTCGCCCGAGACGCCGAACCTGCCGCAGTGGTCGCAGTACCAGAAGCAGGCGTACGGCACGACCTTCGAGCCGCTCGCGATCGTCTACAACAAGCGCCTGATCCCCGAGAACGAAGTGCCGACGACGCGCGCCGACCTGATCAGGCTGCTCACCACGCAGGCCGACAAGTTCAAGGGCAAGGTCACGACCTACGACATCGAGAAGTCGGGCGTCGGCTTCAACTACCTGACGCAGGACGCGCACGTGAACGAGAAGGTCACGTGGGAGCTCGTGAAGGCGATCGGCGCGACCGGCCCGAAGCTGCAGTCGAGCACCGGCGCGATGATGGAGCGGATCTCGTCGGGCGAGAACCTGATCGGCTACAACATCATCGGTTCGTATGCGTATGCGAAGGCGAAGAAGGACAAGTCGATCGGCTACGTGTTTCCGAAGGACTACACACAGGTCGTGAGCCGCCTCGCGACGATCTCGAAGAAGGCGAAGAGCCCGAACGCCGCGAAGCTGTGGGTCGACTACCTGCTGTCCAGGCGCGGCCAGGCGCTGATCGCCAACCAGGCGAACCTGTACGCGATCCGCGCGGACGTGACCGGCGAAACGTCGGCCGCGAGCCTCACGAAGGAACTCGGCGATTCGCTGAAGCCGATCCAGATCGGCACCGGCCTGCTGGTCTATCTCGACCAGTCGAAGCGCCTCGCGTTCCTGAAGCAGTGGCAGCAGGCGATCAAGCGCTGATCCGCTGACTGCCGGCCGCCCGCCGCGCACCGCGCGGGCGGCCCTTCCCCTTACCGACTTCCTAGAGGCGGCCATCCGGATGGCCGCAGGGGCGAACTCATGCTTTCAACCAGCACACGCGGAGCGGCGCCGGCCGTTCCGCCCAGCACCGGCCAGCGCGACGCGATTCCCGCGCTGCCGGTCAACAGCCTGCAGCCGCTCGCCGGCATGCTGCGCTGGATCGTCGTCGCGGTGCTGACCATCGCGGTCGCGCTGCCGCTCGGCTTCATCCTGTTCCAGAGCCTGCTGTCCGCGCCGTTCTTCGACGCGAACAAAACGCTCGGCATCGAGGGCTTCCGCTTCATCTTCAGCGATCCCGACTTCTGGTCGGCCGTGAAGAACTCCTTCATCATCGCCGGCGGGATGCTGTTCATCTCGATCCCGCTCGGCGGCATCCTCGCGTTCCTGATGGTGCGCACCGACCTGCCCGGCCGCCGCTGGCTCGAACCGCTGCTGCTCACGCCGGTGTTCGTCTCGCCGATGGTGCTCGCGTTCGGCTACGTGGTCGCGGCCGGCCCGGTCGGCTTCTACTCCGTGTGGTTCAAGGAACTGTTCGGGGTGCAGAACGTTCCCTGGAACGTGTACTCGATCTTCGCGATCACGGTGATCGTCGGCCTCACGCACGTACCGCACGTGTACCTGTATTCGTCGGCCGCGCTGCGCAACCTCGGTTCGGACGTCGAGGAAGCCGCACGCGTGACGGGCGCCCGCCCGTTCCGCGTCGCGCTCGACGTGAGCCTGCCGATGACGATGCCCGCGCTGCTGTTCGCCGGCGTGCTGGTGTTCTTTCTCGGCTTCGAGGTATTCGGGCTGCCGCTCGTGCTCGGCGATCCGGAAGGCCACCTCGTGCTCGCGACCTACCTGTACAAGCTCACCAACAAGCTCGGCGTGCCGTCGTATCACCTGATGGCCGCGGTCGCGGTGTGCATCGTGGCGATCACGTTCCCGCTCGTGCTGCTGCAGCGCCGGCTGCTGAAGACGGCCAACCGCTTCGTCACCGTAAAGGGCAAGGCCGGCCGCGCGACGGTGCTGCCGCTCGGCGCATGGCGCTGGGTCGCGCTCGCGATCGTCGCGCTGTGGCTGATGCTGACCGTGATCGTGCCGATCTCGGGCATCGTGCTGCGCGCGTTCGTGACCAACTGGGGCGAAGGCGTGGCGCTCGCCGAGGTGCTGACGCTGTCGAACTTCGTCGAGCTGTTCGAGCAGGACAACCTGGTGCGCGCGATCGTCAACACGCTCGGCATCGGCGTGATCGGCGGTGCGCTCGCGGTCGGCTTCTACTCGCTCGTCGCGTTCGCCGGCCACCGCCGCCACGATTGGGCGACGAAGCTGCTCGACTACATCGTGCTGCTGCCGCGCGCGGTGCCCGGCCTGCTCGCCGGCCTCGCGTTCCTGTGGATCTTCCTGTTCGTCCCGGGCCTGCGCGAGCTGAAGAACTCGATGTGGAGCATCTGGATCGCGTACACGGTCGTGTGGCTCGCGTACGGGATGCGGCTCATCCAGAGCGCGCTGCTGCAGGTCGGCCCCGAACTCGAGGAAGCCGGCCGCAGCGTCGGCGCGACGCGCAGCCGCGTGTCGCTCGACGTCACGCTCCCGCTCGTTCGTTTCGGCCTGCTCGCCGCGTGGCTCCTGATCTTCATGATCTTCGAGCGCGAGTACTCGACGGCCGTCTACCTGCTGTCGCCCGGCACCGAAGTGATCGGCGCGCTGCTCGTGTCGCTGTGGGCGACGGGCGCCGTCGACCAGGTCGCCGCGCTCTCTGTCATCAACATCGCGATGGTCGGCGTCGGACTCGGCGTGGCCCTGCGTTTCGGAGTGAAACTTCATGGATAAGCTCATCGTCGACGACCTGCATCTCAGCTATGGCGTCAATCCGATCCTCAAGGGCGTGTCGTTCGAACTGAAGGCCGGCGAAGTCGTCTGTCTGCTCGGCGCGTCGGGCAGCGGCAAAACGACGCTGCTGCGCGCGGTGGCCGGCCTCGAACAGCCGTCCGACGGCCGCATCCAGCTCGACGAGCGCGTGTTCTTCGACGGCGCCGGGCGCGTCGACCTGCCCGTCGAGCAGCGCTCGCTCGGCCTCGTGTTCCAGTCGTACGCGCTGTGGCCGCACCGCACCGTCGCCGACAACGTCGGCTACGGGCTGAAACTGCGCCGCGTCGCGCCTGCCGAACAGAAGCGCCGCGTGCAGACCGCGCTCGACCAGCTCGGCCTCGGCCATCTGGCGGAACGCTTTCCGCATCAGCTGTCGGGCGGCCAGCAGCAGCGCGTCGCGATCGCGCGCGCGCTCGTCTACAACCCGCCGGTGATCCTGCTCGACGAGCCGCTGTCGAACCTCGATGCCAAGCTGCGCGAGGAAGCGCGCGCGTGGCTGCGCGAGCTGATCGTGTCGCTCGGGCTGTCGGCCCTGTGCGTGACGCACGACCAGACCGAAGCGATGGCGATGTCCGACCGCATCCTGCTGCTGCGCAACGGCCGCATCGAGCAGGAAGGCACGCCGGCCGAGCTGTATGGCGCCCCGCGCTCGCTGTACACGGCCGAGTTCATGGGCAGCAACAACCGGATCGACGCACGGGTCGCGGCAATCGACGGCGAATGCGTGACGCTCGCCGGCGACGGCTGGGAGCTGCGCGCGATCGCCCGCGACACGTTCGCGCCGGGCCAGGACGCGCAGGCCGTGATCCGCCTCGAACGCGTGCAGGTCGCCGACGGCCCAGGCGCGAACCGGCTGCAGGCCGACCTCGTCACGTCGATGTATCTCGGCGACCGCTGGGAATACCTGTTCCATTGCGGCGACATGCGCCTGCGCGCGTTCGGCCACGTGCCGCGCGCGGCCGGCAGGCACTGGATCGAATTCCCGACCAACGACTGCTGGGCGTTCGCGAAAGCGGGCTGACCCGGACGCGGCGGCTCGCGCGCCGCCGCGCATGCATCCGGCATGCATCCCGCGCATCCCCCATGCGCCGGCCAGCCTGTCCGGCGGACGTCCCGCGGCGTCCGCCGCGAGCGGCCGCGCGCCGCACCTGTTTCACCCAACCCACAAAAAAACCTGGAGACACCGTCAATGAAATCACGCGCAGAACGTTCCCTCCGCGCCGCCGTCCTGACCGGCTCGGCTGCGGTCGCCGGCCTCGCGGCCGGCGCCGCGCACGCGCAGTCGTCGGTCACGCTGTACGGGATCATGGATGCCGGCATCGAATACACGAACCACGCGGCGCCGGAAGGCGGCAGTTCGGTCAAGCTCAAGTCGGGCAACAAGAACACGTCGCGCTGGGGCCTGCGCGGCGTCGAGGATCTCGGCGGCGGGCTGAAGGCCGTGTTCCGCCTCGAAAGCGGGATCGATCTCGCGAACGGCGCCTTCGACGACGGCCCCGATTCGATCTTCGCGCGCCGCGCGACGGTCGGCCTGAAAAGTCGATGGGGCGAACTGACGCTCGGCCGCAACTACACCGTCACGTACGATTACCTGCTGCCGTTCGACCCGATGGGTTACGCGCAGAACTACTCGTGGGCGACGTCGTCGATGGCCACCGGCGGCCGCAAGGACGGCATGTTCACGCGCGCGTCGAACGCGGTGCGCTACGACGGCGAGTTCAGCGGCTTCAAGTTCGGCGCGATGTACGGCTTCGGCAACGTGCCGGGCAGCGTGAAGACCAGCTCGAAATACGACTTCGCGCTCGGCTACGAAACCGGCCCGTTCGCGGCGGTGGTCACGTTCGACCGGCAGAACGGCGCGGCCGACAGCGTCACGCCGGCCGATACGGTCAACTACATCCAGGGCATCCATGCGGGCGTGAGCTACGACTTCGGCAACCTGAAGACGATGGCCGGCTATCGCAACTACAAGCGCACGTTCCGCACGACCGCGGCGAACCAGCTCAGCGACATGTACTGGCTCGGCGGCTCGTACCAGTTCACGCCGACGTTCTCGCTGATCGCGGCCGTCTATCACCAGAACATCAAGGGCGGCACGGACGCCGACCCGACGCTCGTGTCGGTGCGCGCGAACTACGCGCTGTCGAAACGCACGGTGCTGTACGCGGCAGGCGCGTTCGCGATCGCGAAGCACGACCAGAAGGTCGGCGTGTCGCGCGATTTCGCGGGCTACGGTACGACGCAGGTCGGTGTCACTGCGGGGATTCAGCAGCGGTTCTGAGCATGACGCGGCGGGCGATCTTCAGTTGACCGGACGTCACGTCGGGTCGCCCGCCTGCGCTATCCGTTCACGGCGCGTATTGCCCTGCTTCGCATTCGCCGTGCGCTTCGGCACGGCGACGGATCACCGGCCGCCGCGCGCAACGCGCACGCCACGCCACGCCACGCCACGCCACGCCACGCCACGCCCCGGCCCGGCCCGGCCCTGCGCCGCCTTGGGACGATTCACTTCATCGCGCTCGACTTCGAGGACGGTTACTCAGTCGCCCCGCATCGTGAACACCGGACGCACGAGACTGTTCGCGTCGCCCCAGTGTTCGCCGACGGCCGACAGCGGCACCGCGCGCGTCTCGATCGCGAGCCCCGCCGGCCCGGCGGCGTCGAACACGCCGCGCACCGACGCCAGCAGACCCGGCAGCGACACGCTGCCGAGGCCGCTGCCCATCAGCTCGATCGCGGTCGCACGCAATACGGCGCCCGGCAGCAGCACGTCCGCGCCGCCGATCGAGCCGATCTGCACGAAACGCAGCCGGCGGCCTTCGGGCGTCGTCTTCGCGGCCGAGATCAGCAGCGCGAGCGCGCTCGCGCCCCACAGATAGTCGAGCACGACGTCCACGCCCGCGCGGAAATGCGGCTCGAGCGCGCGCGCCAGATCCGCATCGCCCTGCTGCAGCGACACGACGGCGTCCGCGCCGGCGCCCAGCAAGGCCTCCAGGGCAGCCGCATTGCGGCCCGTCGCGATCACCTTCGCGGCGCCCAGATGCTTCGCGATCCGCACCGCGAGCCGCCCCGACGCGCCCGTCGCGCCGTTGACCAGCACCGTCTCGCCCGCGACCAGCCGCGCCCGTTCGGTCAGCGCCGCCCACGACGACATGCCGGGAATCGCGATCGCGGCGGCCGTCAGGTCGTCGAGCGAATCCGGCAGCGGCACGCACTGCGTGTCGGGCGCGAGCGTGCGCTCGGACATCGCGCCGAACGGCGCCGGTGCGCCGAAGAAATAGACGCGCTGTCCGTCGTCGAGACGGCCGACGCCATCGACGCCGACGACGAACGGATATCGCCCGCCGGACGAATAATGCGTGCCCGACGCGCGCGCCTGCGCCAGCCGGCTCAGCGCGGATGCCGTCACGTCCACCAGCCGGTGGCCCGGCGTCGCCTGCGGCGCCTCGATTTCCATATAAACGGGGCGCTCGCCCGCGCCCTTCACGACTGCGGCTTTCATGGGAACTCCTGGATTCGGTTGGATCGGTCGACGATTGCGGCGCGCGTCATCGCGCGGCGAGCCACGCGCGCAGCGCGGGATCGCGCACTTCGAGCACGTCGAACAGCCCGATCGCCCGCAGCGCGGGCAACGCGTCGAGCGCGTCCGCCTCCGCGCGGGCGCGCTCGGCCGGCGTCGCGTCCGGGTCGGTCAGCACCCGCGCGTTGACCAGGAACGCGCCGACGGTGCCCTTGCGGATCGTCGTTTCACCGACCGTGATCCGGTCGGCCTGGTCGGGAAGCATCTGCTCGGCTCGCATCGCGTCGTACTCCGGTTGTCGTCGATGGAAGCAGTGTAGGCGTGCGAAGCCGGCCGATCTCCGGTATAACAGCCATTCGATACCGATATCCGGCCATGTCCGATCCGCTCCTGCCCGCCCGATTCGTCACCTCCGACGACGGCCCGTTCGTGGTCGCCGCCGTCCTGTCGCAACGCGACCCGCGCATCACGCCGCCGCACGCGCATGCGCGCGGCCAGCTCGTCGGCGCGTTGAGCGGGCTGGTGTCGATCGGCCTCGACGATCGCGACTGGGTGGTGCCGGCGATCCACGCGATCTGGATTCCGCCGTATTGCCGGCATGCGCTGCGGTCGTACGGGCCGATTTCGGGCTGGTCGGTGTTCGTCGCCGAAGCGCGGTGCGCGGCGCTGCCCGACACGCCGCGCGCGATCCGCGCGTCGCCGCTGCTTCGCGAAGCGGTGCAGCGCGCGGCGAGCTGGGACGGCTCGGCGCTGAACGACGCGCAATCGCGGATCGCCGACGTGATTCTCGACGAAATCGCCGCGTCTGAAGTCGAATCGCTCAGTCTCGCGCGGCCGCGCGACGCGAGGCTCGTGCGCATCACCGACGCGCTGGCCACGAATCTGGCGGACAACCGGCGGCTGGAGGAATGGGCCGAATGGGCCGGGATCGGCGCGCGGACGCTGAGCCGCCGTTTCGTCGCGGAGACGGGGCTGACGTTCGCGCAGTGGCGCCAGCAGGCGAGACTGCTGCGGGCGCTGGAGAAAATCGCCGACGGCGTGCCGGTGACGACGATCGCGCTCGATCTCGGCTACGACAACGTCAGCGCGTTCATCGACATGTTCCGGCGGGCATTGGGGACGACGCCGGGGAAGTATCTGGACGGGAAGCAAGCAACCGGCGATGGGCCGTGACAACGCGCATCGAATCAAGGAACACGAACCCGCGCGTTCAAGGAATCGCGCAGTAGGCTTCCAGGGCCTTGCAGGTCTGAACCATGCCCAGACGCCGGAGAACCTCGAGATAGCGCTCCGCCGCCATGGGCGGATGCTTGAGCGTCTCGCGCTGCCGGCGTGCGGCGGCGACGACCGCGGCCGCGGCCGCGGCCGCGGCCGCTCGGCGCAAGGCACATCAGGAAATCGCGTAACGGAGCGGGATACAGCACGCATGCATCGTAGACCGCCGTGAACGGCGAACTCGTCGTTCGTAGCCCATCCCGAACTGCTGCGCCTGCCAGCTCAATTCTTCCATCGCGTCCGCGCTCGCCCGATCGCGTTCCGCCTTGTAACGCATCAGATCGCTAAATCGAACGCCGCGATGCTTGCCAGTCTTGTGGTGCGGCAACGCGTCCGCTTCCAGCAGCTTGATCAGGTGCGGACGGGAAACGTTGAGCAAGTCGGCCGCTTCCTGCGTCGTCAGCTCCGCATGGACCGGCACGACCTTGACCGCATTGCCGTCGGCCAGCTCGGCAAGGATGTCGACCAGCAGACGGAGCGCGGAGGTGGGAAGCATTGACCTGATGCGCGCGATTTTCGTCGTCGAAGATCTGGATGCGCCGTATTTCCGTTCGCGTGGCCAGGGACGCAGCAAGCGCACGCTGTCCTTCGACGGCCGCCCGCATCTCGCGCTCGACGGGCAAGACCGGATCGGACATCGTGGTGTGAGGCATCGTGCGCTCCGGACAGGCGTTCTGAATGGAGCGATCTTCTTCGAAACAAACGAAACGCCATACGGCCCTTTATGAAAGGGCACGCTTCCGTCAATACGTCCCGTCCCCCTTCGTCGCCGCCCCGCCGCCCGCCTCCTTGAACTGCGCGGCCAGCCGCTCCGCGCTTCTCGCCAGCAGCGTCGTGTCGACCCCGACCGCGACGAACAACGCGCCCGCGGCCAGGTAGCGGCGCGCGGCGGCCTCGTCCGCGCTCAGAATGCCGGGCGCCTTGCCGGCCGCCTTGATCGCGCGAATCGCGCCGTCGATCGCGGCCTGCACGTCCGGATGCCCCGGGTTGCCGAGATGCCCGAGATCGGCCGCCAGATCCGCCGGCCCGATGAACACGCCGTCGACCCCGTCGACCCGCGCGATCGCGTCGATCGCATCCAGCCCCGCGCGCGTCTCGACCTGCACGAGCACCGCCATCTCGTCATTCGCGCGATGCAGGTAGTCGCCGATGCGATTCCAGCGCGACGCACGCGCCAGCGCGCTGCCCACGCCGCGCACCCCGTGCGGCGGATAACGCGTCGCGGCCACCGCCGCACGCGCCTCGTCGGCGCTCTGCACCATCGGCACGAGCAGCGTCTGCGCGCCGAGATCGAGCACCTGCTTGACGATCACCGGATCGTTCCACGGCACGCGCACGACCGGATGCGACGGATACGGCGCAATCGCCTGCAATTGCGCGAGGATCGTCGGCACCGTGTTCGGCGCATGCTCGCCGTCGATCAGCAGCCAGTCGAAACCGGCGCCCGCGACCACTTCGGCGCTGTACGGATTCGCGAGCCCGAGCCACAGCCCGACCTGCGCGTCGCCGCGTGCGAGCGCGGCCTTGAAGACGTTCGAAGGAATCTGCATGGTTCGCTCACCTCACTCGAAGTAGCACTGGATCGTCCCGAGCGGGCCGTAGTCGACGCTGAACGTGTCGCCCGGCCGCGCCGCGCACGGCCGCGTAAACGAGCCGCCGAGCACGATCTGCCCCGGCTCCAGCGCCACGTCGAAGCGCGCCAGCCGGTTCGCGAGCCAGACGACGCCGTTCGCCGGATGGTTCAGCACGCCGGCCGCGACTCCGGTTTCCTCGACCACGCCGTTGCGCGACATGATCGCCGCGACCCAGCGCAGGTCGACGTCGTGCGGCTTCACGGGTCGGCCGCCGATCACGACGCCCGCGTTCGCCGCGTTGTCGGCGATCGTGTCGAACACCTTGCGCGGCCGCTTCGTATCGGGATCGATCGACTGGCTGCGCGCGTCGATGATCTCGAGCGCGGGCACCACGTAGTCGACCGCGTCGTACACGTCGAAGATCGTGCAGTCGGGGCCCGAGAGCCGCTTGCCGAGCACGAATGCAAGCTCGACCTCGACGCGCGGCACGATGAAGCGGCCGGTCGGGATCGTGCCGCCATCCGCGAAGAACATGTCGTCGAGCAACGCGCCGTAGTCGGGCTCGTCGATCTGCGACGTGTTCTGCATCGCCTTCGACGTCAGGCCGATCTTGTGCCCCTTCAGCGTGCGGCCTTCCGCGAGCTTGAGGGCCACCCACGCGCGCTGGATCGCATACGCGTCGTCGATCGTGATGTCGGGATGGTCGAGCGAGATCTGGCGGATCTGCGTGCGTGCGCGCTCGGCGTCGTGCAGACGCTGCGCGAGCTGGTCGATGAGGGCGGGTTCGAGCATGGTCGTGTCGGGAGTAAGGTTCAGCCGGCCCGCTTGTAGCGGGCGTGAATGTTGTTGTGCTTGTACGAGCCGCTTTCGCTGAACTCGTTCAGCTCCATCGACAGCGCGAGGTAGCGGGTCGCGTACAGGTCGGCGAAATGCGCCTTGATCGCGTCGAACAGCGCGTCGCACGCGGCTTTCTTCTGGGCTTCGGTGCGGCCCGAGCCGATCTTCAGCGTCACGTGGACGAACGCGTCGTCCCCGGTGCCGTCGGCCACGCAGTAGTCCTGCAGCTCGATCGCGCGCGAGCGGATGCCGCCCGTCGGAAACACGCCGCCCTGCGCGATCAGCGTGGTATTGAGCGTGCGCAGCAGCACGGGAATGCGCGCGTCGTCGCGAAGGTTCGCGGTGTATTCGACGACGATGTGGGGCATGGCAAGTCTCCGGTCGGATGTCGGGGGCGCGGCGCTCAGGCGAGCGGGAAGATCGCGTTGATCTGCCCGGTGCCCGAGCTCGCGAAATAGTCGGTGACGATCTCGACGGGCTTGTCGTAGCGATCCCAGCCGAGCAGGCCGAGCAGCATCGCCGTGTCGTGCATGCCGCCTTCGCCATGGCAATGCAGGTTGTACTCGGGCAGCATCGCGCAGAAGGTCCGGAAATCGCCCTGCTTCCACAGCTCGACCACGCGCAGGTCGACCTGCCGGAAGAATTCGCGGCTGATCTCGTGTATCGATTCCTCGGGGCTGCCGTTGTCGTTGAAGCGATGCGACAGCGAACCGCTCGCGAGAAACGCGACGTTCGAATCGCTTTTTTCGATCGCTTCGAGCAATGCCTCGCCGAAGCGCCGGCTTTCGTCCAGCTGGTGCCACATGCACCAGCCCGCGATCGACACGACCTTGAAGTGCTGGTCGCCGTTCATGTAGCGCATCGGCACGAGCGTGCCGTATTCGAGTTCGAGGCTGTCGATCTCGTGCGCGCGCGTCGCGACGCCTCGCGCGCTGGCCGTCTCGGCGATCAGGCGGCCGAGCGCCGGGTTGCCCGGGTACGCGTACTGCATGTCGCGGATGAAATGCGGCAGCTCGTTGCTCGTGTACGTGCCCGAGAAGCGCGCGTTGCAGTTCACGTGATAGCCCGCGTTGACGAGCCAGTGCACGTCCGACACGACGATCGTGTCGACGCCGAGCGCGCGGCAGCGCTCGCCGATCAGCTGGTGGCCGCGGATCGCCGCCTCACGGCAGCCGTGATGCCTGCCGGGCAATTCCGACAGGTACATCGACGGCACGTGCGTGATCTTCGCGGCGAGGGACAGTTTGCCCATCGTTAAGTCTCCTGTCGGCCCGGGCGGGCGCGTTGGCGCCGGCCCGGGCTCCATGCTTGGCCGGCGTGCCGGCTGTGGAATCGTGCTTGCAGCAAAACGCCCCGCGTCCGTCACACGCCCCAGCGCGGAATGTGATGCGAACCCATCGAGATGCACACGTTCTTGATCTCCGCGAACACCTCGAAACTGTATTCGCCGCCCTCGCGCCCGGTGCCCGACTCCTTCACGCCGCCGAACGGCTGGCGCAGGTCGCGCACGTTCTGGCTGTTCACGAACACCATCCCGGCCTCGATGCCGCGCGCGAGGCGATGCACCTTGCCGACGTCCTGCGTCCAGATGTACGACGCGAGGCCGTACGACGTGTCGTTCGCGAGCCGCAGCCCTTCTTCCTCGTCCTCGAACGGAATCAGGCATGCGACAGGGCCGAAGATCTCTTCCTGCGCGATGCGCATCCGGTTGTCGACGTCGGCGAACACGGTCGGCCGCACGAAGTTGCCGTTGCGCAGATGGTCGGGCAGGCCCGCCGGCTTGTCCGCACCGCCCGCCACCACGCGCGCGCCTTCCTGCTCGCCGATGCGGATGTAGCCGGTCACCTTCTCCCAGTGCTGGCGCGTGATCATCGCGCCGAGATTCGTGCCCGGATCGGACGGATCGCCCACCACCAGGTTGTTCGCGCGGCGCGCGAATTCCTGCACGAAGCGGTCGTAGATCGTGCGCTGCACGAAGATCCGCGAGCCCGCGGTGCAGCGCTCGCCGTTGATCGAGAAGATCGTGAACAGCGACGCATCGAGCGCGCGGTCGAAATCGGCGTCGTCGAAGATCAGCACCGGCGACTTGCCGCCGAGTTCCATCGAATACTTCTTCAGGCCCGCGCGCTCCATGATCCGCTTGCCCGTGACCGTGCCGCCGGTAAACGACACCGCGCGCACGTCCGGATGGCGCACGAGCGCGTCGCCGGCCGTCGCGCCGTAGCCCTGCACGACGTTCAGCACGCCGGGCGGAATGCCGGCTTCGAGCGCAAGCCGGCCGAGCTGGTCGGCCGTCAGCGGCGACAGCTCCGACATCTTCAGCACGGCCGTGTTGCCGAGCGCGAGGCACGGCGCCGTCTTCCACGTCGCGGTCATGAACGGCACGTTCCACGGCGACACCAGCGCGCACACGCCGACCGGCTGGTACAGCGTGTAGTTCAGCATCTGGTCGTCGACCGGATACGTGCGGCCGTTCATCTGCACGCACACTTCCGCGAAGAAATTGAAATTCTCGGACGCGCGCGGGATCAGCTGCTTGCTGGTCTGCGCGATCGGCAGGCCGGTATCCTGCGTCTCCAGCGCGGCGAGCATCGGCACGTTCTTCTCGATCAGCTCGCCGAGCTTGCGCATCAGCTTCGCGCGCTCCTTCGCGGGCGTGTTCGCCCATTTCGGGAAGGCTTCCTTCGCCGCGCGCACGGCCGCGTCGACTTCGGCCTCGCCGCCCGACGCGACGTCGGTGATGACGTCGCCCGTCGCGGGGTTCAGCGTCGTGAAGGTCTCGCGGCTCTCGACTTCGCGGCCGTCGATCCAGTGCTTGATGGTCATGTGCTCTCCTTGGGCGACGGGCTCAGCCGGCGCGATAGTAGTCTGCTTCGCCGACGATCGTGTTGACGAGCCGGCCGATCCCTTCGATTTCGGTCACGACTTCGTCGCCCGGCTGCGTGTCCGCCAGCCCCTCGGGCGTGCCGGTCAGGATCAGGTCGCCCGGCGCGAGCGTCATGAAGCCGCTGATGTGCTCGATCAGCGCCGGCACGTCGAAGATCATGTCGCGCGTGCTGCCGCGCTGCGTCTCCCGGCCGTTCACGGTCGTGCGCAGCATCAGGTCACCGGCGTCGCCGATCTCGTCGCGGCTGACGAACCACGGCCCGAGCGGCGTGCAGGTGTCGCGGTTCTTCACGCGCAGGTTCGGGCGGTAGTAGTTCTCGAGATAGTCGCGGATCGCGTAGTCGTTCGCGACCGTATACCCGGCCACGTAGTCGAGCGCCTGCGCGCGGCTCACGTTGCGCGCGGGCCGGCCGATCACCACGGCCAGTTCGCACTCGTAGTGCATGTGCGTCGCGTCCGCCGGACGCACGGTGCGCGAGCGGTGACCGACGAACGTGTTGGGCCCCTTCAGGAAGATCAGCGGCTCGCTCGGCGCCTTGAACGCCAGCTCCTTCGCATGGTCCGCATAGTTGAGGCCGAGCGCGAACGTCGTGCGCGGCGCGACGGGCGGCAGCCACGCAACGGCATCCTCGGCGACGACGCGCCCCGTATCGAGCCGGATCGCGCCGTCGCCGGCCGGTTCGGCCGCATGCAGTGCGCCGTTGTAGATCACGCGCGCCGTCTTCATCGTGCTTCCTCCGCAATCAGCGTATGCCGCAACGTGCCGATCCCGGCGGCGGCGATCTCGATCGTGCTGCCCGCGCGGGCGCGCGGTGCGCCGCCCGCCACGCCGAGCAGCAGCACGTCGCCGGCGTCGAACGACATGAAGGCCGTCACGTCGGCGATCAGCTCGCGTACGGGCCGGACCAGCGTGGCGGTCGATGCCGATATCGCCGTGTCCCCGTCGATCCGCACGGTCAGGCCGATCGCGTCGACGTCGGCGAGCGCGGCAGCCGGCACGATCGCCGGGCCGAGCGGACAAAAGCCGTCGCGGCACTTGAAGCGCACCGCCGGACGGTAGTAATCGGGATGCGGCACCGACACGTCGCTCGCGAGCGTGAAACCGTGCACGTAGTCGAGCGCCTGCGCGGCCGGCACGCGCGTGGCGCGCCGGGCGAACACGACGGCCACGGACGCACCGATCTCGAGCGCGTCGACGCCGGCCGGCACGACCACGGCCGCACCGTCGGCCGCATGCGTGTTGGCGGGCTTGATGTAAAGGATCGGCGCCTGCGGCGGACGGCCGTAAGGCGGCGCATTCACGGCATCGCCGAGTGCGTCGAGCGCCGCGCGCTCGTTGAGCAGCGCACCGTAGACGGTGCCGATGGCGACCGGCAACGGCGGCGCCGCGGCGGTCATGCAAGACAGCTCCATGCGTCATTCCCCTGCCGCGCGTCGCGGCGCATCGTCAATAGTTAATATCTTAAGTAAACAATCGGACGCTGGCAACCTCGATTACCCTGATAAGTGAAATTCATCGACGCCGGCTGTTAAGATTGATGCGTCCCCGTCCACGACCCACCCCGATGAACCGTACGCTCGACCATCGCAACCTGGCCATGCTGCTGCTTGAGGCCCGTGAAACGCTGATGGGTTTGTTTCGCCCCATTCTCAAGGAATTCGCGCTGACCGAACAGCAATGGCGGATCATCCGCGTGCTCGACGGCGAACCGGCGCAGGCGCTCGAAGCGGGACAGATCGCGCGGCGCTGCTGCATCCTGAGCCCGAGCCTCACGGGCGTGCTGGAACGCATGGAGCGCGACGGCCTGATCACGCGCACGCGCGCGCAGGAAGATCAGCGCCGGCTGCTGGTCAGCCTGACGCCGCAAAGCAGGAAACTGGTGACGGAAATCGGCCCGCGCATCGACGAGCAGTACCGGCAGCTCGAATCGCGGTTCGGCCAGGACGGCCTCGAGGATATCTATCGCGCGCTCGACCGGCTCATCGAACTCGGCGGCACCCCGTGATGGCGGCGCCCGCGCCCGCCGGGCGCGGGAACGGGCGCCACGCGGGCGGTCAGTCCACCGCGCCGCGCATCAGCTCGGTCACGGCCACGCCGCGCGACGTGCGCATGCACTCCTCGACGTAGTCGATGAACGGCAGCGGTTCGAAATCGATTTCGTCGCGCACGCGGCTGTTGTCGAACACGCGATCGACCGTCGCGAATTCCCCGCAGCGCTGCAACGCGCGGCCGATCACGCGTTCGAGCGCCGGATCGGGCCGCCCGAGCACATCGCGCACCACGAGCGGCAATTCGGCCGGCGCGCACGCCGCATAGCGCGGCGCGCCCGTCATGCCCGCCGCCTCGTCCATCGCCCGCACGATCTGCGCGACCTGCGGCGCCTCCTCGCCCGCCGACACGTGATAGAGATCGTGCGCGAGCGTCGGCTTGACGGCCAGCAGCATCGTCGCGCGCGCCACGTCGTCCACCGACACGATGTCGATGCGCGTCATCGGCCGCGCGGTGAAGCGGCGCGCGGCATGGGCCAGCCGGAACATCCAGAACGAATTCGGCGCGGGCCGGGTGCCGAGCAGCGTATGGCCGACCACGTGCGACGGCCGCACCACGACGAGCGGCAGCCCCAGTGCGCGCAGGCGCTGTTCGGTCTCCGCCTTCGCGCGCAGGTAGCGCGCCGCGAGCACCGCGCCCGGCAGGCCCTCGTCGTCGCAGGCGGCGTCGTTCGCGGCGTCGCCCGCCTCTTCGTGCACGATCCCGCCGCGGCCCGCATGGGCATAGGCCGTCCCGACATACACGAAGCGCTGCAGGCGCGGCGCCCGGGCGAAGCGTTCGGCGAAGCGCACCGAATCGGCGATGTCGGCCCGCAGGTGCACGCCGTCGGCCGGCGACGCATGGCCCGCGCAGTGGATCACGTGGGTCGCGCCGGCAAGACGCGGGGCGTCGGCGCCCTGCCACACGTCGCCGAGCGCGCCGACGATCACGTTCGCCTCGGTCAGGCGCGACGCCCAGTACGGCGCAAGCCCCGCACGCAACGCCGCTTCGCGCAGCCGCGCGACGGCGTGGCCGCGGTCCTGCGCGCGCACGACGCAGACGATGCGCTCGAGCAGCCCGGCATTGACGAGCGCCGTCAGCACGGTACTGCCGATGAAGCCGGTTGCGCCGGTCAGCACCAGCCGCCCGACGTTCGCCGCCGCGACCGGTGCGCTGGCCGGCGACACGAGGCTCGTGCGCCAGTTGAGCGACAACGCGGTTTTCCAGATCAGCACGATAGTCTCCTTCGAAGAATCGGCCGGGCGGCGCGGCGTCCGCGGTTGCGGACGGCGCACGACTCCCGGCCGGGCCGGGGCGTGACGCGCGCTCCGGCGAATCCCGATCGGGCGTGCGGCCTGCGATCGCGTCGATCGCGTCTCTGGCACGAGGCGGCGGCAGCCGCCGAGGACGGGCGTCCGCGGCACGGGATCGGGAAGATCCCAGTGTGGGGCCCGACCGCATGCAAGTCTGTCCCGAAAGTTTCGTGAAAGTGTGCCAATTTGTACGAGATTGTCTGACTGTGTCGTTTCGCGCTTGCCGTCAAAACGCCGAAACATCCGGTCCGGCCGCATTCCGGCGTGGCAGCCGGCGCGGTTACGACCGCCGCCCGCACGCGACAGATCGACGCGCCCCATGGCCATGTCATCCCATGTCTGGAACATCGGATCCGTACGCGCCGATGCCGCGATCGCCGGGCCGCGCGCACTGGCGCGCCTCTGCCCGAACGGCCTTGAATCGTCTGACGTCGTTTCATCAGAAACCGCAATGAACTCAATACGGAATTATTGCTGTTTAACACTTGCGTTTCACACCAGTCTATCTAGACTGGTCAGGTCAAAACGGTCGAATGTGTCATTCTTTTTTAGGAGACGATCACAATGCGCCTCACCATTCGGATTAATGGCAGCGAATCGGCAACCCGGCATTCCTTCGCGGTACTGTGGGTGGATACCGACGAGGGGCTGTGGTCGCGCGAGGCACATCAGGGCATCGATCTTCCGACCTGGGGCAAGGTCCGCGATGTCGAGGGTGCGATGGCGCTCTGCGCCGCCGATGGCGGGAATGCGGTATGCCAGTTGAAGGGGTTGTCGTTCGGCGCGATGCAGCGCGAACAGGGCCCCGCGGTGCTCGCCGGCGATCATCCCGGCGCGTGGCGGCTGCAGGCCGTCGACCGGTGCACGAGCCAGCCGGAATACCGGGAATTCATTTCCGTCGCGCGATAGAAATATCGATCTAAATCGTCTGCGGTTTTCGGGTTTATTCCGGGTTCCGAGATATTCATTTCGATATTCAGTATTAACGGCGCCTCCTTTGAGGCGCTTTTCATTTTCCGGCGCCTGAAAATAACCGGGCGCCGCGCAATCGGTCGCACCACCGCGACGATCGGCATCGGCCTCGCCCGATGTCGCGCAGACGGCCCGCTCCGCGGCGGATCGCTCCCCCTGCCCCGGCATCAGTCTCGACGAGGCGCCGCGCCTGCCCGCCTCTCTTCCGCACCGTGCCGCACGCCGCCGCCCGCTTTTTCGCGAGGGCCGGAACACACTTTCCCCACACGGTGTTTACTCATTTATTACAATCGCATTATCCAGACTGACTCGCCGCCCTTCGGCGGCCCGACCCGGCCATTGCATGAGCGTGAAAAAGAAGACCCATCCCGCCGACCCGTACGCGGCCGCGACCAAGAACCCGATGCTCGCGTCGCGCCTGCCGATGTGGCGCTCGAAGTTCATCGTGATCATCATGTTCCTCGCCTTCGCCGCGCTGATCGCGCGCGCCTTCTGGGTGCAGGTCGCGAACCAGGATTTCTACGTCGGCCAGGGCCAGAAGCGCTACCAGCGCACGATCGAGCTCGACGCGATGCGCGGGCGCATCGTCGACCGCAACGGCGCGATGCTCGCGGTCAGCCTGTCGACCTATGAAATCTGGGCGAACCCGAAACAGGTCGCCGATACCGACTACCCGCAGATCGCGAAGCTGCTCGACATGCCGCTCGTCGAAGTGAAGCGGCGTCTCGGCAACGACAAAACGTTCGTGCTGCTCAAGCGGCAGGTCGACGCGGACACCGCGGGCAAGCTCGACAAGCTCGCGATCGACGGCATCACGCAGATCGCCGATTCGAAGCGCTTCTACCCGGAAGGCGAATCGGCCGCGCACGTGGTCGGTTTCACGAACGTCGAGGACAAGGGCCAGGAAGGCGTCGAACTCGCCGCGAATACGCGCCTGTCGGGCACGTCGGGGCAGCGCGAGGTGATTCGCGACCGGCTCGGCCGCATCGTGTCGGACACGCGCCCGCTCGTCCCCGCGCAGCACGGCGCGACGATCGAGCTGACGATCGACCGCCGCATCCAGCAGCTCGCGTTCAGCCAGCTCAAGGCCGCCGTGATCGAGAACAACGCGATGGCCGGCAGTGTCGTCGTGCTCGACGCGCAGAACGGCGAGATCCTCGCGCTCGCGAACTACCCGACCTTCGACCCGAACGACCGCGCGCGCCTCACCGGCCAGCAGTTGCGCAACCGCGCTGTGATCGACACGTTCGAACCGGGCTCGACGATCAAGCCGCTCGTGGTCGCGCTGTCGATCGACGAGCGCAAGGTCACGCCGAACACGATCATCAACACGTCGCCGGGCACCTACAAGATCGGCCCGGCCGTGATCCACGACACGTCGAACCACGGTTCGCTGACCGTCTCGCAGGCGCTGCAGAAATCGAGCAACGTCGCGCTCGCGAAGCTCGCGCTGAACCTGCCCGCCGAAACGATCTGGAACAAATACCAGGAATACGGGATCGGCCGCGCGCCGGAACTGACGTTCCCGGGCGTCGCGTCGGGGCGCCTGCGCGGCTACAAGCGCTGGCGGCCGATCGAGCAGGCGACGATGGCGTACGGCTACGGCCTGTCGATGTCGCTGCTGCAGATCGCGCAGACCTACACGGCCTACGCGGGCGACGGTACGCTGCACCCCGTGTCGCTGCTGAAGAACGGCACCGACCAGCAGACGATCGACGCGCATCGCGGCCACCGCGTGACGTCGCCGCAGACGGCCGCGTCGATCCGCTCGATGCTCGAGATGGCGGTCGGCGAAGGCGGCACGGGGCGCCGCGCGCGCGTCGACGGCTACCGGATCGGCGGCAAGACGGGCACCGCGCGCAAGCAGGTCGGCGCGAGCTACGCGAAGGGCAAGTACCGCGCGCTGTTCGCGGGCATGGCGCCGATGAGCAACCCGCGCCTGATCGTCGCGGTGATGATCGACGAGCCGCGCGGCAAGGGCTACTACGGCGGCACGGTGGCCGGCCCGGTGTTCGCGTCGGTCACCAGCGGCTCGTTGCAGTTGCTCGGCGTGCCGCCCGACGCGCCGGTCGAGCCCGAGAAAGCCGCGCCGGCAAAGGCCGCCGCACCGCAAAGGACGGTGGCGGCGCCGAAAGCCGCGACGCCGGCCAGGACGGCCGCCGCGCCGAAGGCCGCCGCGACGCTGAAGACGGCCGCGCCGTCGAAAGCGCCGGCGCAGGCGCACACGGCGGCGGGATGACCGGCGCGGCCCGCCACACGCCGCCGCCGGCGCGTGCATGACGCCGGGCGGCCCTTGTTCTCCGCGCCCGCCCCGCCATCCGTCGTCGTCCCACTTTCTAGGAACGCCTCGCATCATTTGAGCGTTCGCCTCGCCTCCTCCTACAATTTTTTCGCGCGCCGGGCAGCCCTGCCCGCGTGCGGGACGACAACACAGGAGAGAGACGCATGCGATTCCACTGGAAAACGCTCGCGCTGGCCATGGCGAGCGCGGCGCTGGTCGGCGGCACGCCCGCCCGTGCCGCCGATCCGGCCGACGTGAAAATCGGCTTCCTCGTCAAGCAGCCGGACGATCCGTGGTTCCAGGACGAATGGCGCTTCGCCGACCAGGCGGCGAAGGAAAAGCACTTCACGCTGATCAAGATCGCGACGCCGAGCGGCGAAAAGGTGTCGACCGCGCTCGACAGCCTGGCTGCGCAGAAGGCGCAGGGCGTGATCGTCTGCGCGCCCGACGTGAAGCTCGGCCCCGGCATCGCGGCAAAAGCGAAGCGCGCGGGGATCAGGCTGATGTCGGTCGACGACCAGCTCGTCGACGGTCATGGCGCGCCGCTGCCGGGCGTGCCGCACATGGGCATCTCCGCGTACCGGATCGGCGGGCAGGTCGGCCAGGCGATCGCGGACGAAACGAAGCGGCGCGGCTGGAATCCGGCCGAAGTCGGGATCATCCGGCTCGCGTACGACCAGTTGCCGACCGCGCGCGAACGCACGACCGGCGCGGTCGATGCGCTCAAGGCCGCCGGCTTCCCGGCCGCGAACGTGATCGACGCCCCCGAGATGACGGCCGACACCGAAGGCGCGTTCAACGCGGCGAACATCGCGCTCACCAAGCATGCGAATTTCAAGCGCTGGGTCGCGTTCGGCTCGAACGACGACACGACGGTCGGCGCGGTGCGCGCCGCCGAGGGCCGCGGCATCGGCGCGGACGCGATGGTCGCGGTCGGCATCAACGGCAGCCAGGTCGCGCTCAACGAATTCGCCAAGCCGAAGCCGACCGGCTTTTACGGCTCGATCCTGCTGAATCCGCGCCAGCATGGCTACCAGACGAGCATCAGCATGTACGACTGGATCACGAAGAACCAGGCGCCGCCGCCGCTCGTGCTGACGTCCGGCACGCTGATCACGCGGGACAACGAAAAACAGGCGCGCGCCGCGCTCGGCCTGTGAGCCGCCACAAGGAGCCGACATGACACGAACCACCCTCGTGACGGGCGCCGCCGGCGGCATCGGCCAGGCGCTGTGCCGCACCTTCCTCGCGGCCGGCGATCACGTGCTCGCGCTCGATCGCGACAGCGCGGCGCTCGGTCGCTTCCTCGACACGCTCGGCGACGGGCGCGCGACGCCGGTCGTCGACGATCTGGGCGACGCGCAGCGGCTGCGCTCGATGCTCGAATCGCATCCACCGGTCGACGTGCTCGTCGCGAATGCGGGCACGGCCGCGTCGACCACGCTGCGCAACACGACGCCGGCCACCTGGCGCACCGACCTCGAGGCGAACCTGACCGCCACCTACGTGAGCGTCGAAGCCGTGCTGCCCGGCATGCGCGCGAGCCGTCGCGGCGCGATCGCGATCATCGGCTCGGTGAACGGCATGCAAGCGCTCGGGCATCCGGCGTACAGCGCGGCGAAGGCCGGCCTGGTCAGCTACACGAAATCGCTGGCGATCGAATACGGCCGCGACGGCGTGCGCGCGAACATCGTCCTGCCGGGCACGGTGAAGACGCCCGCGTGGGAAGCGCGCGTGCAGCGCAACCCGCAGGTGTTCGAGCAATTGCGGAAGTGGTATCCGCTCGACGATTTCGCGACGCCCGACGACGTCGCGCAGGCCGCGCTGTTCCTGTGCTCGCCGGCCGCGCGGATCGTCACCGGCGTCGCGCTGCCCGTGGACGGCGGGCTGCTGGCCGGCAATCGCGTGATGGCGCAGGAGCTGACGCTGGAAACGTTCTACTGAAGCACGCGGAGCCGGCGCCCGCCCCGGGCTGCCGGCCCGTGCGCGGCGGGACGCCGCGCGCTCAATGCGCGGCCACGGCCGGCTTCGCCATCCTGCCGAGCACGTGCTCGGTCATCCCGCGCGCGAGTTCGGTCTCGCCCATGAACACGGTGCCGATGCCCTCGTTTGCCAGCAACGCGGCCTCGTCGCCGCTGTTCGTGCACAGCACGACCTCCAGTGCCGGATTGAGCGTGCGCGAGATCTCGACGATCTGCCGCACGTCGAACACGTCGGGCAGCGTGACGAGCAGCATCCCGGCGCGCGCGATATGCGCCTGCACGAGCACGATCGGCTCGATCGCGTCGCCCGAGACGGCGGCGACACCTTCCTCGCGCAGCTTCTCGACGAGCTCGCGATTCTGTTCGACGACGACATACGCGATCCCGCGCTCGTCCAGCGCGTGCGCGATGCGCGTGCCGACCTTGCCGTAGCCGACGATCACGACCTGCCCGGTCAGGTGCGTCTGCGGCGTCGACATCGGCAGCGCGGCGAGCGGATCGTCGCGCGCCTCGAGCTTGCGGGCGAACGCCGAATGCTTGCGGATCCACGCCAGCGCCGGATCGATCATCGCGAACAGCAGCGTGTTCATCGCGATCGAGATCAGCGCGACCGCCAGAATCAGGCTCTGCCCCTCGGCGGACAGCAGCCCGAGCGCCCGGCCGAGCCCCGCGAGGATGAACGAGAATTCGCCGATCTGCGCGAGGCCCGCGCCGACCGTCAGCGCGGTGTTCAGCGGATAGCGGAACGCGATCACGAGGGCCACGGCCGCGAGCGTCTTGCCGATCAGCACGATCGCCGCGACCTCGATCACGTGCAGCGGTTCGTCGAGCAGCACCTTCGGATCGAACAGCATCCCGACCGAGATGAAGAACAGCACCGAGAAGGCGTCGCGCAGCGGCAGCGTCTCGTCCGCCGCGCGCCGGCTGAACTCCGACTCGCGCATCATCATCCCGGCGAAGAACGCGCCGAGCGCGAACGACACGTCGAACAGCTTCGCCGCGCCGAACGCGATGCCGACCGCGGCCGCGATCATGCACAGCGTGAACAGCTCGCGCGAGCCGGTGCGCGCAACGAGCCACAGGATGCGCGGGAACACGCGCTTGCCGACCACCAGCATCAGCGCGATGAACGCCGCGACCTTCAGCATCGTGACGCCGAGCGTGCCCCACACGCTGCCGCCGGCCGCATGCGCGTCGCCGGGCGGCGTGCCGCCGAGCAGCCCCGCGACGGGCGGCAGCAGCACCAGCACGAGCACCATCACGAGATCCTCGACGACGAGCCAGCCGACCGCGATGCGCCCGTTGACCGTCTCGACGAGCCCGCGCCCTTCGAGCGCGCGCAGCAGCACGACGGTGCTCGCGACCGACAGCGCGAGCCCGAACACGAGCGCCGCACCGACGCTCCAGCCCCAGGTGAGCGCGAGCGCGCCGCCGAGCAGCGTCGCGACGGTAATCTGCACGATGGCCCCCGGCAGCGCGATCTTGCGCACCGCGAGGAGATCGCCCAAGGAAAAATGCAGGCCGACGCCGAACATCAGCAGCATCACGCCGACTTCGGCGAGCTGCTGGGCGAGCGACAGGTCGCCGACGAAACCGGGCGTGCCGGGGCCGATCACGATCCCGGCGAGCAGATAGCCGACGAGCGGCGGCATTTTCAGCAGCGATGCGAGGTAACCGAAGATCATCGCGAGCCCGAAACCGGCCGCGAGCAACGCAATCAGGCTGACGTCATGAGGCATCCCCCCTCCCAAGGTCTTGTAACTATTTAGTAAGGTTCAAGACTGAGAGGATAAGGGATGAGGCGGAAGAATGGCGCGCCACCGCGAAAATTTCACGCGGCGGCGCGCCTTTGCGGGGTGCAACCCCGGCGAAACGACAGGCGACGCGCGGGCTCGCGGGCGCCGCGCGACAGGCGGGGCCGGCGCCCCGCCCCGCGTCAGCGCGACGCTTGCGGGAACCGCGCGCCCGGCGGCGCATCGGGCCGGGTCGACGGCACGCTCTTGCGCACCTTCGCGACCTGCGCGGCCGTCACCGGCGCGCCCGTGTTGCCCCAGCTCGTGCGCACGAAGTTCGACACGTCCGCGACTTCCTGGTCAGACAGGCGCCAGCCGAACGGCGGCATCGTGAAGGTCGACGGCGCGGTGTGCGTGCCTTGCAGCGCGCTGCCTTCCAGCACGACGTGGATCAGCGAGGTCGGATCGCCGCCCTGCACGACCGGGTTGCCCGCGAGCGCCGGAAACACGCGCGTATAGCCGTGGCCGTCGCTTCGATGGCAGGCCGCGCAGTTGTCCCGATAGACGGCC
Organism: Burkholderia paludis; assembly: GCF_000732615.1. Classification (GTDB taxonomy): domain Bacteria; phylum Pseudomonadota; class Gammaproteobacteria; order Burkholderiales; family Burkholderiaceae; genus Burkholderia; species Burkholderia paludis. The sequence goes on from NZ_JPGL01000001.1 coordinate 60,506, forward strand.
GCGCCCGGCTTGCTCGCGTCGCCCGCCTGCAGCGCCTTCGCAACGGCGGCGTCGTACACGTGCGGCTGTTCGCCCTGCACGCGCGGCGGCAGCGTCTTCAGGTAGCGCGCGACCGCGTTCAGGTCGTCGTCGGTCATGTACTGCATGCTGTGGCCGACCACGTCCGTCATCCCGCCGAACGCGGCCGTGCGCAGCGTGCGGCCCGTCTTCAGGAACTGCACGATCTCCGCCTCCGTCCACGTGCCGAGACCCGTGCGCGGCTCGCCGCGCAGGCTCGTCGGCACCCAGCCGTCGATGGCCGCGCCGCCGGCCAGGAAGTCCAGGCCGTCCGCGTCGGTCAGCCCGCGCTCCTGCATCGTCGGCGCGCGCGGCGTGTGGCATGCGCCGCAGTGGCCGAGACCCTGCACGAGATACGCGCCGCGCGCGACTGCCGGATCGCTGTACGGCGCCGCCTCGAACGGCTTCGACGCCGGCGCGAACAGCTTGCGCCAGATCCCGAGCGGCCAGCGCATCGACAGCGGCCACACGATGTCGACCGCGCGGTTCTCGTGTTCGACGGGCGCGACGCCGTGCATGAAGTACGCGTACAGCGCCTTCATGTCGTCGTCGGTGAGGCGCGAATACGACGGGAACGGCATCGCCGGATACATCGTGTCGCCGTTCTTGCGCACGCCTTCGCGCACCGCGCGCGTGAAGTCCTCGTAAGTCCAGCCGCCGAGGCCCGTTTTCGGGTCCGGCGTGATGTTCGTCGAATAGATCCCGCCGATCGGCGTATCGAATTTCAGCCCGCCCGCGAACGGCTTGCCGCCGCTCGCGGTGTGGCATGCGATGCAGTCGCCGGCTCGCGCCAGGTATTCGCCGCGCCTGACGAGATTCGCGTCGGCGGATTGCGCGACGGGGGCGGCCGCCGGGCCGGACGCCGCCGCGGGCGCCGCCGGTTGCGCGAAGGCCGTCGTGCCCGCGACGCCGAAGGCGGCCCAGGTTGCGCCGGCCGCCAGTGCGCGCCGCAACAGGGAAATACGGCGCGTGGCGCGGAAGTTCATCGTCCTCTTCATACGGTCACCAGCGGGGCGGGATTCTTCAGGTATTGCTCGCGGATCGCGCGGGCCGACCAGTAGGCCAGCGCCGCGATGATGCCGGTCGGGTTGTAGCCGATGCCCTGCGGCAGCGCCGATGCACCCATCACGAACACGTTGTGCACGTCCCAGCACTGCAGGTACCGGTTCAGCACGCTCGTCTTCGGGTCGGTGCCCATGATCGCGCCGCCGACCAGGTGAGTGGTCTGGTAGGCGCGCGAATCGAAGTGCTTGCCGAACTCGCGCGTCGACACGCCGATCGCCTTCGGCCCCATCGCCTCCGCGATCTTCTTCATCTGCCCGGTCACGTACTGCGCCATCTTGATGTCGTTGTCCTTCCAGTCGAAGGTCATCCGCAAGAGCGGCTGGCCGTACGAATCGCGATAGGTCGGATCGAGGTCGAGATACACGTCGCGGTACGACATGTTGGTGCCGTGCGCATCCATCGAGATCGTGTGCGCGTAGTTGTCCTTGACGGCCTTCTTCCACGCCGAGCCCCACTGCGGCGTGCCGGGCGGCGTCGCGATGCCGCTGATCGGCTTCACGCCGGCCTGGTTCACCCACAGCGGCGAGCCGCCGACGAAGCCGAGCGGGCCGTGGTCGAAGTTGTCCGCGTTGAAGTCGTCCACCCCGACGCCGTTGCCGCCCGCGCCGATGAACGGGTTCGTATAGGTGTCCTTGTCGAAGAACGCCTTGATCGTCGACAGGTTCTGGTACGCGAAATTGCGCCCCACGACGCCTTCGCCCGAGACCGGGTCGTACGGCTTGCCGATGCCCGACAGCAGCAGCAGGTGCACGTTGTGGTACTGGAACGCGGCCACGATCACGAGATCGGCCGGCTGGTGTACCTCGCGCCCGGCCGGATCGACGTAGGTCACGCCCGTCGCGCGCTTCTTCGTGTCGTCGAGATCGACGCGCAGCACGTGGCACTTCGAGCGCAGCTCGAAGTTCGGCGCCTGCTTCAATGCGGGCAGGATGTTCAGGTTCGGCGACGCCTTCGAGTACATGTAGCACGCGTAGCCGCTGCAGTAGCCGCAGAAGTTGCACGGGCCCATCTGCACGCCGTAGGGGTTCGTGTACGGGCCCGACGTGTTCGCCGACGGCAGCCGGTACGGATGCAGGCCGAGCGATTTCGCCGCGTCGAAGAACCGCTGCGCCGAATAGGTGTTGAGCTGCGCGGACAGCGGGAAGTTGTCGCTGCGGTTCGCCTCGAACACGTTGCCGTCGCCGACCACCTTGCCGCCGACCTTGTACGCCTGCCCCGACGTGCCGAACACCTTCTCGGCGAAGTCGAAATGCGGCTCGAGCTCGTCGTACGTGACGCCCGTGTCCTGGATCGTCATCCCTTCCGGGATGAACTTCCTGCCGTAGCGCTCTTCATAGTGGCTGCGCAGGCGCAGCTCTTCCGGCGTGATCCGGAAGTGCACGCCCGACCAGTGCAACCCCGCCCCGCCGACGCCTTCGCCCGGCAGGAACGCGGCGAGCTGCCGGTACGGCAGCGCGGTGTCCTGCAGGCCGTGACGGATCGACACGGTCGTCTTCGACAGGTCGAGGAACAGTTTCTTGCGGACGTTGTACGTCAGTTCGTCGATCGTGTTCGGATACGCGCCGTCCGGATAGGTGTCGCGATACTCGCCGCGCTCCAGCGCGACGACCTTCAGGCCCGCTTCGGTCAGTTCCTTGGCGAGAATCGCACCGGTCCAGCCGAAGCCGACGATCACCGCATCGACGTGCGGCTTTTTTTCTGCGGCCATCAGCTCCGCTCCCCGTTGATCGAGACGGGGCCGTACGGATACGGCTTGCCGTTCTGGTTGACGAAATCCATGAAATCCGCGCGCGCGCCCGGAAAGCCGATCATCTGCCACGCGGCCATGCCGCGATTGCCGCCGTGCACCGGATCGCAGAAATAGCCTTCGCGCGTGTTCTGCAGCAACTGACCGAAGAACACGCCCGGCGGCACGTCGTCGATCTGCGCGCCGCCCTTCTCCAGCGCGCCGAGCACGGCGTCGCGCGTCGGCGCGTCGAGCGCCGCGAACGCGTTGCCGTGGGTCTTCTCGCAATAGCGGTTGACCGCCGCGATGCCGAGCCGGTAGATGTCGCGCGGCACCAGCTTCAGCTGGTAACCGAGCTCGGGGACGCCCTGCTGGAACGGCCCCTGCATGTACCACGTCGCGCCGTGCGCGTACGGCGTCTCCATCTGGCGGTCGATGAATTCGGGCACGCCCGCATCGAGTGCGCCGGGGCCTTCGGCGTCGGCCGGAATCAGCCGGTCGACGGCGGCCTGGACGAACGCCCATTCCTTCGCATCGAAGAAGGTCGGCTTGTACGGGGCGCGGTCGGCGCCGGCCGACGCGGCGGGCGCATTGCCGGCCGTCGTCGCGGACGGCGACGACGAGCGCAGGTCGCAGCCGGCGACCGACGCGATCGGCACGAGTGCGACCGACGTGCGCAGGAAACGACGGCGCGAGTTGGGTTTGTCAGGTGGCGTGGACATGGTCGTGTTGATCGTTGGGGATCGGGGCCCGGACGCGCGCATTCCGCAAGCGGCGCGCCCGGCATTGGCAGCCGCGCCGCACGCGGCCGGCCTCCTGTTCTTTCATCTGTTGCGAACCAGCTCGATGCGGGCGCCGTCGGTGCCTCGCGCGGCAACGCCTTCATGCGGGCACGCAGCGCGCGGCTCCGGTGGCGCTGCACGAATCGACCTCTTTGCGGGCCTTATCGTCTGACAAATGCCGGTATCTACCGGCATCTGCCATTTATCGCCCATGACCCTTTTCAACTTAGACGCCGCATTTGTGGACAGCAAGCACGGCGTGCACGCCCCTCTCTCGGGTCTGGCGACGCGTGCGGCGAATTATATATGGAACCGGTTCCATATCGAGATGGTTCAATGCAATTCAATGCATCGAAAAATGCAACAATTGAAAAGCCGGAAACCGGCGTGCGCAAGGATCGTGTGATCCGCCCGCCGGCGAACGCGCAGGCAAGACGATTGCCGCGGTCAGATTGCGGCTGGCGGCTGTCTCTTTCCAGCGACGCCGGGTGGCCCGAGGGTGCCGGTTCGCGTGGCGGTCTGGTAGCCTCCGCGTCTCATGAGACCACGACAGAACGAATTGCCGGCGTCCGACGCGACCCGCATCAGCAAATATCTCAGCTACCTGCTGCGCCACGCGCCGCAGGCCATTGGCCTGCAACTCGACCCGGAAGGCTGGGCCGACCTCGACGAGCTGATCGCCGGCGCCGCCCGCCACGGCCACCCGCTCGATCGGGCGACGATCGAAGCCGTCTGCGCGACCAACGACAAGCAGCGTTTCGCGCTGTCGGAAGACGGCCGGCGCATCCGCGCGGTACAAGGTCACTCGACCGCCGCCGTGCAGCGGCGCTATCCGGCCGCGCAGCCTCCCGAGCGCCTCTACCACGGCACGGCGACGCGCTTCCTGGCGTCGATCCGGGTGCAGGGGCTGAAGCCCGGCGCGCGTCATCACGTGCACCTGTCGGCCGACCGCCAGACCGCGCTGGCCGTCGGCTCGCGCTACGGCGTGCCGGTGATTCTCGAGGTCGACGCGCAGCGCATGCATCGGCAAGGCCACACGTTCTTCATCGCCGAAAACGGCGTATGGCTGACCGACGCGGTGCCGGCCGAATACCTCACGGAACGGGAGCCGCCGGCGCGCTGACCCGCGCGCTCACCACGGCCAGAACGTCGACGCGATGGACAGCGCCAGCGCCGCGCAAAGCGGCGAATAGCACAGCGTGTCCATCCGCGCGAAACGCGACCCGCGTATGCGCTTGAAGAAGCCGACGTAGCGGAAATCGCCGACGGCCCGCACCGCGAAGATCAATGCGAGCGCAACGACCGCGAACGAGATCGCGCCGTGATATGCGTTGCGCCCCAGCCAGCCGGCGCGCGCGGCGACCCCGCACGCGCCGCCCAGCAGCGCCGCCGCGACGGCCAGCGTACCGATCGCGCTCGGCCGCAGCAGCGGCTCGCCGTCCTGCTCCGGAATGGCCGCCCGCTTGCCCAGTCGCCCGCCCAACGCCCAGTAGACGTGAACGAGCGCGATTGCGCACAGCGTCGGCACACTGAAATACGCTCCGGTCATGTCGGTCAGTGTCCTCGTCCCGTTGTGTTGTCGTGCTGCCGGCAAGATGCCGGCACGCGGCCCTCGCCCGCGACACGCATGACGATACCGAAACCCGGCAAACCACGCATTGCGACGCCCGGTCGCAACCCGCGCCCGCGCCCGCGCATGTTGCGATGCGGTGCGCATGCGCCGCCGCACCGGCGCGCCGCTTGACTTCCCTCCGCGCGCCACTACGCTGTTATTCCAGTGCCGCGGCCGCCACGCCCCCGCGCGACCGGCCGCACGCGCATCGTTCGCCGCAGTGCGCGCCTGCACGACAACGATAACGAAGGCCAAGGAGACGAGTCATGCTGATCGGTGTGCCGAAAGAGATCAAGAACCATGAATACCGCGTGGGCCTTACGCCCGCCGGTGCGCGCGAACTGACGCGGCATGGCCATCGCGTGCTCGTGCAGCGCGGCGCGGGCACGGCGATCGGCCTGCTCGACCCCGACTACACGGCCGCCGGTGCATCGCTCTGCGACGGCGCCGACGAAGTCTTCGCGCGCGCCGACATGATCGTCAAGGTCAAGGAGCCGCAACCGGCCGAATGCGCGATGCTGCGGCGCGGCCAGATCCTCTACACGTACCTGCATCTCGCGCCCGATCCCGAACAGGCGGCCGCGCTCGTGAAGTCCGGCGCCGTCTGCATCGCGTACGAAACCGTGACGGGCCCGGGCGGCGGCCTGCCGCTGCTCGCGCCGATGAGCGAGGTGGCCGGGCGCATGTCGATCCAGGTCGCGGCCACCCACCTCGAAAGCCCGCGCGGAGGCCGCGGCCTGCTGATGGCCGGCGTGCCCGGCGTGGCGGCCGCGCACGTGGTCGTGCTCGGCGCGGGCGTGGTGGGCACCGGCGCGCTGCAGATGGCGGTGGGGCTCGGCGCGCGCGTCACCGTGCTCGACACCAACGTGAACCGGCTGCGTCAGCTCGACCTCGTCTTCGCCAACCGGATCGCGACCGTGTGCTCGAATGCACAGACGATCGACGAAGCCGTGCGCGATGCCGACGTCGTGATCGGCGCCGTGCTCGTGCCGGGCGCATCGGCGCCGCGGCTCGTCACGCGCGACATGATCGCGACGATGCGCACGGGCGCGGTCGTCGTCGACGTCGCGATCGACCAGGGCGGATGCTTCGAGACGTCGCATGCGACGACGCATGCGGACCCGACCTTCGTCGTCGACGGCGTGGTGCACTACTGCGTCGCGAACATGCCCGGCGCGGTTGCGCGCACGTCGACCTTCGCGCTGAACAACGCGACGCTCGGGCATGCGCTCGCGCTCGCCGACCACGGCTGGAAGAAGGCGCTGGCCGACGATCCGCATCTGCGCGCCGGCCTGAACGTGTGCGACGGGCACATCACGTACGAAGCGGTCGCGCAGGCGCTCGGCCTGCCCTATGTGCCGGCGGCCGGCGTGCTGGCGTGACGCGCACGCCGGCGCACGGCCGTCGGCGCGTACCGCATGCCGCGCATCGCGTGCCGGGCCGCCGGGGTCGTCAGGTCAGAGGGTTGCGCGCGGCGTCGTTGCGTAGCGTCGTTCGTAGATCGACTGGCAATGCGTGCAGCGCTCCGCGGTCGGGCGCGCCATCAGGCGCTCGTAGCCGACCGCCGCATCGCAGTCGATGCATTCGCCGTAACTGCCGTCGCGCATCCGCTGCTGGGCGCGGCCGATCGCGCGCAGTTCGGCCAGCTTCATGCCGATCAACGCATGATCGACGTCGACGAACAGATCCGCATTCGCCTCGTCGCCCTCGTCCGGCGCCGCGCCGGCAAGATCGGCATAGGACTCCGACGCGCGATGGTCTTCGCTCGTGCGGATATCCGCACGCAACGCCTGCTCGTTCTCGCTCAGCCGCCGTCGCAGCGTCTGTCGTTGCTGTGGATCGAGCGCCATGGCCGTCTCTCCTGTTCCGGGTTCCGCGCGGAAAGTACGGCGCGCGGTGTCGCGCCGGTGCGCGGCGGGCAGGCACGACCGGCGCCGCCGCGCCCGGATGCACGCCCGGACGCACGAAGCACCGGACGCATTCGACGCAGGATAAACCCATTGAACACGCATGTGTTGACCGGAATCAGCCTGCCGGCTGACGCCCGTCATGTGGCGCCGAACTGGGGACGGACGCGAAATCGCGATGCCACGCGCCGGTCCGGCGACCTCCGCGATGCAGGACGCCAGGCCGACGACGGAATCAGCGCACGTCCTCGCCAAGCCACTGCTTGCTGATCGCCCCGTATTCGCCGTCGTTGAACAGCGTATCGAGCGCGGCGTTGATCGCCCCCAGCAGCTTCGGGCTGTCCTTGCGCACCGCGATCCCCATCTTCTCCGGATAAAGCAGCGCCCCGGCCGGTTTCGCGTCGATGTGCTTGTCGCGTATCGTCAGGAGTCCCGCGATGCGGTCGGTCACGAATCCTTCGATGCGGCGGTTCTGCATGTCGATCAGGATGTCCGGCAGGCCCTTGTAGGTCTTCACCTGCACGTCGGGCCGATTCTTGCGCAGCCACGCTTCATACGTCTCGCCGAGCGTGACGCCGACCACCTTGCCCTTCAGCTGGCCGATGTCCTGCACGGCGCTGCCCTTCGGCACGAAAAGCTGCGCGCCCGAGCGATAGTACGACCGCGTGAAATCCACGGCCTTCAGCCGTTCGTCGGTGATGGCCAGGCTGCCGATGACGGCGTCGTACTTGCCGGCCAGCAACCCGCCGACGATGCCGTCCCACGCGGTCATGACCGGGACGGGCTTCGCGCCGAGCCGGCTCGCGATGCGATTGCCGATATCGACGTCGAAGCCGTTCAGCCGGCCCGACTCGTCGATGAAGCTGAACGGCGGATACTTGCCGGTCAGCGCGAACGTCAGGTTGCCGCTCTGCCTGACCCGGTCGAGATCCTCGGCGTGCGCCGCGACGCTCGCGGCTCCGATGAGCGCCGCGCACGCCACCATCGTCAATCGTTGCATCACATTCATTTCCAGTCTCCAGAAGATCGATTTGATCGTGTACCGAACGCGGCGACGCGTTCGACGTGACATCGCGCGATTGCTAGCGGCGCGCGACCTCGAACAGCGCGGCCGCGCCCTGCCCGCCGCCGATGCACATCGTGACGACGACACGTCGCACACCGCGTCGCGCCCCTTCGAGCAACGCGTGGCCGACCATGCGCACGCCGGTCATGCCGTATGGATGGCCGAGCGCGATACTGCCGCCGTTGACGTTGACGGTTTCATACGACAGCCCGAGCGCCTCGACGCAATGCACGACCTGCGACGCGAAGGCTTCGTTGAGTTCCCACAGGTCGATGTCGGCGGCCGACAGGCCCGTGCGGGCGAGCAGCCCGCGCACGGCCGGCACGGGGCCGACGCCCATCTCGTCGGGCCGGCAGCCGGCCACCGCGTACGCGACCATGCGCCCGAGCGGCGGCGCGTCGAGCGTCCTCAACATCGCGCCCGATACGATCGCGCAGGCGGCCGAACCGTCCGCCAGCGCGCAGGCATTGCCGGCCGTCACGGTGCCCCCGTCGCGCACAGCGTCGAGCGCCGCCAGCGCATCGACGGACGTGCCGGGGCGCCGGCACTCGTCCTCGCTCGCGCGCAGCATGCGCGGCACACTGTCGCCGCTGGACTTGTCGCGCTCGAGCTTGCGCACGTCGACCGCGACGATCTCGTCGCGCAGCCGACCCGCTTGCGCCGCATCCTCCGCCCGGCGCTGGCTGAGCACCGCGTAGTCGTCCTGCGCGCGCCGCGACACGCGATACCGGCTCGCGACCACCTCCGCCGTCTCGACCATCGGCATGTAGGCGTCGCCGTGTCGCGCCAGCAACCGTTCGTCCTGCTGACGATGGCGATTCATGTGGGCATTCTGGACGAGGCTGATCGATTCGACGCCCCCCGCCAGGATCGCGTCGGCGTGGCCGCCGGCGATGCTCGCCGACGCCATGACGACCGACATCAGGCCCGATGCGCATTGCCGGTCGACGGTCATGCCCGGCACGCTCACGGGCAGGCCCGCGGCCAGCGCCGCGAGCCGGCCGACGTTGTAATACTGCGTGCCTTCCGGCAACGCGCAGCCGAGCATCACGTCGTCGATCCGTTCCGGGTCGAGGCCGCTGCGGGCAAGCGCGGCGCGCAACGACAGCGCGGCGAGCGTCGGCGACGTCGTATCGTTGAACGCGCCGCGAAACGCACGCCCGATCGGCGTACGCGCATATCCGACGATCCAGGCGTCGCGATCGGTCCCGCTCATGCCGCCTCCCCGTCGACCGCGAAGTCGGCATCGGTCATGTTCCGGATCTCCGCGACGCTCATCGAGCCCAGCCGCTCGACCAGCGTCAACCCCTGCGCGTCGCACCGGAACACCGCGTGTTCGGTGACGATCGTCGTGACACGGCGTCTCGCCGTGAGCGGCAACGTACATCGCTCGACGATCTTCGGCCGGCCGTTCTTGTCGGTGTGCGGCATCGTCACGATCACGCGGCGCGCCTTCTGCGCGAGTTCCGCGCCGCCGCCGATACCGGCCACGAGGCCGCCGGGCACGAGCCAGTTCGCGAGATCGCCGTACGCCGACACTTGCAGGGCCCCCAGAAACGTGATGTCGACCAGCCCGCGCCGGATCATGCCGAACGACTCGGCGCTGTCCACGATCGCGCCGCCCGGCACGACCGATACGTAGCCGCCGCCGGCGTCGATCAGCTGACTGTCGGGTTCGGCCGCGCGCGCGAGCGCCCCGACGCCGACGATGCCGTTCTCCGAGTGAATCCACGCGGCGGGCGGATCGCCGAGATACGACGGGATCAGCGTCGGCAGGCCGATGCCCAGGTTGATCAGTTGCCCGCGCGCCACTTCGCGTGCGGCCCGGCGCGCGATCACGTGGCGCGGGTCAGCGCTCGATGGGCTGGTATTCATCGCCGTCTCCGTCGATCTGGATGAGGCCGTGCACGTGAATGCCCGGCGTATGGATGTCGTCGGGCGCCAGCGGCGTCGCGTCGACGACGCGCGCCTCGGCCAGCACCCGGTCCGCCGCCATCGCCATCAGCGGCGAGAAGTTGCGCGCCGCGCCGCGATAGCGGAGATTGCCGCAGGCATCGGCGCGATCCGCGCGCAGCAGCGCGAAATCGGCATGCAACGCGGGCTCGAAGAACAGCGTCCTGCCCGCGACCGAAATCGTCTCGCGCGCCACCCCGAGTTCCGCCGGCAGCTCGATGTCGGTCACGACGCCCGGCAGCCCGACACCCGCGCAGCGGATGCGTTCGGCGAACAAGCCCTGCGAAAAGAACTCGACCCGCAGCGCACCGGACAGATACGCGCGCCGGGCCGCGCCGCTCAGGCCGAGATGCGTCGTCAGCAGCCGGCTCACGACGCCGGCCTCGATCAGTCGCGATACGCCGTAGTTGTCCTGATTCGCATCGTTCTTGATGATCGTCAGATCGCGCTTGCCCTGCCGCTGCAATTCGGCAAGCAGCGAGAACGGCGTGCCCGGCGATCCGAACCCGCCGACCATGATCGATGCGCCGTCCGGGATCGGCGCGACCGCGTCCGCGAGCCGCATGCATTTGTCCATCGGCCGGCCGCTCATCGCCCGAGCGTCCGGAACGCGAGATCGAGCCGTTCGACGATCTCGTCGCACTGTGCTCGCGTCGTGATCAACGGCGGCGCAATCAGCGTGTGGTCGCCGGTTTCCCCCATCAGGGATTTGCGCGGATAGACGATCACCCCCTGCTCGCGCGCGGCACGCGTCACCTGCTCGCCGAACCGCAGCGCCGGGTCGAACGGGGTCTTCGCGGCGCGATCCGCCACGTACTCGAGCGCCAGCAGAAAGCCGCGCCCGCGCACGTCGCCGATGAAATCGTGCCGGCTCGCGAGATCGTCGAGCAGGCCGCGCAGGTAGTCGCCCGTCACCGCCGCGTGCTCCACCAGCCCCTCGCGTTCGATCACGTCGATCACCGCCAGCGCCGTCGCGCTCGCGAGCGGATTGCCCGCGTACGTATAGCCGTGCTGAAACCCGCCCGACGCCAGGATCGGGTCGGTCAGCGCGGCCCGTGTCACGATCGCCGACGTCGGGTAGTAACCGGCGCCCAGCCCCTTCGCGACGCACAGGATGTCCGCGTCGACATTCCAGTGCTGAAAGCCGAACCAGCGCCCCGTGCGGCCGATGCCCGTCATCACTTCGTCGAGGATCAGCAGGATCCCGTGCCGCGAGCAAATGTCGCGGATGCGCGCGAAATACGCATCGTGCGGCACTTCCGCGCCCGTGCTCGCGCCGCCGATCGGCTCGGCGACGAACGCGGCCACCCGCTCGGCGCCGACTTCGCGGATCGCCGCGTCGAGCTCGTCCGCGCAATCGAGCGCGTGCTGCTCCGCCCCCTTGCCGGGCGGCACACGATACTGCGTCGGCGAGGCAATCTTCGGATAGAGCTGGATCATCGGCCCGAACGGTTGCGTCAGCGGCGTGTAGCTCGTCATCGCGAGCGCGCCCATCGTCGAGCCGTGATAGGACGGCCGACGCGCGATGAACACGCTGCGCGCCGGCTCGCCGCGGCACACCCAGTACTGGCGCGCGAGCTTCAATGCCGATTCGACGGACTCCGAGCCGCCGCTGGAAAAGAACACACGGTCGAAGCGCCCGCCCGCGAGGCCGACGAGCTTCTCCGCGAGATCCACGGCGGGCTGGTTCTCGAACTGGGTCCGGTACGAGAACGCGACCTTGTCGAGCTGCGCGAGCATCGCGTCGCGGATCGCCGGGTGGCCGTGGCCGAGCTGGGCCACGATCGCGCCGGAACACGCGTCGATATGACGGTTGCCGTCCGTATCCCATGCGTAGATGCCTTCGGCGCGCGCGATGGTCGGCAACTGCACGGCGGACTGGTAAAAAAGATGGTCGCTCATTGACGTCCTTTTCGGGTTGCGTAGGGTGATTCGGTGCGGCACGCCGTCACCGGATGTCGGCGAGAAACGCCTGGGTCCGTTCGTGCGACGGCCGATGAAAGATCTCGGAAGGAGGGCCGTCCTCGATCACCCGGCCGTCGGCCATGAACACGACGCGATCCGCCACGCGCTCCGCGAAACGCATCTCGTGCGTGACGATCATCATCGTCATGCCGGCCTGCGCCAGCCGCTCCATGACCGCCAGCACGCCGCCGACCATCTCCGGGTCGAGCGCCGAGGTCGGCTCGTCGAACAGCATCGCGTCGGGTTTGAGGGCCAGCGCCCGTGCGATCGCGACGCGCTGCTTCTGGCCGCCGGACAGGTGGCCGGGATAGACATCCTGCTTGTCGAGCACGCCGACCTTGTCGAGCAGCGCCCTCGCCTCGTCGCGCGCCTGCGCCGCCGCCACGCCGAGCAGCCGCATCGGCGCGAGCGTCAGGTTCTCGAGCACGGTCAGGTGCGGAAACAGGTTGAAATGCTGAAACACCATGCCGACCTTCATGCGCATCGCGTTCAGGTAGCGCTCCTGCGCGCCGTGCCCGCGGGCGGGATCGTTGACACGGCTGCCGAGCACCGTGACCTCGCCGCGCGTCGGCGTCTCGAGATGGTTCACGCAACGCAGCAGCGTGCTCTTTCCCGACCCGCTCGGGCCGATCAGCACGACCACCTCGCCCTTGCGGACCTCGAGTGAAATGCCCTTCAACACGTCGAGCGTGCCATACGTCTTGTGGATGTCGCGCAGGACGATCTGCGGCTGCGTGGCGTTCATGCGCGGCCTCCCTTCAGGATCAGACGCTGTTCGAGCTGGCGCAGCGCCATGCTCGTTCCGGTGGTGAGCAATGCATAGATCATCGCGCAGGCGAAATAGAGTTCGAATGGCTTGAAGGTCGCGCCGACCAGCTGCTGCGTGCGCATGAACAGCTCCGCGAGCGTGATCGTCGACACGAGCGACGTGTCCTTGGTGAGGATGATCAGGTTGTTGCCGAGCGGCGGCACGATCAGCTTGAGCGCCTGGGGCAGCACGACGAGCCGCATCGTGCGCGCGGCGCCGAAGCCCAGCGACCGCGACGCCTCGATCTGCCCGTGCGGGATCGCGAGGATGCCCGCGCGGATCGTCTCCGCGTTGTAGGCGCCGACGTTGAGCGCCAGGCCGATCACGCCGGACGTGAACGGCGACAGCTCGATGCCGAATTGCGGCAACCCGAAATAGATGATGAACAGCTGCACGAGCAGCGGCGTCGAGCGGATCAGCCAGATATAGGCGCTCGTGGCGTCGCGCAGCACGCGATGGCGCGACAGCCTGCCGAGCGCGGCGCCGAGACCGATGGCGAGGCCGAACACGGTGGCAAGCAGCGTCAGCTCCACCGTCACGGCGGCCGCTTCGAACAGCATCGGCAAATACTTGAGCACGAGATGGAAATCGAACATGGCGTGGCGGCCCGCGCGCTGCGCGGCGGCGCAACAGCGCGGAGGTGTCTCCGTAGGATGAGTGACCGATTTGATTCATCATCTGAAAACAGCTCGAGAGCCGCGACAGAACAAGGAACCGGCCTGTTGTTTGACTGGCTCGAAGTCTCGCTTTGAATTATTTTTCGGTCAATATATGATCTTTTTTAATCAATTGATTGACCGGAGCGAACATGCGGAGCGACTTCAGCCTGCGCGACATCGAGATCTTCCACGCGATCGCCACGGCCGGCTCCACGCGGCAGGCGGCCGTTCAGCTCGGCATCACGCAATCGGCGGTCAGCCATGCCCTCGCGCGGCTGGAGGACAGCCTGCGCATCCGGCTGTTCGCACGCGAGAACCAGCGCCTGCAGATCTCGCCGGCCGGCCGCTACATGCTCGACGAGGCCGTGCAGCTGCTCGACCGGCTGAATCGCATCGAAGAGGAGATTTCGCTGCTGCAGGACAACGGCGTCGCATCGCTGCGCATCGGTTGCGCGCCGGGGCTGTGCCACCGCTTCGGGCCGCGGCTCGCGCAGCAGTATGCGCAAGCGCACGACGGCACGGGTGTCGCGCTCGACGTCGCCGCGAGCGGAAGGCTGATATCGGATGTGGAAGGCGGCCGCCTCGATCTCGCGATCGTGTCCTACGAGATCCACGAGCCGGGCCTGATCTTCGTGCCCGTCTTCGGCGCGAAGATGGTCGCGCTGCTGACGCGCAAAAACCGGCTCGCCGCGCGCAAGCTGCTGACGTACGACGATCTCGCCGACCAGCAGTACATCAAGCCGATCCAGTCCGATCATCTGATCTACGACGATTCAAGCGACCGGCGGCGGCTCGGCTACGAATTGCGCGTCAGCATGAGCTCGCTCGGCGAAGTGATCCGGCTGACCGACGGCGTCAGCCTGCTCAACGCACTGACCGCCGCCGATCTCTGTGCGAACCGCGACCTGGTGGCGCGCCCGTTCGATTCGACCCAGTGGTTCAATTTCTATCTCGTTCACCAGCATGCGCTGAAGAACAATCCGGCCGTGCGCGACGTGCTCGACATCGCGCAGGCGTGCGTCACGGATACCGCCGCGGGCACCGCGTATCCCGAAGCGTTCGTGGTGCGCTGACGCCCGCCGCCGCGACGCCGGGCCCGGCGTGCGCGCACCGGGCTTCGTCAGAACGCATTGCGCCCGACGAAGCCGCGCACGACCGTCAGCAGGATGATCTTCATGTCGAACCAGAAACTCCAGTTCTGCATGTAGAAGAGATCGAACTTCACGCGCGCCTCCATCGCCTCGACCTTGCGCGTCTCGCCGCGATACCCGTTCACCTGCGCCCACCCGGTGATGCCGGGCCGCACGCGGTAGCGATACATGTAGCAGTCGACCAGTTGCCGGTAGAGGTCGTCGTGCTCGATCGCATGCGGGCGCGGGCCGACGACCGACATCTGCCCGAACAGCACGTTGAAGAACTGCGGCAGCTCGTCGAGCGACGTGCGCCGCAGGAACGCGCCGACCCGCGTGATGCGCGTATCGTTGCGCGACGCCTGCCGCACGACGCCCGGCTGCGCGCGGTGCACGCGCATCGTGCGGAACTTCAGGATGTCGAACTCGCGGCCGTCCACGCCCTTGCGGCGCTGCCGGAACAGCACGGGCCCCGGCGACGACAGCTTGACCGCGATCGCCAGCATCGACAGCAGCGGCAGCAACGGAATCAGCACCCCGACCGCGAACAGCCGGTCGAACGCGAACTTCGCCCACAGTTCCGGCGCGGAGCGCGGCGTGGTCGCGAGATTGATCGCCGGCATGCCGAGCACGTCGGTCGCCGAGCGCTCGACGGCGGCCATCTGCCGCACGTCGGGCAACAGCCGCAATTCGACGAATTCGTCGCGCAACTCGCGGACGATGCGCTGAATCCGCCATTCGTGCGACATCGGCAGCGTGAGCCAGACCTCGTCGATCCCGCCGCCGCGAATCATGTCGCGCAACGCGTTCCAGTCGTCGATCACCGGTACGCCGCCGATGGCGTCGGCCGAGGCCGGCGCGTCGTCGTCGAAGACGCACGCGGCCGCGAACGGGCCGTTCGACGCGAGCTGCATCCGTTCGATCGCCACACGCCCGTATGCGGTCGCGCCGATCACGGCGACGCGGCGCTGCCGTGCGGACGGGTCGTCACGCGTCAGCGCGAGCGCCATCAGCGCGGCGCGGCCGAGCAGCAGCGCCACGTCGCCGGCCAGCACCGTGCACACGATCCAGCGCGCCGTGACGGTGCCGCCGCGATCCATGATCCACATCGTGACGACCACCGTCAGCACGCTCATGCAGACGACCGCCGCCACTGTCTGCGTCAGCCCATGGGCGCCGCCCTGCGGCGCCGTGCCGCCGCGCACGGCGTGCAGGTCGCGCGGCAGCAGCGCCACGGCCAGCACGCACAGCAGCGCGATCGCGCCGCGCTGCGCGTCGGACAGCGTGCGCCACGCAAGACCCGACGCCGCCTGCGCCGCGAGCGCCCCCGCCAGCACCAGCACGACGTCCGCCACCGCGATCGCGGCACGCCGCGTCGCACTTGTCCCACCGGACCTCGACTGCATCGTCACGCACCATGGGCCGGGAATCCGCAACGCCCCTCCGGCATGCGCGGGCGAACCGGCGCCGGCCGCGCATCGTCGCGCGTGCCGAGTAGCCTGCGATAGTCCGCGCGGATCAGGTCGTAGCACTCGCACGCATGATGTTCGAGGCCGTCGCGGTCGAGCACCGTGATGCGGCCGCGGCGCTGCCGGATCAGCCCGGCTTCCTGCAGGTTGCCCGCCGCTTCCGTCACGCCTTCGCGCCGCACGCCGAGCATGTTCGCGATCGTCTGCTGCGTGACGGCCAGCTCGTCGCCGTCGATGCGGTCGTGCGCGAGCAGCAGCCAGCGGCTGAGCTGCTCGCTGACCGAATGATGGCGGTTGCACAGCGCGCTGCGCGAGATCTGCGCCATCGTCGCCTGGCAATAGTTGAGCAGCAGCCGGTAGGTCTGCGGCGACCGCTCGAATTCCGCGCGCATCACGCAGCTCGGCACGCGGTAGGCCATGCCGCCGATACGGACTTCGACCCGATACGACAACGCCGCGCCGCCGACCAGCGACGCCAGCCCGACCGCGCCCTCGCGGCCGACCAGCGCCACCTCGACCATCGCGCCGTCTTCCATCAAGTGCTGCACCGACATCATCGCCGTCGTCGGAAAATGCAGATGGCGCATCGGCTCGCCGACCCGGTCCAGCATCCCGGCCTTGATCCTGACCAGTTCGAGATGCGGCGCGAGGGCGCGGATGCTGTCCTCCGGGAGGGCATCGAGGATGGCATTCGCCGAGTAGCTCGAGTGAAGATGAAGCATGTCTGTATCCCTTTTATCGTCCGTGCCGCGTGCAGCCGCGTGCATGGAACTCGTTATCGCGATGCGTGCCCGGACGCTGATGGAGGTTGCGGCCCACAACCCTGATTCCGATCGACCATCGGCTTGTCTATACCGGATCGAATCGACCGTCCCGTTTCGACACGCCCGCCCGAATAAGCGATTTACGTGCCAATACAGGCCCGTCCTTAATATGTGAATCACGATTGATTTGGATCGCCCGAATTAGCGTTTCAAAAACAAAAAAAATGTCTCATTTCCGGACACTCTCCCGCCGCGCGGACACCGTACGCTATTCGACTGATCAATCCATATGCATCGAAGCGAGACACTGGCACCGGTGCCACGAGGCTTGCCGCTCATATACTTACAGCCGTTTTTCAATTGTTTCCGTGATGTTCAGGACAGCATTTCACGGCGCCGCCACCCCGCGCCAACCCGTTGAAAACTGTCTCAAATTTGAATCGGCACACTAATCTACAGCTCTGTAAGACACCGCACATATCTCAAATAAGCCATTGATTTACATGGACAATCTTTCCTCATCCAGGCCTTTGTTAAACAATGTTTAATCCGCCACGAATGCATTCTCCACACGATATCCCAGGGCGGACAATTGCTTCCGGACCGACATTGAATGGACGACCGATACGCCAATCCATTCCGGAATGATTAATTCCACTGAAATCAATCTTTAAATCCATATAACGTTTGCGCCCAATTCAAATCGTCAAACTTTGTGAGATGACGCGATGTGCAATTGATTGGATTCAATTGCATGCTAGCCTTTTCGCCAGCATCGTCATTTCCGTTTCCTGACGAACACAAGTCCGCACGAGCGCGCCACTCCCCGGGGCTCCGGGGTACCGACGCGACGACGCGCGACCGCCACCCTGCGAGGATGTGCCGTGACTGACCTGGCCCCTGACGCCGTCGCCTGTACGAACGGCACGATCGAGCTTTCCCACAGCTTCGACGCGAACCGGTTCCTCGCGGCGATCGATCGCGACGAGCTCGTGGCGCTCGCGCCTCACCTGCAACTCGTCCACCTTAAATCGGGGCAAGTGCTGTGCGAGCCGGGCGAGATGCTTGCCGCGGTCTACCTGCCCGTCACGACGGCGATTTCGCTGCAATACGTGTCGTCCGGCGGCATGACGCTGGAGGTCGCGGAGATCGGCAGCGAGAGCGTGGTGTGCGAGGACGTGATCGGGGGCAGCGGCCGGATGCCCTGCCGGGCGGTCGCCTGCCGCGACGGCTTCGTCTACCGTCTCGACCGGCGCGTATTCGCCGACGCGTTCGACGCGTCGCCGGTGATCCGCCACCTCGTGTTCGTCTGCGTGCGGCTGCTGATGGCGCAGGTCTCGCAGATCACGTTCTGCAGCCGTCATCACGTGCTCAAACATCAGTTATGCAGATGGTTCCTGCTGGCATACGACCGTACGCGCAGCATCGAGATCCAGGTGACGCACAGCATGCTGGCGCAAATGCTCGGCGTACGGCGCGAAACGGTCACCGACGCCGCCGGCGAAATCCAGAAGCTCGGCCTGATCCGGCAATACCGGAGTTCGATCGAACTCGCCGACCTCGGCGGCCTCGAGAAAATGTCGTGCGGCTGCCGCGCGATCGTGCGCGACGAGATGAAACGCATCCTGTCGGCCGACTCGGGCGTGCCGGCCGCGTCGCGCGCCTGACCGTCCGACGCGGCCCGGGCCGCGCCGTCAGGTTGGGTTAGTGGTTTGTAGGGTGGCGAACAGACCGCCGTGCGTGCCAATGGTCTACTGATGCCGGACTGCCGGGGGGACGTCAGCGCGTGTCGCGCGTCTGCCCCGGGCGGACGACACCACGCACGACGGAGCAGCACGTGAAAAACGAAATCAGAACCATCCTGAAGCACGTCGCCCACCTCGAAGCCGCGATCGACTCGATCGGCGACGGGGACGACCTCTACGAAGCGGGCCTCTCCTCGCTCGACACGATCCAGCTGATGCTTGCGATCGAGAAGCAGTTCAACATCGAGATTCCCGACGAGATGCTGAACCGCAACCTGTTCCGCAGCATCGACGCACTCGCGGACACGATCGCCACACTACAACGCACCGAGCATTCCGCATGAGCGCGCCGCTCCCCGAACTCGCGGCCGACAGCGATTCGCGTCGGCTCGACGAGGCCGCTCATGCCGTCGCCCAGATCGCCGCGCAGCATGCGGACGCGGTAGACCGCGACGCGCGCTGCCCCGTCGAGGCGATCGAGGCGATGCGCGCGCGCCGCCTGCTCGGCGCGATGGTGCCGACCCACCTCGGCGGCGCCGGCGCGTCGCTGGAGGATGTCGCATCGGCCTGCTCGATTCTCGGCCAGGCCTGCGCATCGTCGGCGATGGTGTTCGCGATGCACCAGATCCAGGTCGCCTGCGTCGTCGATCACGCGGTCGACCAGGGCTGGCACAAGCTGTTCCTGCAGCAGCTCGTCCGCCACCAGTGGCTGCTCGCGTCGGCCACGTCGGAAGACGGTGTCGGCGGCAACCTGCGTGCGAGCCAGTGCGCGCTCGAAACCAACGGCGGCGAGTTCCGGCTGCGCAAGTCCGCGCCGACGATCTCGTACGGCGACTATGCCGACGGCATCCTCGCCACCGCGCGACGCGACGCGGACGCGCCGGCTTCCGAGCAGGTGCTCGTCACGCTGCTGCGCGACGGCTACACGCTCACGCGCCGCGGCGAATGGGACACGCTCGGGATGCGCGGCACCTGCAGCAACGGCTTCACGCTCGACGCGCAAGGCGCGGCCGTCCAGTGCCTGCCCGTGCCGTTCGCGAAGATCGCCGAGGAAACCATGGTGCCGGTGTCGCACATCCTGTGGGCCGCGGTATGGATCGGGGTGGCCGGCGACGCCTTCCATCGCGCGCACCAGTTCTTCCGCGCACAGGCGCGCCAGACCGACGGCGCGCCGTCGCCCGCGTCGCGGCGCATCGCCGAATCGCTCGCGCTGATGCAGGCGATGCAGGCCCGGGTCGACAACGTGCTGCGCCTCCATTCGAACGCGACGTCCCGCTCGTGGTCGGCCGGCATGGCGTGGGCCGCCGAGATCAACACGCTGAAGACCTACGTGTCGACGACCGCGCTGGAAGTCGCGCACCAGGCCATGATGATCTGCGGGATGGCCGGCTACAAGCAAGGCACGCCGTTCAGCATCGGCCGCCACATTCGCGACCTGCATGCGGCGCCGCTGATGATCAGCAACGACCGCATCGCCGTCAACACCTCGAACCTGCTGCTCGCGCTGCGTCCTGCGACGCTGGAGAAACACTCGTGAACGACCGCCTTGCCGTGCCCACCGCCGCCGACGCCCCGCTCGACCGCGCGGGCGTCAACCCGCTGCGCGACGCGCTGATCGACGCGGGCCTGCTGGTCTCGACCGGCATCCAGGGCCTGTTCGGCCGCAGCGAGCGATTCGAACGCGTCGTCGAGGCGCTCGACGCGTTCGTCACGCGCATCGGCGCCGACCAGCAGGCCGAAGTGCTGCGCTTCCCGCCCGCGATGAGCCGCACCGAGTTCGAGCGCAGTGAATACATGAAGAGCTTCCCGCAGCTCGCGGGCAGCGTGCATGCGTTCTGCGGCGACGAGCATCAGCACCAGCGCGTGCTGCAGTGCCTCGATCGCGGCGACGACTGGACGGAGAGCCAGAAGCCGACCTACGTCGTGATGACGCCGGCCGCCTGCTACCCCGTCTATCCGGTCGTCGCGCGCGCGGGCGCGCTGCCCGCCGACGGCCGCATCGTCGACGTCTTCTCGTACTGCTTCCGTCACGAGCCGTCGCTCGACCCGACCCGCATGCAGCTGTTCCGGATGCGCGAATACGTGCGGATCGGCACGCCCGAACAGATCGTCTCGTTCCGGGAAACCTGGATCGAGCGCGGCACCCGGATGATCGAGGCGCTGCACCTGCCGAACGCGATCGATCTCGCGAACGACCCGTTCTTCGGCCGCGGCGGCAAGATCGTCGCGAACAGCCAACGCGAGCAGAACCTCAAGTTCGAGCTGCTGATCCCGATCGAACACGACAACCGTCAGACCGCGTGCCTGAGCTTCAACTACCACATGGACCACTTCGGGCTGCTGTGGGACATCCGCACCGCGACGGGCGACGTCGCGCACACGGGCTGCGTGGGCTTCGGCCTCGAGCGGCTCACGCTCGCGCTGTTCCGCCACCACGGCTTCGACCTCGACGCGTGGCCGCGCGAGGTCCGCGACGTGCTGTGGGGCACGCCATGAGATTCGTGTCCCGCGACGGCGAGGATGCGACGTTCGAAGACGTGCGCCACCGCGCACGCCACTACCGGCCGCACCCGTTGCACAGCCAGGAGATGGTCTGGAAGCAGACCAACTGCTACGTCGACATGTGGCTCGAGGTGCTCCGGTGGTGGGGCTTCAATCCGTACGCGGCCCTGCCCTTCACGATCGCGCTCGATTTCGAGGGCGACCAGTTCACGTTCTTCAAGTTTCCGCACGACGAACTGGAGCGTCTCTACGGCATCGTCGTGCAGGAGCACTCGATCTACGAGCCGCTCGACCAGCACATCGAGACGCAGGTCGCGCGCGGCCACCTGATGATCGTCGAGGTCGACGCGTGGTTCCTGCCCGACACGCGCGGCAGCAGCTACCGCACGCAGCACACGAAGACGACGATCGGCATCGATGCGATCGATCGCGCGAAACGCCAGATCGGCTACTTCCACAACAGCGGCTATTACGTGGCCGAGGAGGCCGACTACGACGGGCTCGTCGGCGACAGTTCGCCGATGACGCTGCCGCCGTACGTCGAATGCGCGAAGCGGCGGTTTGCGCCGCTCGACGAGCGTGCGCTCTGCGAGGCGTCGCTCGCCGCGCTGCAGCGCCACCTGCGGCGCCTGCCCGTCGTCGATCCGATCGCCGCCTTCCGGCGGCAGTTGCAGACCGACGCGCGCACGCTGGCCGACGCGCCGCTCGAACACTTTCACGCGTACTCGTTCAATTCGGTGCGGCAACTCGGCGCGAACTTCGAACTGTTCGGTCATTACGCGCGCTGGCTGCAGGCCAGCGGTTGCGTCGGGCCGTTCGCCGAGATCCGCGCCGCGTGCGATCGCATCGCGTCGGAAGCGATGGTGCTGGAATTCCGGCTCGCACGCGCATGCGCGCGCGGCAAGGAAGAACGCGGCGATTCGACGCTCGAGGCGATCGAGACCGCCTACGCGGATGTGGTCGCCTGCGCACGGCAGATCTGCGCGCCGCTGCGGCACGCCACGCCGGCGCGCAGCGACGCGGCCCCCGTGCCGGCCATGCGGTGACGCGCGCGCGCACGCCGCCCGCGTGGTCGATGCTGGCGACGGCCGCGGGCGCCGCGCGGGAGCCGCGCGACCTCCCGGGAGCCAGTGCCGGCTGGATCGCGGCGCCCGTGCCGGGCACGGTCGCGCAGGCGCTCGCGCTTGCCGGCCGGCTCGACGAAGCGGAATCGCTCGACGCACGCGACCACTGGTACCGGCTCGAGCTGCGCGGACACGGGCCGCGCGTGCTGCGCTTTCATGGCCTCGCGACGCTCGCGCAAGCGTGGCTCGACGACACGCCGATTCTCGGCTCCGACAGCATGTTCGTCGCGCACGACGTGCCCGTGACGCTCGACGGCACCCACCGGCTGACCCTCTGTTTCCGCGCGCTCGCGCCGTACCTGCACGACGCGCGCGCGCCGCGCCGTGCGCGATGGCGCACCCGGCTCGCCGAGCCGGCGGCGCTGCGCACGATCCGCACCTCGCTGTTCGGCCACATGCCCGGCTGGTTTCCGCCGTACGTGCCGACCGGCCCGTGGCGGCCCGTCGAGGTGCTCGATCCCGCCGGCGGCCCCGTTCCGGTCGCGTGCGACCTGCGCGCGCGCATCGAGGGCGACACCGGCTGGCTCGATGCGGAGCTGACGTTCGCCGCGCCGCTGCCCGACACGCTCGCCGCACGGCTGTCGTGCGGCGAGCACCAGGCCACGCTCGAACGCGCCGGCGCCGACCGCCTGCGCGCCAGCGTCGCGGTGCCCAACGTGCGCCGCTGGTGGCCGCATACGCATGGCGAGCCGGCGCTCTACGACGTCGTGCTGCATCTCGGCGAGGTGCGGCGGCCGCTCGGCGCGACGGGCTTCCGCACGATCGAGATCGACGCCGGCGCCGACGGCAAGGGTTTCGGGCTGCGCATCAACGGCGTGCCGGTATTCGCGCGCGGCGCGTGCTGGAGCAGCGCCGCGCCGCTCGCGCTGCACGCGGACGACGCAACCTACCGCCGCCTGCTCGGGCTTGCGCGCGACGCCGGCTTCAACATGATCCGCGTCGGCGGCACGATGACCTACGAGGCCGACGCGTTCCACGCGTGGTGCGACCGGCTCGGGCTGCTGGTCTGGCAGGATTTCATGTTCGCGAACTTCGACTACGCGCTCGACGATCCCGCATTCGCGGACAACGTCGGGCGCGAAGCCGCGCAGTTCCTCGCGCGCCACGGCGCATCGCCGTCGCTCGCGGTACTGTGCGGCGGCAGCGAGATCGCGCAGCAGGCCGCGATGTCGGGGCTCGGGCCGAAGCAGCGCTTCCTCGAACTGACGGCCGAGCGGCTGGCCGGCCTGGCGGCCGCCCGCCGCCCCGACGTCCCGTACGTCGCCGATTCGCCCGACGGCGGCGTGCTGCCGTTCGTGCCGCGCGAGCGCGTGTCGCACTACTACGGCGTCGGCGCGTACCTGCGCCCGCTCGACGACGCGCGCCGCGCGGACGTGCGCTTCGCGAGCGAATGCCTCGCGTTCGCCAACGTGCCGTGCGATGCCACGCTCGCCGAACTGGGCTGGCCCGGCGTGCACGAACCGCGCTGGAAGGCGGCCGTGCCGCGCGACCCCGGCACGTCGTGGGATTTCGAGGACATTCGCGACCACTATCTGCAGACGCTGTACGACGTCGCGCCCGACCGGCTGCGTCGCGAGGATCCGGCGCGCTACTTCGAGCTGTCGCGCGCGACGATCGCGGACGTGATGCGCGAGACTTATTCCGAGTGGCGGCGCACGGGCTCCCGCTGCGCCGGCGCGCTCGTGTGGCAGTTCCAGGACGTGATGCCGGGCGCCGGATGGGGCGTGATCGACGCCGCGCACCGGCCGAAGTCGGCGTGGTACGCACTGCGCCAGGTCCTGCAGCCCGTGCAGGTGCTGCTTGTCGACGAAGGCTTGAACGGGCTCGACGTCCACGTGGTCAACGAGCATCCCGCGCCGCTGTCGGCGGCGATCGAACTGGTCGCGCTGCGCGACGGCCGCACGCCGGTCGCGCGGGCCGGTTGCCCGGTGCGGATGGCGGCCCACGACACGGTGCGGATCGGCTCGGCCGAGCTGCTCGGCCGGTTCTTCGACTGGACGTACGCGTACCGTTTCGGGCCCTGCGAACACGACACCGTCGTCGCGACGCTGCGCGCCGACGACGGCACGCTGCTGTCGCAGGCGTTCCATTTCCCGTCCCGTACGCATCCGGCCGTACTGGCGCGTCGCGAACTCGGGATCGAGGCGTGCGTGTCGCGCACCGGCGACACGTGGCACGTCGACATCGACACGCGGCACGTCGCGCGCCATGTGCAGATCGACGCCCCGGGCTTCGTGCCGCGCGACGACTGGTTCCATCTCGCGCCCGGCTCGCCCGCGCGCGTCGCGCTGGTTCCGTGCGACGCGGCCGGAGGCGATCCGGCCGCCGCCGCACCGCCGACAGTGGAAATCCGCGCGGTGAACGCCGTGCGCACGGTACGGGCCACACAGGCCGCCTGACGCCGCGCTCGCGGCCGGCGAAGCCGCGAGCGTTGCCCGCCACGCGTCAGTCGGACGAGCCCGTGCCGCGCGGCCGCTCGATCCCGTAAGCCTCCATCCAGCGATACAGCGTGGCGCGCGATACGCCAAGCTCGCGCGCCGACGCCGCGACGCGTCCGCGCGTGCGCAGCAACGCGGTTTCGATCGCCTCGCGCTCGATCGACTTGCGGATATCGGCCACCGACGGCGACGCCGCGTCGAGGCAGTATTCGAGTTCGAGATCCTGCGCGGTGATCAGGCGGCCTTCCGTCATCACGACCGCGCGCCGCACGCGGTTGATCAGCTCCCGGACGTTGCCCGGCCAGTCGTGCTTGTAGAGCGCCGTGATCGCATCCGTCGAGAAGCCGCGCACACGGTGGCGCGCGTCGCCGCGAAAGCGTTCGAGCATGTGGTGCGCGAGCAGCTCGATGTCCTTGCCGCGCGCGCGCAGCGGCGGCTGGTCGATGCGCATCACGCACAGGCGGTGGAACAGGTCGGCGCGAAAACGCCCCTCCTCCATCGCGTCGCGCAGGTCGACGTGGGTCGCCGATACGATCCGGACATCGACCGGCACCGGATCGCTGCCGCCGAGACGATGGATCGCGCGCTCCTGCAGAAAGCGCAGCAGGCTCGCCTGGCTCTCGTGCGGCAGGTCGCCGATCTCGTCGAGCAGCAGCGTGCCGCCGTTCGCCGCCTCGACATAGCCGATCTTGCGCGTGTTCGCGCCGGTAAACGCGCCGCGCTCGTAGCCGAACAGTTCCGATTGCAGCAGGTGCGGCGGAATCGCCCCGCAGTTGACCGCGACGAACGGGCCGCTGCGCCGCTCCGAATGGCGATGGATCGCGACGGCCGTCAATTCCTTGCCGGTTCCCGTTTCGCCGAACACGAACACCGGTGCGTCGGTGCGCGCGAAACGCCGTACCGTATCGAACAGCCGCAGCATCGCGCTGCAGGTGCCGACGATGCCCTTCTCTTCCGATTCGAGCTGTTCTCGGTCGCGCGCGAACAGGCATTCCATGCCGTACGCATGGCCGACCGTATCGGCGATCCGCTGATGCGACGCAGGCAGCGTGACGTAGTCGAAGCAGTAGTCGCGCAACAGCGCGCGCACGTTCGGCGACGCGGTCTGGCCGACGTCGATGAGCGCGACCCAGACGACGTCGCGCATCGACGCGCAGGTCGACGCAATGCTGCCGATCGCATCGGCATGGCCGCCGCTCAGGTCGAGGATGCCGCAGGTGATTTCGCCGGACGTGTCGCGCAGCTCGCTCGCCTGGGCGACGATCGACACTTTCCAGTCGCGTCGCGCCAGCTCCTTTCGCAGCATGACGGACGGCGACTGCGTCCAGTAAATCAGCGGACGCTGCCCGTTACCACTCCCCGCGCCGGCGCTCTTATCGCGCGTTATTGGCATATTCATAGCGAACCATCACTTTCCACACTCCGCGAACCGTTCGCGTGCGCTGCGGCCGCCGGTACATGACCGACTGTCCGCGCTGCGCTTCCGCAGCTTTGGCGAAGATCGAGACTGCACACGGCAAGAGCCCCCGGAGGTCGAGCCGGATGTCATCCGGCCTCGTTGTCATCCAACTCGAAGGAAACGCGCGGCTGCGGGAGCCGCGACGTTCCGGCTTTGATGCGCCCCGCCGCGAGGCAAGGCACGTCTGCAAACAGGAATTCCGTCCGCCCGGGCGTCGCGTCTTGCACGACCGTTGCGCCCGATGCCGAACCGGACGGCTGCCAACCCGCTCCCGGAATGACCGCCGCACTTCATCCGCTCCTGAATTTACACCCCGTTTCGAGATGGTCTTGTTACCAAAAGATAAACCTGAATCAGCCGGTTACGCGACCCTTCGCCCCCGCGCCATGCACGTTTGATCACTGAGATTTGATTATCTATAAACATTCCAGTCAATCAGTGGCAAATCCTACTTTCCCCCGGGATGGCAGCCATCGATTGCCCGCGATTCCCGCCCGAATCACCGGAAATAGTCGGCACCGTATTTCGATCGACGCATAATCGCGCGCGCGGCCGGCCGGCAGCACCGGGCCGCGACGACGCACGGCCCGTGCCTCTCGCTCGCATCCGTTACATGCGGTAATCAAAGGCACCGATCCGCGCGTCCCGCGGCGCAGCATGGCCGGCACGCATGAGGCGACGGGCGGTCTCCCGGGCTCGGGGCTCGGGACCCGATCGGCAGCGGAAACGACGGCGGGGTGCAGCGGGTGCGCACGCAGGCAAACGCCGACGTACTGGATGAACGACGTGCGCGCCGCGCAGGCACGCACGTCCTGAAGGCATGCGACGAAGCCGCCGGCCTGCCCGATACGGCGGGCCGCGCGCGCGAGCGTGTCCCCTGCGCGGCCCCGCGCGACCCGCCCGTCGTGAACGATCGCGATGCTCAAATCCTGCCCCGGTTCGTTTTTCACATTCGATGTCGACCGGCCGCGTGTCGTGGCGGGCCGCCAGGATGGAGTCATTATGAAAAAGCACCGGTCGCGGCGATGTGTGCTACCGCACCGTCCGGCATTCGCGGGGCATGCGAGGCAATCCATTCCGCGCCGCCGCATGAATCCCGGGCATGAGTACGCTTTCGAACAGACCGGCGCGCCATGCATCCGGATGATGAGGATCGCCACACCGTACGGAACGATTGCGTCCGCGCGGCACGGCATGCCGAAGGCATCACGCGAGGACCGCATCATGGAATGGCATTGTTGTGAATTCGAACATCTGAGCGCCGTCGATCTCTATGCAATCCTGCGCGCGCGCAACGCCGTGCTGGTGGTCGAGGACGCGCACACGCATCTCGACATCGACGGCAAGGACGCGGGCGCGCTGCACGTCTACGCGACCGTGCGCGACGGCGACGCGACCGAAGTCGCGGCCTACGCGCGCATCCTGCCCGGCGACGACATCGATCAGGACGTCGTGATCGACAAGGTACTGACGAGCGAACGCTGCCGCGACGACGATACGCTCGAGCGGCTGATCGGGCGCGCACTCACCGCCGCGCAGGCGGCGTGGCCCGACGCCGCCGTGCGCACGCACGTCCCCGCGCCGCGCCAGGCGTTCTACAAGCGCTTCGGATTCCGCAAGGCCTACGGCCCGTATCTCGAACAGGGCGCGCCGTTCGTCGGCCTGATCCGGTCGGCCGATCGCGCCGCCGGCGCATTGCGCACCCTGCTGTCCCGGGCCGTTTCGGCGCATCGGTCACGCAACGACGACACGCGCGCCGAAGGCCGCACCTACCACCGGCAGCCCGCCGACACCGGAGCCAACCGATGACCCGCACCCTTCGCCCGGTTCGCGAGCCCGACATGCCGCGCATTCTTCCGGTCATCCTTGCCGGCGGTTCCGGCACGCGGCTGTGGCCGCTGTCGCGCGAGCAGTATCCGAAGCAGCTGATCGAGCTGACCTCGAACGAGTCGCCGCTGTCGGCGACCGCGCGGCGCCTGAACGGCATCGCGAACGCGTCGCTCGACGATACGCTGCTGCTGGTCTGCGGCGAGCAGCATCGCATCATGAGCGCCGCGCAGGTGCTCGGCCGTGGGGCGTCGCCCCGCATCCTGATCGAACCGGCCGCGCGCAATACCGCGCCCGCCCTGACACTTGCCGCGCTCGACGCAAGCGCGCTCGCCGACGATCCGGTGCTCGCGGTGATGCCGGCCGATCACGTGATCGCCGACGTCGGCGCGTTCCAGGACGCGGTCGCGCGCGCCGCGCGCTACGCGCAGGAAGGCGCGATCGTCACGCTCGGCGTGCTGCCGCGCCGCGCCGAAACGGGCTACGGCTACATCCAGGTCGGCTCGCCGCGTGCGGGCCGCGTCGGCGGCCAGGGCGGCTACGCGATCGGCCGCTTCGTCGAAAAGCCCGACGCGACGCTCGCCGAGCGTTACCTGCAATCGGGCGACTACTGGTGGAACAGCGGGATCTACGTCACGCGCGCGTCGGTCTGGTTGAAGGCGATCGCCGCGCTCGCGCCGGACATCCACGCGGCATGCGAAACCGCCTGGCGCGCGGGCGTCGCCGAGGATCCGTTCTTCCGGATCGACTCGGCTGCTTTCGACGCGTGCCCGTCGGATTCGATCGACTATGCGGTAATGGAACACCTCGCGAACCGCGGCGACCTCGGCATCGAAGGCATCGTCATCCCGCTCGCGGCCGGCTGGTCGGACGTCGGCACCTGGGATGCGATCTGGGAAATCATGCCGAAGGACGACCAGGGCAACGTCGCGCGCGGCCCGATCGTGTTCGAGGATACGCAGGACAGCCTCGTGCGCTCGGAAGGCCGCCTGATCGCGTGCGTCGGCATGAAGGACGTCGTCGTGATCGAGACGCCCGATGCGGTGCTGGTCGCGAACAAGCACGACGTGCAGCGCGTGAAGAACATCGTCGAGCGCCTGAAGATCGACCGGCGCCCGCAGGCGAGCGAGCACCGCAAGGTGCAGCGGCCGTGGGGCCATTACGATTCGATCGATCTCGGCGAGCGCTTCCAGGTGAAGCGGATCGTCGTCGAGCCCGGCAAGCGGCTGTCGCTGCAGATGCACTATCACCGCGCCGAGCACTGGATCGTAGTGCGCGGCACCGCGAAGGTCACGCGCGGCAGCGAAACCTTCCTGCTCTGCGAGAACGAGTCGACCTACATCGCCGTCGGCCAGGTGCATCGCCTCGAGAACCCCGGCCGCATCCCGCTCGAAATCATCGAGGTGCAGTCGGGCAATTATCTCGGCGAGGACGATATCGTCCGCTTCGACGATCAGTACGGGCGTGCCGTCGAGTCACGCGCGGCGCAACCGGTCGCGCTCGCATCGCAACAGGCGCCCGCGCCCGTCACGGCGCCGGACGTCGCCGGCTAGGCGTGCCGGGGGCAGGCCGCCGCGCGCGTCAGGCTTCGACGCGCGCGGCGCAGTGTAAGCCATCGCACCCAGCCCGCCGCGCATGCGTAGCACAATGCGTTCGGCACCGGGAATCACGCGTCTTCGTGCACGCCCTCCCGGTCGGGCGACGCGATTCCCGCCCACTTCGTGCGTGGAGAAGCGTTCCGTCCTTCCGCGATATCGGTCCTGCACCGCGCGCCCTCTTCCCGCACGACGCCATGCCGCACGGATGACCTTGGCGGCACCGGCATGAATGACAACGCTCGAACCCATCCATTTATTTAGTCATACATATCTTTTGATCCATTCCGGAGAGCGGGACGAAAGCCAGCGACATCGCGCCCCGCCCGACATGCGTTTTTACAGGCGACCGTGCCGCGTCCGGTCGAACAGGCTGCCCCGAAGATGACCACACAACGGATCGTTCATATCGTCGAAGCGTTTGGCGGCGGCGTGCTCTCGATGCTCGTCCATCTCGCCAATCACGCCGCGGCAACGGGCGCCGACGTGACCGTCCTGCACGCCATCCGGCCGGAAACGCCGGACGATTTTCCGTCGCTGTTCCATCCCGACATCAGGCTCGTCCACGTCGAGATGGATCGCGAAGTCAGCCTCTCGAAAGACCTGCGCGGCGCGCGCGCGCTGGCCCGGTGCCTGCGCGAGTACCGGCCGACGGTGATCCATCTCCATTCGTCGAAGGCGGGCGTGCTGGGGCGGGTAGCGGCCCGGATCGCCGCGCCGCGCGCGAAGGTGTTCTATTCCCCGCACGGGCTCTCGTTCCTGCGTTGCGACGTTTCCCGGCTCAAGCAGTTCGCGTACCTGAGCTTCGAGCGAATCGCCGCCTGCCTGGGCGGAACCATCGTCGCCTGCTCCGACAGCGAACTGAGGGAGATCAACGGAAGGATTCGCGCGAAATCGGCGGTACTGGTGGAAAACGGCGTCGACGTTGCCGAAATCCCGGCGCGCCGGACACGCGACGATCGCAGGATCGCCATCGGCATGAGCGGTCGCGCGTCGTTCCAGAAAAATCACCAGGCGTTCGTGCAACTGGCGTCCGAACTCCGCGCGTCCGACGTCGAGTTCCTCTGGATCGGCGGCGACGCCGCCGAGATCCCCGATCCCCGCGAAAGCCGCGCGGTCGCCTGCAGCGGCTGGGTCACGCGCGCACAAGCGCTCGAGCTGACCGCCGGGCTGGATATCTACGTCCAGACGTCGCGCTGGGAAGGCATGCCGGTGGCGCTGATCGAAGCGCAGGTGGCGGGCTTGCCCGCCGTCGTGACCGACGTCGTCGGCAACCGCGACGTGGTGATTCACGGCGTGACAGGCTACGTCGCGTCGAACGCCGACGAGATGGCGCGGTACGTGGCCCTGCTCCGCGACGACCGGCAGCTTCGCGAACAAATGGGGGAATCGGCCAGAAAGTTTGCACTCCATCGGTTTTCGATGACTTCCATCTTCCGACAGTGGCGTTCCCTTTACGGACTGGACGCGATCCCGCGTCGCGCCGACGCATCGTATTTCGAGCATGCCGCGCCCGACCGGGTCGAGGCGTGAGGGCTC
Organism: Burkholderia paludis; assembly: GCF_000732615.1. GTDB lineage: Bacteria > Pseudomonadota > Gammaproteobacteria > Burkholderiales > Burkholderiaceae > Burkholderia > Burkholderia paludis. The sequence goes on from NZ_JPGL01000001.1 coordinate 91,698, forward strand.
GCCGACGCCGGGAACGGGCCGAACCGGCCCCGGCGGCCACGCGAGCGGCGCGGCCCGGCACGATCCGTACGGGTCCCGGCCGCGCAGCGATTTCACCGGATTTCACATGAGCAACATTAAAGAACCCAGGAAACTCGTCTATAACGGCCGTTTCGCCACGCAGAAAACGACCGGCGTCCAGCGCGTCGCACGCGAACTGATCGCCGCGCTGGTCAGGCTGCAGCCCCAGGATTCCGTCACGGTGCTGGTTCCCCCGCATACCGACGCCGTGGTGAGCGGCACCCGGACGGTCAGGATCGGTTTCTCCAAGGGCGTGATCTGGGAGCAACTGGTCCTCCCGCTGTTTGCGCGCCGCGACCGCATCGTCAACCTGAGCAATTCCGCGTCCATCTTCCTCGGCAACCAGATCATCTACATGCACGACGCGGCGGTGTTCGACACGCCCGCGCACTTCTCCCGGCTGTTCCGGGCCTGGTACCGCGTCATGTTCTGGATACTGGCGCGCACCTCCGTCTGCGTACTGACCAACTCCCGCTTCTCGCGCGATCGCCTCGCGCATCATTGCGGCGTGTCGGCGGACAAGATCAGCGTCGTGCCGCTGGGGGCCGACCATCTCGATTCGCTGGAACCGGACGCGAGCGTGCTGAACGAACACGCGCTCACGCCCGGCCGGTTCGTGCTGGCGGTGAGCAGCATGAATCCCACCAAGAACTTCGCGCGCATGATCGCGGCGTTTCGGCAGCTCGGCGATCCGTCGGTGGATCTTGTCATCGTCGGCATGCGCAATACCGCCGTGTTCGGCGCGCAGGACGACATCGCCGCGACCGAGCCGAACATCAAGTTCGCCGGGTACATCAGCGACGAGAAGCTGAAGGCGCTGTATCAACACGCGGCCTGCTTCCTCTACCCGTCCATCTACGAGGGCTTCGGCATTCCGCCGCTCGAAGCCATGCGGTACGGCTGCCCGACTCTCGTGGGACGAACGGCGGCGCTGCCCGAAGTCTGCGCCGACGCGGCGCTCTACTGCGACCCTTACTCGTCGAACGACATCGCGGAAAAACTGCGCAGCCTGCTCGATTCCGCCGAACTCCGCGCGGACCTGAAGCGCCGCGGCGCCTTTCACGCCGAGCAATACAGCTGGAGCAAGAGCGCGGAAACGATGGCGCGGATCTTCAATACGCTCTGACGCGCGCGGCATGCGTCGCCGGACGCATGCCCGCAAACCGTCGCCGCCGCGGATCGGGCGGGCCCGGCTCGATGCCGGGGCCACGCCCGTCGCGAACCCGCGACATCAGGACACCCCCTGCTACACCCGCTGACGCTCGGTCGCCCGAACCGGAAAGCGACGCGTGCGCACGCGCTCGACGACCGGCCGGATCGATCCCGCGTACGTATTGAACACGTGCCCCGTGATATCGGCCCCGATGCTCTGCAGGCGCGACAACGCCGTCTCGACGTCGGCGGCGCGTGTCAGTCCGCTGCGCGACACCAGCACGTGCGCGTCGCACTTCACGCCGACGATGCCGAGCGCATCGTTGTTCGTCAGCAGCGGCGGCCCGTCGATCACGACGAAGTCGTAATGCTCGCGCACCGACGCGACGAGCTTCGCGAAAGCCGCGGATTCCAGCAGTTCGCCCGGTGACGCCGTGCCCGGCGAGCCCGCCGGCATGATCGACAGCTGGCTGCCCGCGACGCGCAGCGTCACGACCTCGGGCGACACCGTGCCGTCGAGCACCTGTGCGAGCCCCGGGCCGCCGGCCGTCGACGACGCGCGCAGGTCGGCGTTGATCAGCAGCACACTGGCATTCGTCCCCGCCAGCAGATACGCAAGGTTCGACGCCACGAAGCTGCAACCGACGCCCGCCGTCACCCCGGTGAACAGCAGGACCTTGCCGCCGCCGCGCCCGGTTTGGGCCAGCGCGACCTTCAGGCTCGCCCGCAATGCACGTACCGAATCGACACCCGCGTCGTCCGGATGGGTCGCCGCGAGCGGCAGCGCGGCCACGCGCGGTCCGCCGGGCAACGCCGCCAGCGCCGGCGACGACGCCACGCTCGCGAGACACGGGCGGTCGGTCAACCTGGCCAGTGCGCCGGCCGAATGCAGTTCGCGGCGATACAGCGACAGCAGATGCACGCCCGTCAGCGCCAGGAACACCCCGGCGAACAACGCGCCGAGCACGATGATGCCGCGCTTGGGCCACACCGGCCGGAACGGCGCGACCGCCCAGTCCACCGCCGTCACGCCCGGCGCCGCGCTGGAAATCGCGATCTCGAGCTGCTGCGCATTGGTCACCACGCCCGTGTAAAGCTGCGTCGCGATCGTCACCTGGCGCGACAGCCGCACGAATTCGCGCTGCGTCGTGGGCAGCTTCGCCGCCTCGGCGCTCGTGTCGCGGATCTCGCGCTTCACCTGGTCGAGCTGCGACTGCACCGTCTGGTACTGGAAGCTCTTCGGCAAGAAGCGCTGCCTGACGTCGTCGAGCGAGATCTGCAGCTCGGTCTGGTGCTCCGCGAGCGTATTGAGCCGGCCGATCAGCGCGGCGCCTTGCTGATCGACGTCGATCGCGCCGTTCTGCGTCCGGTACCGGTTCAGATCGTCCTCGGCTTTCTGCAAGTCGTGCTTCAGCGCCGGCAAGCGCTGGTGCAATGCGTCCAGATTGCGCCGGGCGCGATCCGTCCGGAACGCGAGGTCGCGCTGCAAGTACGCCTGCACGATCGCGTTGACCATCTTTTTCGCGTCACGCGAACTGTCGGCCTGGTAGCTGAGACGGATCATCGAAGGCGATTCCAGCGTCGAATCGCGGTTCGGCACGACCGTCTTCAGGTGCTTCGAGACGTTGTCGTACACCAGCGGTTCGGGCTGCTTGCGCACCGTGAACGCAATGCCCGGACGCGCGCGCAACGTGTCGACGCGCAGGCGGCCGGCCGTCGCCTCGCCGGGCAACTGGAACGGCACGGTTTCGCCGACCTTGCCGTGCGCGAGCGCGTGATTGTCGTCGTCGTAGAGCGTCCAGTCGTTCGCCTCGTCCGCGACGATCCTGAACCGGTCGCCCAGCGCACCCGACGGAATCGAGAATTCGCCGATGTCGAGCCGCTCGCCGCCCCACGCGTAACCCGTCAGTCCGAGCGGCGCCGGCGCGAGTGCGTCGTCGCCGTCGACGCGCGACGCGAGGAACGCGCCGATCAGCGGAAACCGGCTGGCGTTGCGGATGTCGAGATCGGCGCCGGTCGCGTCGATCGCGCTGTCGACGACCGCGCGCGAAATCAGCATCTCGCTTTCGTCGGACGCGGACGGCGACGCCGCGATCGTGCCGGAGACGTCCGACAGCGAACTGATCGACGAGCCCGGCTTGGTCTGGACGCGCAGCAGCGCCTCGGCCCGGTACTGCGGCGTGGCCAGCAGCGCATACAGCACGCCCGCGGCGAACGTCGTCGCGATCGTCCCGAAGAACAGGCGGCGATGCCGTGCGACCGATTGCCAAAGCTGCATCAGCCCGGATTCGTCCGGTACCCGTTGCGGATATTCGAGGTTTCGTGCGTTGAATTTCATGTTTGTTTTCTGTATGAGGCGATCGTTTCCGATCCTGCTCGCCGGCTATCGGTCAGTCGCAGACACGATGAACACCGGGCCCTGCTCCTCGCGGAGCGTCAATCGACGGCGCGCGATGTCGAGCGACGCGCCGTAGAGATCGGTTGCGGACGTACCCGCGGCAGGCAACCGGGACAGGTCGATATCGACCGCGTTGCCGCTTTCGTAGCACCAGACGACGTATTTCACGACCTTGTCGGCATGCAACTGCAGGACGGCGACGCGCCGGACGGGATCGAGAAACACGCGCGCGGCGTGTGCGTTCGCGGTGAACGCGAACAGGTGCCGAACCGCGACGTAGGCCGGCAGCGGCGTGTTGTCCGCGTCCAGCAGCCCGAAGTTGTGCTCCATGTTCGTCGGGTCGCGCCCGTCGTTGCGCATGTCGTAGTACGCGCTCAGCCCGATCTGCGCGATCCAGTCGACCAGCAGGCGTCGCACCGCGTAGCGCGCCTGGCGCTCGCGCGCGACCGGATCGTGACCGTCGCGGGTATGCGATACGTACTTGTAGCCATAGGTCGGATACGACCATTCGGTTGCCCAGATGGCCGGCGCCGTGCGGTACGCGGCGAGATCCCGTGCGAGCACGGCGTAATCGCCCAGCGCGGTCTCCGGCGCAGTCTGCCGATACGGGTGCACGCTGACCGCGTCGGGTGCGGGCTGCGACGCGCCGCCGATATCGCCCACCGACCGGATGAACGCCCGGTCGACCTGCTGGACGCCGCCCGTCGCGACGACGGCGTCCGGATTCGCGGCCTTGACCGCCCGGACGGTCGCGACCAGCAGGTTCCGGTACGCGGCCGGCGACGGCGGCGCGAGCCAGTAATCCTTGTGATCCTCCTCGTTCCACACTTCGAAGCGCACCGGCTCGCCGCGATAGTGCCGCGCGGCCTGCGTCGCATACTCGGAGAATGCGGCGATCTGCGCGGGCGACGTCGGCGGCTGCTTGGGCGCGTATCGCGGATGCCCGTAGCCGAGAATGAACAACGCGCCGAGCCCACGTGCGCGCAGGTTGGCGACAAGCGCGTCGTAGCGCGAGAAATCCCAGCCGTGCGGCGTTTCCACCGAATCCCAGAAGAGATCGGTACGGACGAACGAGAATCCGGCGTCCCGTACCGCGTCGAGCAGCGCCGGATCGTCGATCTCGTGGATCGCGACACCCGTGTTCGCCCGCGTGTCGAAAAAGCGCGGAAGCGCGACGTACGGCGGTGCGGGCGCTTGCGTCGGGTTCGGCAGGACGACCGGCGGCTCGTCCGAGCGGGCGGAATTCGACGCCGCCGATATCACGACGGCGCCGAGCAGCGCGGCGGCGAACCATTTCGCCCACGCTTTCGCGCGGGCGGGTTCGATGCCCGTGCTCATCGGCTTCCCGCCCAGGTCGCCGTGCGCCCGGCGCTGTCGCGACGCGGTTCGTGCACGCGGCCGGCACGCACGGTCAGCGTGCGGATCGCGAGGCCCGTGAACAGCAGGCAGCCGAGCGCCTCGAAAATGTCCGTGGTCACGCCGCTCAACAGCACGAAGAGCAGCATCACCCACGCTCGCGGATCGTCGATGCGACTGGCCAGCACGCGCTGCGCAAACAGGAGCATGACGAGCAGCCCCCCCGCCACGCCGATATTCGCGACGACATAGAGCGCCGCGTTGTCGGCGTAGCCCGTATTGAAGCCGAAGTCGGCCGTGTAGTACGCCGTCGCGGAACCGAAACCGCCGGGCCCGACGCCGAACCAGAGCAGATTCGCGTTCGCCATGCCTTCGAGCAGTTTCGGCCAGGTGTTGAACAGCCGGTCCTGCATCGACGCCAGCGAACCCGTATCGGCGACGCCCACGTTGGTCGTCGTGGCGACGACCCAGCCCACGATCGGCAGGACGATCATCAATCCCGTCAGGACGATGCACGCGCGCCGGAGGCCCGGCGTCTTCAGCGTCGTGAAGCAGAACAGCACGAGCGACAGCGCGATGAGCGTCGTCTTGTTGGTGGTGGCCCAGATCGCATACGCCGACATCGCGAGCAGCGCCGCGATCGCCAGCGCGTTGCGCAGGCGCGGGACGAGCCACGTGGTCAGCAGGCCGATCACGAGGCCGGTCGTGGCGCTGCTGCGGCCGAAACCGGTCAGGCGCGGCACCGTGCCGACGTAATTGGACGACGCGAGCTGCACGTTGACGCCGTCGACGTCGATGCTGCCGCCGACCCACGGCAGGTGGACCAGCCCGTTGAGCATGACCCCCGCGCAGCAGGCCGTCGCCAGCAGGACGATCGCGCCCCGGATCGCGTCCGACTCGAGCAGGTCAAGCGCGCCGCGCGGCATGAGCAGCACGAACAGCAACGGCGCGACCGTCCATATCCAGAAGCATGCGGCCACGAGACTGACGCCGTTCGCGAGCGACACGCACAGCTGCACGGCGAGGAAACTGGCGACCAGCAGCGTATCGACGCGCGGACGGATCGCGAGGCCGAGCGCGATGCAGCCGACCATCAGGGCCTTGGGCAGATAGCCGAGCATCGACACGCCCGCGATCGACGTGTAATAGCGAATCGCGCCGGAAAAGACCTCGCTCGCGATCGCGATCATGAATGTGGCGGCCCAAAGCCGGTTTATCGATCGGTTTCCGTTCATGACGCTGGAGACACATGTTTTCGAGCGGAGCGACGCGAACGCGTGGCGCGCGACCGGATTCGCGCAGACCGCCCCGTGCGACATGCGCCGATCAGGCGCGGCGAGGCGTCGCCCGCCCGCGCTGATGTCAGGCCAGTATAGGTGGGGGCCCCCGGAAGAAACGTTCGACAACCCACACTTTCCGTGCCGCGGCAAAGCAGGCTCGCGGGGCCGGAAGATCGCGCGGCCGCGCCGCGCCGCCGTCGGGCGCGCCGGGCGCGACGCGCGTCAGCCCGTGCGCGCCGGCACGTTGACGAGGCCGACCCGCTCGCGGCGCAGCACGTACGCCAGCGCCGCCGCGACGGCCGTTTCCGCGATCAATACCGCGATGGCCGCGCCGCGCTCGGCGAACAGCATCGCCAGCGGCGGCAGCAGGGTCACGTTCAGCACGCCGGACGAGATCAGGATGAGGCTGAACGCGCGCTTCATGCCGAGCGGCAGCATCGTCTGAACGCCGAACAGGTCCGTCATGCAGGCCATGAACGGCACCAGCGCCAGCCAATGCAGCACGCCGACCGTCGGCGCGAACGAGCTGCCGTACAGGATCCGGACGGCGAGCGGCGCGCATGCGTAGATCGCCGCCGACATCGCGAGCACCAGCGCGCCCTGCATGACGATCAGCTTGCGCAGGAACGCGAAGGCCTCGTCGCGCGCGTGATGCATCAGATAGGTGACGTGCGGATAGGTCGACGCCCGCAGCGGCTGCAACAGGCCGACCGCGGCCCGGATCAGCTTGTCGCCCGCGGCGAAATAGCCGGCGGCGACGTTCCCCGAGACGATGCTCAGCAGCACGGTATTGGTCGACGCATAGAACGAGATCGACGTCGACGCGAGGAACACCTGGAAACCGCCCTTCAGCGCGTCGACGATGTCGGCGAACCGCACGCGCACGCCCTCGATCTCGCGATGCAGGAACAGGTACGCAAGCAGCGTGACCCCGCACAGCAACGGCACCGCCGCGTTGATCGCGACCGCCGGCAGGAGATCGTCCGGCGAGCGAACCCACATGAAGAAGGCCGCCACGCTGAGTGCGCGGTACACGACCACCGTGACGCTGTAGACGCTCAGCCGCTGGATTCCCTGGAAGTACCAGCCCGGCGTCAGCGCGGCGCCGATCGCCATTCCGAACCCGATCAGCAGCGCCGTACGCTCCGCCGCGAAATGCGGGATCAGCACGGTCAGCCCCACGAGCACGGCGAAGCCGGCGACGGTGATCATCCACTGCGCGCACACCGTCGTCCAGAAAATGCGGGACCGTTCGGCCCGGTCCTTCGCGAGGGCGACACGCGGCGTCGCGGTCAGGTCGAAACTGTAGTTCGCCAGGTTGATGAAGTATGTCGCGACCGCCAGCACGAACGACAGCGTGCCGTACTGCTGCGGGCCGAGCACGCGCGTCAGCAGCGGCAACGTGACGAGCGGAACGACGTACGTCGAGATCTGCAGCGCGAACAACAGCGCAAAATTTTTTCGAACGGCGGTCATCGTGCTCTACGGGCTGAATGTGAACAGTGCGCCGACTGTCAGTGTGCCCACGTGCGCGGACCCTCGGTGCCGATGCCGAGTACGGCGCACAGCGACGACGCATAACGGTCGACCGAGTAACGCGACCAGTCGTAGCGGCGATTCTCGCGATCGAGGTGCGCGCGCAGTCCGGCCAGTGCTCGCGCGAAGTCCTGGGGCGTATTGCGGTAGCGAATCTTGTTGCCGATCTCGTCGCCGAAGGTCGACAGGCTGCCGATGTCGTGCACGAGCGCCGGCAGCCCGAGCATCGCGGCTTCCACGATCACGAGGGGGGCGTTCTCCACCCAGATCGACGGCATCACGAGCGCGTCGTGCATCGGCAACGCGGCGAACAGCGTTTCGTGATCGAGGCGTCCGGCGAATCGCAGCCTGCCCGAATCGACGAGCGCCGCGTAACCGCTCTCGAGGGCGCCCCGCTCCGATCCGTCGCCGTAGACCGTGAGCGACGCGATCGCATCGCCGGCCGGCTGGGCCATCAGCGCGAGAAACGGCGCGAGGCCCTTGTCCGCTTCCACGCGGCCGACGAACGCGAGATCGAGACGTTCGCCCCTCGCGCGCTTCGGCGCACGCGGAACGAGCGTGGCATCGACCGGGTTCGGCAGCAGCGTGGCGGGCGTGCGGCTCGATCCCGCGATCAGGTCGCGCATGAACGGGCTCGGGCAGAGAATCTCGTCGAACAGGCCGAGCGGATCGAACAGCGCGTTGACCGCATGCCAGTGCAGCTTCTTCGCGACGTCGTGCAGCACGCCGTGCGGGCTGGCGGTGAAGACGACCCGCCGCGCCCGCCGCAGCGTATCGAGCGACAACGGCCGCGCCCGTCCGCCGGAGTAGACCATCAGGCTCGGGTTGTAGAACAGCAGATGGTAGTCGTGCGCGGTCAGGTACAACCCGCATCCCGAGCGCCGCTTGTAGCGGGCGAGCACGGGCAGGATCGCGCTCGACAACAGGTTGTGATAGTTGTGCACGAGGATCCGCTGCGGACGGAACCGCTCGAGCAGCGCAACGAGCGCGCGCGCGGCGGCCGGCGACCAGGCGCGCGCGCGCCGGCTGTTCCCGGCATCGGGCAGCGCATGCTCGTCGAAGGTTTCGACCACGACGCCGTCGCGGGCGCGCAGCACATCGACGGATACCCGGTACACCTCCTCGGCCCCACCCTTGCGGACGAAGTCGTTGATCACCAGCACACGCATCGCGACGGCCCTCAATGTACGCTGGGCCGGGCGCGCGACGCGCCGTCACCGTCCTTGCAGGCCGCAAGCGGCGCCATGCGCCCGCTCCACGTTCCGGCCCCCTGCACGCACGCCCGCGCGAACCGGCGCGCCGCAGGGTTTGGGCTCATCTTTCGGCATTCACGGCGATTTCGTTGCATCGGCATTCCTGAACGGCCTCGTGACGCCGACGCCGTCGAAAACGGGACGACACGAGAAAGGGACACCGCCACGATAATGTGTCGGAAACCGCGGATCTGTTCGCACGGTTACTTACGGGCGGTTTCAGCCGGGCAGCCGGGCGCGCCGGGCAGCGCTCCCGGTTGCGCACCGGGCAACCTGCCGGGCGTTCAGGCGGCGGGACTCGCCGGTCGCGCCGCGTTCGTCTCGACGCGGGGCCCGCCCGGATGTTACGGAATCGCGCGTTCCGTCTTCGTTTTCACTTCCGTTCCCGGAGCGGTGGCAACCGCGACGACGGAGGCGGCCGGCGCATGCCAGCCGACCAGCAGCGCGGCGCACCGGTCGATCACGTATTGCGCGGCGGCGGCGCCGTGCAGCGAATGATCGAGCGTGTCCTGCATATCGACCGACACATTCGGCAAGTGCGCGAACGCGCCGGACACGGGGCCGAAATTCCGGACGATCACGTCGACGCCCGCGTCGAACGTCCCGTAGATCAGGTGCGTCTGGATACCGCGCAGCGACATGTCGCGCAGCAGGCCGCGAGGCGTGTCCTTGCCCGGCCCCCGGCCGATGCGCTCCGCCAGGTTCCTCACCGGCACGGTCGCACTATCCACGACGAAGCGGGCGAGCGCACGCAATACCGGGCGCAGGTCGCGGCCCTCGCTCAGCAGGCGGCGCCACTTGTCGACGCTGCGCAACGACGCGACATAGCCGCGCATCGAATTGGTCTGGTTGTCGACGGCATCCGCGAGCGTCTGCCCGCGCGGCCAGATGAGCACCGGAAGGTTGACCGCGATCACGCCGGCCAGCGTCCCTTGCGCGGCCGCATGAAGCGAAGCGTACGCGCCGGAGCAGATTCCGAACGTGACGACCCGGTGGTGGCCGGCTTCCTTCAACCAGCGCGCGGCGGCGACCATGTCGGCAACAGCCTGGTCGGAGTACGGGATGTCCGTCTGGTTGTCGCGCGCACGCCGGCCGCTGTCGCCGATGCCGCTCGAATCGACGCGCAGGCTGCGGATGCCGAGCGCCGCGAGCGAACGGGCCAGCCGAACCGCCAGCCGCCCGTCCGCGACACGCGGGTTGGCCGCCGTATTGGCGATCAGCAACGTGGGCGCGGCGGCGCACGCCCTGTCGCCGGCCGGCTCGCACAGCACGCCGACCAGTTGCTGCGGCCCCACGCGCACCAGGTGTTCGACGCAGCCGTTGCCGGCCAGCGTGGGCCGGGGCGCGGGACGTCGCGCGAGCGTGCGGACGGCCGCGGTCGAACCGTCGTCGATCCAGTCCACGATCGTATCGGGCAGCGCATCGGGCCATCGCGACCAGATCGGTTCGCGCATCGCGACCGCCCAGTCCGAGCAGGTTTGAAGGTTCACCGCGACACCGCGCGCCTGCAGCGCGGACGACAACGCAGCACCGTCGCCGTACGGCGCATCGACGATCAACGCGCGCGCCGGGCAGCTCTGCAGATTCGCGGCGGTGCGGCACAGATCGATGCGCCGGAGCGCGTCGACGAGATCGTCGGGATACGCATGGCCCAGCACGGTGAACGGCCGTTCGTCGCGAACCGCATCTCGTACGGCGGGCGACACGTTGTCGAGCCAGCGTTGCGCGACGAGCGAAAGCTCGCGCATGTAGCTGCGGCCGCGCACGACGGGCGCCAGCGCGACGAAACGCGTGAGGCCGGGTATCCCGTCGGCCGCAAGGAGTGCCAACGCCGCGCCCGCGCGCACGCCGACGAGCGTCAGGCCGTCCAGCGCCGCGCTTTCACGCAGCGTCCGGGCGGCTTGCCGGATGCTCGCCAGCATGCGCTCGAAGCGTTCGGCATCCTGTTCGTCGCCGAGCGAATCCCCGCTCGCCGGATACTGAAAACGCAGCACCGGAAAGCCTCGATCGGCGAGATGCTCCGCGAGCGAGCGCACGAGCTTGTGAAGCCAGAGCGCCTCATGGCCCAGCGGCTCGCAAATGACGATGCCGTGGGATCGGTTGCCCTCGTGAAGCCAGCCAACGCATCCATCGAAGTGGATGGGTGTCATGGTTTGGTCCTTGTTCTAGGTGTCTGACGGGCCGGATTTCAATACGTGCCTGCCGCAGGCCATGCGGCAAGTGGTCGGGCGCTACTCACCAGACCGAAGAGCGGCACGCGCATGAAGCACGAACGCTTGCCGTGGACCACCCCGATCCGCGAGCTCTTCGAGATTGAGACTGGTGTCGGGAATGTGCTTGATTCGCATTCCGTCATATCGCCATCTTTCATGCCTGACGACCTCGATGCGTCGGGCCGGCGGCCCCGCTCGAATGTCTACGCGCAGTAGATCATTCACGCCTGACGTATTTCGTACGCCACATTACAATTTCAATACCTTCCGCAGTATCACCACCCCGCAGCCGGCAGGAACGATGACTGCGTCCTTCCACGCGCCCGACGGCGCGAAAAATCTTCCCCGGCGCACACAACGGGGCATCACGGCGTCACGGCCCGGGCGGTCAATGCGCCCTGCGCCGCGGACGGAATCAGCAGGTTCACGACGCGGCTCCAGCGCACCAGCGACGATGCGTCGACGAACACGACGTCGCGCCGCTCGAGCGCGAACTGGTCGGCGAGCGCGTACGACGCCGGCGCACTTCCGTCCAGGTGATAGACCTGCGGCCGGTTGCCCGGCCCGCGGCGCACCACGTAAATCTGCCGCGCGTCGGACGTGTACTGGCTCACACCGCCCGTATCGCCGAGCGCTTCGCCGAGGCTCATCCGTCCGTCGGTCAACGTCAGCGTCGCCGGGCGCGACACTTCGCCCAGCACGAACACCTTCGCGTCGCTCGTCGCCCGCACGCGCACCAGATCGCCGTCGCGCAGCAGGATGTTCGACGGATTCACGCCCGCCGCGATCAGGGCCGGCAGGCTCACGTTCACGGTCTGTCCGCCGCGCGTCACCGACACCTGCGACCGGTCCGCCGTGGTCGTGAAGCCGCCCGCGCGATCGATCGCCTCGGGCAGCGTCATCGGCATGTCGTTGACGATCTGCAGCCCCGGCGTGCGCACCTCCCCATCCAGATAGACGCGCTTGCTGCGATACGCCTGAATGCGCAGCGCGATCTGCGGCTTGCGCACGGTTTCGCCCAGCCGCCGGGTCAGCACCGTGCGCGCCTCCGCCTCGGTCAACCCCGCCACGTGAACGAGGCCCGCGTAGGCGAACTGCACGTTGCCGCCGGGGTCGACCGTGTAGCCGGCCGCCACCGAGTTGGTGCCGATGTTGTCGCCGTTCGTCGTCTGGGCGGTAGGCAGGTTCAGTTCCGGGTGATCCCATACGACGATGTTCAGCACGTCGCCGGGGCCGATCACGTACGGCTTCGGCGTACCGAACAGGCGCCGGACTTCGGCGTCGACGCTGGCGGGTCGCGCAGCCTGCTGCTGGACGAACGCCGGCGTGATCTCGATCAGTTCCTCGCTCGACACGTTCTGCACCCCGTCGAGGCCGCCCGCGCCCGATGCGGCGACGTTCACGCTCGCATTCGCGTCGCGTCCGGCCGGCGCGCGGTACGTCATGCCGGGGGCGAATGCACATGCGCTCAGCGCGCACACGGTCGCCGCCGCCGCGAGCAGTCGCGGCGAACCGAGCCTCGTTCTCTTTTGTGTAGTCGTTGACATCGCGTCTTTCCAAACTGTGCAGGAACCCGTCCGGAATGACGGACTGGCGCATTGCGCTTGCCGGCACGGCACGCGCCGCATTGCCGCGCTTCCCTTGTCGCCGCACATCGTTCCGCCCGTTTCGTGATGAACGGCTCGATGTCGCATATGCCCGCGTCCTGCCGGTCGTGCTCCGTCAGGGCTACTCACGCGGTAATACCCGATTGGACACCGTCTGACGCGACGTGTATGTGAGCAACCCCACCGAAAGCCTGTCTTCATACAAAAATGCGATCGCACCCCGGCTTTCGCCGGCCCGTGCGGCCGATGCCAGTGCCGGAACCGCTGCCGGGCTGGAGGAAGCCGGCGATGTCGGTCCGGAACGAGACGACCGGCCGTTCGAACGCCGGATGCGCTGTGTCGGGCGCGTTGCCTGTCGGGGTGGCGGACAGCCGCTCACGTTTGTCGAGGTCGTTGAGGTCGTCGCGGGCCGGCCGGTTGCAGGGAACCCTGCGGCCATAAACCAACGGGGGAGCCGCGCACGTCGTGCCCGGCTCCCCCGCATTCGCCCTCCCGTCGACGCTGCTTATCGAAGCAACAGCGCCAGCAACGTCGCAAGCGCGGCAAGCGCCGCCATCCCTGCCGCCACGCCGGCCAGATGCGCGGCAACCGCCAGGCCGGCCGGCAAGCATGTCGACGCCTCGCCACTCGCCCCGCCCGCGGGCCCGGCCCGCGGTCGCGATGCAACGCCGGCCATCACGCGCCGCCCGCTTCGAGCGTATCGAGCAACGGCCTGGCCAGATACAGGACCTGATGCACCGTGCCGGCCGCCCCGCCCTCCGGTTCGTGTTCGGACAGCAGGATGCGGCTCAGTCGCCAGCGCGCGGTATCGATGCTGACTGCCGCGGCGACAACGCCGGCCTGCGCCGCCGCTTCGCGATTGCGCGCGATCTCTCGCGCAAGCGTCGCATCGAGGTCGGAATCGACCGGAATATCGATGGCGTCCAGCCGCGCGAAGCGTGCCGTCGAAGCGCTGCCCTTGCGGGCGTCGAGCACGACCTGCACGTCGATCGGCGCGCGTCCGAAGCTGGCAGTGACGACCCGATAGCGGCCCTCCGCGACGAACCGCGTAAACGCCTGCTCGTTGCGCCACAGATAAAGCGACGCAAAACTGTTTTCCGTCGCGCCGTGGCGGCCTGCCTCGCGCAGCAGGAACCCCTTGAACAGCAGGTCCGGCGCGTCGTCCCAGTGCCTGCCGCGCTCGCGGGCGCGCTCACGGATGAGGTCGAGGTCGTAGTCCGCCGGCAGGCGGTGCACGTAATACGCGGTCAGCATGATCGACTCCTGGAAAGGAAACGGAGATTCCGGACGGCTCGAAGACAGCGTAGAAGACCTTGAATCATTTGAAAATACGATGGCAGAATATTTCAATGATTCAATTCTGAAATGAGTGAGTACGCGATGAAAACGCTCGACATCGAAGCCGTGCAGGCGTTCGTGCTGACCGCCGACCTCAAGAGCTTTACGCGGGCCGCCGAGGCGATGGACACGACGCAGTCGGCGGTGAGCCTGAAGATCAAGCGGCTCGAGGACGGGCTCGGCCGCCGCCTGCTGGAGCGCACACCGCGGCAGGTTCGCCTTTCGGCCGACGGCACCGCGTTCCTGGTGCCGGCGCGCGAACTGGTGGCTGCTCACCAGGGCGCGGTCGGCGCGTTCGGCATCGGGCAGCGGCGGCTGGTGATCGGCGTGAGCCATCATGTCGTCGGCGCCGAGCTTCCGATGCTGCTGCGACGCATGAGCGAAGCGGAGCCCGGGCTCGTGCTGGAGATCCGGGTCGCCGCGTCGCGCGACGTGCTCGATGCGTTCGACCGCGGCGAACTCGACGCGGCCGTCGCGTTGCGGCACGACAGCCGGCGGCTCGACGGCGAGACCATCCTGTCGGAATCGTTCGGCTGGATGGCCGCGACCGATTTCGAGTACCATCCGCCGCAACCGCTGCGGCTCGCCACGCAGGCCGAGCCGTGCAGCGTGCGCCGCATGGCGATCGGCGCGCTGGACGAAGCCGGCGTCGCCTGGACGGAAGTCTTCGTCGGCGGCGGCGTGGCGACGATCGGCGCGGCGGTATCCGCGGGGCTGGCCGTCGCCGCGCTCGGGCATCGCGTGGCGCCCGCCGGGACGATCGACGTGGGCGCGCAATACGGATTGCCGCCGCTGCCCTCGCGCGATGTCGTGCTCTACTCGAACCAGACCGATGCGCCGGCCCGGCAGGCGCTGCGTACGCTCGGCGCGGCGCTGCGGTCGTCGGTCGGGGTGCGGTGACGTCGCGTGCGGCATGGGTAGGTCGATGCATGCGACGTACCGCTCGGTCGCGCCGGTGCCGGTCGGCCCACGCTGGATCGAAACACACGGAGAAAACGACATGCGCCCGCTGGACGAACTGGTGAACGAACGCGAATCCGCTCTTCCGACCTTGACCGAGTGGGCGGCGGCGGCCAGCGGCCCGTGCGAAATACTGCCCTCGTCCGATCGGTGCGGCGACGTGCTGGCGGCGCTTCAGGTCTCCACACGATCGACGTTGGGAACGGTCGCGTACTCGACCGGCGGCATCCTGGCGGCGGGAGGCTTCCTTCGCCTGCTCGGCTCGGGCCATCCGAGGCTGCCCAGGGACATCGTCGGCTGGAACGACGGGCGCTCGTCCGGTTTTCTGCTGGTCGCGGACGACGCCGTCGGCGGATTCTTCGCATTGAACGGCGGCGCACTCGGGGAGGACACGGGCTCGCTGTATTACCTTGCCCCCGACACCTTGCAGTGGGAGCCCCTCGAGATCGGGTACAGCGACTTCGTGCGCTGGGCCCTCGGCGAAAAGCCGGACGATTTCTATGCGGGCATGCGCTGGCCCGGCTGGCAGGCCGATGTCCAGCATCTGACGACGGATCAATGCTTCAGCTTCTATCCGTTCCTGTGGACCAAGGAAGGATCGGTCGAACACAGCAGCCGCAAGGCGATAGCCGTTTCCGAACTGTACGCACTGCATCTTGCCCTTCGATCCGGAGCGTCACCGCAATCGTGACCGGGCCGCGGTGCTCGAACGACGCACGCGGCCGGGGCGGCGGCCATCCATTCCCATCGTGTCGGCGGCAACAACATGCACCGATGCGCCCCACGGGAGATTCCCCGCGTCTTCCCGCTCTCACCTGCGCGGGCGGGAACGAAAAGACGGCACCTCGATGTCATTACGTGCGTAAGTCAAGACCTGATCTCTCAGTCAGCGTCAGATCAGGTCTGAGATTGCTTCGGCATCACTCCATCAAGGGCCCGGATCGACCCATCTCAGTCGTTCGTCGCCGCGCCGACTATCCGTCGTTTCTTGGGACCACAACGGCCATTCAGGAACACCTCTTTCGAGAAAAGCCCTCCATAGAGCCATCTCGCTTGCTAGTCCGCGTTAACTTGCGGTCGGTCGTGCGACCGTGCGGTTTGCAGATGCCTGCCAGGCTCCTCAGTGGCGAGCACGACCGACACCTAGGCATTAGCGACCTTCCCTTTCATGCGCCATATGTTGGATATGCGGATTCAGGCAGGTCTACGATCCCCGCTTGGCTCAGCCAGTGATTGATGCACATAGGTCTACCCATCGAGTGGGACTTGCTTCGGGCCGGCTCGGGACCGCACGCTTCCACGAACGACCGCTGACCGGCGAGAAGTGCGGCGACTCAGCGCCGTGAACAGTCGCTCACTACCTGAACCCAAGCCTCAAGGTGTCACTGCACTTTCCTGATCCTGAAGTCGAACATTGTGTGCAAGACACCCAACTGATTAACCGTTTGGGGGGTTTCGCTCGTGATCACCCATCCTGCTTTCCGGAAAACGCCGGTGCTGGTTCTTCCGTGCCGCTGGCAGTCGGACACCACGTCGTCACTGCGTTTTGGTGATGAATCGAAAAACGCCGTCCTGCAGTAATCCTCTTCGCCAATGGGTTCTTTCGCCCAAGTCGCGACCACAGCTTGCGCAGCCGACACTGCTTCCTTCTGCCTCTCAACCATATCTTGTCTATGCACTTCCCCGCGATGCTGCGCCTCTTGAATCTGACTATCAACCTTCTTCAGGAGAGACACTTTTTCTTGTTGTGCGTCATCGAAAAACTTGACGGTGTTGGTCACCGGTGCACCAATTACGCGACCCGGATCCCAGAATTCGTCTGTCGGAACCAGATAGGCCGAAGGCTGTAGCGGGTTGGAATTCCAAGGCAGGATCGCCTGAAGGTCATCGTCCGTGATACCGGAAAGCAGATTGCCCATCGCATTGTAATTGTGGATGTTGAACGGGACTCGGTTGGTGCATGTCTTGTCAGTATCGCAATGCAGCCATGCCAGTTCCGACGCCTTGGGATACGCGCGCAGCCTCACATTGAAGGTCTCGCCGGAACGCATTTGCACGCTCACGTTGCCGACCTTGCTACCGACCTTGCGCGAAAAATTGACGCTGGAGACGTCCTTCGTGTTGTAAACGCGCTCACCGATCTGAAGAGCGAGGATCTCGTCGCCACTGCGGGTCCACGCCCAATACTTAGGGGAGAGGTCGCTCTTGGACGTCGTGTACGCCACCGTGTTATCGGAATAGACGTTCAGGGTAGTGGTATCCATCTTGCCCACTTCCGTCTTGACTGCAGAAGTGCTTGCGCAGGCTTGCAGTAGAACCGTCAAAGCGCCAGCTGTTCCAATGAGGTATTTTTTCTTCATTCTCAATCTGCGATAGAAAAGGGGGGATTCCAATGCGTTTCATGTTATCGGCACGGAAACCAATTTTCTTGAACCTGCTGAAGCGGCCAGGCGGCCAATTGCACTTTAGCGCCATACTGGCTGCGCAAAAGGCCGATGATTGGTTCGGCGAAGCCCATGCATAGCCCCAAAGGACGGGCGTGCCTGCAATCCATCGGGGATACTGCAATGCGAATGGCTGATGTCGGCGCCGACGGCGACGCTCGAACTCCCTGTCAATTTGATCGTCGAACGTCGCCTCATGGCCGAATACAGCCGGATGCATCGCGCATAACCTAAGGCGTCAACGCAGCGCGTCGACCGACGATATGCTACCTCCGCGATCACGAAGCCAGTGGAAGCTGGTTCGCAACCCGACAGCAACATAGTCCCGCCACAGGTGCGCTGGCCTGGCCCGGTGAGTGGCATCGGAACTGTACCTGTCGGGCAGTACGACCGATAGATACACTGGATTGATCAATCTATACAGCGTAACTGAGTGGCCTGATTCGCTGCGTCGTTCTGATCAACCACGAACATTCTGTCATCAACATGCTGCAGATACTGGGGAAGGCCTCTTCCATCAACGTGCGCAAGGTACTCTGGACCTGCGCCGAACTGGATCTTTTGTTCACGCGTGAAGACTGGGGGGTGGGTTTCCAGTCCACCAACACGCCCGAATTTCTGGCGCTCAACCCTAACGCGATGGTGCCTGTGATTCGCGATGGAGATTTCGTGCTCTGGGAGTCCAACACGATCATTCGCTATCTCGCCAACCGCGAAAACGCTACCCACCTTTACCCAACGTCAGCGCTGGCCCGCGCTCGCGTAGACCAATGGATGGACTGGCAGGCGACCGATTTGAACAAGTCGTGGAGTTACGCGTTCCTGGCGCTAATCCGGCGTCTTCCGGATTACCAGGATCCGGAACAGATCGCGAAGTCGTGCACCGCCTGGCGCAGACACATGACAATCATCGAGCGACAACTGGAAAAGACCGGGGGCTTCATCGCCGGAGCGTCGTTCACGATGGCCGACATCCCTATCGGACTCTCCGTGAACCGCTGGCTCGAAACGCCAGTCTCGCATGAAGGCTTCCCTGCCACGCTGGCGTACATGGAACGCATGTGCGAGCGCTCAGGCTACGCAGAGCACTGTCGCAACGGAACCCCGTGAATACCACGAACCTCTCTCACGTGGCGCCCACGATGGAACGACTTGTCGACATATTTTTCTATGGCCTGCACATGGATGGCGCCAACCTCGCAGCAAAGGGGGCACATCCACGGCAGCCTCGCATCGGGCGCATACTCGATCACCGTGTCGTGGTGGCGACGAAGGCCATCCTGATTTGCGCTCCGGGTGAGGTGGCCGAAGGGATGATCTACGCGCTCACGCACTGCGAGATCGATCGACTCTATGACGGGCTCGACGACTACCGCGCCGAAGCGTACATCGCGCGCATCGATGACCCGGACGGCGAAGTGTCGCTGCTCGTTCCGACTTTGGCCATGGTGCATGTCGCTCCGCGCATCGATGGCGCCGTCGAGCCGGACTACATAGCCCGACTCCATACCATACTCACGTCGTTGGGACTATCAACTTCTCACTTACCCCGGATATAAGTCGGCGCTGCCACGAACCCGGTCTCGTATGAAGTCGCCGGTCTGCACATAGAGCATCAGGGGCGCAATATGATCGAGCCGTTTGCTTTGCCCGTTTCCAGCCGACGCTGCGCTTCGCCTGCTTCGGCCAGCGGTAGCACGGCTCCGATCTGCGCTCTCAGACCGCTTCGCACGCGTTGGAATGTAGCCAGCCCCGCTTCGCGGTATCGCAACGGATCGGCAATGTAGCGGAACACGCTCGGACGCGAAAGTGCAATCGAACGTGCGGGACCGAGCAGAGACAGATCGATTGGCCCGGGATCACCGTCGACCTGGCCGACGCTGGCGACCATTCCAAATGGGCGCACGGTGCCGAGCGTCTCGATGAACGTCTTGCCCCCGATGCCGTCGATGGCGTAATCAACGCCGCGACCATCGGTCAGTGCGTGGACGGCAGTGGTGAGGTTCTGTTCGCGGTAGAGAATCGCATCGTCCAGACCAAACTCTTTCGCGAGTTCCGCCTTTGCTTTCGAACCAACGGTGCCGATGACACGCGCGCCTAGCGCTTTGGCCCATTGTGTCACGACGAGTCCGAGTCCGCCGGCAGCGGCCTGGATCAGCACCGTGTCGCCGGCCTTGATGGTGTAGACGCAGGAAGACAGCATATGTGTGGTGATGCCCCGCAGCAGCAGGCTGGCAGCCGTGTCATCGTCGATGTCATCTGGCAAGGGGAGAACGCGAGCCGCAGCAATATTGCGCGCGCTGGTATAGCTGCCGACCGGCGGACCGGCGTAGGCGACGCGCTGGCCAATGTACAGCGATTCGACGCCTTCGCCGATGGCGTCGATGATACCTGTGGCTTCGACGCCCAGCACGGCGGGAAGTGCTGGCAGCGGATAGAGGCCCGTGCGGTGATAGATATCGACGAAATTGACGCCGATAGCTGTCTGGCGGATGCGCACGTCGCCGGGTGCAGGCGCAGGGAGCATGGTCTCGTGCAGTTTTAGCGTCGAAGCGTCGCCGTGCCGTGCAATGGCGAGTTCGACAGCAGGTAGCGGCGACGTCATCGGTATGGCAATGGAAGGCATGTTTTCCTCATGATGTGTTATCTGGCAAGTTCATGGTGCACTGAGAGGACGCCCGGTTCAATTCCGCATAGATCGACAATGAGTGTGCAAAAAAACACAGGTAGCGCTCTGCTGGAAGGCTCTCGCCTGCAATGGGACGACATCCGGTATTTCCTCGAACTCACGCGAACCAGAAGTCTCTCGGGTGCGGCGCGTAAGCTCTGCGTCGAGCATTCGACGGTTGCCCGCAGGGTCGGGGCGCTGGAGCAGTCACTGGGACTTAGACTGTTTGATCGTCTGCCGAAGGGCTGGACGCTTACCCCGGAGGGAGAAACCCTCGCCCGGCATGCGACATGCCTCGACGAAGAAGCGCACGCGTTTTTCCGCGCGGCCGCTGGCATATCGTCGTTGAGCGGTACGGTGCGGCTGTCTGCGCCGCCTGTGCTGGCGAGCCATCTTCTGGTGCCGCGTCTGTCCGCAATGCGTGCCCAATGGCCGAACATCGATCTCGAGGTGATGGGGGAGTCACGTGATGCGAGTCTGTCTCGCGGCGAGGCGGATCTGGCGATTCGCATGTCCAGGCCTACCACTTCAGGCCTGGCCGCGCGACGCGTCGGCGAAATGGGTTATGGCCTTTACGCTGCGACCGGGTATCGAGAACGGTCGGAGTCGGAATGGGAATTCCTGGGCTATGACGAGCGTCTCAGTCAGGTGCCGCAGCAGCGCTGGCTCAAACAATTCGCCGGAGATAGACGATTCGTATTCCGAAGCAATGACCTCGCCGCCCTATTTCATGCAGCCAAAGCTGGGTTAGGAGTGGCGGTGCTTCCGTGTTTTTTGGCCGAACAGGATCCGGCGCTTCTGCGGATATCAAATCACGTCTGTCCGATCACCCGACCGTTGTGGCTATTGATGCATCCGGACGTAAGGCGCTCACCCCGCGTGCGGTTGATTGCCGAGATGGTTGCCGATGTAATTGGCAAAACATCAGGGTTGTCGTCTGGTATTTCGGCGTCAGTGACAGAATAGCCGCCTGTAGTACGCGTCGGCGCGCGCCTGTACATCAATGTTCGCCGGGGGTGGGACGGGCGGCGGAATTCGTCATACGTATCTGTCGTTTGGAAAGCCGGGAAGCGAGCGGCGGCCGAACTGAGACAGACGATCTGACGCTCCCTGACTAGTCCAGTCCAGCCTTACACATTACGCGCTTCCACTCGCGACTCATGAGTTTCTCGCTCTCCACTACTGACGTCCGCGAATTCGAGACCCACAAGAACACGCTCAACAAATCATTAGCCATCCTATATTAAAACGATAGACAGTCGTCTCGCTTCGCATGACAAACGCGAGGTAGACGACGCCCGGCAGGCAGGCGACCCTGTCACGATCGCCATTCCCGGAACGAGCCAGCGCAAGCGCCATGTAATGCTCCAGCGACGACGAACGCACCGTCTCCGTTGACAGCGGCAGCAACATCCCTTTCGTCAGCACCGACCGGCCACCTCATCGCATCGCGCTTCGTCTCGTCCGGTTTCCTTTCTCGCGTCAGTTCGCCCCACCTTGCGACCGAGACCCGGCGCCCGCTGGGAAAATCCTGTCCCCGCGTGCGCCCCTGATTGCCTCGACGCCTTCCTAGCCATCCGTGCGATTCGTCACAAAACCCTGTTGAGCAGCCCAAAGCGCAATGTCCTGCTTCTGGATTGCAGCCGCCATCAATTCCGGAAACCTGTCGGGTGTACAGGCAAAGGCGGGAATGCCAAGCGCGGCGAAGCGGGCCGCATTGTGGTGATCGTAGCCAGGTGCGCCATTGTCTGCCAGTGCGAGCAGGCAGATGACGTTGACGCCGGCCACCTTGAGCGCTGCCGCGCGTTGCAACATCTCTTGTTGATTGCCGCCTTCGTACAAATCGGTGATCAACACGAGAATGGTTTGCTCCGGACGGTTGATGACCTGCTGGCAGTAGCCTAACGCGCGATTGATGTCGGTGCCGCCGCCCAGTTGCACGCCGAACAGCAGATCGACCGGGTCGCCCGCTTCGTCGGTCAAATCGACGACATTGGTATCGAACACGACCATGCGGGTACGGACCGCCCGCAGTGACGCCATGACAGCGGCAAACACCCCGGCGTAGACCACCGATGCAGCCATCGATCCGCTCTGATCCACACAGAGAACCACGTCGCGCAGCGCCGACCGTTTTCGTGCATAGCCCACCAGCTTTTCCGCAATCACCGTCCGCTGTTCGGGCAGGTAGCGCGACAGGTTCGCGCGGATGGTGCGATGCCAATCGATTTCATTCAGGCGCGGCCTGTGATTGCGTTCCGCACGATTGAGGCTGCCGCGTATCGCCTGGCGCATCGGCTCGGCCAGCCTGCGCTCCAGTTCATCGACCACGCGCCGCACGACCCTGCGTGCGGTCTCCCGCGTCTTGGCCGGCATCACACGTGACAACGACATCAGGCTCGCAACCAGATGAACATCCGGTTCCACCGACTCGAGCAGTTCCGGTTCAAACAGCATCTTGCGCAGGTTCAGACGCTCCAGGGCGTCCTGCTGCATGACCTGTACGACGGACGTTGGAAAAAATTCGCGAATATCGCCCAGCCAACGCGCAACATTCGGACTGCTGGCGCCAAGATTGCCCTGGCGATCGCTGTCATACAGCGCTGCAAGGGCATTGTCGGCACGGATGAGTTCCGTGGGCAACGTCGTACCGCAGCTTTCCTGGGCATCGCTGCCCAGAACCAGGCGCCAGCGCTGCATGCGGTCGGTTTCGAGATCCGTGTTGACGCTCATGTCATTTCCCCAGGATGGCGGCAAGCACCGGCAGCACGCGGGCCGCCCGTGCATGGTCGAGTTCGACGACAGCGGCCGCCGCCATGGCGGGCGTGTCGAGTCGCCGAACCTTGCCGCCCATTTCACGCCGCTCGGCAGCGTGGAAATCAGCGAACGCGCGGCGCAGCAAAGGCAGACGGTCAAGAAAGACGTCGTGCGGAAGGCCCGCAAGCCACGTATCGATGACGCGCCAGAGTGCGTCTTGCTGCAGCAGCAAAAGCCCGCTTCCGCGCAGAAGTCCGGTCAGCCAGCCGGTAGAGTCCGCCGGCGGAACGGCGGCGGCAAGCGCAAGGCCGGCCTGGCGTGCGAGTTCCTCTGTATCGATACGTTGACGGTCGAACGCCAGACGCAGTGCGAAGCCACGCACGACGGGAGCGACGGCGTCGTCCGCAGTCAGATTGACCAGGCAGTCGAGCCAGTCGTCGCGCAATGTCGCAATGTCCAGCGTATCGAGCGCGCCCTGCACGCCGTCGAGATGCGCCAGCATCCCGGTGGCGGCAGCTTCGTCGATACAGCTTGCGGCTGCCGCAAGCCCGACGACGATACGCTCAACCAGCCCTTCGACGATGGGTTCCAGATCCGTGCCGGTGGTTCCTCGCACGTCACCATATCGGACCACGCGCGCCAGCGGCGGCAACGCGGTCATCAGATGCGCCAGGTCGGCCGCGACGGCCGCCTGCGTCTGTACACAGGCAAGCAGAACGTCGATAGCGACAGGAAGTCGCGCAAGCACGGCCTGGTCGAGCATTCCGGTGAGTTGCGGCAATTCCGCGCCCGCGCGTGCGCGTTCGCACAGGCGGTGCGTTGCGGCATCCTCGATCGTATTGCCGTAGCGGCTGGTCGCAATCAGTGCGACAACCATGTCAGGCTGCCAGCGCAATTCCCACGTCTCGCGGAAGGTGCCGGTACGATTGTTGTCTCGCAGCAGGCTGCCCCAGGCAACGTCAAGCAGATTGAGGCGATGCAGCAGCACGCTGCGCTGTCGACCGCCGTCTTCACGTAGATCCAGATCGATCTGCCTGATCTCGGTCGTGGGCTTGAAGCGCAGGCGCTTTTGGCATGCGTCGAGATCCCGCTGCAGCGGTGCCGCCAGCACGGATTCCGGCACCGATCCCAGTTGTTCACCGATTTCGAGCTTGCGACGGATCAAGGACAGCGTCTCCGCCTGACCGTGACAGAGTACGGTCATCATCGCCTCGCGCTGCTCGGCAAGCCCGGGCAGCGGCAAATCTCGCATCGCGGCAAGCGCATCGGCCAGACGTACGGTTTCGATCACGCTGGCGGACGACACATCCAACCCTTCCGCGCGCATCATGCGTGCGCATTCGGTGACCCAACGCAAGCCCGCTGAGTCCGGGTTTTGCCACAGGTGACGATACCAACCCGGTGATTCGACACCGGCACCGTATCCACCGACATAGCTCAGACGGTCGTCGCTCCACGGCACCCAGGTTGCTTCCGTCCGGGTCTTGGGCAAGCCCTTCAGAAGCGCCGTGTCGTCCTTGATCCTGGCCGCCTGCGTCAATGCCGGAATGTGCCAGGCGCCGCATACGACCGCGATGCTCTGATAGCCGGCCTTTTGCGCCTCGCGTACCCGCATGCGCATGTGAGCTTCACGTCGCGCTTCGCGCGGCGGGGGCGCCGGGGCGTGCTCGCGCAGCGCGACCATCGCCTCCTCAATGGCCGCAAACAACTCTCCGGCGTCGCGACGCTGTTCGACTTCGACTTCCCACCACGATTCGTGATCGTCGTAGCCCGCGGCTCGGGACAACTCACCGATCGGGTCCATGCGCCAGGCCGGCGGCAATGCGTCGTCCGGCTTCTCCGGTGACGGACACGCCCCCTCTTCCGCATCGGCATCGATGGCGATATCACCGGCCGTCGACGCCCCTTCGGCAGCCGCCTCTTGCGCAAGGGATTCGGCAAAACCATGCGTGGCGGGCAGATCCATGAACCACAGCGGCACGTTGTGAGTCGTCGCATGACGAATCGCCTGCCACTCCGGAGAAAACTCGGCAAACGGGTAAAACGCGCCCAGCCGCGGCGCTTCGCTCGGGTAGACGAGCAATGCCACGGGAGGCCGCATGGCGGCGTCACCCGCCAACGCGACAATGGCGTCCGCTTCCGGCGGCCCTTCAAGCAACACGACGTCAGGTTGTTGTGCCGCAAGTGCGGCATTCAGCGCCCGCGCGCAACCGGGGCCATGGTGACGGATACCGTAGTATCGAACCGCCATCAGACCACTTCCATGCAAGCGCGATAAAAATCCTTCCAGTCGTCGCGCTCCTTTACAACCGTCTTGAGGTATTCCATCCAGACCAGCTTGTCCTGCACCGGGTCCTTGACAATCGCGCCCGTCAGGCCCGCTGCCAGATCGGCGGCACGCAACACGCCGTCGCTGTAGTAGCCCGCCACGGCCATACCGTGGCCCAGCACCGAAATCGCTTCAGCCGTCGAAAGCGTGCCGCTGGGCGTCTTGAGTTTGGTCTTGCCGTCCTCGGTCAAGCCGTTACGCAATTCGCGGAACACGGCAACGACACGGCGAACTTCCTCCAGCGCCGGCTTCTCGGCCGGCAACGCCAGCGCCTGGCCCAGTTCGGCGACGCGGCGGCTGACGATTGCGACCTCCTCGTCGAATGTCTCCGGGGTGGGCAAGATCACCGTGTTGAAACGGCGCATCAAGGCCGACGACATCTCGTTGACGCCACGGTCGCGATTGTTCGCCGTCGCTATCACGTTGAAACCGCGCTGTGCCTGCACCTCGATGCCGAGTTCCGGCACCGGCAGAGTCTTTTCCGACAGGAGGGTAATCAGCGTGTCCTGCACCTCGCTCGGCACACGCGTCATCTCTTCCAGCCGCGCCAGCTTGCCACCTCGCATCGCGTTGAGCATCGGACTGGGAACCAGGGCTTGCTCCGACGGCCCCTCCGACAACAGGCGTGCGTAGTTCCAACCGTAACGTAACGCCGTCTCGTCGGTTCCGGCCGTCCCCTGAATCAGCAACGTGGAATCGCCGCTGATCGCTGCCGCGAGATGTTCCGATACCCAGCTCTTCGCCGTACCCGGCACCCCGTAGAGCAGCAGCGCACGATCGGTCGCAAGCGTCGCGACGGCAATCTCGATCAGCCGGCCGCTGCCGATGTACTTCGGCGTGACCTCGAAGCCATTGTCGAGCTTGCCGCCCAGCATGTAAGTCCTGACCGCCCACGGCGACAGCTCCCAGTTCGCCGGGCGAGTACGCTTGTCATGGCGTGCCAGTTCCGCGAGTTCTTCGGCATACTGCGTTTCGGCGTGCTGGCGCAGCACGGTACTGAGGTTGTCGCTCACAGCGGCATCTCCTTGATCACGGTTTGTTTGGCTTGCATGAGCGCGACGATTTCACGCGCCTGCTCCAGCATGCGAGGTTGGCCGGCGAAGACGTTTCCAAGCCAGCCGGCATACAGTTCCACGACAGGTGACAGAAGGGCCAGGTCGGCATCGGCCGCACGCAATATGGCCAACCTTGCCAGACCTGCCAGGTCATAACGCAGCATCAAGTCCGCCGGTTTTCGGCTTTGTTTGGCGTCCGAGAAAAAAGTGCGCGCGAAGGTGCGGACGACCTCGGTCGGCCATGGCGCATCCAGCCGGCGAGCGAATGCGGTAGCCCGCTCGACTTCGCCCAGCGCAAGTTGGCGGCACAGTTCGCTTTCGCAAACGACGGGAAGCGAGGCATCCCACAAGGCGGGGATCAGCCCGCCCAGAAGAGGCGATGGCTTGTCGCTACCCAGCGCAAATCGCAGGAACGCCGCAGCCCAAGCGGGATCGCCCGCACGACACGCAGCGGTCGCACACCCGGACAGCAACGAATCGGCCCAGTCGTTGCCCGCCATCAGTGGAATCAGCACTTCCGCTTCGCTGCTCGCCGCCTCGCTCCAGCGCGCGGGCGGAATGAGCGACAGCACCTGGCGCAACCATGACGCACGCTTGCCCTCCCCGTGATTCGCCCCATCGACGATGCCATCGCGCGCCCAGTCTTTCGGTAGTTCGCTCGGGATCTCGACGGTCAATACCGGATCGCCGTGCTTGCCCAGGAAGGAGGCGAACCTGGCGACGGCGCCGCTGGCAGGCGTTGCCGCTTGCCAGCGCACGCAGGCATCGGCCCGCGCCGTCATGCGGTGCATGAAGGCAGAGCCCGGCAATCGCGCCAGCAGGTCGGCCGCCGTCATGCGTACCGTTTGCGCACGATCGTCGAGCAGGCTTTCGAGAAATGGCTCATCGTCGATGCCGAGATTGGCTGCCATCGCGTTGACGAGTTGTTGACGCGGATCCGCCTTCTCCTTTGGCAAGACATCGGCCAGCATGTCACGCGCCCTGGCCGCGTCGATGCTACGCAGCCCGCGTAGCGCTTCGACGCGCGCAGCTATCCCCCCCTCTTCCCATATCCGCAGCAACGCGGCTTCATCCCGACTGGAAGGCGCAAGCTGCTTCAACCGCTCATCCCAGCCCGGGTTCTGTGACGCGAGCCATCGGCCACGCCCGCCGAGGACGCCATGCCAATATGGCAGCGCCGTGGTTTTGCCGAGCACGTCCGGCAATAGCGCCGGCGGCAGCCGATAGCCAGCCTGCGCAACACGCGGCGCCAGCCATTCGCTCAGTCCGGGTATCTCGTCCGCGATGGCGGACGCGATCAACGGCGTGAGCACCGCAGGCGTTTCCCGTTCGACCTCGTCCGGCGCGGGGACGGGCAATTTCGCCCCACGGGGTAGACGTCCGGCTCCGCTGTAAACAGCAAAGCTACCGGCCTGCAACAACAGGCGCTGCTCCCGGCTCCCCTCCGGCAACAACGCATCGATCTCTGCCAGAGTGGACGCGTCGTGAGGCGCGTTGGCCGTTCCGACGAGCGCGGTACGAACTAGATCCTTCATCGCGCACCTCCCGCCAGGCTTTGATAGCGTCCATCGACATACATGCCCAGAGGGCGAATCGCGTCACCATCCCACTCCACGGCGACCGGCCGAGGGCGGCCGCCGGCAATCGCCAGCCAGGTCCAATGGTTGTCGCCCTGCACAGGCAGCCCATGCCCGCTCGGGGCGACGGCATGCCACGCACCGTCGGCGTAAACCGGCACGGCTGCGTCGAGTACGGTTGCAATGCGATCGCGCCAGGGGTTCGCCATCAGCGCATTCGCGGCGGCCTCGAGCAGCCCCATCTGATCCTGAGCGTGCGAGAAAGCAAGGGGCGACGGCAACGGCGTCGCGGTACCTTTGAGGATCGCGCGCCGCGATCCGCTCCCGGGCCAGAAGGCCAGCTCACCGTCAAATGCCGTGCCGGGCAGCCACGTCGCGGGAAAGGACTGGTTACCGACGGCAAACTGCATGAACAGCGCATATCGACCGCTCGCCTCTCCGGAGAGCCAGGTCCGCTGTATCCGCACACGGTCGTCGGCGTCGACAACCTGTCCGATCACATGCCAGCGATCGCGCAACACGTCGCCGCCGGCCAGCACGTCTTCTTCGCGCACGCTAAAGCCGATCAATTGCCGCAACTGCTGCTGCAAATCGACCGTGAGATGATCGATTCGCTCGTAGGCACGCACTGCCAACGCAAGGCGACCGAGTTCGGCGAGCAATTGTTCCGGCCAATCGTCACGGCTTCCTGGAAGCTCTGCCAACGCACGTACACGTGCAGCCAGGCCGGTTGCCTGCGCATCGACCAGCCGTGCAGCCATCTGTTCCCAGAATGCGGGGCCCTGCGCCGGCAGTCGGGCCAAGCCGTTGCGTACGAGGTCCTCGAGCCAGACTTGCAATCCAGCCATCCCGTCGAGCACGCGATTTTCGCGCTTCTCGGCTCTCTTTCGCTGCGCGGCCTCATCGACTGGCGCTTCGGCCTTGACGGTCGCGCGCGCCTCCTTTCTGGCGGCATGGTTCGCACGCTTTTCCAGCCATTCGCCGACCCACTCGGGCTCGTCGGCAATGGCGACGGCATCGGGCTGGTTGGCGCTCAGGATCAACAAGCCCAGCGCGTGTTTACAGGGGAATTTGAAGCTGGGGCACGAGCACTTGCTCGCGAAATCGGCAAGGTCCACACGGACCTGATAGGGATTCTTGCCGCTCCCTTGACACTCTCCCCATACCACGCGGGCATTGCGCCCAAGCATCGGCCACTGCTTCGGCTGCGCCAGCTTCTTGCCATTCGCGGCCGAGCTGCTATCCGGCGCCAACGCCAACACCTGTTGTTCGGTAAGCTGCATATACGTGACTTTGACTACCCATTACGGAAATGACCGAAGGCACTGCGCTGAATTACCTGCAGCAGAGCATCTTTAATGCATGGAGACGGGGGAATCGTACCGCGCAAGCAAACATCACACGCTACCCTTGCCTCCTCAAGATCGTGTCGCGCTTCGCTTCGAATCGAAGGTCCGTGCAGCCGCCGGGACGCTTCCGATAACGGCCGCGTCACGCCTGTCGCCCATCGGAGCCACTCGCGCCGCCGCCATGCGCGCCCCCTCTCGCGCGTGACTCCGACAACTCCATCGCCTTGAGCGAACTCATCAGCGCCATCAACGTCGAGAATGCATTTCCGTCGGCGCCGCCGCCGAGCTGGATCTGCGGGACAAGCGGCACTTTGGCGGTTTCGAATGCCTCGGCCAGCCGCAGCATGACCGTTTGCATCAGTTGCTTGTCGGACCCCTCGCCCTGCAAGGCTTCCGACTTCGCCTTGATCGCAGCCGCTTCCGCCTCGCCCACGGATCGAATGGCCGACGCCCGGCCAGACCCCTCCATTTCCTGCTTGAACTTCTCGGCGTGAGCCAGCGCCTCGATTTCCTGCCGGCGCTTCTCGGCGGCCTTCACGCTGGCGGACCCCTGGTTTTCCTTGATGCTGATGTCCACGAGCGACCCGGTCAGCTCTTTTTGCTTCGCCGCGCGCTGTTCCGCTTCGTTCAACTCGCGCTGCTTGTCGGCAGCGATCTGCTTCTGCGCAAACGTCTCGACTTGCTCGCGTGCGATCTGCCGATCCCTCAGCTGGGCCATGATGCTCTCGATCTGCGCGTCGCCTGCCTGGGCTTTGGGCGTACCGATCAACACTTCCTCGAATTCCAGCGAATACGCCTGGAAACGCACGCGCATGTCGTTCGACGCATTGAACTGCAATTCGCTGCGTGACTGGATCAGCTCGATGAACGTCTTGGTCTGCGAGACGTTCTTGAAGTACGAGGACACCATTGGATCGAGCGTCTGCTCCACCAGTTGCTCGATATTGCCGAACCGCTGCACCACCATCGGCGCCTTGCGATAGTCGATATGCACGACGACCGATAACGGCAGCAGCGGCTCGAACGCATCCTTCGTGATCAACGTGATTTCTCGCAGGTTCGAATCGAAGCTCGACCCGCTTTCGCCGGATTTCCACATCAGCACGAAGTTCGTCGTCGGCACCAACTCGATCTTGCCGGCATAGGTGTTGAACGCGTACTTGCCCGGCATCAGCGGCGCGCGCCATACGCCGCGGCAACCGTTCTCCACCAGTTCACCATGACTGTAGTCGCTGCCGGAAAGATCGTTGCCGCGGCGGCCCGTATAGGAAACGACCACGCCCACGAAGCCAACCGGAATAACCGTCTTGCGAATGAACTCGACCGTCGCGAACAAGCGATTGATGTACCAGGTGCCCTCAACCAGAACACGCTCCTGCCGCCCGCGGTGACCGCCGGCCGCCAGGAACTTCTCGGGCTCCTGATATGAATTGTGGACGTCGCCGACATCGGGGGCGAGCAACTCGTCCTTTGGCAGGGCCGGGCCATCCTGCACGGTCACGATCGCCAGAAGATCGGAGTCGTGCTCACCCTCGGCGCCCTTGATGACTACGGGCGAGAAACCGCCGCGCTCATCGAGCAGCTCGCGCATCTTTTCGTAATAGGCCTTCTCCTGGGAGTTGAGCGACAGCGAATATGTCGCCTCCTCGGTCATCACGACGAATAGCGCAGGATTGACAATGTGCGTGCCTTCGCGCAATACCTTGCGTTGCGGTCCCTTCTCGCCTTCCTTTTCGATAAAGGCGCGCACGTCCCGGAAGTCGTCCACCTCCGAATTGTCGGCAAGCGTTTGCCCGGCAGGCAGATCGCGCCCGTCACGCGCGAACACGTATCCGATCTTGCCCTGTGTCACGGAGACCATCGGATGGATATGAACCCGGTACTGGAACGGCGTGAAGAAGTGAAAACCGCCTCGCAGCAGTTCCGGCTGGAAACCGGCCTCGCCCTGCAACGCCAGCAATCCCGTCTTGACGGAACCGCTCAGGCTCCACAGCTTTTCCACCACGCCGACGCGATCGTTCGGGATGTAGCGGATGACCCCGGACACCCACAACAGCGCCGCAATCGCCAGCAGCACCGCCACGCCCAGCGCCGCCGATCCCCCCGCCTGCAGAAAATGATCCATATTCTTCGTCCCTTGTTTTCACCGGCCTTACCTGCTGCCATCCGCATTCTGATCGAACGGCACGAGCCCCGGCCCGTCGACAGAAGTGTTGTTTACCCGATCAAGCTGGCATTGTGAAACTCCGTCACCTCCCGCGCGCACGGTCGGGCCGGGCTCCGGTGCGCCATGAGCCGTTTCAGCTTCGCGTTCTCCGCTTCGAGCCGGCGCAATCGACGCAAATCAGAAGGCCCCGGTCACCCGAATCTATTCTTCCGGTTGTAGACAGTCGCCTCGATCATTCCGGGCTTTTGACAAATCGCTGGGACCTTCGCTCCCGAATCGGCTCGCTGCAGCGCAAATGCGATCCGCTCTTCCGCAAACTGGTTCGTCTTCATGGCATGGTCTTCGTATCTATCCAGTCGAACACATCATGGCAAATTTCTCAACTTTTGAACCGGACTATTTCCTGGGTCGGTGGCACTGAGGATAAATCCCCTTTCATTCACACCGGATAGAGTGGTCTCAATCGACGACATCGACGCGTTTCGCGCGGCTTACCATCGCAAGGTCACGACTGACGATCCGATTTTGAACGAAACTGAATCGGCCCAACTGGCGGCACTGGCGCCGGACACATTCTGTTCAAGGCGCGATTCAACCAGGTACACGGTTTCGCCTTCCCTGGGACCATCGAAGATAAACGCAACAACAAGGGAGTTGGTGGGCTAGACTG
The DNA here is from genome assembly GCF_000732615.1 of Burkholderia paludis. GTDB lineage: Bacteria > Pseudomonadota > Gammaproteobacteria > Burkholderiales > Burkholderiaceae > Burkholderia > Burkholderia paludis. Next base: position 123,867 of record NZ_JPGL01000001.1, read on the forward strand.
ACGAACCCCATGATCCGCGCTACCGCACCCGATTCATGGGGAATATGGCCGGCGATCGGCAATATGACGATCCGACAGATTTGCAGCCCGTCATTTCCGGATGAATGTCGCGAGCGCCAAAATGACACGAAAAACAAGCGAGTGCAGTAATTCCCGTTCGCGAGTGAATTCCACTAACACGCATTTCGGCCTCTCTCTTCAATCACCGCCAGAGACACCATCCGCCATGGAAAACCACTATCCCGCCGGCCCGGCGGACGTACCCACCGGTTTTACGCGCCCCAGCCCTTCATACAAACGCAAGGCCTGGCTGGCGGTGGCCGGACTGATCACGTTCATCGTGCTGTACCTCGCGCTGACCGTCTGGTTCGCCTGGACAGGCGTCAGCCGGCTGCTGGCGCTCGGTGTGCATTGGAGTCCGCTCGACGTCCTGGTCTGCGCGTGCAGCCTGTTCCTGACCGTGTTCCTCATCAAGGCGCTGTTCTTCATCAAGAAGGGAGACTATGCGGGCGCGATCGAACTCGAGCGCGCGGAGCAGCCGGGCCTGTTCGCGTTCCTCGACCAGGTCGCGGACGATGCCGGCGCGCCGCGCCCGCACAAGGTGTTCGTGAGCGGGCGCGTCAATGCGGCGGTGTTCTACGATCTGTCGCTCGTCAACCTGGTTTTTCCTTCGCGCAAAAATCTGGAGATCGGCCTGGGGCTGGTCAACATGCTCAACCTGAGCGAATTCAAGGCGGTCTGCGCACACGAGTTCGGGCATTTTGCGCAACGCTCGATGGCGCTCGGCCGCTGGGTGTACACCACCCAGCAGATCGCCGCGCATATCGTCGGCAAGCGCGACGCGCTCGACGGCTTCCTGCGACAGTTGTCGCACTTCGACATTCGCGTCGCGTGGATCGGTTGGGGCTTGAGCCTCATCGTGTGGGCGCTGCGTTCGATCGTCGATACCGGATTCCGGCTGGTGATGATCGTTCAGCGAGCCCTGTCGCGTGAAATGGAGATGCAGGCCGACCTGGTGGCCGTGTCGCTCACCGGCAGCGATGCGCTGATCCACGCGCTGCACCGGTTGCAGGTAGCCGACGACGCCTGGGAGCGCGCCGTGGGCTTCGTACGCAGCGAGGCTGCCGCCGAACGCCCGCCGCGCGACGTCTTCGTCGTGCAGCAGGCCATCGCAACCCGGCTCGGGCAGATCTACAACGATCCGGCTTACGGGCAGCGGCCGCAGGTGCCCGTCACCGATGCCGCGGCGTTCCGCGTCTTCAAGGCGGAACTCGCCCAGCCGCCTCGCATGTGGGCAACCCATCCGCAGAACCACGAGCGCGAAGAGAACGCGAAGCGGACCTACCTCGCATCGCCGGAAGACACGCGCAGCGCGTGGACGCTCTTCGAAGACGCGCCAGCCTTGCGCGAACGCATGACCCGCGAGGTGATCGGCGACACCGAACTTGCCGCGGTCGAACCGGACGTCACGTTGCAGCGCCTTGACGACCAGTTCGCGATCGAACCACTCAAGGCCCACTATCGCGGTATCTATCTGGGCTTTCCGACGACGCGCCATGCCGCCCGTGCCGACGAGTTGTACGCCACGGTGCCGGCCAGCGGCACGCTCGATCCCGACACGCTCTATCCGGCTTCGATCAGCCAGGATCTGGAGGCGTTGCGCGCGCTGGACCACGAGCATGCACTACTGCGCTCGCTGCGAGACGGTGTATACACCGCCGCCGACGGCGTGATCCGGCACCGCGGGCGCATCCTCAAGCACAGCGAACTGCAGCCGGCGATCGATTCGGTCGCAGCGGAGCGCACCGAGATCCGCGCACGCCTGGCCGCGCTGCTCAAGCAGGTGCGAAGCCTGCACCAGGCACACGCGGGCCAACTGTCGACACAATGGCAAGCCTATCTGAAGGGGCTGCTGCACGTCCTTCATTACGCACACCACGCCGAGGCCGAGCTGCGCGATGCGCAATCCGCCCTCGCCCGCAGCTGGCAACGCGTGAGCGCGAGCGGATCGGTCAACGCGCGCGGGATCAAGGTCGTGCTGGCCAGCGCGGAAACCGTACAGCACGCGCTCGTCGATGTGTTTGGCTCGACAGACGACGTCCAGCCTGGCGAGCGCGTGCTGGCCGAACTGGGCTGCGAGAGCTGGTCGGCCATGCTGGGCACGCTGGGCCTGCACCATCCGGTGCGGGAAAACATCGGCGATTGGCTGCGCGTCTCGGACAGCTGGGTCAATCACGCCGCCGGTTGCCTGTCGAGGCTCGGGCGCGTCGTCCTCGGCGAATTGTTGCAGGCCGAGGCGAGCATCGCGGCAGCCACGCGCGGCGAGCCGCTGCCCGATGCGCCGGCCGGCATCCCTGCCGCGCCCCCCGCGTACACCACGCTCGTCGTCGATACCGAGCGGTTCCAGCGGATCGAGAATCCCGACTTCTGGGAGCGCTTCCGCTCGGCCAACGGGTTTCTGCCGGGGTTGGCGCGCGCCGGCGTGGCCATCGGCATCGTTGGCGCGGTGCTGGTGTTCGGCTGGTCGCTCGACGAATCGACCGTCACGGTCTACAACCCGCTGGCACGAACGGTGGTGGTTTCCGTCGACGGCAAAAAGGTCACGCTCGCACCCGGCGCCCATGCCAGCATCGACGCTCACGCCGGACGTGAAATCGCCGTCACGGCGCGAACGCAGGACGGCGATCCGATCGACGCATTCCAGACCTCGATCGATCGCGCCGACAATCGCATCGTCTATACCGTCGCGGGCGCCGCGCCGCTGCGTCAGTGGTCGGCCGTCTATGGCGCGGCCAGCGCGGAACCGCCGCGCTGGCTGCCGCCGCGGCGTTGGCAGCCGGCCATCACGGACGTGGTGTTTGCCGCGCCGCCCGCCAGCATCGAGACGAAGGGCGGCGGCGGTATCCGCACCGTCCTCGACAGCGGCGACGACATGGCGCCGGCCGAACTCGTCGAGCAGTTCAACGACAACGCCGCCGCTGCGCCGATGCTGCTGTCCCATGTCCGTTTCGACGCCCCCGATAGCGCCCGCCTGAGCGACTGGCTGCAGCTGGCCAGCACCGTTCCCGGTTTCGACGACGCGTTCGCCGCCCGCCGAGCACGCTTTCCGATCGACGTCGTGACCATGCGGTTCGAGCAGGTCGCGGCCAAGGACAGCGCGGCACGCGCTGCCGTGTGCGCGCGGCAGCGGGCGCAGGCCGACGCCGCGCCGGATCAGCCCGACCTCGCGTACCTCGTCACGCGGTGCATGCCGACCGGCCCCGCTCAGGATGCCGCGTTCGATGCCGGACACCGGCGCTGGCCGGATTCCGCATGGTTCGCCAATGCAGCCGGCTGGAATGCCGGCATCCAGGGACGCTACCGCGACGCGGTGACCGACTACGAAACGGCATTGGCAGGCAGCCCCACGCTGCGTGAGTATGCGGCAGTCGAATTGCTGCGCATGGCGCGCCTGGTCGATCCGGAGGCCGCCCGATCCCGCGCCGCATCGGTGGCCGCACAATCCGCCACGGTGCGCGGACTGCTGGTGTACGAACCCGGCGACACACCGCCTGCCGGCGCATATCAGCCGCTTGCGCTGCTCGCCCGCGGCCGGCTGGACGATGCGGTGGCGGCTTCCGCCGGCACGCCCGCTCAGGCCCATGTGCTGCGGATGGCGGCCGCCTCGTCCGGGGCTTCTGCGGCGTTGCGCACACAGGCGCAGCGCCTCGCGGCGAACGACGGCATCGACCAGTACACGGCGATACTGGCGCTTGCGATGGGATCCCCTGCCAGCACACCGGCCGTTCAGGCACGCCTGTCGACGCTCGCGACACAGTACGAGATCCCCGACCTGTCGGCCCGCCTGAACCGCTTCCTCGCGCTGGCTCGCCATGGCGACGTCACGGAAGCCGTCCGCGAACTCGATGGCATGCCCGTGCTGTTGCGGGCGCAGGCGCTGGTCGCCGGCATCTACGTGATGCAGGATCATGCGCCCGAAGCGTGGCGCACCTTTGCGCGGCGCGCACTGTTCGCCGCCGAACGGCCGTATTTGGGTTAGGAAATGCAGGCAGGACGAGGTCGCCGCGACGCCATGAAGACGCGTATCGGGAACAGCTCCCGGGGTACGGGCGTCGTCAGCGACATCCCGTGCAAGCCCGCCCCGGGTGCCTGACCAGACAAGACGCGGCCTCGGCACCGACCCATGCTTCACCGGCCGGCCGCCAGTCCAGATGCACCGGGGAGTTTTCAAGGTCGGCTGGCCGGCCTGAAGGGACTGGCTACGTTTTGAGCAACGGAACAGGCTGGATGTGAAGCGTCAAAAGTTTGTCTGCGTCCTGCCTGCGCGACATCGAAATGCTCCGACGCGTACCACTGTAAAATCCTCCCCCTTCATCCCGGTCAGCCAATGCAGGCACACTGCAGGCGTAATGCAGGCAAATTGTGCGCCTGAGCATCCATCTCGATCAGCATCGAGCCGAGCAGGCCAAACAGGAACATCTTGATTTTTATACCCTTATCGCGGCCAGGATCATGAGTTACTCGCTCGCCACCACTTACACCCGCGAACTCGAGATCCGCAAGAGCCGCTTCATCGCGTTCGCGATCCCCGTCGAAGGCCGCGAGGCCGCGATGCAGGTGCTGCAGCGCCTGCGCGACGAACATCCGGCGGCCACGCACGTGTGCTGGGCCTTGCTGGCGGGCGGTCAATCGGGCATGTCGGACGACGGCGAGCCTTCGGGCACCGCGGGCCGGCCGATCCTGGAAGTGTTGCGCCATCACGATCTCGACGGCGTGCTCGGCGCGGTCGTGCGTTACTACGGCGGCGTGAAGCTCGGCGCGGGCGGGCTGGTGCGCGCGTATACGGATGCCATCGCATCGACGCTGCTCGACGCCGAACGCGTCGAGCGCGTGCGTTACACGCGGCTTGCGATCGAGATCGGCTATCCCGACGAAGCACGCGTGCGCCGGTGGATCGAACAGGCGGGCCATGAACTGGCGGACAGTGCGTACGGGATGACCGTGAAACTCGTGATCAAGCTGCCGGAGGCCGTCGAGGCCGCGGCGAGAACCGAACTGTTCGACCTGACGCAGGGGCGATCGGGCTTTCCCGATCTGTGACGAACGGCAACCGCCCGGTGCGATGCCGGCATGCGAGCCCGTGAGCGGCTGCGCGCCTGCCGCGCGTGCAGTCTCCGGGCAGGGTTACGGCTATCAAGCGAAATTGTTCACTGTCGGCGTGACATAACGCACCGGGGCAAGCGGCGCGACATGGCGCCGACCTGGCCGCCCCTGTGCGTCGATCGCCGGGCGGAGCCGCGCCGAACTTCCGGCCCGGAAATGACGCGCGCCGCGTTGCACGGCGCGCCCTTCATCGCATCGATGCTGCCCCGGCCGCTCAGTAGACGTCCGGCACGATCATGTTGTCCGGCACCGGCCGGCGAATGTAATCCTCGTGATGCTCGCGCTGCGGCAGGTCGATCGTCGCGCGCGGCACGTCGTGATACGGCACCTGCTGCAACAGATGGTGAATGCAGTTCAACCGCGCGCGTTTCTTGTCGACGGCCTGCACGACCCACCACGGCGCTTCCGGAATATGCGTGCGCAACAGCATCTCTTCCTTCGCGGCCGTATAGGCTTCCCAGCGGCGGCGGCTCTCGAGATCCATCGGGCTCAGCTTCCATTGCTTGAGCGGATCCTCGATCCGGCTCTGGAAGCGTGTCTCCTGCTCGTGATCGGTGATCGAGAACCAGTACTTGACGATCTGGACCCCGCTGCGCACCAACATCTTCTCGAATTCGGGCACCGAGCGGAAAAACTCCTCGTACTCGTCGTCGGTGCAGAAATTCATCACGCGCTCGACGCCCGCGCGGTTGTACCAGCTGCGGTCGAACAGCACGATCTCGCCGCCGGCCGGCAGGTGCGCGACGTAGCGCTGGAAATACCATTGCGTGCGCTCGCGATTGTTCGGCGCGGGCAATGCCGCGACCCGGCACACGCGCGGGTTCAGCCGCTGCGTGATGCGCTTGATCGCGCCGCCCTTGCCGGCCGCGTCGCGCCCTTCGAAAATGACGACGAGCCGATGGCCGGTGGCCACCACCCAGTCCTGCAGCTTCACGAGCTCGCCCTGCAGACGGAACAGTTCGCGGAAGTACGCCTTGCGTGCCTCGCGGCGCTCCGGCGAGAACAGCAGATCCTCGTCGCTGTCGAACCGGCGATCGTCGAGCTCCATCTCGAGCTCTTCGTCGTACGCGTCGACGAGATCTTCCTCGAAGCGGCGCTGGCGCGCATCCATCGATGCGCTATCGGTGGGGTTGTCGGTCTCGGTGCGGGTATCGTTGTCGCCCATGGGGCCTCCTTCCATCGTTGACGCAGCCAAACTCCATCATTATCCCAGTGTCGCGCGTCAAATTCATGAAAAAAGGGCCCGCGCCCGTCAGAAGCGAAACGCGAGCAGCACGCTCGCCAGCACGGGGTTCGCCGAAATATCGAAGGTATTCGACGCGAGCTGGCGGTTCGGCTGGTCGATGTCCAGCGTAATCTTCGTACGTAACGGGATATACGTGACCATTCCGGTGATCCACACCTGGCGCGTGATCTGGTAGCTCGCGCCGACGGTAAACACCGGCTCCCACACGCTTTTGACCTTCGCCGATACGCTGGTCTTCCCCGACAGCAGCAGATCGCCGCCGGCATCCCAGATGCGCTGGAACAGCGTCGGGTCGAGCAGCAGCGACTGCAGGCTGCCGATGTCCGAGCCCGCCGCGAGCAGCCCGCCGAGCGACGCGAGCTTGCGCTGGAACACCGGATTCAGGTTCGTGTTCGTGAAGCGCGTATAGCTGAGGCCGATGCCCGCGAACGGGCGGAAACGGTCGTCGCGCTCGCCGAGGTAGTACTTGAACACGACGGACCCGAGCCATGCGCGCGTGGTCGCGAGCGGGTTGCTTTGCGTGTTCGCGAGATCGATCAGCGGAAAACGCCCCTGGACGCCGGGAAAAACGCGGTCGAGCGGCAGCGCGATGCTGCCGCGCCCGCGCAGCGTCAGCACCGGCGGAATGCCCGCGCCGAGTTCGGCCGCCCAGTTCTCCGTGAGAAAGTGGGTAAATGTGAACGCCAGCGTATTCGTATTGCCGAGCGACAGGCTCGAGCCCGGGTTCTGGAAGCTGTTCAGCCCGAGCGCGCCGGTCTGGGTCGTCACGGGGGTCGAGCGGCCGGTCGTCGCGACGAAATGCCAGCCGAGGCCGACCATGTTGCGGTCGTCGCCCATCAGTTGCTGCAGCAGGGGCGGCGCCTGGGCGGCCGGCAGGTCGGGCAGCCGCGACGGGTCGACCGGATGCAGCTCGTACGGCATCCGGTCGGCGTGGACGACGCCGCGCGACGGCGCGTCGTCCGGCGCGCCCTGGCCGGCGGCCGGGTCGCAGCCGGCGGGATCGTTGCCGTCGAAACCGATGCCGTCGGCGCCATCGTCGCGGGATGCCGCGCACCGGCGCGCCGCGTCGCCGGTGCGCTGCCCGAGCGTGATCTTGCGCGCGGTCAGCGGCACGGCGGCCGGTTGCGCCCCGTCGGCCGGGCCGGCACGCGCGGGCTCGTCTCCGGACGCCCACGCACTGCCATCGAACCCGTCGGCGTCGCCGCCCGGCCAGAAGCCGATCCCGTCGGCGCCGGCCTGCCAGCGGGGCCCGGCCTCGCCGGCCGGCTGCGGCGCGCCGTGCGCGGCGGCCGCGCAGGCGATCAGCGTCATGCCGAGCCAGCGTGACAGCGGGCGAGCGGCGCCCGGCCGCGCCCGGCGGCGGTACGTGTCGCGACGTGTCATCGGCTCAGGCCGGCACGCCGAACAGGCGCCGGCGGATCCGGTACAGCGGTTCGAACAGCCATTCGAGCAGGCTGCGCCGCTCCAGCACGATGTCGGCCTTCAGCATCATCCCGGCCCGCAACGACAGCGGCCGCCCCTCGAACGCGGGCGTGCGGTCGGCCAGTTCGACCCAGGTCTTGAAATAGGTCTGCGGCGTGGCGGCGTCGACCGGCAGGTTCAGCTCCTTCGCCGAAAACGCGACGGGCGAGATCGACAGCACCTTGCCGCGATACGTGCCGAACTTCTCGACCGGATAGCTTGCGTACGCAACCTTCACCTCCTGCCCCTTCTTCACGAAACCGGCCTTCGACGACGGAATGTAGACCTCGGCGATCAGCCCGTCCGCCTTCGCGGGCAGGATCTCGACGACGCGCGTGCCCGGCGGGTCGATCACGCCGCCCTGCACGACGTCGAGCCGCACGATCTGCCCGTCGGCCGGTGCGTACAGCACCTGGTTCACGTTCTCGTCGATGTTGTATTCCTTCGCGTTCAGCTCCTCCTGCTTGATCTTCAGTTCCGCGTTCGCGCCGTCGTACTTGCTCTGCATCGTGTCGAGATCACCGCGCAGCTGCATCGCGTTCTTCGCGAGCTCGGCGCGGCGCAGCAGCAGGTCCTGGTACGCCTGCCCGGCCTGCAGGTACTGCGTGTTGACCTGGTTGTACTGTTCGAGCGTCACGACCTGCTCGTCGAGCAGCTGCTTCACGCGCGCGCGCCGTTCGCCGTACTCGTCGACGATGCGCTTCTGGTCCTGGATCTGCCGGTCGATCAGCCCGCGGCTCTCGCCCTGCGCGGCGATCTGCTGGTTGACCTGCTGCACCGACGACCGGTATTCCAGGCGCGCCGCGTCGATCTGCTGCGTCACCTCGACGCGCTGCCGGTCCAGCGCCGCGCGCATGCCCTGCACGTTGTTCGCCTGGCTGACGAAGCTCGTGTCGCGCGCCACCGCCAGCAGCCGCTGGCCGGCCTTCACGTACTGGTCCTTGCCGACGTAGATGTCGCGCACGGCCCAGCCCGGCGGCGCACTGACGCCGATCAGCCCCGAGCGCGGCGTCAGCATGCCCGACACGCTCTCGGTATTCGCGTAGCTCAGCCGGACGAGCGCGATCACGAACATCGCGAACATCGTCAGCGACAGGTAGCAGAAGAACCGCATCGATACCGGCACGTCGACGACGCCGTGGATCACGGTGCCGAAGGTCGTGCCGCGCGCGAGCTTGCGCGACGGCTTCTGTTCTCGAAGGGCGGAGTTCCAGGTTGGCATGGGGCGGGCTCGTCAGGAGCGACGCCGCGCGGCCGCATCGAGCAGCGGCGTCGGCATCAGGTAAGGCGTGAAGTGTTCCCAGAAGTGCCATTGCTCGGGCTGGCGCACCAGCGCCTGTTCCAGACGGTCGACGATGCGCTGGTGCGTCGCGCGCACCGGCGACGCATCATCGTCCGCGCCGAGCATCGGCGCGAGCGGGCCGCCCGCAAGCTCGGTGAAATGCACGGTGCAGCGATCACGGAACGGCACGCCCGTCGCATACGCGACGAGCAGCGGAATCCCCTGCTCGACCGCGAGCTTCACGCCGCCGCCGGCCATCCGCACCCAGCGCCCGCCGAGCCGGCAGCGGTTGGTCTTGCCGAACTTGCCGTGCAGGTCCGAGAACAGCAGGAACACGGGCGCCTCGCGTCGCAGGCTCGTGATCAGCCGTCGCAGGTGCACGCGCTCCTCGATGTCGATGAAATCGACTTCGCCCGCGCCGTATTCGGCGACGAGCCGCAGCGCGTCGTCGAAGAACGCACCGGGCGCATCGCGGTGCAGGATCACCATCAGCTTGCGGTCGTCGGGAATCATGAAGCGCAGCTTCGTGACGAACAGCATCAGGTTGCCGAAGTGCAGCCCCGCGAGCATCAGCGGGCCGCCTCGCGCGAGCGCCGCGCGCAGTTGCGCGTCGCCCTCGCACGCCATCCCGTCGATCATCGACTTCATCGATGCGAGGCTGTGCGTGCGCAGCTTGAGCCCCGCGAACTCGGCCTCGAACAGCTCGCGCACGATCGCCGCCGAAACGTCCCGCACGCGGCGCGGATCGTCGTTCAGGTGTGCGCTCAGCATGTACGCGACCGCGCGTTCGATCGATTCGCGAATGCACGGAAAGCAGCGCAGGCACGCGCCCGAGCACCAGCGCATCAGCCGCAGCCCGCGCGCGGGCGACGTGCGCAGCGCGACGGCGCGCACGACGCGGCGCACCAGGAACGCGTACGAGAACGGATTGAGCAGGAAGAGTCGCCCGAGCATCACTGCGTCTCCCCGACCGTGCGCCATTCGTCGGTCGCATCGGTCAATACGCCGTCGTGCATCCGGTAGATCCGGTCGACCCTCGACAGGATCGACGCGTCGTGCGTGACCAGCACGATCGTGCACGGCAGCGTGAGCACGTTGCGGCAGATCTCGTGCGTCGTCGCCTGGTCGAGGTTCGACGAAAACTCGTCGAGGATCAGCAGGCGCGGCTCGCAATACAGCGCCCGCGCGATCAGCAGGCGCTGCATCTGGCCGGCCGACAGGAACTTCTGCGTATCGCCGAGCGGCGTGTCGTAACGATGGTCGAGCTGCTCGATCTCGTCGTGGATGCATGCGAGCTTCGCCGCATCGAACATCGCGCCGATGCGCGGCGCGGGCGCGAAGTTCGTGATGTTGTCGCGGATCGTGCCGCGAAACAGCTGGTCCGATTGCGTGACGGCCGCCAGATGCTTGCGGTACTGCCGCAGGTTCACGTCCGCGAGATCGACGCCGCCGACGAACAGCGTGCCGGGTTCGGGCCGCACCAGGCCGCAGATCAGGTTCAGCAGCGTCGTCTTGCCGCTGCCGGTGCGGCCGACGATCGCGATCTTGCCGCCCGCGGGCACGTCGAGCGCGATGTCGCGCAGGATCGGGCGGTTGCCGCCCTTCGGCGTGTACGACAGCGCGCGAATCGACAGCGCGCCGTCGAACCCGTCGACCGGCCGCACGACGGCGTCCGGCGCGGGCTCCTCGGTTTCGGTCTGCAGCACGTCCGCGACGCGGTCCATGTGCACCTGCAGCACCTTGCGGCGCACATAGAGCTGGATCGAATCGATGAACTTGTCCGCGAACAGGTTCTTGTACTGGATGAACGCATAGATCACGCCGATCGTGCTCTGGCCGTGCATCACGAGCCATGCGCCGTAGGTGACGATCACGAGTTGCTCGACGTGCACGATCCCCTTCGAGATCGAATCGAACATCAACTGCAGCCGCTCCTGCTGGCGCATCGCCTGCAGCTTCTGCGTGAACGCGTTGACCCACAGGCTGCTGCGCGCGGTCTCCGCCGACAGCAGCTTGATCGAATGGGCGGAACGGATGTTTTCGATCAGCAGCGCATCGGCCTCGGCGCCGCGCGTGAGGATCTGCGACATCGCGTCCTGGAGCTGCGGCTGGATCGCGAGCCGGCTCAGCGCGAACAGCACCATCCCGGCCAGGCTGATGCCCGCCAGCACGGGGCTGTAGTACAGCATCAGCACGAGCGTCAGCGTACAGGTGACGAGATTGAGCAGGCCGCCGACCAGCCCGTCGACGAGAAACCGCCCGACCTCCGACACCGACGACACCCGCGAGATCGAATCGCCGGTGTTGTGGAACAGGAAATAGCCGATCGGCAACCGGGCAAGGTGCCCGACCATGTTCGCGGACAACTGCTGCGACACGATATTGCGCAGGTAGCTCTTGATGTTGCCGACGAGGTTCGCGTACAGCGTGTCGAACAGGAACACGATCGCGAACAGGATCGTCAGCAGGTACAGGATGTCGACGTCGGTTTTCTTCAGCGCCTCGTCGATCGTCAGTTGCACGTACGACGGCCCGAGCAGCAGCAGGAGCTGCGCGGCGACGCCGCCCGCGATGCCGATCGCCAGGCTCTTGCGGATGCCCGTCAGCCCTTCGAGGTAGTCGCGCAGCCGGATCCGGTCGGCCTGGCCCGCACGCGTGAAGCCGATGTCCGGATTCAGTTCGAGCGCGTAGCCGGTGATGTGCGTGAGCGCCTGCGCGAGCGGCAGCTTCGTCTCGCCGAGCGCGGGATCGACGATGTGCACGCTGCCGTAGCCGACCTTCGTCAGCACGACATAGTGGTTCATCCCCCAGTGCAGGATGCACGGCGTCTTGAGCGCGTCGAGCTCGCCCGCGTCGAACTGCAGCCCGCGGGCACGCAGGCCGAGATCGTTCGCGATCTCCATCAGGTCGAAGAACGACAGCCCGGAATCGATCCGGACCGGATAGCGGTTGCGCAGCGTGCGCAACGTCGTTTCGCGCCCGTGCCACGACGCGATCATCGCGAGGCAGGCCAGGCCGCACTCCGTCACCTCGTCCTGCAGGACCGGACGGACTTTACGCGTATTGAAGAGCATGGTCGGGCACCCGGGGCGCGACGACGCGCCGCCCGGGCCTGGCCGTGCGGGCCCGCGGCGGGTCGTGCGCGATAAGCAAGGGCGCAGCCGGCGGGTGCCGGCTGCGACGGGAGATCGGTGTTGCCGGCAGCCCGGCGGGCCGCTCAGCGCGACGAGCCGAGCGACATCCGGAACTGCTCGACGGCGCGGGTCTGGTACTGCGTCATCAGGCCCTGCAGCGTGGATCCGATCGACTGGTTGACGAGATCGACCGTATAGGCGGCCGAATTCGAGTAAAGCGACGCGCCGCCGCGAATCTGGCGGGCCTGTTCTTCCGTGATGTCTCGCATTTGTTGTGGCCTTTATATAGTCGGAATGCCTTCAGCCGCCGGCCAATCGCAAACTCAATGGCCGTTTACTTTATTACGGTAATAATCCGGCACTCCTGCCTCCTGATAATCGCCCGATCCGAAAACCATGCATTTCGGATTCGCTTTATTGCCGCTGCGGCGATCGATTCTTTTCCTTCTGTTTCGCAGCATCTCGCGCGGGGGGCGCCTCCCCGCGCACGGCGGTTACTTGCCGGTGTTATTGAACGTCTTCGGGTTCTGCAGGTAATTGCCGAGGCTCGGCAGGAACTGGCCGAGCGCGGTCACCACCGGCGCGGCGTCAACGGCGAGGCTACCCAGCGAGCTGATCGCACCGCCGCCATGCACATTCCTGACCTGTTCCGTCGTCATGACCTTCATCATTCTCTCCTCGTAAAAAATAAAGATGATGCAAAGAACCTTCATTGAAATACCAACGGCTTTTAATCCCTAGCGACTTGTTAATCTAATAATCACAGCGATTACGAGCCGAAATCAGGCTATCATGCGAGCGCATCGGAATTCAATGGAGGACACACTCTTACGGGTGCGTTTTCCGATGCGCGACGGATTGCCGGCATTCAGGTTGTTTGGATTTCAATTTCAAAACGTTTAAATCCCGCCGCCATGCGTTGCGGCACGGGCGGGAGACGGAGACGGCCATGTTTGAAACGAGGTATGAGAATCGCGGAGCATCGGCGCGGAATGCGGGTATTTCCCTATCAAGATTTTCGACTAGGTGGAATCCCCGACTTGCAACCGTGACATCGTTGGCTGTAACGATAGTAACCCTGTCGGCGAACGCGCACGCGTTCTGCCTCGACGCCGCCTACCAGTACGCCGCCGTGCACGATCCGCGCTACCTGCAGGCGCGCAACGAATACGACGCGGCACGCCAGAAATTTCCCGAGGCGCGCGCGCAGATGCTGCCGCAGGCCACCGCGCAACTCGAATGGGGGCGTTACGGCACGCACGCGAACCTGTTCGGCATCGACGTCAGCGGCTCGAACAACGCCGCCTACGGCGCCGCGCAGATCACGCAGGCGCTGTTCAACGTGCCCTACCTGTACGACATGCGGCGCGCGACCGAGTACGAGGAATCGGCCAGGCAGAAGCTCGAGGTCGCGAAGCAGGACCTGATCCTGCGGGTCGCGAACGCGTGCTTCGACCTGCTGAGCGCACGCGAGAAGCTGCAGTCGGCCGACGACGAAGTCAGCGCGCTCACGCGGCTCGAAAGCGATACGCGACGCATGGCGCAGCTCGGGATGAAGACGATCGGCGATACGGCCGAGATCGAGGCGCGCCGCAGCCTCGCGCAGTCCGACGAGGCGCTCGCGCAAACCGACGTCGATGCGCGCCGCGCACGCTACGAGACGCTGCTCGGTTCGACGATCGATTTCGCGCGCTGGCCGCGGCTCGCGATGCGCGGGTCGTCGCCGCGCATTCCGTCCGGCGAATATGCGCCGCAGGACAACCCCGCCTACCAGCAGGCGTATCGCGACGTCCAGGTTGCGCGGCTCGCCGCGAAACGCGTCGGCGCCGAGCACCTGCCGACCGTCGACCTGTTCGCTTCGTATTCGCGCGGGCTCAATCCGAACCTGCGCGGGCTCACCGACCGCTCCGATTTCCACCAGAGCGCGGTCGGCGTGCAGGTGACGATCCCGATCTTTTCCGGCGGCAGCGTGTACTACCGCCAGATGGAAGCCGAGCACGTGACCGAGCAGTACCGCAACCGGCTGCGCGAGGTCGAGGAGCAACTGGGCACCGACCATCGCGAGGCGCTGTCCGCGCTCGAATCGGTCGGCACGCGCATCCGCGCGCTGCAGCAATCGCTGCAGGCCGCGCGGCTCGCCTACGACTCGTCGATGAAGGCGCACCAGGTCGGCTACAGCACGACGTACGAAACGCTGAACCTGCGGCGCGATATCTCGAGCATCCGGCAGAAGCTGTTCGACAGCTATCTCGATGCGCTGAAGCTGCAACTGAAGCTGAAAAGCGTGCTGGGGACGCTCGACGAAGCGTCGCTGGTCGCGGTGGACAACTTCCTCGAGAGCAACGCGTCGAGCGGTCGGGGCTGAGCGCGCTTCGATTCCCGCCGGCACATCATAAACAGTTGTGCGCGCAACCTTTATGAATCGCGCCGGCCGGCGTGCCGGTCGATTCGCCGATGCCCGCGAACCTGCGGCGCCCTCGTCCGCTCGCACAGCCGCGGGCGCGGCGCGCGGTGCCGCCGTCACGTGCCGGGGTATACGCGATGTTGCATCCAGAAAAAACTTTGCATAGAGTGCATCCCATCGATCCGGCGGACAAAGACGTCCCACGATCGTGCGCAGCGCGCGCCCGATAGCCCGCGCCGCGCCGGCCCCGCATCCGGCCGCCCATCCGCATTCCCGTTATCCGACAGCGTTGTCGGATGAACGGACCGGCAAAGAAGCCCTTGCCTCGCGCGTCGAGGCAAGGGCTTTTTTTTGCCTTTCGAAAACGCACGTCTTCACCCGAACCAGGAGCACACCATGCGTCATGGCGATATTTCCAGCAGCAACGACGCCGTCGGCGTCGCCGTCGTCCAGTACAAGATGCCGCGCCTGCACACGCGCGCCGAGGTGATCGCCAACGCCCGCGAAATCGCGGAGCGCGTGGTCGGCATCAAGCGCGGCCTGCCCGGCATGGATCTCATCGTGTTTCCCGAGTATTCGACGCACGGGATCATGTACGACGCGAAGGAGATGTATGACACGGCCTCGACGATCCCAGGCGAGGAAACCGACATCTTCGCGGCCGCGTGCCGCAAGGCAAACGTGTGGGGCGTGTTCTCGCTCACCGGCGAACGCCACGAGGAACACCCGAACAAGGCGCCGTACAACACGCTGGTGCTGATCGACAACAAGGGCGAGATCGTGCAGAAGTACCGCAAGATCATGCCGTGGGTGCCGGTCGAAGGCTGGTATCCGGGCAACTGCACGTACGTCGCCGAGGGGCCGAAGGGGCTCAAGATCAGCCTGATCATCTGCGACGACGGCAACTATCCGGAAATCTGGCGCGACTGCGCGATGCGCGGCGCCGAACTGGTGGTGCGCTGCCAGGGCTACATGTACCCGGCGAAGGACCAGCAGGTGCTCGTATCGAAGGCAATGGCGTTCATGAACAACTGCTACGTCGCGGTCGCGAACGCGTCCGGGTTCGACGGCGTGTACTCGTATTTCGGCCATTCGGCGATCGTCGGCTTCGACGGCCGCACGCTCGGCGAATGCGGCGAGGAGGAAAACGGCGTGCAGTATGCGGAGCTGTCGGTCAGCCTGATCCGCGACGCGCGCCGCAACATGCAGTCGCAGAACCACCTGTACAAGCTGCTGCACCGCGGCTACACGGGCAAGATCGGTTCCGGCGAATCGCCGAACGGCGTCGCGCAATGCCCGTTCGAGTTCTACGCGAACTGGGTGAACGACCCGGACGGCACGCGCCAGGCCGTCGAGCGCCTCACGCGCGCGACGCCCGGCACGCCTGAATGCCCGATCGAGGGCATTCCGTCCGAAGCGCCCGCGCACCGTTGAGCACGCGCCCCGCCCGGCCGTTCGCGCAGCCTGCGCGAACGGCGCCGTCCCACTCAGGAGCCTTCATCATGCTCGGTGTCGCTCTCTTCTTCATCGGCGCGGTACTGGTCGTCAACGGCGTCGCGCTCACCGGCCGCATCGAGCCGCGCGACGCGGCGGGCCTGAACCTGCTCGTCGGCTTGCTCGCGCTGCTGATCAACCTCGCCGGCCTCGCGCAGGCCTCCGCGCCGCCGCAGTATTTCTCGAGCGCGGGCGGCCTGCTGTTCGCGTTCACGTACCTGTATCTCGCCGCCGTCCAGTGGCGCGGGCTGCAAGGCGCGGGACTCGGCTGGTACTGCCTGTTCGTCGCGATCAGCGCACTCGTCTATGCGGGCACGTCGCACGACGTGCGCGTCGGCACCATGTGGGTGCTGTGGTCGAGCCTGTGGTTCCTGTTCTTCGTCGCGCTCGGGCTGAAGCGGCCCGTGCGCTTCCTGCCCGGCTACACGATCGCGATCGGCGTGGGCACCTGCTGGCTGCCCGGCATGCTGATGATGACGGGGAGGTGGTGATGAGCGCACGCGATACGCCGCTTGCCGTCGATCCGCTCGCCGGGTACCGCATCGCCGACGCACCGTTCTACCAGCCCGCCGGCGCCGAGGCCGACTGGTTCGAGACGGCCTGCCGCCAGCACCTGCCGGTCCTGCTGAAAGGGCCGACCGGCTGCGGCAAGACCCGCTTCATCGAATACATGGCGTGGCGCATGGGCCTGCCGCTGATCCAGGTCGCCTGCAACGACGACACGTCCGCGGCCGACCTGACGGGCCGGCACCTGCTCGACGCCGACGGCACCTACTGGGCCGACGGGCCGCTCACGCTCGCGGCGCGGCATGGCGCGATCTGCTACCTCGACGAGATCGTCGAGGCGCGCCCCGATGCGACGGTCGTGATCCACCCGCTGACCGACTCGCGGCG
Source organism: Burkholderia paludis (assembly GCF_000732615.1). Lineage (GTDB taxonomy): Bacteria > Pseudomonadota > Gammaproteobacteria > Burkholderiales > Burkholderiaceae > Burkholderia > Burkholderia paludis. Next base: position 140,945 of record NZ_JPGL01000001.1, read on the forward strand.
CGTGCTGCCGCTCGACCGGCTCGGCGAGGTCGTGCATGCGCATCCGGATTTCCATCTGGTGATCTCGTACAACCCCGGCTATCACGGCGAACACCGGCGGCTGAAGCCGTCGACGCGACAGCGCTTCGTCGCGATCGACTTCGGCTACCCGGAGGCCGCGCACGAGGCCGACGTCATCGTGCGCGAGAGCGGCGCCGACCGGGCCACCGCGCACCGGCTCGTCGATCTCGCGCAGCGCACGCGCACGCTCGCGCTCACCGGCAACGGACTCGACGAAGGCGCATCGACACGGCTGCTCGTCCACGCGGCCCGGCTGATCGTCGCGGGGCTCGCGCCGCTCGATGCGTGCCGGATCGCGATCAGCGACGCGGCGACCGACGATGCCGACACGCGCGCCGCGCTGCAGACGATGGCCGTTGCGCACTTCGCGACATGAGCGCGCTGCGGCTGGCCCGCTTCCTGCACGGGATGACCGCGCGCGAGACCGACGTGCGGCTCGACGATGCGGCGCCGCGCGCGACGCTCGGCCACGCCGCGCTGCGCGTGCCGCGCGCGCTGCCGCCCGACGTCCGCGTCGCGGCGGCCGCGCACGCGCTCGCGCACTGGCTGCATTCACCGCCGGGCGAACCGGTCGACACGCTGACGCCGATCGGGATCGCGGTGGCCGGCCTGATCGAGGACGCGCGGGTCGAAGCGCTGCTCGCGCGCACCTGGCCGGGGCTCGCGACCTGCTGGGCGCCCGCGTTCGCGGGCATCGACCGCGAAGGGCTCACGTTCGGCCGCCTGTGCGCACGGCTCGCGAAGGCGCTGTTCGATCCGTCGTATCGCGACGGCAACCCGTGGGTCGACAAGGGCGCGCAGCTGTTCGCCGAGCGCCGCGACTCGCTCGACGACTATCGCGCGTTCCGCACGATCGCGTCGCGGCTCGCGAACGATCTCGGCCAGATGCGCGTGCGCTTCGAACCCGACGACGGCGCATGGCTGCCGTATCGCGACGACAATGCATGGCTGTGGGCGCAGCCGGCCGCGGCAGCGGCCGAACAGGCAGGCGACGCGGGCGTCGAGATGTCGGCTTCGACCGGCGGCCGCGGCGACGATCCCGACGACGAACCGCCGCCCGCGCCCGATGCGCCGCGCTATCCCGAGTGGAATTGCCACACGCAGCGCGAACGCCGCGACTGGACGACGATCGTCGAACGCGCGCCCGCCGCGTCGACGCCGCCGCCGTCGCTTGCCGCGCTGATCGACGCCGACCGGCGCGCCGCGAAGCGGATGCCGGCCGCGCGCGCATCGGAGTTGCAGCGGCGCGTCGGCCGCCAGCTCGACGGCGATGCGCTCGACGTCGATGCGGCGATCGCCGCACGCATCGCGCGCCGCGCCGGGCACACGCCCGATCCGCGCGTGTTCCGGCGCCGCGTGCCGCACGCCGCGCGCGGGCCCGTGCTGATGCTGCTCGACCTGTCCGCATCGACGGCCGCGCAGGTCGCCGCGCTCGAGAAACGCGCGGCGTTCGTGCTCGGCGACCTGTTCGACCGGCAGCGCCGGCGCTGGGCCGTGCACGGCTACACGTCGGACAGCCGGCATCGCGTGTACTACGCGCGCTTCAAGGATTTCGGCGAGACCTTCGACGCCGGCCGCCGCGCGGCGCTGCTCGCGGCCGACACCGGGATGAGCACGCGCACGGGCGCGGCGCTGCGGCATGCGCTGGCGTTGCTGCGCCGCGAAGCCGCGGGCGCGCGCGCCGCCGTGCTGATGATCGGCGATGGCGAAGCCGCCGACATCGACGTATTCGACCCGCGCTACCTCGTCGAGGACGCGCGCCGCGCGGCACACCAGGGCCGGCAGCGCGGCGTTACGATCGCGGGGCTGTCGTTCGGCGCGCCGCCCGGGTTGTCTACAATACTCGGCGTCGGACCGGGCTGCGTCCACGCGGCGAGCGACGACGCACTGCCCGCCGTCGTCGCGTACGCGGCCGGGCGCCTGACCGCATGACAGCCCTATCCGGAAGAGACAGGAAAGACCGAATGAACAGTGTGAAGGTTGGCGTATTGTTCTCGCAGAGCGGATGCACATCGCGCCTCGGCCAGAGCCAGTTGCGCGGCACGCTGCAGGCCATCGCCGAGATCAACGAAGCGGGCGGCGCGAACGGCTGCGAGATCGTGCCGGTCGTGCGCGACGCCTGTTCGGACCCGGCCGTCTACGCGGAGCTCGCCGAAGAACTGATCGCCACCGAGCGCGTGAACGTGCTGTTCGGCGCGTACATGTCGAGCAGCCGCAAGGCGCTGATTCCGATCGTCGAGAAGTGGGACAAGCTGCTGTTCTACCCGACGCTCTACGAAGGCTTCGAGTTCTCGCCGAACGTGATCTACACCGGCGCGGCGCCGAACCAGAACAGCGTGCAGCTCGCCGCGTTCATGACCGCGCAGTTCGGCGCGCGCGTGTACCTGGTCGGCTCCGACTACATCTACCCGTACGAGTCGAACCGCATCATGATCGACCTCGTCACGCAGCATCCGGAAGGCCAGATCCTCGGCGAGGTGTACATGCCGCTCGTCGCGTCCGAGCAGGATTTCGCGGCGGTGATCGAGGACATCCGCGCGAAGGCGCCCGACTTCGTGTTCAGCACGCTCGTCGGCGACAGCACGGCCGCGTTCTACCGCGCGTATGCGCAAGCCGGACTCGACGCGCGCAGGATGCCGATCGCGAGCCTGACGACCTCCGAGATCGAGCTCGGCCAGATGGGAGCGGCCGCGGCCGGCCACTACACGTCGTCGCCCTATTTCCAGACCATCGACTCGGACGTGAACCGGCGCTGCATCGCGCAGCTCAAGGCACGCTTCGGCGACGACGCGAGCGCCTCCGCGCCGTGGGAAGCCGCGTATTTCCAGGTGCACCTGTTCGCCAACGCGCTCGCGCGGGCAGGCAGCGACCGGCGCGAGCGCCTGGTCGAACATCTCGCGGACGCCGAATTCGACGCGCCGCAGGGGCGCGTGAAGATCGACCGGCTCACGCAGCACACGTGCCTCTACCCACGCATCGGCTGCGCGACCGCCGACGGCAATTTCACGATCGTGCGCGAGGCGACGCGGCGCGTCCATCCCGACCCGTACCTCGTCACGCATTCGCTCGGCGACCGCGTGCACGCGCCCGACGAACAGAAGGCGTAACCGACGATGCGCGCCCGCACCCCGATCCGCTCGACGCCTCGCCTGCTCGCCGAACTGCGCTCGCTCCGCGTGATGGTGTATTACCCGGACGACGACAACGGCCTGCTGATCGTCGAGCAGCTCTCGCGCATCGGCTGCCCGAGCGAGCAGCGCTGGCCGCCGCCCGCCGCGCTGCCGGAAAGCGTCGACCTCGTGATTCTCGCGGTTCGGCCCGACCTGCTGCACCTGTCGATCCCGTGGCTCGAGGACGACGCACGGCCGCCGCTGATCGCCGTCACGACCTACGAAAGCCCGACGATCCTCGAACTGATGCTGCGCATCGATGCGCAGAGCGCGGTCACGACCCCGGTGCGTTCGTTCGGCCTGTTGAGCGCGATGGCGCTCGCGTGCCACCAGCGCCACCGGCACGACGAATACCGGCGCCGCATCGCGCAGCTCGAACAGCGCGTGATGTCCGCGCGCACGCTGCAGGAAGCCAAGGCGCTGCTGATGCAGCACAACGCGATCACCGAGGACGAGGCCTACCAGCAGATCCGCTCGCAGGCGATGGAGCGGCGCATCTCGATCAACCAGCTCGCCGAGCAGATCGTCCACGCGCATGCGCTGCTGAAGCGCTGACGCCGGCGCGTGCGCGCCCCGTCAGCCCGGCGGCGGCAGCACGACGGTATCTTCCGGCCCGAGCACGCGCCCGTCCTGCGCACGCAGTTCGAGCGTCCTGACCGGCAGCCCGGCTTTCCGGTCGACCAGCAGCACGTGCGCCTCGTCCGGCTCGAAGAAGAACGCCTCCCCCCACTGCCGCAGCGCGACGAGCAACGGAAACAGGCCGCGCCCCTTCGCGGTCAGCACATATTCGCGATGCGCGCCGCCGTCGGCAGCCGGCACGATGTCCATGATCCCGTGCGCGACCAGATTGCGCAGCCGCGCGGCCAGGATGTTCTTCGCGAGCCCGAGGCTCTTCTGGAATTCGCCGAACCGGCGCAGCCCGTCGAACGCGTCGCGGACGATCAGCAGCGACCACCAGTCGCCGATCGCGTCCAGCGGGCGGGCAACGCCGCAGGGGGAATCCTCGTGCGTGGTGCGTCTGTTCATTGATACGTGCGGCGATGCCGTTCCGGCTGACATGAATGGTTGCAATATAAAACCTCAATCGCAAAAGATCAATCATGCGAACCCGGTGGTTCGCTGGCGACGAACGAATCGCCGAAGCATGCGCGAGAGCGCGGATCGGCACACTGTCACGTGGATTCAGGCAGCCCCCCTTCTTCCCTGGTAGGCCATTGCGCCTCCGCGGCAATGCCACCCCGCGCACGACCGGATCACTACTTGGTTGCAATTTAAAACCTTATAACTTACGCTGCCTCTTGGTTTCATATTGAAACCAAAATGTCCGACTACCCGAAGGAGCGTTCGATGATCCGGTCCGATGCCACGTTCGACGGCACCTTTCCATTCACCCCGCATTTCGATGACGCAGCCGGCTTCCGGATGCACTACGTGGACGAAGGCCCGCGCGACGGCGAAACCGTCCTGTGCCTGCACGGCGAACCCACCTGGGGGTATCTGTTCCGTCATCTGGTGGCGGCGCTGAGTCCGACGTATCGCGTCGTCGTGCCCGATCACATGGGATTCGGCAAAAGCGCGACGCCGCAGGACCGCAGCTACCTGCTGCAGGACCATATCGACAACCTGGAGCGTTTCGTCCTCGCCCTCGGCCTCGATCGCATCACGCTCGTGATGCACGACTTCGGCGGCCCGGTCGGCATGGGGCTCGCCGCGCGGCATCCGGATCGCATCCGGCGCATCGTGGCGGCGAACGGACCGACGCCGTTCGGCCAGCCGGACCTTGGCGAGCGCCTGGCCGCGAACGGTCGCGACGCGCCGTGGTTCCAGTGGATCGCGCGCGCGGCGGCGGACGATACGCTCGAAACCGTGCTCGGGCAGCTCGGCTTCAACATCCTCAGCACGCTGAAACTCAACGGCTTCGAGAATCACGCGATCATCGACGAGACGTGGATCGCGGCATACGGCGCGCCGTTCGCGCAACCGGCCGACTGTCTCGGCGCGATCGGATGGGCGCGCGGGTTTGCCGCCGGCGCGCACCGGTTCGAGGAACCCGATGCGGCGGCGCAACGCGCGATCCGCGCAAAACCCGCGCTCGCGATCTGGGGAGACGCCGATCGAACGCTCGGCGCCGAACACTTCCTGCCGCTCTTCACGGCGCTCTTTCCGGCCGCGCCGGTCGAGCGGCTCGCGGGCGTCGGACATTACTGCTTCGAGGATGCGCCCGACGCGGTTGCGGCGCGCATCGCGGCGTTCCTACGGACCACCGGCTGAACGGTTTCCGCCGCCGGCATCCCGGCGCCGGCGGCGGAACACGGCATGCGCGGCCGCTTTCGCGCACGCGCATGCGCCGCTTCACGTCAGTGAATGATCCGCGTCACGCCGCGCCCGCGCGGATCGGCCATCGCTTCCGGCGTCTTGCCGTCGATCTTGATCACCTGGATGTCGCCGCTGAAATCCTGCCCCTTCAGTGTGTAGCCGCGCGCCTCGATCTGCTTCGCGAGTTCACCCTCGATCGGGTGGTACGGCTCCCAGAAGATCGTGTTCGGCGGCAGCAGCTGGTGGTGGAAGCGCATCGCGCCGACGGCCTCCTTCAACGGCATCCTGAAGTCGTAGATGTTGTTGATCACCTGGAAGATCGACGTGAAGATCCGCGAGCCGCCCGGCGTGCCGATCACGAGCGACACCTTGCCGTCCTTCGTCATGATCGTCGGCGACATCGACGACAGCGGGCGCTTCTTCGGTTCGATCGCGTTCGCGTCGCTGCCGACCACACCGAACATGTTCGCCACCCCCGGCTTCGCGGAGAAGTCGTCCATCTCGTCGTTCAGCACGATGCCGGTGCCGTCGGCGATCACGCCCGAGCCGAAATAGCCGTTGATCGTGTACGTGTTCGACACCGCGTTGCCCCACTTGTCGACCACCGAGAAGTGCGTCGTTTCGGCCTTCTCCGGCATCGTCGTGCCGAGGCCCGGCTGCACGCTCTTGGTGTCCGACGGCTCCTTCGGATTGACCTCGGCCGCGCGCTTCGCGATGTAGGCGTCGTCGGTCAGCTGCGCGATCGGCACCTTGTAGAAATCGGGATCGCCGAGATACTGCGCGCGATCGGCGAACACGCGCTTCTCGATTTCCGCGACGAGGTGGATGTATTGCGGCGAATTGAGCTTCACGCCCTCGAAGTCCTGCTTGAGGTCGGCCTTCATCTTCAGCAGTTGCACGAGGCCGATGCCGCCCGAGCTCGGGGGCGGCGCGGTGATCACGTCATAGCCGTTCCACCTGGCCTGCACCGGCTCGCGCCACACCGCGCGGTATTGCGCGAGATCCTCGGTGGTGATCAGCCCGTTGCCGTCGCCGGTCTTCATCGACGCGGCGATCAGGTCGGCCGTCTTGCCCTTGTAGAAACCTTCCGCGCCGTCGTTCGAGATGCGCGTCAACACGTCGGCGAGGTCGGGCTGCTTGAAGTTCACGCCGGCCTTCAGCCCGGAGAAGTACTTGTCGAAGTTGGTCTTGCCGCCGAACTCCTTCGACGCGTCGACGCCGCGCTGCGCGAGCTGCTCGTCGACGACGAAGCCGTCGCGCGCATAGTGGATCGCCGGCGCCAGCACCTGCTTCCACTTCAGCTTGCCGAAGCGCTTCTGCGCTTCCCACATGCCCGCGACCGTCCCCGGCACGCCGACCGCGCGCGGGCCGTACAGGCTCATGCCCTTGACGACGTTGCCGTCCTTGTCGAGATACATGTCCTTCGTCGCGGCGAGCGGCGCGCGCTCGCGATAGTCGATGAAGTACGGCTTGCCGTCCTTGTAGATCGTCATGAAGCCGCCGCCGCCGATGTTGCCGGCTTCCGGGTACGTGACGGCAAGCGTGAAGGCGATCGCGACCGCAGCGTCGATCGCGTTGCCGCCCTCCTTGAAGATCCGCTCCGCGGCATCCGCGCTGTACTTGTCGGCCACCGCGACCGCGGAGCTGGTCAGGACGGCCGGCTGCGGCCCCTTCGCATAGACGGGCGCGTTCGGCAGGAAACCGACGCCGGCCACCGTCGCGAGCACGACAGCGGATGATTTGAAGCGATTCAGCGTAGTCATTGCATGTCCCCCATGTGGATCTCCTTCAGGCAGGAAAGGCGCCTGGTCCGTTCGGGGCCGCCGGTACATCGGCGGCCCCGTGCCGGCTACGTAGTATAGGGGGACAAAAAGGGTCGAACACGCCGCCGCGATGAAAGCGCATCGGTCACGTTGCGCGCGGTCATGCTGCGGCGCCGAATACGCGCTCGCGCGCCGCCGGAATGACACGCGAGATCGGCCCTCACGTCATGCTCAAAAACCGAAAGTTGCGAACTGCGAAGCATGCCGCATCGCATGCGAAAAAAAATCTGCAAACGGACCGCCCGCTGCGCGGATCGATCTGAGAAGATAGCGCCCCTTTTCGCGCCGCTTCACCGTCTGGTTCACGCGCCGCTTCACGTTTTCTCGTCTCCGTTGCTATGGCATCACACAATGCGCATCGTGCGACCGGCTTCGCGGCCGGCGTCGCCGCCGCCGTCCTCGTCGCGCAGACCGGCGCCACCGGCCCGTGGCATGCAGGCATGTTCGCCGCGTTCGCGGCGGGCGTCGCGGGCGGCACCGCGCCCGACTGGCTCGAGGTCGCATGGTGGAGCCGCAAGCGCCGCCTGTGGATCACGCACCGCACCCTTACGCACTGGGGCATCGGCTGGCTCGCGCTGCTCGCGCTCGGCTGGCACGGGCTCATTCATCGATCGCATCCGCTCTGGGCCGCGCCGCTGTTCGGCTTCGCCTGCGGCGGCGTGATGCACCTGCTCGCCGACTGGCCCAACCCGCTCGGCGTGCCGTGGATCTGGCGGCGTCACTCGCTCAACCTGTGGAAGAGCGGGCGTTGCGACCTGCTCGTCGTGGCCGCCGCATGGGGCGGCACGCTGTGGCTTGCGCAGTTGCTGTGCTCGCGCGCGCCGCGGCTCGAACACTGGCTCGGCTGGCTGCATCGCGTTTAGTTGCAATTCGGCGCATTTCGGCGTGCGCCCGGCACGCCGTCACACACGCAACTTTCCGTCTGTTGAAAGTACGCGGCCGGCCCCCATCTCGATGCGGAGGGTCGCCGCACTTGCCCGGCACGCACGCGCGGCGTCTGGCACACTGGCGATTCGATTCGCGCGCGCTGCGTTCGCGCCTTCGCCCCCCATTTCAACGCTTCGATGGACGTTACCGCTACCCGCCCTGCCGCCCGTGCGCTCGACGTGTTCCACCCGGCCGTCGCCGCGTGGTTCCGGCGCACGTTCGCCGCGCCGACCGGCGCGCAGGCGCTCGCGTGGCCGCACATCAAGGCCGGCCGCTCCACGCTCGTCGCCGCGCCGACCGGCTCCGGCAAGACGCTCACCGCGTTCCTGTGCGCGCTCGACGATCTGGTGCGCGATGCGCTGTCGCACGACGGCGCGCTGCCCGATGCGACGCTCGTCGTCTACGTGTCGCCGCTGAAGGCGCTGTCGAACGACATCCACGTGAACCTCGACGCGCCGCTCGCCGGCATCGCCGAATCGCTCGCGCAGCTCGGCCTGCCGGTGCCCGCGATCCGTACCGCCGTGCGCACCGGCGATACCACGCAGGCGGAGCGCGCCGCGCTGCGCAAGCGCGCGCCGCACATCCTCGTCACGACGCCCGAATCGCTGTACGTGCTGCTGTCGTCCACCTCCGGGCGGCAGATGCTGTCGAGCGTGCGCTCGGTGATCGTCGACGAAATCCATGCGCTCGCGTCGTCCAAGCGCGGCAGCCATCTCGCGCTGTCGCTCGAACGTCTCGACGCGCTCGCCGGCCGCGCGCTGCCGCGCATCGGGCTGTCGGCAACGCAGAAGCCGATCGATGCGGTTGCGCGGTTCCTGGTCGGCGGGCCAGCCGATGCGCCGCGCGACTGCACGATCGTCGACACCGGCCACGCGCGGGAACGCGATCTCGCGCTCGAACTGCCGAACGTGCCGCTCGAACCCGTGATGGCGACCGACGTGTGGGAGCAGGTGTACGACCGCATCGCCGGGCTCGCGGCCGCGCATCGCACGACGCTGGTGTTCGTCAACACGCGGCGCACCGCCGAGCGCATGGCGCGCCATCTCGCCGACCGGCTCGGCAAGGATGCGATCGCCGCGCATCACGGCAGTCTCGCGAAGGAGCATCGCTTCGATGCCGAGCAGCGCCTGAAGCGCGGTGAACTCAAGCTGCTGGTCGCCACCGCGTCGCTCGAACTCGGCATCGACATCGGCGACGTCGACCTCGTCTGCCAGGTCGGCTCGCCGCGCGGGATCGCGCCGTTCCTGCAGCGCGTCGGCCGTTCGGGGCACCATGTCGGCGGCGTGCCGAAGGGCCGGCTGTTCCCGCTGTCGCGCGACGAGCTCGTCGAATGCGCGGCGCTGCTCGATTGCGTGCGGCGCGGCGAACTCGACGCGTTGCGGATTCCCGAGGCGCCGCTCGACGTGCTCGCGCAGCAGATCGTCGCCGAAGTCGCCTGCGCCGAATGGCGGGAAGACGCGCTATACGCCAGCTTCACGCGTGCGGCGCCGTATGCGCGGCTCACGCGCGAACGCTTCGACGAAGTGATGAAGATGCTCGCCGAAGGCTTCACGAGCCGCCGCGGCGTGCGCGGCGCATACCTGCATCGCGACGTGGTAGGCGGCACCGTGCGCGGGCGCCGCAACGCGATGATGACCGCGACGACCTCGGGCGGCACGATCCCCGACATGGCCGACTACGCGGTGCTGCTCGAACCGCAGGGCATCCAGGTCGGCACCGTCAACGAGGATTTCGCGATCGAGAGCCTGGCCGGCGACGTGTTCCAGCTGGGCAACCAGTCGTACCGGATCATCCGCGTGGAGACGGGCCGCGTGCGCGTCGAGGACGCGCAGGGCCAGTCGCCGAACATTCCGTTCTGGATCGGCGAGGCGCCGGGGCGCAGCGACGAGCTGTCGGCGGCGGTCGGCCGGCTGCGCGCACGGCTCGACGGGCTGTTCGCCGAAGGCGACCGGCAGGCACAGGGCAAGAACCGTGAACGCATCGGCGACGGGGCCGGCGGGAAGTCCATGCCCCGGGCCGACGCCAAAGCGGGCGCGAATGCGGCATCGAAGGCCGGGATCAAGCCCGAGACCGATACCGATGCCTCGCTCGACGTGCAGCACGAGACCGTTGTCACCGCCACCGCCGAGAGTCGCCTCGCGCCGGCGTTGCGCTGGCTCGTCGACGATCTCCGCGTGTCGCCCGACGCCGCGCGCCAGATCGCCGACTACCTCGCCCGCACCCGCGCCGCGCTCGGCGCGCTGCCGACGCAGGATACGCTCGTGATGGAACGCTTCTTCGACGAATCGGGCGGCACCCAGCTGGTGATCCATTCGCCGTTCGGCAGCCGCATCAATCGCGCGTGGGGGCTCGCGCTGCGCAAGCGCTTCTGCCGCAGTTTCAACTTCGAGCTGCAGGCGGCCGCGACCGACGACGCGATCATCCTGTCGCTGTCGCTCGCGCACAGCTTCGCGCTCGACGAAGTGTGGCGCTACCTGCGCTCCGCCAGCGCCGAGCACGTGCTGGTCCAGGCGCTGCTCGACGCGCCGATGTTCGGCGTGCGCTGGCGCTGGAACGCGACGACCGCGCTCGCGCTGCCGCGCTTCACCGGCGGCAGGCGCACCGCGCCGCAATTGCAGCGGATGAAGAGCGAGGATCTGCTCGCGACCGTGTTCCCCGATCAGGTCGCATGCCTCGAGAACATCGTCGGCGAGCGCGAGATCCCGCATCACCCGCTCGTCGACCAGACGCTCGACGATTGCCTGCACGACGCGATGGACACCGACGGCTGGCTCGCGCTGCTGCGCCGGATCGAAAGCGGCGCGATCGAGCTGGTCGCGCGCGACCTGCCCGCGCCGTCGCCGCTCGCGGCCGAAATCCTGAACGCGAAACCCTACGCGTTCCTCGACGATGCGCCGCTCGAGGAGCGCCGCACGCAGGCCGTGCAGTCGCGCCGCTGGAGCGACCCCGAATCGGGCGACGATCTCGGCGCACTCGACGCCGACGCGATCGACGCGGTGCGCGACGAAGCATGGCCGCTCGTGCGCGACGCCGACGAAATGCACGATGCGCTGCTCACGCTCGCGTGCATCGCCGACAGCGAAGCGCGGGCGCACGAAGGCTGGCCCGACCGGCTCGCGGAACTTGCCGAGCGCCGGCGCGCGACGAAGCTCGTCACGCCGGGCGGCGCGGCGCTGTGGGTGCCGGTCGAACGGCTCGTGTGCGTGCGCGCGCTGCATCCCGACGCACGCATGACACCGGCGCTCAAGGTGCCGGCCGCCTGCGCGCAGCCGTGGGAAGCGGACGCCGCGTGCATCGACGTGATCCGCGCCCGGCTCACCGGCTTCGGGCCGCTTGCGCTCGACGCGATCGCGAAACCGCTCGGGCTGACGCCCGCGTCGGTCGCGACGGCGCTCGCGGCGCTGCAGCGCGAAGGCTACGTGATGTGCGGACGCTTCACGCCGGACGCGACGACAGACCAATGGTGCGAGCGCCACTTGCTCGCCCGCATTCATCGCTACACGGTGAAACGGCTGCGGCGCGAGATCGAGCCGGTCGAGCGCGCCGATTTCATGCGCTTCCTGTTTCACTGGCAGCACCTGACACTCGATACGCGCGGCTCGGGCCGTGACGCGCTCGCGGCCGTGGTCGAACAGCTCGAAGGCTACGAGGCCGCGGCGAGCGCCTGGGAAGACGCATTGCTGCCCGCGCGGCTCACCGACTACACGGCGGGCGGCCTCGACGAGCTGTGCCGCTCGGGCAAGCTCGTCTGGACGCGCATCGGCGCGCCGGCGCGCGCGGCCGGCACGCCCGTGAAGACAACGCCGATCGTGCTGCTGCCGCGCCGCCACCTCGATGCGTGGCAGGCGCTGCGCGACCCCGATGCGCAGCCGGCGCTGTCCGCGCGGGCCGCGCAGGTGCGCGACGCGCTTGCCGCGCACGGTGCGATGTTCTTCGATGCGCTGCTCGACGACCTGCACATGCTGCCCGTCGAACTCGAACAGGCGCTCGGCGAACTCGTGTCGGCCGGCCTCGTCAACGCGGACAGCTACGCGGGCCTGCGCGCGCTGCTGAAGCCCGCCGTCAAGCGCAGCGCGACCTATGCGCCACGCACGCGGCGCGGCGGCGCGCTGATCGGCGGGATGGACGACGCGGGCCGCTGGGCGCTCGTGCAACGTCGCGCGCCGCCGGACGACAGGCCGGCGCCGAAACGCGGCCCGGCAGCAACCGACCCCGACGCGCTCGACCACATCGCGTGGACGCTGCTGCGCCGCTATGGCGTCGTGTTCTGGCGGCTGCTCGAGCGCGAAGCCGACTGGCTGCCGAGCTGGCGCGAACTCGTCCGCGTGCTGCAGCGCCTCGAGGCGCGCGGCGAAATTCGCGGCGGACGCTTCGTCGCCGGGCTCGCGGGCGAACAGTTCGCGCTGCCCGAAGCGATCCCGATCCTGCGCGAGCTGCGGCGGCAACCGGGTGACGGGCAGTACGTGTGCGTGACGGGCGCGGACCCGCTGAATCTCGCCGGCACGCTGCTGCCCGGCGACAAGGTACCGGCGCTGGCCGGCAACCGCGTGCTGTTCCGCGACGGCGTGCCCGTCGCGTCGCTGGTATCGGGCACGTTCCACTACACGCCCGAACTGTCGCCCGCCGCACGCGAGGATGCACGCCTGCGGCTCGCCCGTCACCGCTGACACCGGCCGACACGCACGCGGCAGGGACGGACGATCGCCGGGCCGTGCGGCCGCGAGCGCTTCGGTACCCTTGAGCGATCGGATTGGCCGCATGAGCACATCGCGCAGCCGGGCTGCTCACGGGCGGCGCGCGCCGCGCCATCTGCAAGTGACCGGGCTGTGCCGACGCCCCGGCAGGTGCAAGCGGGCTGCCGTCCGCCCGCTTGCGGCGCCGAACCGGCGGATGGCCGGCCGAACCGCTGGCCGGATAACCGGCCCGAGCGCGGCGCGCATCATGTGAAGCGATGCGCCGAACCGGCCGCCCGCCGGTTCGGCATGCCGGTCAGGCGGGCACCAGCTCGAAGCTGAGCCGCTTGCCGAGCGCGGCGGCCGCGCTCGCGAGCGTCGCGAGCGTGAGGCTCGTGTCGGTTTCGTCGAGCAGGCGGTTGAGCGCGGCGCGGCTGGTTTTCATGCGCGCGGCCATCGCGGTCTTCGTGATGTGCTGCGCCTTCATTTCCTGCCCGATCTGCCACGCGATCACGCGCTTGATCGCGGTGGCGGTGGCGGCTTCGAGGTTGCCGTCCTCCTCGAGGAAGGCATCGAAATCGCTGCCGATATGCGGGTTGTGGGTGGTCGTCATGTCGTGCTCCAAGTGCATGGCGTTGCCGGCGGCCCGACCGTCGAAGACGGCGCGTTCCGGCGCAACCGGGAATGTCAGATGGCGTGCGTCAGCGCTTTCAGGCGCGCGACGGCGACCTCGAGATCGTCCGGCGGCGTGGCCCGCGACTGCTTGATGAAGGCATGCAGCAGGACCATCGTGTCGCCGACGACCGTAAACAGCACACGGGCGCACCGCCCCGGCAACATCACGCGGATCTCCCACAGATCCCTCGCCATCTTCCGGACCAGCGGCATGCCGAGCGGCCAGCCGAGTTGAACGGTCTTGATCTCTTCGCCGATCGCCCGGCGCTCCACTGGCCCGAGCGCCCGGAGCCATTCGCGCACCGGCTCGTTGCCCCGGGCCGTCAGGAAGAACCGCACGCCGAGCGTGGCCTGGATCTGCTGTCTCGCCATCGTCTTGTCACCAATCGTACCAAAAATGGTACGATATGCCAAGCACCACGAGGCGCGCTACTGGCCGGATGGCCGATCCGTCCGCGCGGCAGGCGCGCGGGCCGACGCCCGGCCCGATGGATCACCGATCGCGGCGAGCCGGCTTGCGTGCCGTGCGCGGCGGCCGCGGCGCGCGGGTGTCGCCGAACCGCGACCGCGCGATGTCGCGCACGGCATCGATCAGCGTGCGGGCGACCGGCGACGGCTGTGCATCGGTGCGCAGCACGAGCCCGACCGGCTCGTCGGTACCGGCAGACGGCAGCGGCAGGCGGGCCAGTGCGCCGGCCGACAGGTCGTATTCGGCCGCATAGAGCGGCACGAACCAGACCGCGTCGTTCTCGAGCGCCAGTGCGCGCGCGACCGATACCGACAGCACCTCGATGAACGCATCCAGCGGCGGCGCGCCGCAGGCGAGGAGCAGTTGCTCGGCCGACTGGCGGATCAGCGTGCCGAACGGCGGCAGCACGACCGGATAACGCGCCAGCTCGGCTGCCGGCGCCCCGCTCGCCAGCAGCGGATGCCCGGCGCGCACGACCGCGACGAGCGGCTCGTTGTACAACTGCTCGAACGCGAGCCCGATCATCCGCTCCGGCTCCGACAGCCGCCCGATCGCGCATTCGATCGCGCCGGACTTCAGGCGCTCGAGCAGATCGGCGTTCGCGGCCGTTGCGATCCGTACGACGACGCGCGGCCAGCGCGCGGCCAGCGCCTTCATCAGGGCCGGCGCGAGCGACGCCGCGACGGTCGGCAGCATGCCGATTTCCAGCGTCGCCGCGGCCGCCCCGCCCTCGCGCGCCAGCAGCCCGACGCCCTGCCGCAGCGCCAGCACGCACGCATTCGCGTGCGGCAGGAACAGCTGCGCTTCGCGGGTCGGCTGCGCGCCCTGCCGGCCGCGCTCGAACAGCTTCACGCCGAGGATCGCCTCGAGCTCGGCGATCGTCTTCGAGACGGCGGGCTGCGTGATCGACAGGCTCTCGGCCGCCTTCTGCACGCCGCCCGACTGCGCGACCGCGAGAAAACACTGCAGGTGCCGGAACTTGACGCGGCCGTCGGCGATACGGTTATTCATAACGGGCAGTTATGCGATGAACGAAGAAATACCATTTTGCATAACTTTCCGGAGCACCCCAAGCCCCCCGGCACGGCATACGTCATGCGTCGCGCCGCAGCGCCTGGAAGCCGGCCGGCTCCCACATCCGTTTCGCGATCAGCAGGCTGGTCCCGTGCTTCTGCGCGAGCGGCGCGGACGACGATTCCGCATGCAGCGCAGCCGCCTTGCTGCGCAGCCGCCGCAACTCCAGTTCGAGCTCGGCCGACGCGGCCTCCGTCAGCATCCCCTGCGAGAACGTCATCGTCTCGCCCTCGCCGTCGAAACGGCTGTCGAGGAAATCGCCGAGCGCGTGCGCATGGAAATAACGGCGGATCGGCCCGCCGGGCAGCCAGTCGAAATCGCGCGCGACGCGCACGCGAATCCGGTCGCCCGGCAGCAGCGCAACGACGTTCATCCGATCGAGCATCAGCAGGTATTTCAGGCACTCGGCCTGCGTCACCCGGTAGGCCGACACGATGTCCTGCACGGTCCAGTAGTTGATCGCGCAGACGGCGACCAGCAGCAGCTTCTCGTCCGACACGAGCAGCGCCTCCTGCTGATCGGTCAGCACACGCAGCCTCGGCGCCGACGCCGAGGCCTCCTGCACGAGCTCGGCCAGCGTATAGCCGAGCAACTGCGCGATCTCCGCGACGCGTTCCAGCGTAAAGCGCCCGCTGGCGAACAGCCGCTTCACGCTGGTCTCGGAGACGTCCAGCGAACGTGCGACATCGCGGTAGGTCATTCCCTGCGCCTTCAACTGGCGCTTCAATGTTTCGATGAGTTGGGCGGTTTCGGTCATTCCGGTATCGAAAAATGATGCTCAAGGTCAGATATTAGGCTACCTGCGCATGCAAATGAACACTTTCGGGTACTTGTCTGCATAATTCGTTCCGTCCTGTCACCCAACGACGGAGCCGAAATGACCACCCGGACCGAAACCGCAGCTTACGAACCGCAGCACACCGCACCGCGCGATGCACGCGACACGGGTCGCACGATGTCGCTCGCCACGGTCCGCACGCTGGCCGCCAGCGCACACGTCGGCGATCTCGTGTTCATCCGGGTGCCGGCGCGTGCGCCGCGCGACACCGCAGGCACGGCAGGCGCTTGGGCCAATCGCTTCGGCATCGTCGTCGATACGTCGGGCGACGAGCCCATGATCGCCGAATCCGCGTGGGCCTGGACGACGCTCACGCCGCTGTCGCGCTTCGTCGCCCGCACCGTGGGCGGCCGTATCGCCCTGGCGCGCCGCGTCGCGGCACCGGGCGCCGACGCGCAGCGCCAGGTGCATGAGGCCGCCGAACGGCAGATCGACTCGCTGCTCGGCCACCGCTTCAGCCCGCGGGCGCGACGCGGGTTCTGCGCGCGGTACGTGAGCGACGTGCTCGGCGCCGACCGGGCCGCGACACCGGCCGCACTGCTGCGCGGCGGCACGCTGTCGCTCGAATTCGACGGGATCGTGCTGGATCCCGACCGCCAGTCATGACGGGCACGCTCGGGGAGACCGGATAACAATAAGAACGACAATACAAAAAGCAGCGACGGGCTGGCTGGAGGGCCGTGCACGGGGTCGTCACCGACGACGCGAAGCCCGATCGCTTTCTCCGCCGGACAGGCATCCTGTCCGGCGGTATTTTCATTGGCGTCTCAAACATAACGAACCGTTATGCGATGCACGAAAAAAGGTCATTTTGCATAACTTTCCGGATTGACTAAAGTCCTGCCATCCACTTCGCGAAATACCTATCAGGAGACGCCCGATGGATTCCCCCACGATCCTCACGCCGCGCGACTGGCCGTCGCATCCGGCCTATGTGCACCCCGAGTACCGTTCGTCCGTGAAGCGCGGCCCGACCCGCCCGCTGATCCCGCTGAAGGAGAAGCTGCGCGACCAGTACGCGCCCGTCTACGGCGCGGAAGATCTCGGCGCGCTCGACCACGACCTGACGAAGAACGCCGTGAAGAACGGCGAGCCGCTCGGCGAGCGCATGATCGTCACGGGCCGCGTGCTCGACGAAGGCGGCAAGCCCGTGCGCAACACGCTCGTCGAGGTATGGCAGGCGAACGCGGCCGGCCGCTACGTGCACAAGGTCGATCAGCACGATGCGCCGCTCGACCCCAACTTTCTCGGCGCGGGCCGCTGCCTGACCGACGACGAAGGCCGCTACCGCTTCCTGACGATCAAGCCCGGCGCGTATCCATGGGGCAACCATCCGAACGCGTGGCGCCCGAATCACATCCATTTCTCGCTGTTCGGCGATTATTTCGGCTCGCGTCTCGTCACGCAGATGTACTTCCCCGGCGATCCGCTGCTCGCGTACGACCCGATCTTCCAGGGCACGCCCGAGGCCGCGCGCGATCGCCTGATCTCGCGCTTCTCGATGGACATCACCGAAGAAGGCTATGCGCTCGGCTACGAATTCGACATCGTGCTGCGCGGCCGCGACGCCACCCCGATGGAGCGCTGAACCATGACGACGCTGAAGCAAACCCCCTCGCAGACGGTCGGCCCGTACTTCGCCTACGGCCTGTGCCCGCAGCAGTACGACTACGACCTGAAAAGCCTGTTCACGCCGACGATCGCCGCCGCGCATGCCGAAGGCGAACACGTGCTGCTGGTTGGCCAGGTATTCGACGGCGACGGCAACGTGGTCGGCGACGCGGTGCTCGAATTCACGCAGGCCGATAGCGCGGGCCGCTACCCCGCGTCGCGCAGCGACATCGCGACATCCGGCTTCACGGGCTTCGCGCGGGTCGGCACCGGCACCGATGCGCAACAGCGCTTCGTCGTCGAGACGGTGAAGCCGGGCCGCATCGCCGCCGGCGAAGCGCCGCACATCAACGTGACCGTGATGATGCGCGGGATCCTCACCCATGCGTTCACGCGCGTGTACTTCGACGACGAAGCCGCCGCGAACGCGGCCGACCCCGTGCTGAACGCGGTGCCGGCCGAACGCCGCGCGACGCTCGTTGCAAAACGCGACGCGCAGCCGGGCCGCCCGGTCGTCTACCGCTTCGACATCCGCATGCAGGGGCCGGACGAAACGGTGTTCTTCGACGTGTGACGCGCGTGCCGGCACGCGCCGGCTTCGCATGCAACCGTCACGCCGCGTGGCGCGATACCGGCAGGCATCGCGCCGCGCGGCGTTTTTCGTAGGCCATCGCCGTCGTCCGATGCTGCGCCGCATCGCATCGGGCCACGGCGGCCGATGCCTGCCGCGCGGGACTGCCGCCGTCTGGATGGAACGCACGCTTGAAACGCATGCTGCAACAGCACATGAATCGGCGCGCCGGCGGGATTTCGTTTGCGCGTTATGCGGCGTATTCTTCGTTATTCGCAACCCGACAACGGAATTGCATCGAGGGAAGCAACAATTACACACGTAATGCGCGACATCGCCCAACGGGCTGTTCGCGCATTTTTTCTGACCGAGTGCCTTTAAACGCGTCTGACCGAAGTTGGCAGGCGCGTATTTTTTGGCGGGTGCGGCCGGCGCACGCCGTTGAGCGCACGGCTGCCGTCCGGCTAGCGCCGAATCTCCAGGTAGCGGCTCGGCGTGTCGCCCAGGATGCGGCGGAACGCCGACGTGAACGCACTCGCGCTCGCGTACCCGAGATCGAGCGCGACGCGCGTCACCGGTTGCCCGTCGCTCAGCCGGGCAATCGCCGCGAGCATGCACACCTGCTGGCGCCAGGCGGCAAAGCTCACGCCCGTCTGCGCGCGGAACTGCCGCGTGAACGTGCGCCGGCTCAAGCCCGCACTCGCGGCCACCTGATCGAGATCGGCCTCGATCGACGGCGACGCCAGCAGGTGCCGGCACACCCTCGCCAGCCGCGCGTCGGCCGGCAGCGGCGCATGCAGCGACAGGCGCGGCATCGTCGCGATCTCCGCAACCAGCAGCGCCATCAGCTTGCCCGCACGCCCGTCGACGTCGTACATGGCCGGCAGGTCGACCGCATCGTCGAGCAGTTGCCGCAGCAGCGCCGATACGCCATAGACGCCGCACTGCCCGGGCAGGCCGGCCTCCCGGGCGGCGTCGCCGGACACGAACGTGTTGAGCATCGTGACCGGCCCGGTCATCGTCATTTCGTGCCGCACGCCGGCCGGCACCCAGCACGCGCGCTGCGGCGGCACCAGCCAGCGCCCGTGCGGCGTCGACACGCTGATCGTGCCGCGCGACGCGAACGCGAATTGCCCGCGCTCGTGCGCGTGCTCCGGAAACGTCGTGCCCGCGCCATAGTCGTTGGCGGTCACGACCACGCTTCGCGGGATGTGTTCGTAGGGATCCACCAGCGTATTTCTCACGGCCCGAATTCCATCATCAATGACCCGATATCGAAGGCGGGCCTCCTTCTGTCGATCTACGATCCGCTTCACCCTTGCGCGACCTGACGGCCGCAAGACCCGCCGGCCTGATCGGCCGGATTACAACTGCATCGGAGCGGATATGCCGAATACGTTTCATCGCGTGGGGAACGGCCCCCACCCTGTTCTTGTACTGCCCGGCTGGTTCGGCGACGCCCACGCGTTTGAACCCGTCGAGGCGTGGCTGTCGCGCGAGCACTTCAGCTACGTGTTCATGGACTTCCGGGGCTACGGCAGCATGCGCGACGCGGCGGGCAACTACACGATCGACGAGATCGCCGCCGACGCGCTCGCGCTGGCCGACGCGCTCGATTTCCCGACCTTCAGCGTCGTCGGCCACTCGATGGGCGCCATGGCGGCCGAGAAAGTCGCCGCCATGGCGCCCGAACGCGTGCGTGCGCTGGTGGCGATCACGCCCGTACCTAGCGGCGGCCTGCCGTTCGATCCGGAGAAGCGCGCGCTATTCGAGCGCGCCGCCGGCCATGTTGCCGATCGCCGCACCATCATCGATCGCAGCACCGGCGGCCGGCTGCCCGCCGCCTGGGTCGAATGGAAAGCCGCGTATTCGGCCGCCCGTTCGGCGCCGCATGCGTTCGGCGCGTACTTTCGCGCGTGGGCCGATACGGATTTCAGCGGCGAAATCGCCGGCATCCATCCGGTGAAAGTGCTGATCGGTGCACACGATTCCGCGTTCGACATGGCGCTGATGGCCCGCACCTACCTGCAACGCTATCCGCTCGCCACCGTCGACGTCCTGCACGATGCCGGCCATTATCCGATGAACGAGACGCCGCTCGCGCTGGCCGCGGCAATGGAGGCGTTCCTGTTCGCCGTGACGGAGAGCCCTGCCGCCGTCGCCTGACCGGCCGCACGCAGGCGGCATCGTTGCGGCACGCATCACCGCAGCATGAACGACATCGCCGACAGGCTGTTCAGCGTGCGGACCACATGCTCGACCGACGGCCCGTCGAAGCGCAGCGTCACCGCGTCGACACGCTCGAGCGACGGCAGCACGCCGAACAGGTCGGCCAGCGCCGCCGTCTGCACGCGCAGCGTGCAAGCGGCCGGCGTGGGCCGGCGGGCGGCGGCGCACCAGCCGGCCGACAGCGCCTGCACGACCGTTTCGCGCGCGGCGCTCGCGATCCGGGCGCACGACGCCGCGGGCGTGAGCGTATCGCCGCTCGACGCGCCGCCGGCCGTCTTGACCGTCTCGAAGCGCGCCTCCGGAAACAGCGGCTGCGTTTCCTCCGCGAATACGTCGTCGCCCGTCGCCAGCGCGACGTGCGCGCCATATTCGCGCGCCAGCGCACCATACAGCCCGGCTTCGCCGAGTTCGACACCGTTCAGCCACACCTGCGTGAACGCGAAGCTGTTGATCGTGTGCGCGAGCACGCCGCGCGTCTGCGATTTCGCGTGATAGCCGATCATGAACACGAGGTCGGGCCGCTGTTCGAGGCCCGTCATCATTCCGAGCGTGCGCGGCTTGCCGAGCACGACGCGCGCGCGTGCATCGAGACCGTCGGGCAGCAGGTTGCGAAAGCCGCCGTGCGAATCGTTGATCCACACGGACTGCGCGCCGCCCGCGAACGCGCCTTCGATCGCGGCGTTCGCCTCGGCGGTCATCCAGCGGCGCGCGCGCTCGTATTCCGGATTGCCGGCACGCGTCTGCTCGGTGGCGAACACGCCCGCGACGCCTTCGATGTCGGTCGAAATCAGGATCTTCATGACTGGGTAGGACGTCCTTCGTTGCCTTCGTTGAACAACCGATCGAGATCGGGCACCGCCTCGCGCAGCGCCTGCCGCACATGGCCGTCGCGCCCGGCGACCGTCACGGCCTGCAGCAGCGCGTCGGCAATCGCGTGCTCGACGCTCTCGGCCGCGGCCATGAACAGCGGATCGAGCGCCGCATCGGCCACGAGGGCGGGCAGCGCAACGGTCGATGCGTCGTGCATGATCGTGTACGCGGTCGAGAAAGCGAGCGCGATGTCGCCGCTGCCGTGCCCGTATACCGAGCCCGTGCGGGCCAGCCCCGCGCCCGCGCGACGCGCGAGGCGCGACAGTTGCCGCGCGTCGAGCGGCGCGTCGGTGGCCAGCAACAGGATGATCGAGCCCTGCTCCGGCGGCATCGCGTGCGCGGCCCCCGCCGCACGGCGTTGCGCGACGATGCGCCCGAGCGGCACGCCGCCGAGCGTCAGCATCGGCAACCGGCCGAAATTCGCCAGCACGAGCGCGCCGACCGTATAGGGCCGGCCGGCCGCCACGGCGACGCGCGACGCCGAACCGATCCCGCCCTTCAGGTCGAAGCACGACATCCCGCGCCCGGCGCCTACCGCACCGCGGGCGACATCGCGCGACGCCGCGCGGCACGCGTCGTCGTAATGCGCGGCCGTCACCGCAAATGCCTGGATATCGTTCAGATAGCCGTCGTTGCACTCGAACACGAGCGGGTTGACCGTCGGCCAGTCGCGCCCGATCAGGGGATTCGCGGCGATCGCCGCGCGGATCTGCGCGTGCGCGACCGCGCCGACACCGAACGTATTGGTCAGCGCGACCGGCGTATCGAGCGTGCCGAGTTCGTCGACCTGCACGAGCCCGACACTCTTGCCGAAGCCGTTGATCACGGCCGCGCCGGCCGGCACCTTGCTGCGGTACGCGTCGCCCGGATGCGGCTTCACGACGGTCACGCCCGTCTGCACGCCGCCGGCATCGAGCGTGCAATGACCGACCGTCACGCCCGGCACGTCGGCGATCGTGCCGCGCGGCCCGGCCGGCAGCGTCGCCGCCCACATCGGAGCGATACGCATCAGCGGCGCTCCAGCTTCGGATCGAGCGCGTCGCGCAGCCCGTCGCCGAGCAGGTTGAACGCGAGCACGGTCAGGAAGATCGCGAGGCTCGGGAAGATCGCGATGTGCGGCGCCGTCACCATGTCCGCGCGCGCCTCGTTGAGCATCGCGCCCCACTCCGGCGTCGGCGGCTGCGCGCCGAGCCCGAGGAACGACAGGCTCGCGGCCGTGATGATCGACGTGCCGATGCGCATCGTGAAGTAGACGACGACCGACGACACGGTGCCCGGCAGGATGTGCCGCACGATGATCGTCCAGTCGGATGCGCCGATGCTGCGCGCGGCCTCGACGTAGGTCATGTGCTTGAGCATCAGCGTATTGCCGCGCACGAGCCGCGCGAACGCCGGGATGCTGAAGATCGCGACCGCGCAGATCACGTTGACCATCCCGTTGCCGAGGATCGCGACCACGCCGATCGCGAGCAGGATGCCGGGGAACGCGAACAGCACGTCGGCAACGCGCATCGTGACGCGGTCCCACCAGCCTTCGTAGTAGCCGGCGAGCAGCCCGAAGAAGGTGCCGATCACCGCGCCGAGCGCGACCGAGAAGAAGCCGGCCGCAAGCGAGATGCGCGTGCCCGCGACGATCCGGCTGAAGATGTCGCGGCCGAGCGAATCGACGCCGAACCAGTGCACGAGCGACGGCCCCGCGTTCAGCGCATCGTAGTCGAAGTAGTTCTCCGGATCGAACGGCACGATGTGCGGGCCGACGAAGGCCAGCACGACGAGCGCCAGCACGAAGCCGCCCGCGACGAGCGCGACGGTCTGCTTGCGGAACTTGCGCCAGAATTCGCGCCACGGCGTGCGGATCGCGGTGGATGCGGCCGGCGCCGCGGTCTGGACAGTCGCATTCATGCGCGCCTCACTTGAACCGGATGGTCGGGTTGATGACCGCATACAGCACGTCGACGGTCAGGTTGATCAGGATGAATTCGAGCGAAAACAGCAGCACGATCGCCTGGATCACGGGATAGTCGCGCATCGTCACCGCGTCGACGAGCAGGCGCCCGAGCCCCGGCCAGTTGAACACGACCTCGACGACGATCGAGCCGCCGAGCAGGAAGCCGAACTGCAGCCCCATCATCGTGACGACCGGGATCATCGCGTTGCGCAGGCAGTGCTTGAGCACGACCATCGGCTCGTGCACGCCCTTCGCGCGCGCGGTGCGCACGAAATCCTCGTTGAGCACCTCGACGAACGACGCGCGCGTGAAGCGCGCCATCACGGCCGCGACCGCCGCGCCGAGCGTCAGCGACGGCAGCACGTAGCTTCGCCACGAGCCGTCCGGCACGACCGGCAGCCAGCCGAGCTTCACCGAGAAGACTTCCATCAGCAGCATGCCGAGCGCGAACGCGGGGAACGAGATGCCGGACACCGCGAGCGTCATGCCGAGGCGGTCGGGCCAGCGGTTGCGCCACACCGCCGACACGATCCCGATCGCCATCCCGAACGCCGTCGCCCACGCCATGCTGACGAGCGTCAGCATCAGCGTCGGCATGAAGCGCTCGCCGATTTCGGTCGAGACCGGCCGCTTGCTGCGCGTCGACAGGCCGAAGTCGCCGTGCGCCATCTTCACGAAGAAGTTGACGAACTGCGCGGGCAGCGGCTGGTCGAGGCCGAGATCGGTGCGCACGAGCGCGACCGTCGCATCGTCGGCTTCGGGGCCTGCCGCGAGCCGCGCCGGATCGCCCGGCAGCAGATGGACGAACAGGAACACCAGCACCGCGACGATCGCGAGCGTGGGCAGCAGGCCGAACAGGCGTTTGACGAGAAAATTCAGCATGGGGCACCGATCGAATCAGCGTGCCGGCGGCGAACGCCGCCGGCACCGCATGGCGGACGAACCGCCGTCGTCATCGCTGTCATTTCAGCGAGATTTCGTCGAAGTTGAACGAGCCGTCCGGCATCACGTACGCGCCCTGCAGCCGCTTGCTGCGCGCATACACGATCTTCTCCTGCACGAGGAAGATCCACGGCGCATCGGCCCAGACCTGCTTCTGCGCATCGGCGTAGAGTTCGGTCTTCTTCGCGCGGTCGACCGTCTCCAGCGCCTTCGCGAGATCGCCGTCGACCGCGTCATTCTTGTAGTACGCGGTATTCAGGAGCTTCGGCGGCGCGGACGAGCTGGCCAGCAGCGGCGTGATCGCCCAGTTCGCCTCGCCGGTCGACGACGACCAGCCGACGTAGTACATCCGCACCGGCGCCTTCGCCGGATCCGGCGCGCTCTCGACCTTCGCGACGCGCTCGCCGGCTTCCAGCGCCTGCACCTGCACCTTCACGCCGACCTGCGCGAGCTGCTGCTGCACGAACTGGATGGTCTTCTGCGACGTCGAGTTGTTATACGCGGACCACAGCGTCGTCTCGAAGCCGTTCGGATAGCCGGCCTCCTTCAGCAGCGCGCGCGCCTTCGCCGGGTCGTACGGCCACGGGCCCAGCTTCGTCGCATAGTCGACGCCCTGCGGCACCACGCCGGTGGACGGCGTCGCATAGCCGGCGAACGCGACCTTCGCGAGCGCCTCCTTGTTCACCGCATAGTTCAGCGCCTGCCGCACCTTCGGGTTGTCGAACGGCTTTTGCTGCAGGTTCAGCGACACGTAGCGCTGCACGATCGACGGCCGCTCCACGATATCGACCTTCGGGTTGCCCTTCAGGTCGGTCGCCTGCTCGAACGGGATGCGGAACGCGAAATCGGCCTCGCCCGTCTTGATCAGCGCCGCACGCGTGTTGTTGTCGACCACCGGCTTCCAGTCGATCGCGTCGATCTTCGGATAGCCCTTCTTCCAGTAACCGGCGAACTTCTTGACCTTCAGGTCGTCGGTCTGCTTCCACTCGACGAACTCGAACGGGCCGGTGCCGACCGGATGCAGCGCGATGTCGCGGCCCCACTTCTTCAGCGCGGCCGGCGAGATCATCACCGCCGACGGGTGCGCGAGCGTGTTGATCAGCGCCGAGAACGGCTCGCGCAGCGTGATCTTCACCGTGTACGGATCGACCACTTCGGTCTTCTCGATCACGCGGAACATGTTGTAGCGCTTCAGGTGGTTCGCGGGATCGGTCACGCGGTCGAAGTTCGCCTTCACGGCCGCCGCATTGAAATCGGTGCCGTCGTGGAACTTCACGCCCTGGCGCAGCTTGATCGTGTAGGTCTTCGCATCCGGGCTCGCGTCGTAGCTGGTTGCCAGCACGTTGACGATCTTCATGTCCTTGTCCAGGCCGAACAGGCCCTGGTAGAACGACTTGACGACGGCCTGCGACACCGTGTCGTTCGCGTCGTACGGGTCCATCGTCGTGAAGGTCTGGTCCACCGCCATCAACACAGTCTGTTGCGCGAACGCGGGCACCGCGGCCGACAGCGCAAAAGCGCCTGCAGCCGCGGCGAGCAGCGTGCGCGGTCGGAACATCGGGAACGAATACGACTTGTTCATCTTGTTGGGCTCCTGTGGATGATTCGGTAACGCGTGGTGGAATTCCCGGCGTGACTGCACCCGCTCGGGGTAAAGACGCCGTTGTCTCGCTCGTGCGCAGCTGCGGTCCATATGCCGCCTCCCGCACGCTCAATACGCGCCGCCGACGCGGTGCGTCGCGACGTAGTGATCGGGGCCGACCGCGACCAGCGGCGCGACGACCGGATCGTCGCCCACCGCGCGGATCGGGCTCGGGATCTCGTCGGCCGCGAGCTGGCGCGGCGCATGCCGGCGCGCAGGGTCGGCCACCGGCACCGCGCTCATCAGCTTCTTCGTGTACGGGTGCTGCGGCGCCTCGAACACCGCGCGGCGCGGGCCGATCTCGACGATCTGGCCGAGATACATCACCGCGACGCGATGGCTGATGCGCTCGACCACGGCCATGTCGTGCGAGATGAACAGGTACGCGACGCCGAGCTCGCGCTGCAGGTCGAGCATCAGGTTGACGATCTGCGCCTGCACCGACACGTCGAGCGCCGACACCGACTCGTCGGCGATCACGACCTTCGGGTTCAGCGCGAGCGCGCGCGCGATCGCGATCCGCTGGCGCTGGCCGCCCGAGAATTCGTGCGGATAGCGGCGCGCGGCTTCCGGCGGCAGGCCGACCTTGTCGAGCAGCCAGTCGACCCGCGCCTGCGCGTCGCGACCGCTCGCGACGCCGTGCACCAGCAGCGGCTCCATGATCGAGAAGCCCACGGTCAGGCGCGGGTTCAGCGACGCGAACGGATCCTGGAAGATGAACTGGATGTTCCGGCGCAGCGCCTGCAGGTCCGGGCCCTTCAGCGCGCCGATGTCGCGGCCGTCGAATTCGATCGAGCCGCTTTGCGATTCGACGAGACGCAGCAGCGAACGGCCGGTGGTCGACTTGCCGCAGCCCGATTCGCCGACCAGCGCGAGCGTCTCGCCCGCGCGCAGCTCGAAGCTCACGCGCTCGACCGCATGCACGTATTGCGACACGCGGCCGAACATGCCGCTCTTCACCGGAAACCGCGTCACGAGATCGCGCACGCGCAGGATCGGCGGCGCGGACGGATCGACGCGCGGCTGCGCATCGTCGTTCGCCGCGGGCGCGGGCGCGGGCGACGGGGCCGCACTCGCGCCCTCCACCTTCAGCAACGGGAATTTCTCGGGCGTATCGGTGCCCTGCATCGAACCGAGTTTCGGCACGGCCGCGAGCAGCGCGCGCGTATAGCGATGCGCGGGCGCCGCGAAGAGGCGATCCGAGTCGCCCTCCTCGACCTTCTCGCCGCGATACATCACGAGCACGCGGTCGGCCACTTCGGCCACCACGCCCATGTCGTGCGTGATGAAGATCACGCCCATGTTCATTTCGTCCTGCAGGCCGCGCACCAGTTGCAGGATCTGCGCCTGGATCGTCACGTCGAGCGCGGTCGTCGGCTCGTCCGCGATCAGCAGCGCGGGCCGGCACGACAGCGCCATCGCGATCATCACGCGCTGCCGCATCCCGCCCGACAACTGGTGCGGATAGCGCGCGAACACGCGGCGCGCCTCCGGAATGCGCACGAGATCGAGCAGCCGCAGCGTCTCCGCGCGCGCTTGCGCCGCGCTCTTCGACTGATGCAGCGCGATCGCCTCGCTGATCTGGTCGCCGACCGTAAACACCGGGTTCAGCGACGTCATCGGCTCCTGGAAGATCATCGCGATGTCGGCGCCGCGGATGCCGCGCATCGTCGCGCCGCTCGCCCGGGCAAGATCGACGAGCGCACCGCCGCGTCGGCGGAACGCGATCCGGCCGCCGGTGATCGCGCCGCCGCCATGCTCGACGAGCCGCATCAGCGCGAGCGACGTGACCGACTTGCCGGAACCCGATTCGCCGACGATCGCGAGCGTCTCGCCGCGATCGACGTGAAACGACACGTTGCGCACCGCGTCGAACGTCGCGCCCTCGCGGCGGAACGCGACCGACAGGTCGTCGACGGCAACCACGCGCTGCTCGGGCAGCACCAGGCCGGACGGGTTACGGCTCGTAGACATCGTGAATCTCCTCCTCGTGCGACCGCGATCAGGCGGTGTCGTCGTCGCGATAGATGCCGACCACCGGCGCTTCGCCGACGCGCGCATAGCCGCGGTACATCCCTTCGGTGTTGAACGGCATCGCGACGTTGCCGTGCGCGTCGACCGCGATGATCCCGCCGCGCCCGGCCAGGCGCGGCAGCTTGTTCATCACGACGTCGTGCGCGGCGTCGGCCAGCGATGCGCCGCGATAGGCGATCTGCGCGGCGACGTCGTGCGCGGTCGCGAGCCGGATGAACATCTCGCCGGTGCCCGTCGACGACACCGCGCAGGTCGCATCGTCCGCGTAGCAGCCCGCGCCGACGATCGGCGAATCGCCGACGCGCCCCGGCTGCTTGTTCGTGATGCCGCCCGTCGACGTTGCCGCCGCGATGTGGCCGTGCCGGTCGCACGCGACCGCGCCGACCGTGCCGTGCTTGCGGTCCGGATCGAGCGGCTCGGCCGGCTGCGCCGACGCGCCGAACGTGAACGTCGCCGCATCGTGGTCGAGCATCGCACCCGCCGCCGCGCGCGCCTTGATCCATTGCGCGTGACGCGCTTCGGTGCCGAAATAGTCGGGCTCGACGAGTTCGAGCCCCTGCGCGGCCGCGAACGCATCGGCGCCCGCGCCGGCGAACATCACGTGTTCGCTCGCCTCCATCACGCGCCGCGCGGCGAGCACGGGATTGCGCACGCGCGTCGCGCAGCAGATCGCGCCGGCGCCGAGCGTCGCGCCATCCATCACCGCCGCGTCGAGTTCGTGCGTGCCGTCGGCCGTATAGACGGCGCCGCGCCCGGCGTTGAACAGCGGACAGTCCTCGAGCATCCGCACCGCGACGGTGACGGCGTCGAGCGCGCTGCCGCCGTCGGCCAGCACCTGCTGCGCCGCCGTCAGGATGGCGGTCAGTTCGGCACGGTAACGGCGCTCGGTGTCGGTATCCATCGCCTCGCGCAGGATCGTGCCTGCGCCGCCGTGAATCGCTACGATCGCGGATGAAGTCATGATTTTTTCGGACGGGGGGAAGAAGGGTTGGCGGCCGGCAGCGCCGCTTGCGGCTGCACGAGCCACGGCAGCAGGAATTCGGTCATCTCGACCGCGGATTTCGCGGAACGGTGCGTACGCAGCGCGACCGCATCGATCAGCGCCTCGATCATCGCGAGCACGGCCGCTTCCGACGTGGCCGCGAAACGCCGTTCGGCCTTGACGTACAGGTTCAGCGACGCGATCGGCGCAAGCGGCGACTGCGGGCCGTCGGAAATGCCCAGCACGCGCGCGCCGCGCGCCGCCGCACGGCGGGCCAGCTCGACGGTGTCCTTCACGTAGCGAGGAAACGCGAGCGCGATCACCAGATCGCGCGCGTCGGCCGTGTACAGGCGCCGCGCCGCGTGCGACGGGCCGCCGAGCAGCGCGAGCGACTGCACGTTGTCGTGACACGCGGACAGGCCGTGCTCCATCAGTCCGGAGAGAAACGCGCTCGACCCCGCGCCGAGGATCAGCACGCGCCGCGCGCCGACGATCGCCTCGACCGCCGCCTCGACATCGGCCGCGTCCAGTTGCGCACGCGTGCTCTCGATGTTCGCGACGGCCTGGTCGAATACCGTGTCGATCCACGCGGCGCCGCGTACGCCGGGCTCCTGCTCCTGCGCCGAACGCAGCCGCTCGACCGGCCCGAGGGTCGCCTCGAAGCCACGCACGAGCGCCGCGCGCATCGCCGGGTAGCCGTCGAAGCCGAGCGCCTTCGCGAAGCGGTTCGCGGTCGCGATCGACGCATTCACGGCCTGCGCGAGTTCGTCGATGCGCATCGTCGCCGCGCGGAACGGATTCGCGAGTACGAATTCGCCCATGCGGCGGTGAATCGGCGTCATCAACGGCATCGCCGCCGCGATCAGCTCGGCGATCGCGGGTTCGTCGTGACTGGCGTCGTGCGGTACGAGAGGCGTCATGCGAAGGGTGATTGCAAGATTGGTGAAAATGAATTTACACAATCCCGATCCCGAAAAGAAATAAATTTTCATCGGGATTGTTGCGCCTCCGCGCGCGCGCGCCGCTGGTCCGACGACCGCACAGCCCCGCCGCGCGGGCCTCCCGCTCGCTACCGCCGTGTTTCGCCGCACGCATCGCCCGCATCCGTCCCCGGGAAAACCCCGAGCAAGTTCGTTCGAATGCAAATTCACGTTGACCGGATTCGCATTCGAACATAGGATGTTCGAAAATGATCAGTCGTCCGATAACATTGCGATTCAATCAAGGCGAAATGTTCGTTTGAACGCCGTTTTTCCGACCAATCCCGGGGAAATGAGCGCGATTCAAGGTATGACATCGTACGAATAAAGCAACATTGGCCGTCCCGAACGGATGGCCGTCATGGATCGGGCCGGCGCCATGCGCCGGCCCTGCCCGACAGGAGACAGCAGTGAAGACAGTCAAGGCGTTGCGCTGGTGGATCATCGTGCTCGTATGTCTCGGCACGATCCTCAACTACCTCGCACGGAATTCCCTCGCGGTGCTCGCGCCCGAGCTGAAGCAGGTGTTCGCGATCTCGACGCAGCAGTATTCGTACATCGTCGGCGCGTTCCAGATCGGCTACACGATCATGCAGCCCGTCTGCGGCTTCATCGTCGACCTGATCGGGCTGCGGCTCGGGTTCGCGCTGTTCGCGATGCTGTGGTCGGTGGTCGGCGTCGCACACGGCTTCGCGTCGGGCTGGCTGTCGCTCGGCGTCCTGCGCGGCTTTCTGGGCCTGTTCGAGGCGGCCGCGATTCCGTCCGGGATGAAGGCCGTCGCCGAATGGTTTCCCGATCGCGAGAAATCCGTCGCGGTCGGCTACTTCAACGCCGGCACCTCGCTCGGCGCGGCGATCGCGCCGCCGCTCGTCGTGTTCCTGTCGATGCGCTTCGGCTGGCAGGCCGCGTTCATGGCCACCGGTGCGCTCGGCTTCGTGTGGGCCGCGCTCTGGTACACGCAATACCGGTCGCCCGCCGACCATCCGCGCATCACGCCGCAGGAACGCGCGCTGATCCGCGACGGCCAGGCGACGATGCCGCCCGTGTCGGCGCGCCGCATTCGCGACGTCGTCACCGCGCGGCGCTTCTGGGCCATCGCGCTGCCGCGCTTCTTCGCGGAACCCGCGTGGCAGACCTTCAGCTTCTGGATTCCGCTGTATCTCGCGACCGAGCGCCACATGGAGCTCAAGCAGATCGCGATCTTCGCGTGGATGCCGTTTCTCGCGGCCGACCTCGGCGGCATCGCGGGCGGCTACCTGTCGCCGTATCTGGCGAAGCGCTTCCAGTTGCCGCTCGTGTGGTCGCGGGTCGCCGGCGTCGCGCTCGGCGCGGTGCTGATGCTCGGGCCCGCGACGATCGGGCTCGTGTCGTCGCCGTACACGGCCATCGCGCTGTTCTGCGTCGGCGGCTTCGCGCACCAGATGATCTCCGCGCTCGTCAACACGCTGTCCGCCGACGTGTTCGACCCCGAGGAGGTCGGCACCGCGAGCGGCTTCGCCGGAATGGCCGCGTGGATCGGCGGGCTCGGTTTCTCGCTGCTGGTCGGCGCGCTCGCCGACAAGATCGGTTACGCACCGCTGTTCGCGTGCCTCGGCCTGTTCGACCTCATCGGCGTCACGCTGCTCGCCGTGCTGATCCGCGGACAATCGAAGCAGGAACGCCTGCTCGCACGGCATGCCTGACCCTCGTCCTCACCAGGAATCGCATTCATGACCTCGCTTCTTCATCCGCCCGTGTTCCGCGTCGCCGGCCGGCACGCGAACCGCGTGCTGCTCGCGTCCGATGCGGGCGCCACCCTCGAGATCTTCGTCCTCGAAGACGACATCGTGCGGGTGCGCGTGCTGCCCGACGCGACGGCGCGCAACCCGCGCACCTGGACGATCGCGCCGGGTCTCGACGACGTGCCGCTCGACGGTCGCCACCGCCTCGACCTGGACGGCTTCGCGCTGCCCGCGTACGCATTCTCGGAAGACGACGACGCCCTGTACCTCGAGACCGCGCAGATCCGGCTCGCGGTGCACCGGCAAGGCGGCCGCTGCACATGGTCGCTGCGCGGCGCGGACGGCGCGTGGCGCATCGCGCTCGCCGACCGCGCGACGCAGGCGTACAACTTCGGCTGGTGGGACGACCGCGCGTATCACTATGTGGCCCGCGAACGCGGCGACAAGGTGTTCGGCCTCGGCGAACGCGCGGGCGACCTCGACCGCACCGGCGCGCGCTTCGAGATGCGCAACATCGACGCGATGGGCTACAGCGCGAAGCACACCGACCCGCTGTACAAGCACATCCCGTTCTACATCACGTGGTCGCCCGACGCCTGCCAGGGGTTCGGGCTGTTCTACGACACGCTGTCCGACTGCACGTTCGACATGGGCCGCGAACTCGACAACTATCACGGCCCGTACCGCTACTTCGTCGCCGAGCACGGCGACCTCGACTACTACTTCATCGCGTCGCCCGATACGCCGCTCGCGGCCGCGCGGCGCTTCACGTGGCTCACCGGGCGCCCCGCGCGCACGCCGAAATGGGGGCTCGGCTACTCGGGCTCGACGATGAGCTATACCGATGCGCCGGACGCGCAGCGGCAGATGAACCGCTTCGTCGAGCAGTGCGACGCGCACGACGTCCTGTGCGATTCGTTCCACCTGTCGTCGGGCTATACGTCGATCGGCGCGAAGCGCTACGTGTTCAACTGGAACCGCGACAAGTTTCCCGACGCGAAGGGCTTCGTGAAGCACTACCGCGACCACGGCATCCGCCTGTGCGCGAACATCAAGCCGTGCCTGCTGCGCGACCACCCCGCCTTCGACGACGCGGCGGCACGCGGGCTGCTGATCCGCTCGGCATCCGGCGAGCCCGCGTGGGTGCAGTTCTGGGACGAGGTGGGCGCCTACCTCGACTTCACGCAGCCGGACGCATACCGCTGGTGGCGCGAACAGGTCACGTCGGCGCTGCTCGAATACGGGATCGAGTCGACCTGGAACGACAACAACGAATACGAGATCTGGTCGCCCGACGCGATCGCGCACGGCTTCGGCCAGCCGTTCCCCGCGCGCGAGGCGAAGGTGCTGCAGACGATGCTGATGATGCGCGCGTCGCGCGACGCGCAGCGCGCGCATGCGCCGGCGCGGCGGCCGTTCCTCGTGTCCCGTTCCGGCGGCGCCGGCATGCAGCGTTACGTGCAGACCTGGTCCGGCGACAACTACACGTCGTGGGAAACGCTGCGCTACAACCTGAAGATGGGGCTCGGGCTCGCGCTGTCCGGCGTATCGAACACCGGGCACGACATCGGCGGGTTCTCCGGCCCCGCGCCTTCGCCCGAGCTGCTGTTGCGCTGGGTGCAGTTCGGCATCTTCATGCCGCGCTTCAGCATTCACTCGTGGAACGACGACGGCACCGTCAACGAACCGTGGATGTATCCGGAGATCGCCGCGCAGGTTGCGTCGCTGATCAAGCAGCGCTACCGGCTGCTGCCCTACCTCTATCACCTGCTGTGGCTGTCGACGACCCGCTACGAGCCGGTGCTGCGGCCGACCTTCGCCGATTTCCCCCGCGACGCGCGCTGCCACGATGCGTGCGACGACATGATGCTCGGCGACGCGCTGCTCGTCGCGCCGGTCGTCGAGCCCGGCCAGACGGCGCGCGAGGTCTACCTGCCGTCGGGCGCGCGCTGGATGTGCTGCACGAGCGCGCAGTCGTTCGACGGCGGCACGCACGTGACGCTGCCGGCGCCGCTCGATTCGCCGGTGATGCTGCTGCGCGAGGGCCGCGCACTGCCGCTGAACGTCGCGGCGCAGCATTTCGGCGCCCGCGCCGACACGCGCGGCTTCCTCGTCGCGCCGCGCCTGGAGGACGGCGTCGCGTACGGCGAATGCGTCGAGGACGACGGCGAAACGGAAGCATGGCGCGACGGCGAATACGGGCTGTGGCGCATCGAGACCGGACGCGAGGCGTCGGGCGCGCTCGGCGTGTCGGTGCGCTGGGACGGCCGCCCGGGCCGCCCGGCCGACCGTATCGAGATCCTGCTGCCCGCGTCGCTGCAAGGCCCGCTCGCCGTGCGCGGCGCGCGCGTCGAACAGGATACGCGGGACGGCGCCTGGCGCCGCCTCGTCGTCGCGTTCGAGCGCCCGACCGCGTAAGCCCGGCGAGGCGGGGCGTTCGCGCGGCCCGCCTCGCACTTCAGAGGAGGCGATTCAGCCTCCCGCCCCGTTGCAAAGATGAAAAGATCTGGAGATCGACAATGAAAGTGAAAGCCCCCGTCAACCGTTATGTAATCCTGATTTTATCGGCCGCTTCGTTCGGCACGACCGCCGCCCACGCGCAGAGCAGCGTGACGCTGTACGGCGTCGTCGACGATTCGCTCGCTTACGTGAACAACCAGCAGGGCCATTCGAACATCTACATGCGCGACGGCAACCTGTATGCGTCGAAGTTCGGGCTGCGCGGCGACGAGGATCTCGGCGGCGGCACGCATGCGATCTTCGATCTGCAGTCCGGCTTCAACCTGAACAGCGGCGCGCAGTCCGCCGCCGGCACGATCTTCAATCGCGAAGCCTTCGTCGGCTTGCGCAACGATCGCTACGGCACAATGACCGCCGGCCGCCAGTACACGCCCTACTTCCTGCTCGTCGGCCCGTACGCGTCGAGCAGCTGGCTGACCGGCGCGACGGGCGCGCATCCGGGCGACATCGACGGCCTCGACACGACGACTCGCGTGAACAATTCGGTTACCTATACGTCGCCGACCTTCGCCGGCCTGACCGGGAGCGCGATGTACGCATTCGGCGGCATTGCCGGCGCAACCGGCAAGGGCAACACGTTCAGCGCCGCGCTGCGCTACGCGAACGGGCCGATCGGCGTCGCGGCCGGCTACCTGCGCATCAACAGCTCGGGCTCGTCGGCCGGCTTCCTGAATCCGGCGACCGCCGCGTCGGGCAGCTTCGCGGTGTCCGTGCTGAACCAGGGCTACCTGACCGCGAAAGCCGTCGAGCAGTTCGCGACGGCCGGCAACTACACGCTCGGCAACCTGACGATGGGCCTCAACTATTCGAACGTGAAATACCTGCCCGGCAACGGCTCCGCATTCACCGACACCGCCGTGTTCAACACTTACGGCGCGCTCGCCGCGTACCGCTTCACGCCGGCGTTCTCGGTGGCCGGCGCGTTCTCGTATACGCTCGCGTCGAAGGCGAACGGCATCGACAACGCGGCCCGCTACCAGCAGTATTCGCTGAAGGAGTCCTACAGCCTGTCCAAGCGCACGACGCTTTACGCGTTGCAGGCCTACACCCATTCGAGCGGGCAGACCCTCGGCGCGCAAGGCGCGGGACAAATCGTCGACGCAGCGCCGATCGTCGGCGATTCGCAGCAGCTCACGCCTTCGACGACACACGGCCAGTTCGTCGGCATGGCCGGGATCGCCGTCACGTTCTGAACCCGCGCGGCGGCGCTTTCGGCGCGCCGCACCCGCCCCGGACGACACGCATTTCACGCATGCCGCGCGCGTCGTCCGGGCTTCCCGCGCATGGCCGTCGCGCCATCCTCCGCACGCGCTCCGCACGCCAGGCGAGACGTGCGGGTTTTCTCGATCTCCTCAATACCTTACAATTCGTCAGGTTCTTCCCTGCTGCATGCCCCTTTTTGCAGTCCTGACACCGCGGTACACTCGACGCACGCCGTATCAGGGTCCGACGCGCGACACGCGCGCCGGGCGGCGTCGCGCCTCGTTGCGCCCACAACTGGATGCCAGCCATGCCAGATCCCCGCCCCTCGCCCCGCACGACATTCAAGCCGCAGGTCGTCCTGCCCGCGCTCGCGGTCATCGGCGCGCTGCTCGTCGTGTGCGCGCTGCGCCCGAGCGAAGCCGGCGCGCTGTTCTCCGCCGGCCAGCAATGGGTCATCGCGCACTTCGACTGGTTCTACGTGCTCGCCGTCACCGGCTTCCTCGTGTTTCTCGTGCTGATCGCCGCGAGCGGCTTCGGCAACATCCGGCTCGGCCCCGACGACGCCGAGCCCGAATTCAGCTTCGTGTCGTGGACGGCCATGCTGTTCGCGGCCGGCATGGGCATCGGCCTCATGTACTTCGGCGTCGGCGAGCCGATGCAGCATTTCCTGAAGCCGCCGACCGTCGACCCCGGCACGCCCGCCGCCGCCCGCGAGGCGATGCTGATGACCTTCTTCCACTGGGGTTTCCATGCGTGGGCGATCTACGGGCTGATGGGGCTCGTGCTCGCGTACTTCGGGTTCCGCTACAACCTGCCGCTCACGCTGCGCTCCGGGCTGTATCCGGTGCTGCGCGAGCGCATCAACGGCTGGATCGGCCACACGGTCGACGCGTTCGCGCTGGTCGGCACGGTTGCCGGCATCGCGACGACGCTCGGCTACGGCGTGATGCAACTGAGCGCCGGCCTGCATACGGTCGCCGGCTGGGATACGACCGGCAACGTGTTCCGCATCGGGCTCGTCGCGGTCGTCGTGATCCTCGCGGGCGTGTCTGCCGCCACCGGCCTCGACAAGGGCGTGCGGCGGCTGTCCGAACTGAACCTGCTGCTCGCGTTCCTGCTGCTCGCCTTCGTGGTCTTCGCCGGCCCGACCGCCTTCCTGCTGCGCGCGCTCGGCGACAACATCGGCCAGTACCTGTCGAGCCTCGTCGACCTGTCGTTCCGCACCTACGCCTACGCGCCGCCGCGCGAGGAAGGCTGGTTCGGCGGCTGGACGATCCTCTACTGGGCGTGGTGGATATCGTGGTCGCCGTTCGTCGGCATGTTCATCGCGCGCATCTCGCGCGGCCGCACGATCCGCGAGTTCGTGATCGGCGTGCTGCTCGTGCCGACCGCATTCAACCTCGTGTGGATGACCGTGTTCGGCAACAGCGCGATCTGGCTCGATACGCACGGCGCGGCCGGCGCGCTCGCACAAACAGCCACCAACGTCGACGCGCTGCTGTTCCGCTTCTTCGATTTCCTGCCGCTGCCGCAATTGCTGTCGATCGTCGCGATCGTGCTGATCGCCGTGTTCTTCGTCACGTCCGCCGATTCGGGCGCGTTCGTGATCGACCAGATCGCGACGCGCGGCAACGCGCACTCGCCCGTGTGGCAACGGCTGTTCTGGGCCGCGCTGCTCGGCGTGACGGCCGCGGTGCTGCTCGTCGCCGGCGGGCTTGGCGCGTTGCAGGCGATGACGCTGATCGCCGCGCTGCCGGTCGCGATCATCATGCTCGCGCTCTGCTACGGGCTGTGGCGCGGGCTCGCGGCCGACCGCGCGCACTATTCGCAGGACGTCGCGCCCGCGACGAGTTTCTGGACCGGCCAGCACTGGCGCCATCGCCTGACGCACATCCTGCGGCAGACGACCGAGGCCGAGGCGCGCCAGTTCGTCGCCGACACGGTCGAGCCCGCGCTGCGCAAGGTTGCCGACGAACTGCGCGCGAGCGGCGTCGATGCGAACGTGCAGCGCGACAGCGACGACGCCGTACGGCTCACCGTGCCGACCGCCGAACACCGCGATTTCGTCTACGGCGTGCGCGTGACGGTGAAGTCCGCCGCCGCATTTCTCGTGCGCGAAGCGGCCGAGCCCGATGCGGCGCGGGCACACGTGTACGGGATCGTCACGTTCTTCGAGGACGGGCGGCTCGGCTACGACGTCGAATACCTGCGCGGCGACGAAGTGATCGCCGATGTGCTGCGCCAGTACGAACGCTACGTGTCGCTCGCGGCCGACAAGCGCACGCATCTGCTGAGCCGCGCGCCGGGGCATGCGACGGAGGCCGAATGAGCCTGCGTGCCGCGTCGAGCGGGCCGCGGCGGTCCGCCACGCCCGACGGGGCCGCGCGATGAACGGGCTCCTGCAAAGCCGGGCCTCCGACGTCATCGCGCTCGGCACGCTCGCCGTGCTCTATCTCGGCGGAGTCGGCATCGCGTTGTGGCGGATCCGCGCGGCGGCGCCGCGCGGCAAGGCCTACTGGATCGTCTGCGCCGCGCTGCTCGCCGGCGGGGCCGTCGCGATCGGCCTCAACCTGTCGCCGAAGCCGGGCAGCAACGAAATGCCGTCCGGCTTCGCGTTCGGCACCGAAGCCGTCCTGCTCGGCCTCGTGCTGGTTGCCGCAGGTTGCGCGTGGCTGATGCTGCGCGCGCGGCAACGCTGACGCCCTACGGCGCGCCGCCCGGCGTCATCCCCCCCGAACGGCAGCGCACGAGCCGCCGGCTCCCCGACCTCCTGCCCGGTCGCCGCGCGTTACACGGAGGGCGCGCGCGCCGTGACGAGCCAGCACGCCGCGTCGAAGCGCGCCTGGCCGCCGTCCACATAGCGCTCGAACGCAGCACGCACCGTGTCGACCACGCGCCGCCGCGTCGCGTCGTCCGCCTCCAGCAGTGCGAGCCCGACTGGCCCCAGCCGCGCGAAGTAGTCGTTCAGTGCGGGCTCGGGCAGCGCGCAAGCCAGGTCGACCGGCTCGATCGCGGTGTCGGCCCAGCCGCTGTCCGACAGCACCGACGCGATCCGCTGCCGGTCGCCGAACCCGAACTGCCCCGGCGCGCCGGGCCGCCGCGCGGGCAGGTTCGGCAGCAACGGTGCGGCGGCCCGCTCGGCAGTCGTCATGAACGGGTTGTCGGCAGCGCTGCGCCATGCGATGAACCGCAACTGCGCATTCGGCCGCGCCGCCCGCCGCAGGTTCGCGAAGGCCCGGACCGGATCGTCGAAGAACATCACGCCAAGCCGCGACACGATCAGGTCGACGCTCGCGGGCT
Organism: Burkholderia paludis; assembly: GCF_000732615.1. Classification (GTDB taxonomy): domain Bacteria; phylum Pseudomonadota; class Gammaproteobacteria; order Burkholderiales; family Burkholderiaceae; genus Burkholderia; species Burkholderia paludis. The sequence goes on from NZ_JPGL01000001.1 coordinate 179,523, forward strand.
CGAACGCATGCGTCTGCACGTCCGCGCACACGAAACAGGGGCCCGGGCCGCTGCGTTCGACACGCGCCCGCGCCGCGTCGATCATCCTGGCCGAGATATCGATACCCGTGCATTGAGCATCCGCGCCGAGCCGGCGCGCGATGGCGAGCGTCACCCCGCCCGTGCCGCAACCGACGTCGAGCACGCTGCGCGCGGACGACGCGGCCGCCGCATCCGCGAGCAGCCGCTCCAGCGGCTCGAACATCCGGTCGATCGTTGCCTGCGTATCGACCCACGCGCGCCCCGACGGGCCGTTCCACAGCGCGGATTGTTCATCGTTCGGCCGACTGGTTTCCATCGTCGATCTCCTTCCGGTTCGTTGATCATGCACCGCACTGTGCTACTTCAAGCCGGCTTGAGGTCAAGGCCTCGATTGCGATCCGCCGCCGCGAGGCGCAGCGCGCCGAGATCCAGGCGCACCGTCATTTCATATTTCTTACATTCGCGTTGCGTATCGTTGACGACTTTCCTACGGTGCCCCACCCCAATGCGACGACTCCTCCCGCGCGCGCTGCTCGCGCGCTGCGCCCCCCTTGTTGCGCTTGCCGCGCTGGCCGCGTGCTCGAACCACATCGATTCGCCGGCCGACCCGGCCAGTGCGTCGGCCAACGTCCAGGCCGCGTGGGTCGAGATCGGCGACACGAACCAGGCGATCGCGCGCGTCATCACGAACTACACGCCCGCGTCGGCCGGCGATCCGCCGTGCCCGCAGCTTGCCGTCGACGGCAAGCTGTCGCGCATGACGCTGCGCTCGGGCGCCTCGAGCGTCGCGCAGCGGCCGACCGCCAGCGATCCGTCCGACTCGAAGCCGTCGAGTTTCCCGGTGTCCGTCTGCGAAGCGACGCTGCCGGCCGGCGCGCAGGCCGCAAGCGTCGCGGGCCGTACGCTGCCGCTGCCGAAGGCGCAGCCGCAGCGCATCGCGATCATCGCCGACACGGGCTGCCGGATGAAGAAGGCGGACAACGCATGGCAGGCGTGCAACGACGCGACGGTCTGGCCGTTCGACACGATCGCGGCGAGCGTCGCGAAGCTGTCGCCCGACCTGGTGATGCACATCGGCGACTACCACTATCGCGAGAACGCGTGCCCGCCGGACATCGCCGGCTGCAAGGACAGCCCGTGGGGCTACGGCTGGGATACGTGGCAGGCCGACCTGTTCCGCCCGGCCGCGCCGCTGCTCGCGAAGGCGCCGTGGATCGTCGTGCGCGGCAACCACGAGGAATGCGCGCGGGCGGGCCAGGGCTGGTTCCGTTTCCTCGATCCGCGCCCGTATTCCGCCGCACGCTCGTGCGACGATCCGGCCAACGACAACAACGCGAACTATTCGGAACCCTATGCGGTATCGCTCGGCGGCGGCTCGCAGGTGATCGTGTTCGACACCGCCAAGGTCGGCCGCACGCCGCTCAAGACGACCGACGCGCAATTCGGCATCTACCAGAAGCAGTTCCAGACGGTCGCCTCGCTCGCGTCGAAGGCCGGCATGACGACGACGATCTTCACGAACCATCACCCGATCCTGGCGTTCGCGCCGATCGCCGGCAGCACGCCCGCGCCGGGCAACCTCGCGCTGCAGTCGGTGATGTCGAGCCTCAACGCACAGGCGTACTACCCGCCCGGCGTGCACGTCGCGCTGCACGGGCACGTGCACGACTTCCAGGCGATCAACTTCTCGTCCGGGCACCCGGCGACGATCGTGTCCGGCAACGGCGGCGACAATCTCGACGTCGCGCTGCCCGACCCGTTTCCGGCCGGCCTGACGCCCGCGCCGGGCGCCGTGATCGAGCGGCTGTCGCACAACAACAGCTTCGGTTTCCTGATCATGGAACGTCGCGCCGCGCCGGCCACGGGCTGGATGTTCCATGCGTATTCGGCGGCGGGCAAGCTGCTCGCGTCGTGCAACCAGTCGGGCACGACGCTCGCTTGCGACAAGACGGGGTTCATTGCACCGTGAACGACGAGGTTCGATGTGACGCCGGCCGTGCACGCGGCCGGCGAACGCGGCGCATGCTGGCCGCGGCCGCGCTTGCGGGCCTGACGCTCGCGGCCCGCGCCGCGCCGGCCGACACGGTGCTGCTTCCCGGCGCGCCGCCGTCGCGCGTCGTCGCCACGATCGGTAGCGGCACGCCGCAGGTCACGGGCAAGATCGATGCGGCGACCGCGCGCTTCGCGCCCGATCCGACGCTCGTCGCGCTCGGCCGGCGGATCTTCTTCGACCAGCGATTGTCCGAGCCGCGCGGCATGTCGTGCGCGGGCTGCCACGACCCGGGCCGCGCATTCGCGCCGACGCTGTCGGCCGCGTCGCTCGCGGGCCCCGGCGTACCGGAAGGCAGCCGGCACGGACGCTTCAGCCGGCGCAACGCGCCGTCGCTGCGCTATGTCCGCTACGTGCCGCGCCGCCACTTCTACCAGGACGACGATGCGCCCGCGCCGTCGCCGTTCGGCGGGCTGTTCAGCGACGGCCGCGCGGATACGCTCGCCGAACAGATCCGCGGGCCGCTGTTCGATCCTGACGAGATGAACAACCGGTCGCCGGCCGCGCTGCTGCGCAAGATCGACGCAACCGAACTCGCGCCCGATCTCGCCGCGCGCTTCGGCGCGCCGGTGCGGCGCGATCCCGAGCAACTGGTGCGGGCGCTCGGTCTGGCCGTCGAGGCCTACCTGCAGAGCGACGAGATGGCGCCGTTCACGTCGCGCTTCGACGCGTTCCTGCGCACCCGCACGCCGCTCGCACCGGCCGAGATGCGCGGCCTTGAGCTGTTCCGGAATCCCGACAAGGGCAACTGCATGAGCTGCCACACGCTGTCGGAAACGTCGAGCCGCCCGGAACGCTCGCTCTTCACCGATTTCGGCTACGACGCGATCGCCGTGCCGCGCAACCGCGCGCTGCCGGCGAACCGCGATCCGCGCCATTTCGACAACGGGCTGTGCGACACCGCGCGGCGCCTGCGCTGGCCCGACCCGACGCAATGGTGCGGCTACCTGCGCACGCCGGGGCTGCGCAACGTCGCGCTCAAGCAGACGTTCATGCACAACGGCGTGTTCACGACGCTGCGCGACGCGGTCGCGTTCTACAACACGCGCTCGACCGATCCCGGTTTCTGGTATCACGGGGCCAGTACGTTCGACGACGTGCCCGCCGCCTATCGCGGCAACATCAACGTCAACTCGACGCCGATGAACCGCCGGCCCGGCACGCCGCCCGCGCTGACCGACGCGGAAATCGACGACATCGTCGCCTTCCTGGGCACGCTGACCGACGCGCGTCCCGCGGGGGCTGCCGCGCCGCCCGCCCCCGCCGCCCGGATCGCACGAACCGCCGCGCCGGCGCGCTGACCCTGGCCGAACGGCCAGCCGGATGCGCGCCTGCTTGCGGCTGTCGCGAACACTGGTTATATTTACAGTACTGTATTTATGAACAGTGAGGTGCGCGATGGAACATCTGGTCCGGTCTTTCCAACCCTGTTTCACGACGTCACGCTACGTAACCAAGATTGAAGGATTATCCTTTAATCTTCAATAACTTACATTTTTTAGACGTATCGTGACGTAACGTAGCATCCGCAGGCCAGTTGGTAGCTAGGATGGTAGCTAGAGCGATGGAACATCAAATATACTCGGGCCTCCACCACCACAAGAAAACCAAAATGCCGCGCATCCACCACGCGCTTGACGACGTCCAAATCCGACACTGGGTCTCCAAGGGGGAGCCAGTTGCTAAGGCCGACGGCGATGGCCTGACCTTCACCCTATCCGCCTCGGGAACTGCTGCTTGGGTCCTCCGCTACAGTCGCGGTAAGCGCCGCCGAGAACTGACGATCGGTAACTATCCCGACATGTCTCTTGCAGCCGCCAGAAAGGCCGCTCGTTCATTCCGCGTGGAAATCGACAAGGGTGAGGACCCTGCTGCCGACAAAAAGACTGAGAAAGCCCGTACGGCAGTTGCTCTGACCGTGAGACAGCTTTGCGACGACTACACGGAAAAGGCAATGGTCAGTCTCGCCAAGGGGTCGGCCTACAACCGAAACTGGGATATCGAGAAGATGGTGAAGCCGAACCTCGGGTCACTCGAAGCTCGAAAGGTCACAGCGGCCGACATCATCTATATGCTCGAAAACAGCAAAAAATCGTGGATCGTCTGCAATCGAGTGCTGACGACCGTTACGGTGTTGTTCGACCATGCCATTGGCAAGCGCGCGGTCGAGACCAATCCGACTTCGGGTATCAAGTTGCGCGCATTGCTTGGCGAGCCTCCCCCTGTTCGTAAGCGCCTGATGCTTGCCAAAGACGAACTCCAAGTTCTGCTACCCGGCATCGACGAGAAGATCGGTCGCGACAACGGACTCATGTTCCGCATCCTGTTGTCCACGTGCGTCCGCACCAGCGAGTTGGTCAAAGCCAAGAAGGAGCACTTCGACCTCAAGCGTGGCACGTGGTGGATTCCGCCTCAAAACCTCAAGGCTGGGGTTGGCTCGCTCGTACCTCTCGCACCTATTGTTATGGGGTGGATCGAAGACTTGATCGCGCTCTCGGGAGACTCGGAATGGCTCTTGCCCGCGCGATGTGGCAAGCGACGCAAGTTGGGCGACACTCATATCGGCAAGACGACGCTTTGGGCCGCGATTACGCGAGCATTCGAAAGCAGCAAGCTTGAGATGCGACGTTTCACGCCGCACGACACGCGCAGCACGGCCAAAGGTCACATGCGAAACATGGGGGTCTCGCGCGAAATCAGTGAGATCGCACTGAACCACAAGGTAAAGGGTGTCGAGGGGATTTACGACGTGCGGGAGGAGATCCCGGAGAGACGAGCGGCAATGGCGCTGTGGGCAGCTTTCGTGAGTAACTGCTGTGATGGGACGGAGCCACAAGGCGGGAATGAATCGAATGTCATCCCGCTAAGAAGGAGGGTTGCCTGACCTCGCTCGTCCGTTATAAGGGTAAGATGTCGTGGCACGCTGAATTGCAAGACGTTTACCTATTGTGTGCAACCTTGGTTGACGGCAGCCGTAGTGAGCGTCCATGTTTCCGTCGTCGAGATAACAATCGCCCCTCATTGCATACATATTGAGACAATACAATGAAGTTACTGATTGAAACCCAGCAAAATCCAGTAGGAAGTGAAGTTCTTGCGAGGATAGCCATCGTCCGCCCGATCCTCATGGCCTTGCTAACTGGTATCAAGCAAGAGGTTTTGAACGAACTCGGCGGCATGGAAAACATGAAACTCTTCATGCTCCCCCGAGCATATAGAGATGGTTACGGCGACGTAGGATTTTGTTTTGAATGGGCAATTCATGATGCAATACGGCGAAAGGACCCCATGGTAATGGAGCGCCTAGCCGATGCATCAAAACTCTGCAAATTACCCGGCAATTCCTTTCAGTCAATTTTGTTTGGGGTTGAAAAGTCTGGCAAAACACGCATCATCGACACAGCCAATCAACTACTCACAGATGACTCTAGAATATTGACCGGCGCGCAAGCCCAACCGCCAAAACTCAAGTCGTACATGAATATGCTTGCGGCGGCGTTCCATCGCCCAGAAACAAGAGCCGCACTACCCTCGTCAATCAACGGTCTTTGGAAGGCTGACTTGTTCTTCGGGTCTACCGACAAAGATCGCTGGCTCGGAACTACTTTAAAGATAAACGCCAAGCACTTGGAAGGCGCGAGGGGTCTTCGTGTCGGCATTGTACCTGCAACGCAAGGTGCTCCCGACAAGATATACAAAGACGACACGAAGAACCTGATTGTGTGCCCAATACCATATGACGGCTCTTTCATGGAGCTATTTTACACTGGCTGGAGAATTGTTCAGCAGTTTATAACTGCCGACGCGAAAGTCCCTCCTCCTGTCGCCCTTCCAGCACCAGCTGATCGCCAGGTGGCGAAAGAGTTAGAAATGCGGAGAGAATTCCCGATCGTGGATGTAATTCAAGCGCTCGAAGCACAATCACAAACGGATCTATTAAAGGCAACAGAGAAGAGCGTTGACGTCACTACGGAGCGTGAAGGCAATCAAATTCTCAACGATTTAGTAATCTCGCCCGTTGCATCCTACAAGCCTACATAATACCCCCTCCAGCCTGCGCTAAAATTAGCGCAGGCTGGTTAATCCAGGCATTATCTAGCATCATGACGACATAGGGAATTTGATATTTCTCGGATTCTCAATCTAGCTCGAATCCCTTGCCAGACATAAACGCGTCATAGCTTTTTATCGCCTCGTCGTCAGGTGGATTGACCGTGAAATCGAAATTTCGAATGCGATCGGCAATGTCCCGTCGGCTACGGGAAAGATAGGACACGGCGTCTAGATGAGACGCGAAGGGATAGGCATTTGCAGCTTCGGACGCACGAACGTGCGCGAATGTCCGTGCCGGAAAGGTATTCGCGGCCATCGAAGGATCAACCTCTACCCGAGTTCGTCTCGCCAGACATAACACTATTGAGGGAATGGTGGGGCAAACCGGAGCGAGTGAGCGACGCTGATGTGAGGAGGATGGTGCTTGAAGTGATTGCGCTGCGGAGGCTCCTCAACGCGAGCATCAAGGTTGCCTCCGAATCGAGTACGAACTAGCCGTGTGTAGTTCACCCGAGCACGCGACGCTCCAGTTGCTTGTCGCGCTTCGGCAGCGCGGCCCACGCGAGGTAATACTGGCCAACTTCGCCATGCCACACACCCGTGATAGCAATGCCGCCGATCGTCAGCAGCAGGCACTTCTTGCCACCGTGTTCGGGCTTGGCGTAGACCCACTCGGAGACCGGGGCGCTGACGTAGTCTTTATTGAGCGTCATCAGGGCGTCTCCGCGGTGGCCGATTTGCCGCGCTCCTCAGCGCGCATTTCCTGCCAGCGGGTCAAGGTGTCGATCGACTCCTGGATGTCGCAGCCGACGTCCTTGTGGCCGCGCCCACCGGCGACCAGTAGTTTTTTGACTGCATGTTGCAGGCAAGGATCGGTCACATTGAACAGTTCGAGAACGCGATAGACGTCGACACTCTCGTACGGGCAAGGCTTGTGGTAGTGCGAATGAATACGTGGCGCTGCTTCGATCTCGTTCATGCTTCACCGCCCCGCTCCGTCGCGAGCTTGCGATGCAGTCGGACCTCGTCGTTGGTCCACTGACGGCGCAGGACGGACGGAAATTCACCGTCCGTCGCGCGGGCCTTCTCGACGTCCTGGCGGTGCTGAAGCCAGCCGTCGAAGTTACCGCCCTTCTGCGTCGACGAGAAAGCCGGCGTCGCTTGGTGCTCGGTCGGAGATGCGTGGATCGGGCGTGAGCCGACCAGCTTCGCGTAGCGCTCGAACTCCTTCGCGTGGCTCGCGTCACCGTCGAACGGGTCGTAGGAGATCCGCGCGCAGCGCGCGACGGAAAGCTTGATCTGCTCTTCAATCGGCAGTGCCTCGCGCTCGGACTGGAGGACGTACGGCAAGTGCCACTCGGCGATGCGCAACCGGCGCGGCACGCTGACCTCGATCGCGGTCATGATCTCGATGGCCAGGATCTGCATTGTCGGGTCAGCGTCCGGATGGCAGCGCAGCTCGTCGAAGTTGCCCCAGTCGGTCGAGGAAATCAACACGCTGATGTACTGGTACGGCTCGGTAACGCGATTGGCGATTTGCTTGTGCGCTCCGAGCTTCATGAGTACCCAGCTATGCAGCGCGGCGAAGCGCGCAGCGCTGCGCCACATGGCCTTCGCGGCCCACAGACGCCAACCTTGAAGCTCCACTCCTGCCTGCATACCCGGCTGGTTGGTGCCCCACTCCGCGGGGCACGCCGGCCGCGACCAGACTTGGCGCAACATGCGACGGATAGGGATAGCGCGGGAGCTGCCCGCGTTGCGGGAGAACTTGCGGTGCGTCATCAGCTCGCTATGGATGATGCGCGGATACCGCACTTCAACGGTCGTGAGGCGCACGCCGTTCGAGGCGATCGAGTCTTCGATCACCTTGGCCAGAATGATAGGTTTCATCTTGTCTTCAGGGCCGGTGGTGGTCGGCCCTTCCTACGTGTGGTGGTTTACGAGTTGCGAGCGTCCAGACCGCCCTTGTCCGCGCGCGCTTCAGCGGCGGCATTCGTGTATGCGTTCGGGAAGCGCTGCTTCAGCTTCGCGATGTTCGCGGACATGACTTCTTCGAGAGGCATATCGAGCGCATCGCAAGCATGGGCCACGCCGCTGAGGATGTTCACGAGGCTGCGCATCGCACCCGTGCGGGCGCGCGCGTCTTGATGCAGCGGCACGTCGTACGTGAAGAAACCGATCTCGACCGAGATGCGATTCGCCACGATCTGGAGCTGTTCCGCGAGCGGTAGCGCGCTGAGGTCGAAGTCGAAGAGATGCTGGTATTCGGGGATCTCGAAGTCGAGGGCGTCGGCGCCGATGGCCACGTACCAGAGGATGTCACCCAGCTCTTCGAAGATGTGTTCGCGCATCTCCTGCGTGAGCGGCTTCTGGTACGCCCAAAGGCGTTTGACTTCGGTGGTGAACTCGCCATGTTCAGTCGTAAGACCAAGCGATGCGTGTTGCAGGCGCAGCAGAGAAGTTGCCAGGGGTTTCTCGGTGCGAAGGGCCAGAGGTTTGTATTGTTCGAAGTTCATTTTAGTAAGTCTCGGGTGGTGCGGTAAACCAGAGTCGGCGCGGAACAGGACGTTCGACAGGCATCGCGTATTGGATGATCATGTCGCCATCTCGAACCTGAACCATCGTGATCAGCCCTTTGTCGTGCTTCTCACGTGCGCTTGCCAGAATCCGTTCAAACCTTTCATTCCAGCGGCGTTCCGCAGGGTACTTGCGCGCAATGATGAAGGCGTAATTTCCAGGGTTTCCCCAGCCGAAGAGTTCCATTTTGTTCATCTCTTCGACGACACGTTCCAGGGTGGTGTCAAGGAACGTGGCAATAAGCTGGGGGGTGAAGTTTTGATCAAGTAGCGTTTTGATGGACTCCATTAATTCCTCATGCGGCCTCTTTCAAAGGGAGAGTGAAGATGTGGTCTGCAATCGGGCGTTTGTGTGTGACGATGATCACCTGCTTGATGGTCTCCTTCAGACGTTGCAGACACTCGGCGGTGTACTGAGCACGTTGGGCATCCATCGACTCGTCGAACTCGTCGGCCATGAAGACGGAGAACACACCATTGGTCAGCACCTGACCGAGACCAATCCGGAGTGCGAGATTCGCGACAGCCTTTCCGGAACCGGACAGCGTTTGCACTGCTTGGCCGTCGACCGTGATGTTGAAGTCTTCATCCACCACGATCGAAGTACGTGCGCCACCGGTCATCTGGTTGAGCAGTACAGACGCTACCTTGTTGAGCGACGGCACGAGATGCGACTTGATCACGAGCTTCGCTTCCGCTACCGCCGCCTTCGCCGCGGCCTTGTCATCGGCCGCTGCATTCAACGCATCGAGCTTCGCCTTGTCGACGCTGTACGTGGCCAGCTGCGCCTCGTACGTGCCCACGGCATGCTCATAGGCGCGCGCAGCGACCAGTTGCTCGTCCAGCTTGCCCAGCTCGGCCTCGACGCCGGCCAGCTCCGCGACGCGCGCCTCGCGCTCGGCCAGCTTCGCGAAAAACTCGTTGTAGCTGAGCACCTGCGCATGGTGCGCGACGAGCTGACCTTCGTACGCCTGACGCTCCTTCAAGTCACCACTGCGATCGGGTGTGTTGTCAATCGCGTTCTGAAGGGTCAAGACCGCTTCGGAAGTCTCGGCGACCTCCTGTTCGGCCTTGACAATCTTCGCTGATTGGGCGTCCATCGCAGCCTGCGTTTCCTGCTTCGTGCGCTCGATGCGCTCGCGCAACTCGACGATCTCCTGGGCGAGCGCGGCGCGGCGCTCGGTGTTGCCGTGCAGCGCGCGCTGTGCGTTCAGTTCGACGCGCGTCATCGACGGCGCGGCAGTATCGACCACCGCCGCGTACGGCTCCAGCGCGGCTGACGCGATCGGCCAGTGGTGGTCGCAGCTCGGGCAGATGTGCTCGCCCTGCCCCAGCAGCTTCTGCTTCTGCACCCACATGTCGTGATCGATGTGCTGCTGCTCCAGCGCTTCGATCTGGTCGATCGTCAGCACCGGCTCTGCCAGGCCGGCGATCTGCTTCTCGATGCGGCCGATGTCGGCCTCCAGACGGGCCACGGTGCCGTCCGTGATCACTGCCTGGAGTCCGTCGCTCAGACGCTTCAGGGTAGCCCGCTGATCAGCCGCTGCGCTCTCCAGCGTGCCCTTCGCCGCAACCAGCTCGTTACGGGCCGCAATCAGGCTCTGTAGCGTCTCGACGGTCTCGCCGATGGCGCAGGTGGGGGCGACCGGCTCGGACGGCTTGTGGGCCACCATACCGCGCAGCTGGTTCAGCTCGTTGACCAGGGTCGCGACGTTGTCGCGCTTCTGGCCGAGCGTCGTGCTCGACTCGAAGTCGACCGGCTGCTCGGGCTTGACCGGCTCGCGCAGCACCGCGGCGATGCCGTCAGCCTGATTGCGGAATGCGAGAGCTTGCTTGCCGAGATCGGTCACGATGTCGTCGAGCACGTTCAGGCCGATCGTCTGGTCGACGATCTTGCGGCGCTCGGTCGGCTTCGCGTCCGACAGCTTCTCGATCTGGCCTTGCAGCACGGCGTTCGCCATCGTGAACACGTCGTAGTCGTAGCCGAACAGCTCGCGGATCTTCGCGTTGACCGGCTTCGTGCCCGTGGCGACGTCTTCACCGGCGCGGGTCAGCTTCGCGTTCTTCGTCGTTCGGACGATGCGATAGGTCTGGTCGCGCACGACGAATTCGAGCGTCACTTCGAGCTTCTTGTAATCGTCGGCCGCACCGCGCAGCGCGACGCTGCCCCACAGCGCGAACAGGATCATCTCCAGCGTGACGCTCTTGCCAGACTCGTTCGGCCCCGTGATCGCGGTCTGGCCGACCGGGAAGACGAAGGTCGAGTTCGGGTGACGGTAGCCGTTCTTGATATTCAGGTTCAGCAGCATGATGGTGTCCTCAAGCAGCGTTACGGCGTTCTTGGTACATGGTGAGCACTTCGTTCGAACTCGCGGCGGTGACGTTGTGCTTCGTCAGACAGCGCGACAGGATGTCGAGCATGTCGAACGACTCGGTCTGCATGGTGATGTCGACGTACTCTTCGCCGTTGTCGGCGATCGGCTTCGTCGTCAGCGCCCATGCGTCGACCGGGAAATCGATCTGCTCACCTGGCTTGAGCAGCACTCGCACAGCCACATCGTGGAACTGGGCCGGCGTGGTAGCGACGACTGCGCGCAGCTCATCGAGCGTGAGCGTGACGTAGCGACCGTCTTCGTCGTTCTCGCCGTGGGCGTACGGTTGCATCGAGCCGGGGAAGACGACGCGCACGCCGTTGAGCACTTCGTCGTACGGCCGGTGGTCGTGGCCGCTAACGACCAGCTTCGTGAGCGGGCGCAGTTCGAATAGCGGGACCGCGTTGTGCGGGTTGTCCTCGAACGTGACGCGGTCCCAGTGTCCGACGACCATATCGAACTCCTTATAGCCGTCGTCGACCAGCTTGCGCGCCATGTCCTTCGAGTTGATGAACGGGTGCCAGGGCACGACGCCGAGACGGAAAATGCCGTGTTCGACGACCTGGACGTCGTCCTTCGCGATGACAATGTTCTCGATGCCGTCGAGCAGCTGGTACAGCAGGTCGAACGAGCTGCGCTTGTCGGCGTCACGCGAAGCATCATGGTTGCCACGCGTGAGGATGAACCACGTGTTGGGGCGAGCGCGCGCTGCTTCGCGGTACGACGACGCGACGGCCAGGACGATCTCGGGAGGAACAACGAACGTGTCGAAGATGTCGCCGAGGCAGATGTTCACGTCGACGTCCGCGAACAACGACTCGACGAATTCGTGCATCTGCGTTCGCTCGCGCTCGCCGCGACGATCAAGAGGGACACCGGTCAGGAAAGCACGACCGAGATGGGGGTCGCCAAGAAAGCCGACCCGGAGGCCGGCGATAGTTTCGATTTTCATGATTCACAACCTAGTGAAGTGGTGGTGCAGCACGCCGTAGCGCGCTGCTCTCTCGGTTGCGCTACCGCTTATGCTTCGACGATGTCGCCAGCTGCTGCGAGGCTGGGGTGCTTCGTGGAGTGGTCGCGCACTGCGTACAGGACCTTGAGCTGATGGAGCACGTCGAACAACGCGCTGTGAGCATCACCTTCGAACGGGATGTTTCGTTCGAACTCGGGCGGTTGCTGCGGCCAGTAGCGCCCGCGAATCCACGAGTTCATGTCGTTCGTGTCGCGGTAGTGGAACGGATTGCCAATCTCGAATTCCTTGAAATAACTTTCGAGGAAGGGATATTCGAAGTGCGACGGCTTCGCCCACAAACGCAGCTTCTCGTTGTACGTGTCGACGTCACGCAGCAGGAAATCGCGGAACGCCTGCATCACAACCTCCGGGCGCTCCATCCGCGCGTAGATGCCTTGCAGGATCTCGCGCTTGTCCTTGAGCCACCAGTTGCGGGTCTCTTCGTCGAAGAAGCGACCATGCGGAATCATCAGGCAGCGGTTGAACATCTCGGGCATGATCTCGCCCGATGCGAAATCGAAGCGAACCGCCGCGATTTCGATGATTGCCGTGCGCTCAGGCTGAGTGCCAGTCGTTTCCAGGTCGACCATCACGTCGAGATACTTGGTCATGTTTTGATCCTTGTTAGATGAGGTAGCCATCGATCTCGTGCCAGCGGATCGATTTGGCTGTATGGGTGATGAATACAACTGCCGGGACGACGTACCAGCGTTTCGTCGTCTCGCGGCGAATGTAGAAGCGGTAATGTCCGCCAGCTGCGGTGACCATTCGGGCTGCTGCCCACTGGCTCTTCTTGATCATGCTGAAGGGAAACGAGGGCTCGCTTTGAGTGCTCTTGACCTCAGCGTAGAACGTGGTCCCTTCAAGAGTGATGATGTAGTCAGACGGTTGCGCATCTTTGAACGATGCGGCCCGCCCTGTCGAACCGCGAACGTAGGCGGTGTCGGTCAAGCGCTGCACATGCGCGCGCTTGCCGAAGGGCGCGAAGAACGACTCGAACTCGCTCTCCGCGTCTTTCCATACAATGCTCATTTTTCTTTTACTGATGTGGTGGTGGTGTGCTAAGCATTATATGGAGATAACCACCGAAGAAGTTCGGCGACTATATGCTAGTTACCGTCCGGAAACCGCAGAAATACCGGGTTACGCAACGCGTTCTTCTTCGTTACTTCCATGTACTCGACTTCAGCCATCCGGCCCACAACCATCTCCGGATGTTTGAAGAAGAGATCACGCTGATCGTCCGAGAACCCACCGCCGCAATCGGTCTTGATCTCGGTGCCATCCTCGATCGTTCCTTCGAGATGGAAACCCCCGAGGCGACCCTCGTTCCTCCCCTTCTTCTTTCCCTCATAGACGCCGACGATTCGCAGCGTGGCCGTATGCAGCGGCTTCGCCTTTAGCCAGGACGTCGAACGGTCCCACTCGTACAGCCCACCCGGTTGTTTGATGATCAAGCCCTCGTAACCGAGTCCGAGTGCCAGGTCGAACATGGCGTTGACCTCGGCTCGATCTTTGACCATCTCCTTGTATGAAGGGAGGATCTTGTTGAGGGAGAGGTCGATCATCGCCTCGTCGATCATCACGCTACGAAGTTCCTGGCTCCGTGAGCATTGACGTTTCACCCACTCCGACATAGGCAACCAGTCATAGGCGTAGTAGCGCAGCTTCGAGCGGTCAGCACCCTCCTTCTTGCAGTTCATCGTGGCCGTCCATGAAGGATGCTTTTTCGTCGGGTCGACCACGTGGACCATTGCCTCGCCGTCGAGCACCATTGCCTCGTCGCCGCAAAGGCGCTGGCGAATCAACTGCATCTCGTCGTCGAACAGGCCCTCGATCCACGGTTGCCGCAGACCTTCGCGCGAGTAATGCTCGCACGACTGGCCGGGGATAACGAACACCGTATCGCGCTGGCCATCCATCTTGAACTCGGCCTGCGCAGGGTACGTGATGTCGGTGACGCCAGGTTCCCACTTCTCAGCCAGCATCACATCGAAGATCGGGATCAGGTCCGGGAAGACCTTGTTGATCTCGGTAACGCCGATCCCAATGCGCAGCTCTTTGCGCAGCACGCAGGCCAGGTTCTCCGCAGTCTCGACGGTATACTGGCCTAGCACCTCCTTGATGCGGCCAGCAGCAGCCTTGCCGGTTGCTTCGCGGCCCGCCAGATCTTGTAGCAGTAGCGTGAAAAGCTGTCCGCCGTCGTGGTCAGCTGCAGAGTTAGTGTGGGGCATGTCGAAATTCTTCACGCCGTACGTGACGAATGGCGACAGCGCGGCAACCAGCATCTTCTTTGCGAACTCGTCGTCATGTGCGCCGAGCTTCGTCAGGGCTTCCGTCTTCTCGATGCGAGATGAGGTCCCACGGCACTCGGCCATGAGGCGGTTAAAGCGGTACATGATTGGTCCTTCGTGGTGGTGGTGTTCTTCAGGGTTGCCAGTTCGTGGTCTTTTTCTTGGATCAGCTGCAAGAGGTCCAGCACGACCCGCGGAATACACATCTTCCGCAGGTCGTTGCGCTGCTCACGCGTCAGATCATGGAGCGTGAGCTTCGTCTTCATGTCGCCAGATCCCTCTCAACGGCAGCGGTTGCTTCGGTGACGATCTCGGCGACTTTCTCCTTGTCACCGTTGATGGTCATAACGCGGACGATCTCACGCAGGCCCCATTCCAGCGCCTCGGTGCCAGGACGGTCCTGCGAGCCGGCGCGCGACTCGTAGCCGCTCATGGTTTCGAACGCGACAGTCGCGGTCGACTTAATCACTTTGTTGCTCATGCTGCACACTCCAGTGCTTCGTTAGCTGACACGGGCATGCCGTCGAGGATGTAGTTGAGGATGGCCAGACGCTCTTCACGCGTGGCTCGCTGTTCCCAGCGGTCTTCGCCGACACACGGCAGGCCGTTCTGCATCTCCATGAGTTCGATCTGGCCGTCCGGGGCCTTCTTGAGATCCCACGGCTGCATCGTGCGGCCGATCGCGAGCGACGAGTCGAGCTTCAGGTTCTTGATCAGGCCGGCGTCTTCGATCATCACTTCGTACAGCGTTTCGCAGAAGTCGAGCACCTGCGAGCGCGGGACGGAGTAGATCAATTCATCGTGGACCAGCAGGTAGAAGCGGGCGCGGTATCCCATCTCCTTGATCTTGGCCTTCATGCGCTTCATCGCACGCTTCGCGAGCGCCGCGCACAAGCCCTGAACCTTCGCGTTAACTGCCTGGTTGCCGGCGCGTCGGTTGATCTTCTTGATCACCAGCTCGCCGAACGCCGCGATGGCCGGGTCGCCGAAAGACGCGAACTTCTGCCTCGTGACGTTCACCCACTCGTACGTCGACTCATAGCGATCGCGCCGATGGTGGTCGGGCAGTTGCACGTAGCCGTTGTCACGGGCTTCCTGGATCGTGTCGACACGCCACTGCTCCGCGTCCGGGAACGTGCCCCGGTAGCGATCGACCATCTCCCACATGAAGTCGCTCGACCAGCCAAGCTTCTCGCCCACGGTGCCCAGTGCGCCCGAGTACCAGTAGTTGAAGTTCGCCACCTTGCCGACGTCGCGACGCAGCATCTTCCGATCCGGGTGGACGGCGTACTCTTCGTCGGTTAGGTTCATCAGACCGGTCACGGCCTTCTTGTGCAGATCCGCGTGAGGTCGCTGGCCGTAGGCCTCGCGGAAGCCTGAGTCGTTCGAGTAATCGCCCACGATCACCAGCTCGACGGCGGACCAGTCGGCCGACACCAGCACGTGCTCCTCGCCTTCGGCGTCGTCGTCGTCGGCTTCGAAGAAGCCACGCACGTACACCGACTCGCCGTACTTGCTGAGCTGCTGCCCGTTCGGGTCCTGGCACGAACTGCGGCGCGTCGCGAGCAGCGAGCGCAGCTGCGGGTACACACGGCCCGTGTCAGGGTCTACGAGGCGTAGGTAAGGCGTCAGGTAGAGCTTCATCCGCTGCGAGATCGAGGCCAGCTCGTCGTAGCACTGGAAGATCATCATGCCGGCTTCGAAGTGGTCGATCTGCATACGCTTGCTCAGGGTCACGCCCAGCTTCAGCGCCGGCGCCACTTCGCCGTTATCGTCGATCTCCAGACCGGCGTCGCGGTGACGTTTGATCCAGCGGCGCATCAGCTCTTCGCGGCAGTCGCCGTCGCTTTGCGTCTTGCCGTTGGACTGCATGTAAGAGCCGCGCATCAGGTCGTAGATGATCGTCCGCATCGGCATGTAGTGGACGAGGTTGACGCCCGTCGATTCGCGAACCTTGCGCTCCAGCGCCCACGCGTTCGAAACCGGCCCGCGTGTCTGCATACACTGAATGAAGTCGTCGTCGCTGTCCGGCGAGTTCGCCCACTTCTCGATCTGAGCGCGATATGTCTGCCATTTCGCGTACCACTTGTCGTACTTCAGCAGCTTGTCGTGCGGCTCGTCCGGGAACGGCAGCATCGCACGCACCGCAACCTTCATCTTGCGCAGGCACGCGGCCTCGTTGGCACGCTCTTCGTCCCGCCGACGCAGCACAGCCGGCCCGTTCAGCTTGATGCCGTGGCCCCACGTCTCGGCCGCGATGCGAACGAACGGCATCTCCTGTTCCATGAACATGCTGAAGACCGCTGGGTTGGTTTCCATCATGTGCTGAAGCACACGGTGGAACAGCTGCACACACCAGTAGGCATCGTCCACGCCGTACTCGTAGACTTCCTCGCCGGTCAACATGCCCATGTGAACTTCTTCGCCCAGCGTCTCTTCGAACGTCGCCATCGCGTACCCGAACCAGCTCTTCACGGCACGCTTCAGATCGTAGCCAATCCGCATCGAGTCGACGTAACCATTCCAGCTATGCGCGGCCTTCGACTCCTTCCCGATGACCTTCTGCAACAGTTCTTCTTGCTCGGAGTTCAGATCTTGACCCGGTTGGTAGCCGGAAAACACACGAGCAACCACGGGCAGGATCTTCTCGATGCCGCCGAGACCAGGCTCCATGAACTTGTCGCGGAAGTACGTGTCGGGCGAATACGCCGAAACGCAAAGCTGCAACGAGCAGATGACGCGATCTTCCGGAATGTCGAAGCCGAGCGACTTCATCATCATGACCCACTCAAACTGAGCGTTGTGGATGATGAAGAAAGAGTCCGGTTGGCGTGCGTCGAGAATCTGGCGCGCGACCTCCCAGGGCACACGGTTCTCGGCGTCGGCGTGCGCGAGGTTGACGTAGTAGCCGAGATGGTTACCATCCGGGTAGACCGAAAAGCCACACACGGTCGTGCGGTTCGTGTCGAAGATGAGCTTCTTGTTCGTCCCCCTTCCCTCGTCGTCGACCTTCATGATCTCGGCGAGGCCTGCATGCCTGCGCGAGTCCTCGGTCTCGATGTCGAAACCGATAAATCCGGCCGACGCTACTTCCGCGATGATCTGCGGAAAGAGAGCGTCGATGTTGCGCGCATCGACAAGGACTTTGCGATCCTTGTCCATCGCTTACCCCGCCACTTTGTCGGCGGCTTCAGCGCCGACCAGCGCAAGCGCCATCATCGCGTGAGTCGGTTCCGCATCGAGCATCGCCCGGAACTGGGCAGCGATACCGTCGATCTTCGTGCGATCGTCTTCGGGGAGCTTCGAAATTTCGTCCTGAATGACGAGCAGCTGAATACGTTCAGCAGAGGCCATGTTTTGATCCTTGTGGTGGTGGTCACATCATGAAATCTGAAAGGATGTGGTTGATCGCTTTGTCGTCGTGCTGGCCGACAACCAGATGCTTTGCGATCAGGTCCGGGTCAACTTCGTAGAAGCCCGTGATCTCCCACATGCCTTTCAGTGCTGCTTCGTTTTCCTTCACCCACGCCAGCGGCTTCTTGCCGAGGTTGAAGGAGCCGGCTTCACTATCCCAGCAGGGCACGTAGCCCTCGGTGAAGAACTGCATCCAGCGTTCGCGGTCGCAGTGCTCCCACGCCACGTCGCCGAAACCGGGGATGCCGGTGATCTTGTCGGACTTGTCACCGACGAGCGTCTTGTACAGGCGCACTTCGGTGAAGTCGGTGTTGTCGTACTCGACCTTGTCGCGCCCTTCGAGCTTCGTGTGCTTGCCGTCGCACAGCGCGAGGTAGTCGCCGTCAGTCGAGTGGATGGTGATCGAGTCGGTCTGGTCCTTGTAGAGACGATGTAGTGTGGCGATAACGTCGTCTGCTTCCCATGCGGGGATCTCAAGCGACATGCAGCGCGTGAAGCGCAGCACCTGCTTGAACAGGTCCATCGTCTTGTAGAACTCGTCTACGGCGCTTTGCCGGCCAACCTTGTATCCGGGGTAGAGCGCGCGGCGTCGGTCCTTCGCGCCGTGTCCATCCCAAATCCAAATGATGGTGTCGAACATCGGCAGCATCTTCATGTCGACCAGCACGTTGCGAATCGACCCGCTGGTTTCAAAGATGGTGCGGAAACGGTTGTTTCCGTCGATGAAATGCAAACCCATGATGACCTCGCAGGACATGAAAAAAGCCGCGAGCTTTTGACTCGCGGCTTTCCGTACAGCTTGTGGCTTACGCCGGCTCGGCTTCCGCTTCGATGCCCTGGTATTCCCAGGTCATGATGCCCCACGCGTTGTTGTTCTTGTTGGTCATCCGGAGGAAGCCAACCTTCACGTCCACGCGCTGGCCACCAGCGTTCGCTTCCATGACCTTCTGGTAGAAGTCCTGCCACGCGCGCCAGTTGGTCGTCGACGTCGCGTAGCCGACGCGCTGACCAGCCTTGGCCAGAACTTCACCGTCTGCGGAGACGATGTCGGACGTCAGGATCATCGGCACGTCGGCGCTGCGGTATGCACGGGCCTTCGCGTCCAGAGCGATGGCCTTGGCCTGTGCTTCGGACCAGGGGATGCCCTTGTCGCTCGTGACGCCGTCGTACGTCGACCAGTATTGCGCCGGGTTGCCGGCCTTGATCGACATCTTGACCATGAAGCCAGTGCCTTCCGTCATATCGATAACCGCCTCGAACGACTGCACGAGCTTTGCGCTTGCGCCGACCTGGAGACCGAATTCCTTCGGCTTGATCCAGAGGTCGACCGCCATGCCCGCCGACATCAGTTGCTCCATCGAGAGCTTCTGGCCGGGAACTGCGACAGCACCGCCGGCCGTACCGACTGCGGCGACCGCCGTGCCGGTCGTCGGCGCTGCTGCTGCACCTGCTGCTGCATTCGCGATGGCGCCTGCCGCTGCATCCTTCGCGCGCTGCATTGCTGCTTGGATCGGGTCCATAAAATTCCTTCAAATGTTAGCTGTTTATGCGTCTGTTTCTGCTTCTGCTTCTGCTCTCTCGCCGTGGTGGTGGACACGTCGAGGAATAAGATCGTACCTTCGTGATACTAACTACACAATGCTGCTCTATACGATAGATCGCGCCCTCCTTACGCGAATTCGGCCATCGAGATCTTCTGATCAGTAGCCTCGGTTGAATCGAACATTTCCTCTTCCTTCTGCCGGCGCTGTTCCGACAACCTGAAGACTTCCTTCGTCGGGTCGACGAGGTTTGCATCACGCGACTTGTTCTCGATGATCTGCATGATCCGCTGGTCGATGGAGTCGCGATACTCCAGCACGTAGATCCGCAGCGGTCTCGCGCGCTTGCCACGGATGCCCCGGCGATACGCCTGCACGAATGAGTCGTCCATGTAGTTCAGTGAAGTGAAGACCATCGTTTCAAGGTGGTGCCAGTTGAAGCCGACACCGGCCGTATCCGGCGATGCAACCACGCAGTCGAGATCACCGCGGCGAAACGCCTCGTCGATGCGTGCCCGCTGCGTCGATGACACGTGGCCGTTGATCAACGCAGTGCGCAGGCCCATCGACTTCGCAATGGCGACGATGCGCTCTTGCTCGGGCACGAGCGCGGCGAACACCGCGATCGGTTCCCCGGACACAACCGCGTCCGCAAAGTGGATCTTCAAGCGCTCGTCCTTGCCGGTCGTCTCACCCTTGGCCAGCCCGAAGGTCTCGGGGTGCGCCATGATCTGCCGGCAACGCATCGCATTGACGGCGGGCGACTGGCCTTCAAGGAACTCGTCTTCCAGCTCAACGAGCGCCATTTCCTCCATCTCCTCGTACGCCTTGCGCTGCTTCGGCGACATGTCGCACAGCTCGGTGACGATGACCTTCGCTTCGGGGCCGTGAACCTCTTCGAAGGTGTGGCGCACGGCCACGTGCTGAAGGATCTGGCCAAGTCTCTGATGGTTGTGCCATCCGATCGTCGTGCCATACTCGTCCTGAAGTCGGTGTTGGGCCAGGAATGCACCGTACGTGCCGTAGAAGCGCGGCTCGATCACCTGTAGCGCGGGGTACGCACTCGCGAGCGTGCCCTTGATGATCGTGCCCGTCATGGCCATGAAGCGCTCGATGCTCCGCATCGCGATGTACATGTTTTGCGTCCGTCCCGAGTCGTGGCCCGAGTAGCCAAGGTGCCACTCGTCGAAGATCGCGGCGTTCAACTGGGGGTGCCATTGCTTCATCCGTTGCCAGTCGTCGGAGAAGCGCTGGAACCCCATGATGAATACTTTCGCATCTTCGTTGCGCATCTGACGCTCGCGCCGTTTCGCCTCACCGTCGATGATCTGGATCTCACGAGGATGAAAGTTCGTGAATTCAAGCAGCTCGTCCTTGTTCTTCCGCAGTAGCGACATCGGCATGACGAAGTACGACTTGAATCCCAGCTCGTCCCACAGGTACTGCGTGTACATGCAGGCCGAGCCAGTCTTCTGCGTCGCCGGGTCCGACAGGTTCATACAGCGAGGCGTCATGATGTAGAAAGCGAGATCCGCGATCTGGTGCTCGCGCGGCACTTTCTTCTCGATCGTCATTTGTTCCTGCTCCTATCTCGAAAGTCCCAACGTTGCCATTCGTTATCCGGCAGCTCACTCTTGACCTGTCTGCCTGCCCACTTTGCGAACGTCTCACGTGTCACGACCGGATAACGTCGTCCGATTCCCACGGCGGGACCGTCATAGGTGATCGCACCGAGAAAGTTGATGTGGATGATCACCCGGTCGTTCACAAACCCGTTGGCGTTTGAAGGACGCTTTGCGCGCCACACCTGCCCAACGTGGAATGTCTTGCTTTCTTCCAGTGTTGTCCTATCGTTCATTTCGATTCTTCGCTCCGATTAGGAGGTCGTCATGAATTGGCTCTGCATCAAGTGCCACCTTGAATTCCCGTTCGATGCCGAAAAAGTCGGAATCGACTCGTTCGGCATCTACGTGTTCTGCCCACACTGCGGCCGGCGCAACAAGCTCATCAACATCGGGAAGCGCGGCCATATCGTTCTTCAGCAGACGGGCACGTAACGGATCAGGTCAGCAACCCCGACACGTTCGTGAAGTAGCTGTGCATCTGACGCAGAAGACGCAACTGCTCGCTCGTCAACACGCGCTTGGATAGTTCGTGGCCAAGGTGATAAACGGCCTTGATCATGTACTCCCGCGGATATGACGGGCCGAAGCTGTAGAGACGAACGTTGTGCCCAACCCGGTAATACGACGGCACCGTGTTGTTCCAGATCATCTTCAGCGTGTTGAACACGTGACGGGTCTCCATCTTTGCCGGATCGTGCCTATCGCCGTGCCGGTCGCGCCAGCGGAACGTGACGTCGATATGCGTCCGGCGCTCGATATGCGTGCGGAGTTCGACTGCGGTGCTCATGCTCACCTCCCTCGGGCGGTGGGTAGATCGGAAAGCATGTCCTCGCGACGCGCATAGCGCCGCAATACAGCCACGCCAAGGCTTTCGAGGGGAAGAGACACAATCAGCCCCTCCTCGCCGGCCAGCAGGCCCGTCTTGAGCCGCTGGGCCGGCTTGCGCGCGACGACGTCATACGTGCCGGTGATAATCACGCGACGCGGCATGTACACCGACTGATCGATGATCGCGTCGACGACCCTCTGGTACTTCGGGTTGGCCTGCGTCAACACCAGCGGCTGGACGTTGGTTCGCTCCAGCTCTGCACTGATATCGGTCGGCGAGAAGTGCCAAATCGGCCGCACAATCGGCTGGATGGGGCTACTCATGCGCGAGAGCGTGAGCAGCGTGAGCGTCATCTCGTCGTTCGTGTCCTCCATCACGAACACCCCAGCCTCACCATCCCCCTTCGGGATTGGCAGCATGACTCTGACCAGCGGGTCCCGAGCCAGAGCCTGGAATTGCTTCCAGTGTGTCGGGTCCGGGACCGCCGCGCTCACTGGGAAAAGGTGGTTGCATGCAAGCCTGCGCGCCGGCACCACCGCATACGGGGATGGTGCCTTGAGCGACAGGAAGTTCGATGCGTTGCGACCTTGATGCAAGTACGCAACGCCTTCAGCGTTCCAGTGGATTCCGTACGTCCGTACTTCGATCTTGTGGTCTGCTTCCTCGTTGTATAGGTCCTTCATAGCCGTATCAATTCGCCGACGTGCTTCTTCGTGTACCCCGAAAGGTCCATGAGATCCGTGAGCGTCACTTCGTAACGTCCAGTCTCGACGGCCGCGACCTTATGAACGGTCCAACCGAGCCGTTCGGAAGCTTCCTTTCGGGTGTGTTTGAGTTCGATCGCTCTGCTGAACGCAAGCGTTTCGCCAAGCCGCTCATGAGTGCGGCCAAGCGTACGCCTCACAGGTTGTCCCTGTTGTTCAGCGTTCTCTACCTTCTTCCGCTGAGACGCCTTGACCCCCTTGGCTGCGATGATCGCCCTGATCGACGGAATCGACAGAGCGAAATCACGAGCGAGAGCCGAGGCTGACTTGCCGTCGACGTAGAGATCCGCGATCTGTTGATCGCGTTCCTCCTTCGTCATCGCAAGGCTCAGACTTTCATGTAGGGGAAACGAGTCGGGTGCTTCTTGATGAGGCTGCTGAAGGCCGCGCCAAACGATTCGGCCACGACCAGTTGGTCGACGACCTCCTTCGGCACGTTGCTGTACTGGTACTCGTCGCCGTTCTTGACGAAGACGATGTTGAGCCGCTGATCTTGTTCGTTATATGCGAATGCGGAGATCTGCGACGAAGTCACAGACATGTAGCCAGATTTCATGTTTCGATCTCTTATAGATTGAAGGTTGCTGTTCAGGTGGTGGTGACACCCGTTGCTACGGTGAGCCTTTACGGAAAGCGTGGTGGTGGGGCGCTTACCGTGAGGCTTTACTGCTTAACCTGCATACAACACGATCTCTTCCGGCACTTCGATCGCAACAGGCGGTTGTCCGATGCCAAAAACCGTCAGCTTGATCGTTGCACCGTTACGCAGCTTCTCGATGTCCTCCTGGCTCGGTTGCCAGTACGACATCCAGACGTTCTGCTCGTTGTCGCGCACGACGGGTAGAGACTTGCACTTACCATCGCGGTCGTCATTCCAGCCGACCGGCCGGCCGAGGTCGTGGGTCGTGCGCGCGGTCTTGACGGGAGTCATCACGTCGCTGCCCTCCACCCGTCATGCCAGAACATCCAGTAGCGGTGAACTTCCGAGTTGGTGTACCCGTCGTCCTTCGGGTCACGTTCCAGCGACAGGCCTTCGAGCCATTCGTGCTGCTCGAATTCCCGGCGCATCCGGTCATTCTCCGCGGCTTCGTGTGCAGCGGCGACGATCGCAAGGTTGCGAGCCAGTGGTGATTGACTCATGCCTTCACCTTCGTGCGTCGGAGTTCATCGCGCAGGCGCTTCAGGCGCGCGATCTGCTTCTTGGCCAGTTGGCCAGAGTTGATCGTGTTCGCGACGGCCGAGTACCACGTATCACGTGAAATCGGGGACTCGGTGCCTTGGTCGTCGGCGACCTTCACGTTTGAGAACTTGCGGAGTGCTTCGCCGGTCTTGACCAGTGCGTCGACAGCTTTGGGTACATCGGCCAGGGGGTGAGGTCTCGCCTCTGTGGTGGTGATATTCATTCTGATTCCGTACGGAAGATTCCAACTACAGCGGGCGACTCCACCGATTGCCCAAACCAGTATCCGGGATCGAGACGTGCGTTGACAAGGGCTTTTACCTCCTCCCACATCTGCAATCCCTCGTTCTGCCAAAACGGGTGATCCTGCATGCGTATCGCCTGCTTCAGCCCGTGTGGCAGGTACTTCTCCTTCAGGTCGACAAAGGCGTTGATATCGACCTTCAGGAGCACAACAAGCGCGATGTCAACGACATCACGGGTCTTGCCGCTCTCGGCTCGATATGCAATGACTTCCATCTATCGCATCTCGATCTTCGCGCCGTCCGGTATGTAGCCCACCGGCAGCACAAAGAAGCCCTTGATGACGCGAAGCTTTTCCAGCGTCTTCATGGTCCGAACCCACGCGTCTAGCACACACTCGTGGGTGAAATACTTCGGCTCCATGTGGTTATCCAGGTGGTGGACCTGTATCACCTGCGGCGGATTCAACAAGGTGCCCTTTTCCGATGTCACGTAGTACCTCCTTTATCAGCTCGGGTTGAAAATCGATCATGTATGGATGATTCATCACGTCCGCAAGGGTCCGCGGTTGGGTCACTTCCAACAGAGTTTCCATCAGTGCTTCACACGCATCTCGAAGGTTCTCCTCGCCATATTGCGCGCCCCCTTCAGCTTCAGCGTCGCCGGCAGTGGGAGGTGGCACGCTGTCATGGATATGCCAGTGCGCTGGATTACAGCACAAGGTGTTTCTACACTCATTCGTGAGTATGTACCGGTCAGACTTGTGCAAGTCCGGTGTCGCCCACTCAAAGACGATCTTGTGTACCGCCTTGCGCTTCCCTCCCCCTACCCTTACCTGACCATATGGTGAATCTACAGTTAGTTGGTAGAAGGGAACCCACTCAGCCGTCCGCACCTTCTTCTGACGCGCACCGAGGTGTGTCTTTGGTCCCTTCCACGGCCAACACTGGTCAGGTTGGCCGAAGTTCTCTATACGCTCCTTCAGATCCTCAACCAAGGCCCCAAGATCGTGGCGCTCCTGGCCGACGAGTTGCCAGTGAGTATCGTTGCAACATAGCGTGTTACCACACCTATTGACAAGTCGATACTGTGGCTTGCCAAGCAATTCTGGGTTGGCCAGTTCGAACGTGATCTTATGGACTGTCTTCCGTCGCCCACCTCCCACCTTCACCAATCCATACGACGACACTACGGTAGATTGGTAAATGGGAACCCCTTCGGATTTCCGTATCTTCGTTACCTTTTTTCCAGCATTTGTCTTGGCCCCCCTCCACGGCCAGCACACATCAGACCGACCGAAGTTCTCGATACGGCCCTTGATGCGCCCAATCAGATCCTCAAGTTGCGCTTTACGATCAACAATCTCACTCATAGTCGGGGCAACCGTCAGCGATGTATGTCGACGCCTTGCCGATCATCAGCTTCGCGTCGCTGATGATCTGCTTGTTCACGCTCCACGCACCCTGATCGATAACAGCGTCGATATGCGACGACACGAGCTGGTCAAGATACTGCGGCGGCAAAGCGTCAAGCTCCCAACTGGATTCACCGTACTGGTCAAGATACGACTTGAACCGAGCATCCGTGGACTTCGCCGGATTCTCTGGCGGGTTCAGCTCCTCAACTTGAGCCATATTGAGCGCGATGCGCTTCAGCTCGAACGAGTGCCCTCCGAACATCCGGAGCCGTTCAAGCAGATCGCGCGTCATATCGATCCCGCTCGGGTCGTGATCGCCAAGATGCAGAATGAGGCCGCGTTGGCCTTCACGCATGCTGGGAATAATGTCGCTCAGCGCGAACTCGCGCAACACCGTCGACGACGGATAGCCACGCGCGGCGAGCAGCGGGGTATCGTAACGATGGCACACTCGTTCGAGCACCCCTACGAGCGCTTCCTTCTCGACGATGACGAATACACGACGTGATTGACCGATCCAGAGATCCTGATGGTACTGATCCGCACAGGCGTCGATGATTGATGTCGGCGACGTCCAACGCGAGCGGCGAATGAACGCACGCGTTCGATCCTCCAGCATGTCCCAGTCGATCAGGCCCGCAAGCTTTCCGTCGTTGATAATCGACGCAGCGCGCTTGTATTCCTGCAAATTGTTGGGAATGATGTCGCGCGCGACGAGCTGGTAATACAGCTGCCGCGTGGTCAAGACATACCCTTGGCGCTGATACTCGCCAACGATATCGTTGATAATTCCGATCAGTTCGAGGGTGGAAGGCTTGAACCGCTTCCCCTCATATTTTTGAGTGGCCATGTTTTCTCTCGAAAATGTCGAAATAAAAGCCGCATGGCTAAACCATGCGGCTTCAGATCGATGAACTACTACGCTTCGTCGATTACTGCGTCTTCAGCAGCGTCGGTTGGAGCTTGTAGTGCTTCGAGAGGTACGTCAGGATCGCATCGCCATGCTCCGCCAGGTTGGCCAGCAGTTGCTCTTCGGTCGCTGCGACCGGCAGAGCGTAACCTTCGGTGATCACGTTGCCGTCCGCGCCCTTCACCGGCTCGATGTGAACCGGTTTCACGCCGTGCAGCATGAAGTCAACGATCTTCTTCAGCGACGTGGTGCGTTCGGCGACGAACGCTTCACGAGCCTTCTGCTGCTCCTGGAAGCGGGTTTCGTCCGCGGCCGACCAGTTCGATGCAGCCTTCGGAGCGCCGCGCAGCGCGCGCGGGGACTTGCCGTCATTGCCGCCTTTATTCTTCTTCGGAGCAGCGGAGTTCTTGGTCGTGGTGGTGGGTTCCATCTTCAATTCCTTCAGGGTATGTTTTGGTTGAGAGAGGTGATCAGCCTGCCAGGTCGGCCAATCAGGTACGGCCTCTCATCGACACGGGTAGCAATCCCGCGGCGATGAGATGGTTCAGGACAACGGCCGGCGTAGAAACCGGGAACGTCCTGACACATTCGCTGAGACCCAGTGCGATGGCATCGATGGCCTTTTTACGCACAGTCGCAGCTTCAGCCTCGCTGTGTCGCGGGAGGTAAGGCACGAGCGCGCGGCAAATCTGCTCTGCCCGCTCGATCAGGCCGTCCGTGATGTCGGTCTCGCTGATGTCGCGATAAGCAAACGTGCTCACGACGGCTTCGACAGACGCCCGCTGATGGGCCTCTACTTCTTCCTTGCGCGATGCCAGTTCGCGCAGCAGACGCTCGTCGTCGTCCGTCCAGGTTGTGGTGGTGGTGGTCATGTCTCAATCCGCGACACAACGACAAGGGCCAGCTTATCGGTGCATCGGTATTCGTTTTTTACAGGTGACGGTTGTCCGAGATCTCGTTGTTGAAAGCGCGGCCCCGCGCGGTGTTGCCCCGCAATGCAAAGGCATCCTTCTCATTCTCGAACTTCTTGCCGATGTACTGCCGCAGCTCAACGGCATCCCAGTCGGTTGGCATGTGATCGATGCGCTTCATCACGTCATCCTGCACATTCTTGATCAGGTCTTTCACGAACTTTCGTTTCTGTGCTGCCGTCTGCAATGCCATCTTTCTATCACCTTGGGATCGCTGGATCATACATTAGATGATCATTATATTGTTGAAATATTAACCGTGCAGTTTGCTCTAACCGTTGATCCCGGCATTGCCTACCGCGTCGGTTGATGGAGATGCCATTCTATTGAAGAAACGCTCCTCCTTCCATCTTGACTATACGATAGTCGGGACATCCCGTTCGGCCCAATGCCGACGTTCAAGCTCCTCCATTTTATTGGCATCTTGTGCAGCTTTCACCTGAAAAATCAGGCTCTTTGCTCATTCGAACGCGACTGCTACGTGGTATTCCTTGTGCGACTCGACGCCACCGACGCTGTCGCTGAAGTGCTCGCCTTCAACAAGCTCTCCATCATCGTTTGAACGAAGTATCGTCACCTTGACCCACATGTATTCCCATTGTTCATTACACCATTGTCGTAGGAATTCGAAATCACGGCGAACGGCTTCTGCGCGAATTTTGCAACCCGTTAAACGTTTGCTGGGGTCTATTCCAGGCGTTTCCACTGTTTCCAACGCAAGGCGAGGTACGCGCAATCCATTGGCGATCTGATATTCGGCGCGCTTTACGCGTCGCACGATCTTTTTGGATAGCCGCTTGATCAATTCCGCCTGATCTTCCTCGCTCAAACCCCATCCGTCATTCTTGGCGATCTGGTTTGACGCCGCGATGTCGTAATAGCGTCGCGAGGCTCGATCCGACACCAGCACAACTTCGCCGGGTCGCTTGTTCCTACGCGTCCAGTCTGACGCGACGCCGTGGCCATCATGGTTGGCCCACAGCTCGCTGATGTCGTCGTCTCGTTCGAAATGAGCCCTGAAACTGTATCCTTCAAGCTCGAATGTATTCCCGTTGTACTGGTGCATGGTGTGCCTATTTTGTGATCCCTGCTGCCGCTAACGCCTTCGGCCACCAGCGGTGTGCCCGGTCGTTGGCAGGGTGCAAGGAGATGTTGCGGAAGGAGCCGTCACGATGATCGCGTTCCCCATGAGAAGTGATCCAGCGGGGGTTCGACGACGGGTAGTCACTCGGTTCAGCACCGGCGTATTCGAATCTGAGCAGGTGAACCAGCTCCTTGAACGTGTATGAAACGTCTTGCCAATCGAAGCCCGTCTCGTCGGCATTACCCTGTTCAGCACTCTCGTCCGTGATGACCTCATAGGTCTGGTGGAATTTCATTGGCGTCATACGATGATCCTTGCCATTGAGCGGACGTCTGCATCCGACATGTCATGAAACTGCTGCGTGACGAGGGAACGAAACGATTCCTCGAAACCCACCTTGCGTGCTTGCTCAACAGTCGCCGCTACGAGGTACGTCCGCAAAACTTGCGTATCAGACATGAACATGTGCAGATCCTTTTGTGCTGAATTGAGAAAATAAAAAAGCCCACCGATCGGTGGGCTTTGAACATGGCTTCGCGACTAGACGTCGTTCATTCAAGGGCAGGCTGCAACAACACCGTGCTCGCTGAGTCGAGACGGTATGTTCTGTATCGACTTGGAACGTTGATCAGGATGGACTGTGGCTCAATACTGGTCCACACGCCATTACGTGCCGAAAGCATGTGCTCGCCAGCGGGAAGGTATAGGTTGACGCGCTCATCGGTCGCCATTGATGCGATTTTCACACCATCAGCCAACAACTCATAGCGCGCACCGCCACCCGCGATAAACGAGCCACCAGTGCGTATAACTGTGATCTTCTGCGCACCTTCCACCGGTTGCGCATACTTCGTCGAATAGATCCTGTCCGCAGGAACGTCCTTTGCCTGCTCAAATGGAAGAGTTCTTGACGCACACGCCGTCAAACACCCCGTAAGAGCAATGCAGAGAATCACCTTGTTCACTTCCGCCCCCTCTGTATATAAAAGGACTAGAAGTATGCCCTACCTCAGTCGAGAAGGTCTTGCACTATCTCTTGGATGACACCATCCATGTAGATGGCCTGCCCGGTCGTGCAGCGGCCCCACACGATGAGACCGCAAATGTCGCGATTTATCATCTCACCCCGCTCTTCGAGCTTTCCGGCGAGCCAGCCCGAGACGATCCAATGCTCGTAGGCTTCGCAGGTATCCGGGTCGATATTGTTCGTTTCGCACGCTGCACGCCATGCTTCTTGTTCGTCGTTGTACCAGTCGTCGGCGTAGTGCTTGTTGAGGTACGCGGTCAACACTGCGTGTTCAGTTTCCGCTTCGAAGAACATTCCATCGGTATCGCCGCTGTCTTCACGCGCCTTCGCGCTTGCGATGATTTCGCTGATCTTTGCCTGATCGGGCGCATCCAGTTCATTGATCTCGTCCACTGACTCTTCCGGGATGACATAGAACTTCCCAGCGTGTTCGAAGTATTCGAGGTTGTCGAGAGTGAGATTCCCTTTTACGTCGTCTTCCGGCTGAAGCGCGACGTACTCACGACATTCGTTCTCGAACAAGACGTAGTCTTCGTGTTCTGCTGCGGACTTATGGTCGTCTTGAACGCAGATCCCGAACAGCTCATCCTGGTCGACACTTACCTCACGCAGCACGTGCGGATTGGCACTAGCGACCAGCTTGCTGAGGTCGCTGATCAACATGCTGACACACGCATGCACTTCTTCTCGGACGAGCTGACGCGCGCGCTCGTCGAGCGCGGACTTATCAATATTGGTCATCGTTGTTGTGGTGGTGGTTTGTTAGCAGATTCGGTGAACGAGGCGCGTGGCCAGACGCGCCTCGTTCAACTTGAACTTTCAGATTGCAGCTGCCATCGAGGCTTGAGCTTCGCGCTGGTATTGGCGCTCGTCATCAGAGACGTGCGCAGCCAAGCGGGCTTCGCGTGCCTCAAGCTTCGCGACTTCGGCCTGGAAATGTTCGAGTGCGCCACGCGCTTCGAGCAGCGCGAGGCGTGTCATGCGAAGTTGGTTCTTCGCTTCCTTAGCGGGCGACTTGCCGGTGAACATCGTGATGATTGCACTCAACATGGTGATTACCTCGGTGTGGTGGTTATGCTTTCCGCTCGATACAGAGGAGGTAGCGAATCTCCCCGACGCGCGTCGCCATAACTGCGGTGAAAAGATTTGTACTAAATTTCGAGTCGCGCATTTCTGCCGGCCTACGGCTGGCGGGGGTATTGATGGTCCGCATCAACTGCGGATAGCCTTCAACAGTCGTTTCTATGTAGTGGCGTTCGCCTACTTCCATCATGGATAGCATTTCGTTCCATGATCCGGCTCTTACCCCGTAGGACTTTCGGGGGCTAACGTCCATCTTTCTCATCTTCTACCCTTGGTGTATCAACCCGTCGTCGCCGATGTACAGCTCTCGGTTCCCGGCCTGACGTGCGGCGTCGGACAGCTGGTCGCGCAAATCGCGCGGAAGCTGGCTGCGATCCCAATAGCCGGCACCGTGGCCAGCGCGGGTGAGCCAAAAATCGTGTCCGGCCTGGACCGCTCCATAGCCGGTGCAATCAATTGCACGGCGCAACTGCGGCTCGGCGAAGTCGCAGAAGTCCTTGCAATCCTCGCGGAACTTCGTTTTCGTCTCGTAGTGCAGCTCGTAACCGTCTTCGAGATGCACCGCTTCCTCCTCCCCATCGTCGTTTTTGATTGTGTCGATGCTCGACCACAACGCGGCCTCTTCGTAGCCCGTCAAGAACTCCTCAAACCAGCGTTCACGTGGCGTGTCCATGATTTCCGCGTTCGGATACAGTTCACGAACATCTTCCAGTACATCCCAGCGGTCTTTGCCGCGCAGGAAGAACTCCACGTCCCCCTCGGGCTCGATAGCCCGCCACAGCGGCTCTCCCGCGCCCCAGTACGCCCCACCTTCGTCGTAGTCGCCATCGACGAATGGGCAGTGATGGACGATCAGCTTGATGTGGGCATCGTAGTCGCCGTGGGTGTCGCGGCGACCCTTCGGTGCGCCGCGGCTGCTGCTCACGTCGCTCAATTTCATTGTTGGTCCGCAACCAGTTCATCGGGCACGTCCACCTCAGCGCCGAGCTTCGAGGCGACGAAGCAGCGCATCGCGGCGATGAGCGGCGTCCCACCGATGAAGCGCTGCCGGCGCTTGTGGACCGCCCACGACTCCACGCCGTAGCGTTCGCCGCCGCGCGCCGTCATCTCTTCCCAACGGGCGGTTGTGTCGTTGCCGAGATCCGCACTCGTCATCGCGTACCAGTTACCGGTCTTCGTGTGCTTGCGGGTCGCGATGCCTTCGCGCTCGACGATCTCGAATCCCTGGTCTCGGTCGGTTGACGGCGTGTAGCCTCGGCCGATCTTGGTCATGAGGCCTTTCGGCGTCTTGTCCCATATCCAGTAGCCAGCTTCCGACCCGCTCTTGAACCCCATCGGGTCGTGGACAATCGGCTTGCCCTCGACTTTGGCAACTGCCCAGTCGAGCGTCGCGCCGAGCAGTTCGTGTGTCTTGATCTTCATGGGTTATGCCCCCGTGCCGCTCAAGACGGCCTCTGCTTGTTCGATGGCGGCGGAAATTCGACTGCAGCGGCAGTCGCAGGCCTTGTTGAACTCCGACTCAGCTGCGCACATAGAATGGTGCGTGATGTGTTGCCGCGCTTCCTTCAACGAGTCGAGCAGCTTTTCACTCGCCTGTTCAAGCTGCCAGATGCGGTAGCGCAGTTGCTCCTTGTCGGCTTCTTCACGCGTCAGCGTGTGCAGCAGCAGCTCGGCCTCTTCCTTTTTCAGTAGCTCGTCGCTGTAGCGGCCACCACCCTTTGCACGGGAGATGATGTAACGCGGCGGTTCGCCGACACATTGCAGGGTTTCGATCGTGAACGGATGTGTTGTGAAGTAACGGACGGGTTCTTTCATGATCACCACCGTTGAATGTCAGCGCTGCCCAAACCGAGCAGGTTGCACTTTTCGCGGATGAACGTGAGGACCTCGTTCAGGGTCTTCATTGCCGGCAGGGCCTCGCGGCAGAAGTCGGAGCCGTCATCGGACTTGAAGACGATCTGCCACTTCACACCAACGTAATGGAAGGTGTTCTCGGCGAGCGCGCGGTTGTAGCTGTGTGTGACCTTGATCGGCCGCGGCGCGCGCGGCTCGGGGCGCTTAGCGGAATCGATCAGCTCGGCAATCTTGCGATTCGCGAACTCGTCGACATCACTGAGGTAATTCTGCTGCTCGTCCTCGCTGCGCGATTCCCAGTCGGCATCGAACTCGTCGGCCCAGGTCTTCACGAGGTCGCTCAATCCACGCGAGCCGTCATGGTGGTCCAGGATGTCGCCGGTCAGCTGGTCCGAGAACGTATTCCAGCGGTTGCCCAGGGTGAACGAGAGGTCGAAGATGATCTCCTGCTTGCGCAACAGTTCCGGGTGTTCATTGACGGCCTGCTTGATGTACGCGGCGTGCTCTTTCATCTGCGGCGTACGGTCGAACTCGCAGATCACCTGCTCGCCGACCTCCTTGAGCAGCAGGCCCGTGCCATCGTGGTCGGACTCGGACAGGATGAGCGGGGTCTTGAAGGGGCTGCTCATTGCAACGCTTCCTTGCCGAGCGCCAGCACGGCCTGAGCGTTCGCGATCATCTGCGGATTCGCGATCGAGTCGTCATGCCAGTCGTCGATCGAAAGCATGCCGTCGAGTGCGTCGACCAGTTGCTTGGTGAGAGCGAGATTGTCTGCCGGCGCGATTCCCCCGAACTGGTTCAGGTTGAACCATTCGACACGGCCCGCCTGGGTGACGATGGCCATCAGGCCTTCTTTGGTGACGAGCTTTCCAGCCTCAACCGCACCGCGGTCTGCGAGCTGAGCCATCTTCTTGCCCAGGATCGATTCGCGTTCCTTCCTGAAGTGGTCGTTCATCTGGTCGACTTTCTTCGCGAGATCGAACAGTTCCGCTTCAGCGTGCTTCTTGCCTTCTTCGGTGCCATCGCGCAACGAAGCGACGAGCACGCCCATGACGCCCGACCAAGTCGGGGTCAATACGATAGTTTTCATGGTGTGTGGTGGTGATGGGGGGTATAAAAAAGAGCGCACTGGCCAGAGCGCACTCTTCCTTAATCAACCGGCTGAATCAGTGCAGGAACGCCCTCGAAGCGATCTGCGCAGCGGTCGCGAGAATCGTCAAGGTCACGAGCCACGTGACCATCGAGGTTTTCGCTTTCTCGATTTCGACACGGAACTCTCCACGCGCCTCCGAGAGGCCGAGCTTCATGTCTGCGCGGACGTTGTCGATCTCACGACGCAGATCGGTACGCGTCGCGTCGACCTTCTGCTCAACCGCCGTCTGCATGTTGAGTAGGTCTTGCTTTGTCGCCAAGGTCTGGTCGATCGCATCAGCCAGCGCCTCGGCTTGCATCACCGCAGTCTCGCGCGGGACCCCACCTTGTTCGAGGCGCTTGACGTAAGCCAAGGTGTCGAAAGCGACAGACATCATGATTTCTCCTTGTACTTTGTAAGGTGATTCTACGCTATGCGGAAGCGGTTTCGGGAGCGCAGCGGCCCCAGTTGCTGACTACTTTGTGGCTGGTCGCCGTCGTGCGCTCGACGTAGCCATACCCGCCCTCGTTGGCGAGCTGCTTGGCATGGGTCTCAGCGTTCCTCTGCGACCGGAATTCCCGGACGCGGTACTTGCCGGCCGTGGTCGTGAAGCGGGTGCGGTAGATCGGTTTGCTCATATCTTTCACGATGTGAAATTCGGATCATGCAGGGTGCGCCACGCGGCATCCCGAGCCTTTCGGCCCGACATCCCCTGCCTCTTGAACTGTTCGGTCAGCTGCCGGCGCGCACGCCGGTCGGCCATGTCCGGGTTCGCGTACAGGTCCAGCTCCAGTTCAGCGATACGCGCTTCCAGGCGCTGGATGTACTCCAGCAGTTGCTCGGGGTTCATCCGTGCGCCTCTTCCAACTGGTTGGCCAGTTCAGTAGCCCCTTTGAGGACTTCTTCCAGGCACACGTGGTGATCGGAGATCACGTCCCACCCGTCATTTCCGTAGACCAGGTGAACCGACCCGACGTGCGTACCGTCTTTCCAGAGGCGCAGATACTCTTCTTCACATGCGAACAGCGCGGCGAGGATCTTGTCCTTGTCGGTGCTCTTCGAAATCGCAGTGCCTTCTCCGTCGAATACACTCAGCTTGAACCCCGCGGCCAAGGCGTCGACGACGATCTTTTCGACGATCTGCTTCTCGATCGCGATTCGTTGTTGTACGTTCATGTGTTGATCCTTGGTTCAACTTGCACTTGCACTTGCGACGTGCAGCCGCCGGTTATCGAAGGCAAAGTTCTCGGCTTCGTCCAGCCCTGCGTTGAAGGGGCCGATCACGTCATAGACCAGCACTGATTTCGCACCGTTCGCAAACAGCTGCAACGCCTTCGTATCGCGACTGGTTTCCTGGTAGTGCGTGTCGATCGACCACTCGTCCTTCTCGTTGATCCACTCGACCGCATAGAAGGTTCGCGTCTCATCACTTGTGAAGTCGAGCGAGGGAAGGCGCTGGATTTTGGGGTTGTTCAGGCTCATTCAACGCTCCCGAATTGACGCTCGATGGCGTGAATCTCCATCGGGTTGTGCTCACGCAGGTACGCCAGTGCCTTCTTGTGATACTCGCTACCTACTCGCGCCTGATCGACCACGAACTTCCATGCGACATAATCGTTGAGGAACACGTCGTCATCGTCACAGCACTGGAGCTGATACCGGCCGCATTCAGAACCATCGCAGGTGAAGATCGACCAGCCCTCTCCGACCGCCTGCTCATTGTCGAACTCGCGCGGGGTGTTGGGGTTGTTCAGGCTCATTGCGGTGCATCTCCCTCATGAGCGGTAGCGGGGCCACTGCTCTCGTAGTCGAAAGCTTCGGAACCCTGCTGTTCGAATACGTCCAGTGCGGCCTTCTTCGCTTCTTCCACGTTGGACGCTTCGAAGTCGCACGTGTAGTACGTCGGCCGCGCGACAGTGATGGTGAATCTAGTCATATTTTTTCACCTCACATAACCTGGAGACGGACAACACCTGTAACGGTGTCACGTTGCGCCCAGTACAGGGCTTCAGCCGCTTCTCGTGCGTCGGCCTGACGCTCGTCGGCGAGTTCGGCTAGGAACTCGCCGATATGTTCGTGCGCGACTTCCTTGATGTAGTCGTAGGCATTGCTCTCGATACCCCATAGATCCTTCGACACCAAATAGTCGAGTTCCACATCGGTGTCGGGGTCGTGGTCCGCCTTGCCGAGATACATGACGCACACGCCGACGTAGTTCCACTGGTCGTTGCACCAGCCACGCAGGAACTCGTAGTCGCGGCGTACCGCCTCGGCACGAATCTCGCCTCGCGTAAGTGGCTTTTTCGGATCTCGCCCGGGGAGCGCCACTGTTTCAACTTGATCCGCACTGTACTTGTAGATGTGCGAGACAAACCCGCGTTGCACGATGGTTGGCTTTTCGCCCTTCCGAATCCTGCGCACGGTTCGGGGTCGAGCCAAGTGCTCGATCAGCTCAGCCTTCGCCTTGTCGCTCAAGCCCCACCCGTCTCGCTTCGCGATCTTGTTGGCTTCCTGGACGTCGTAGAAGCGCTTGCTACCACTATCGGTGTTCAAGATACGTTCACCGGGGCGCTTGTCACGTCGCGTCCATTCGGAAACCGGCCCATGTCCGTCAAAGTTTTTCCACGGCTCGCCGTTGTCGCAGTCGTCTCGCAGAAATACCTTGAAGACGTAGCCTTCCTTCTCGATCACTTCGCCGTCGTAGATCATTCGTGACCTCCGTACGCCGATTCGATCGGCTTCCCTGAGTGGACACAGACCATGTTCGTGTCTTCCCAGTTGATGTCCATTGCGATCACCTTCCAGCCGCCGTGCTTGTCATTGGCGATGATCGCGTCGCGGACAAGACCTGCGTTCTCCTGCGCAGCTTTGAATGAAAGCGCCTCGCAGTCCGATGTGATGAAGTAGCACGGATAGCCGCCCGGCCAGGCGTAGGGACCGTGGGCCATTGCCTTGTTGAAGTCGAAGACGTGGCGGATATTCATGACTGGAACGTCCCTTCAACGTACTGACCGCGTAGAAATTCGACGATTGTTGAATCCTTGGCATGTCGGGCTTCTCCTACGGAGTAGTCAATCAGGAGCGAGTTGTCGCTGCTGCCGCTACCACACGGATGTGTGATGGGTCGCAGAAGCTCGTTGACTGCGTCATAGGTATCTTGGTCAGTGCGCGCATCAACGAGAAGTGTGACTGTGACGATCTTCACGTGCATCTCCTCAGAAGATGTATTCTTCGTTGTGATACACCGTCAGCGCCACCGGGGTGTCGGCTGTCGTATAGGCGTTGTAGGTGATGCCCGTAACCTTCGCACCGGTCTCTTTCTCGAATCGGGAGATATCCCGCTTGATATGCTCGCTCAGCTTAAATTGGAGCACATCCCGAGCGAGTTTCACCTCTCGCTTTGTGTACGGCGCAGGAGGTTCAACTTGAACCGTTGCGTCCGTGGTGAGTTTTTCGACAGCAGCCGCAGCCAATGCGTTTGCGTGGTCTTCATTCGTGTTCGTGGCCAGTTCTTGGGTGCTCATGTTTTGATCCGTGGTGGTGAATCGTTTTAGATTTGCTTCAGTACCGTAGCGCTGCTGTTGTCCGGGTCTGCACGACACAATCGCAAATACGCCGCCCCCATCTCGCGCGCTTTCTTGGAGGTCGGGAAACGTGCCGCCTCAGCGAAGTTGTATGTACCGCCGTAACCTCGGGGGTCATCGCCTTGACCGCATAAAAATCCGCCGTTTGACTTGTTGTGGTAAAACACGACGAACCCCTTGGTCATGCTGGCACTCCCTCGCGCTCCTCACGCACCCTGTCGTAGCTCGGGTCGCTGTACTTCGCGAAGAGATGCGGGAACGCTTCCTCGATTCGTCGACAGTTCGACATGTCAGCGTTGATCCATGCGTGGGCGATCTTTCGGGCGAACTCGCCCGCAAAGTCCCGCATGTTGAATGCCATCCGTTGCCGATCCGCGTATGGTCGCGATGAGATCGGATGCGGACGCTGCTTCAGGCACATGCGACCATGCTGTGCGTACATGGCTGCGAGACGCTGTTCGTGGGTCTCCTGCATACCTGCGAAATGCTCGAGCATCGCCGTCAGGTGGAGAATCACGTCACGTTCGTTGAGGGATTCGGCTCGATCGGTTACGGTCCGCTGGTCCTCCAGCTCGTAATACCAGGCCTTGCGCAGACGCGGGCCGTCCTCGTGGTTCTTGATGACCATGCCGCACTGCTTGGCCATGTTGTCGATGAGCACGTCGAGCGGCAGGTTCACGTCGCGTTGTTCATCGTTCAGTTGCTCGAACACGCTTGCAGTAAGCACGATCTGCAATGCACGTTCGACGTAGGGTGCGCGCTGGCCAGCATCGCTCATCATCTCTTCGAAACTTTCAAACGGGCCGTAGGTGGTGGTGTTGCCCATGATGTTTGATCCTTGGTTCAAGTTGAACCAATCAGAGCGTCAAACTCTTCTTGGTCAAGGTGGTAGTTGCGTTGCGATTGCGCGTCCCCTGTTACGAGGCGTGCCGCGTCCTCCCATGTTTCAGCAGTGTTTCGCTTACAACCATAGACAAAGTAGTCCCAATGCCCGTCTTCACGCGGCACGATGAAGACCGGAAGGCCCTTCACCAGCGCGCAATCAACGATCGGCTTGCCCGTGATGCTCGGGCATTGACCTTTTCGCCATTCAACGGGATTGGGCCGACGCGAGAACCACATGACCCCTCCTAGAAAATCCGATCAGTTATAGACCGGCTCCAGCGGCAGATGCGTTGCCGCGCTGCTGAACTCCTGCAGAACGTCGCGGATGACTCGCGCGTTGCGTCGATTGAGAAGCAGCGTCGCGCACATGCGATCGAACGTTACCTGCTCGATCTTGCTCGTGATCGCGCCATGCTCTTCTTGATAGAACTTGAGCAGGCGTTGCCTGAGTTTTGCCGGTACGGTGGTTGAGCATTCGTGTTCGGCACACTCACGCTGCGTGGCAAACTCCCTGCCGTCCGAACTGGTGTACTTGCGGATCTCGCGCATCGCACTACCCCTGGCAAGGTTGCGACTGGGAATGCTGGGTGGCCTGCTGTACGAACTCCAACCCGTCGAGTTCGGCCCTGCCACTCTTGATCTGATCAAGGATCGTCTCGACGTGCCGGAGGTTGTTAATGACCCCGTCGACGATCTTCATAAGCGGCTCGTCCTGCAACGCAACGCCGCACGACGCCTTCGCATACTCGTCGTTGATGATCTGCGCCAGGTTGTCGGGCAATACCACGGTCACTTCGTGGCGCAGTGCCTCGACGTAGTTGGTGAACTGCCGGCCATCGGCCGTCACATATGTCTCGATAGTCTTCATGGTGGTGGGTTCTCTTCAGGGAATGCAGGCCGATCTATGTCAGCTCGCGAACACGGTCAAGATCGGTCGAATATCCTGCTCGCTGTCTTCACGCGACTTGAACAGTTCGTCGATTGCGTCAAACAGCTGGGGGGCTTCGGAATAGATAGCGTTCATGGTCTTCGTCGTTTCTTCTTGTTGGTTCTCAGGCGATGGTTCAAGTTGAACCTATCGGGTATGGGTCGACTTCCTGAAACAGCGCGTGGTGAAACACATCGTGCAGGTAGGCCTTGATGCTGTTCCGGTTACGGCCAGTGATCCGGATAACAGCCCCCGTGTCGAGCGATGGCGTGACGATCACGTGGTGTTCCGACCATCCGTCGTACATCCCGTGTCGGTTCATGTGGTGAAAATCAGCTTGAAATACCAGCTTGTTGCTCTTGCATTCGTCTTCGAGCAGTTGCGTGCCCGAGTCAAGGCCCGAGCCTGAAGGAAGCATGTCGAGCAGCTTTCCGAGACGTACTTTGTGGGTTGGAAGGACAGGGCTGCGCGCGGACTTGCAGCGCTCGATAGTCGCGAGCGTGGACGCAATCGCGGCATAAAGCGGCGTGGTGGTGGTGATCATGATTCCTATCGGAATGGTTTTGTCAGAGGCTCTATATGCCGCTGGCGTTGTTTTTGGCTAGGTGGGTATACGGGAGATCCCGCAAGGCCCGCCCGGACCTGGGAAAACGGTCTGGCCCGCAGATTCAGCCGAAGAAGTTCGTCCACACCCCGATCACGGCCAGTATCATGGTCGCGAGGACGCACAGTCTGCCGATGATGCGATCGGCGGAATCGGCGGTAGCCAGCTCGCGAGCGGTGAGTTCCACCCGTACGTTCCAGCCGCGGATGTTTCGAGTCGTCGAGACCGTGGTCGTCCGCACATAGGCTCGGGCATCGTGAATGGAGCGCGGGGCACGAGCTGGAGCGAGGGCGACGAGCGCGCGGCCGGCTACTGGAGCACGAGCTGGAGCTAGAGCACGAGCTGGAGCGGTAGCGAGCAGCGCGTTGCTATGCGCGGTCTCGATTACTTGCTGCGAGGGGGACAAGCATATCCGGTTTACAGGTGTAATTTTCATTGTCGTTAGTATTTATCGTATAAATGCGACAGAAATCCAGCGGCGGACGCGTGGGGACGATTTACTGACATGGGTGCGGATTCAATTCGTTCTTTATATAAAGCTAGAACTATCAGATAGATGCGATTTCGCAATGAAGTCGAATTCCAGTCGTCTCCAAGACATGAGCTTGTTCTCTTCCCTCTTCTTCTTTGGAACGGGAAGGGAAAGAGAAAAAGAAGAGAAATTAGATAGCTAAGTCTTTGATTACAGACGACAAACCAATGAAACTATCAGATAGTTGACGCTGCGCTCTGCAACCCTCCTGGCCATTGACCGGAGCTGGAGCCGTAGGGGGCCTGGCAGCGGACTAGGGACAAGGAAAATTATGTTGCATAAAAACAACACAGTTTCAGGTGCCGGGTTACGCTCCGCACATTCGCTACCGCTCCCGCAAAATCTCCCAGTCCAACTATCAGATATATGTGCGCGTTTCGCGTGACGCGGAATACCGTGCGATTAACCATTTCGGTTCAAGTTGAACGTTTGCACTCGCTTAATTTCCCACTTATCGAGTGCTCCCCATGCCAATAGCGACACAATCGCCAATCCCGCTACCACTCCCGCGACCATGTCAGCGCCCTCCGCGTAGCGCGCGCAACGTTGCTCCGTCGCGGACGGTCGCACCCCACGCCTCGACCAGCCGGCCGAGATCGCATCGGACCTCCTGAACCTGCACTTCACGCCTGTATCGCGCCTCTGCGGCCCGCTGCCGCTTCCGCGTCATGGGTCGCGCTACCACTTCTGCCGCAGGAGCGGTAGCGGCTTCACGGGCGAACTCGGGCCACTCCTCTTCCGGGAGGTTGGCGCGGATCATCGCAATGCACGCCAGCCGCTCTGCGCGCTCGCCGTGCTGCTGATCGAACCAGAACGCGCGCTGATACTGGCGCTGCGCGTCAAGGCCGCTGGAAATCGCTTTCGAATAGTTGCTGATCGTCGGATCAAGGTAGCGCATTGGAATTCTCCGGATGGTTCAACTTGCACTTTTCATCCAGTTTCTGGATCAAGCCGCCTACTGGGCGCTACTACGCCTGCCGTAGAGGCATGACCGGATTCGTGGATGTGGAGCTGCCCCAGCGACGGGCGCATGAGCGGTAGCGCCGGCCCCTATAGGGAGAAGAAAAAGGAACGACTCACGCCACCACGCGCGAGTCGTTCAAACCCGCCCAGTCTGGCAACTAGGCGGGATTGACTTATGCCGCTACCGTCTCGGTGTCAGCGACTGCGATATCCAAGGCTGCTGCTGCCTGAACGTCAGCGAGGATCGTTTGCGCAAAGAACTGCCGATCCGCATCGGACATGCCAGCCATAACCGCACGCACGGATTCGGCGAAACGTGCCGCGTTTTCGCGTGACACGTCCGCAACGCTGCGGTTATCGGCTTCTTTCACCTCTGCGGCCGTCGCTTGTGCAGGCTGTGCATCGCTCGCGGGCGCTTCAGTCGTGCCGCTCGTCACTTCAGACGGAGTTTTTGCGGTTGCGCCTTTCGGTTCGCGATTACCCGCCGCTTTCGCGAAACCAAACGCGGCAAACAACGCGTCTTGCGACGTGCAACCCATGCCGAGCAGCCAAGCGCGCACGATACCGGCCGCATCTTCATCTTTCTCAGCATTCGCAATTTCAGTCACAGGCGCACCCTTATCAGCCGCTTGTTTCGCAATGCCAACCGACTTTTCAGCGTAGCGCTTCGCGGTCGGAAACGCGGCACGCGTTGCGCTTACGCGATCGGCCGCGCCCATCTCCACCCACTTTTTACCGGCGCGTTGCTCGGCGATTTGCTCGCTCAAAACGTCAATCAAGCGGGCCGCATAGCCGCGCGCCCCGTGATTGTCGTCCCGAAGGCAGAGCGCGACGATTGCCGAGTAAGCGCGCGTGATTGCGCTGCGCTCCGTGCCGATGATTTCTTTAGCGGCATAGGTTGCCGCGCCCGTTGCGATTTGAAAGTCAGCCATGTTAGTACCCCTAAACGTAGGTTGCGAATGGCGCGGGATTGCGCCGTTTGCTTTGGTTCAACTTGCACCTTTCATCTACTGCGCTGCGAAAGGTTCAACGTTGCACCTTTGGGAGTGCCCCGTGCGCAAGGCGCACGAAGCCCCGCCGCAGCGCGTAGGGCTTGTGTACCTTGGCGCTGCGTCACTGCATCTACCACGGTTATAAGGATACCAAGGTTTTATTGAAGGGTGTTGCGCTGCAGTTTCGACTATGGTAGGGGCATTGATTTTCAGTTTTTCGATTTTAGAACCATAGTATGCTTTATACTTAACACGCTACCGCCCCTGCCCGAACTGCCGGAAAGCGCCACTGCGATCGAAACATTCGGTAACAACATTTCGGGGCCAGAAGTTGACGGCACAGGCCAGTTGGACTCCGAATGGTCCAAGGCCCTGCTCGCGGATCAGGGCACGAACACATGACGACGGGATGACGATGGAGAAAGAGAAACTAAAGCGCCAGGACTTTACGGTTGAAATGGCCCGCGAGCACTTTGGTTACGACCCAGTAGCAGGTCGCGCTATTCGTCTGACTAATAGCGCCAGGGGACCGCGCTCGGCTGGAAAAGTAGCAAGTTGCCCACACAAACCGTCAGGCTTCAGACAGATTGTTTTCAAAACCATTTCGATATATGAACACCACATGGTGTGGGCACTTGTCTATGGGTATTGGCCCACCGGCTCGATTCGCCATCGCGACGATGACAAACAAAACAACCGGATCGAGAACCTGTTTGACCCCTCTCAAGTTGTAACCGTAAGTAACTTTGCAGATACGAAAGACGCTTTCCCTGGGGTCATCGTCACTAACTCCGGAAACTACAGGGCGACCATTTATCGAGATAAGGCAATCCATCTCGGCACGTTCTCAAGCCCTGAAGAAGCGCACGAGATGTACCTTGCAGCTAAAGTCGTTCTTCATAGTCCGCTTAACAGAGGAGTAAGTACCGATGAACTGTTAAAACCTCTTTTGATAAGCCGAAAGGGACTTGCCAAGGTAGGTTGAGACAGGTAAAGTTAACAGAGTGCTTGATGATCTGTGGTGGTGAGTCAAGCATGACGAGTTGAGAGACTTGTCTCAGACAGTTGAGGTGGCCAGCCTCTCTGTCAGCCCTCTTCAGGGGCATGTTTTGATCAATGTTAGCTGTTAGATCGCCCCGAGGATTAGCTACCCTCGGGGCGATTTTTTTCGTGCTCGCGTTTCTAATAGTTCTCTTCGCGGTTGTACATGCTCAACATCAGGCGGCGATGGGCTTCGCGCCAGAATGGGCCGTCGATGAACTCTGCTGACCCGGCGCCCCCACAAGTGTGAGGTTTTCGTAGAGTACGTCCTGTCCCCCCAGGTCCGTGGGCGTGATCGAAAGCTTGAATCCGAACTCGGTAGCTAATTCCCGCATCTTGGCCCTGAACTGCGTCGATCCAACAGGCTTGGCAGACCCCGGCCCGACGCAGAAGGACCAATATGTCTGATAAAGCCTCGTTTCCTGCACTGATGTGTGGGCTGAACTCTTCGACCCAGCGGATTCCTGCTGCTGGAGAGCGTTGATCCGCACCTTCCCGCTCTCCGTGAGAAAAAAACGTACTGAGTTGTTAAGGTTCGCTACTTCACGAATGACCTGATTGTGTGAGTCAGGCAGGGTGAACTCGTTGTGCTCCTTCAACCGCCCCATCGACTGCACCGCCCACGCGACGATCGCTTCACGCTCCTCGACCACAATCACATCCCCGAGATCCAGGCGACGCTCAGAAGCCTTCACGGGCCGGTTGAA
Source organism: Burkholderia paludis (assembly GCF_000732615.1). Lineage (GTDB taxonomy): Bacteria > Pseudomonadota > Gammaproteobacteria > Burkholderiales > Burkholderiaceae > Burkholderia > Burkholderia paludis. Next base: position 223,211 of record NZ_JPGL01000001.1, read on the forward strand.
CTGAAGCACGAGCCAGCGACGGTTAAAGCCCTCCGACGTGTCCTCTGTACGCGGATAGTGGTTAGACGCGAACCAGTGGGTACAGATAGGCCGAAATCGGAAGATCTGCCCTCCCTTTAGCTGCCCAGACATCTCCGCGCCGTCGATAATGTCCTTGAAGCGCTGGCCATCGACCAGCTTCTTCTCGCTCAGTTCGCCCGCGACATTGATAATCTTCTCGAACATCTGTGTCGGTAGGAACTTGTCCGACCATTCGTTCGGCGGCACCGCAGCACGTGCGTTATCGGGAACAAGCGACTGCGCGATCTTCAGTAACTGGCTCTTGCCGGACTTCGGCGCACCTTGAAGCAGCACGGCGCGCTGGAAACGCGGGCCGAGACCGAACAACGTAACGGCCAGCGCCTCTTGAATGGCGTCAAGCTTCTGCTGGTAGTCCTCGTCCTCGCCCCAGCTCTTCTTCAGAAACTCGAAGAACATTGGGCAGTTGCCCGAGATCTCGGGCAGGTAACGAAACGGCAACGTGTAAATCATGCCGTAGCCGGGGTCGTGATTCAGCAGCTTCAGGTCTTCCGTGAGGAAACCGTTCGCGAAGTTCACGCCACGCACGTCGAGCGTACGGATACCCTGCGGCAAGATGGTCTTCATCAGGTTGTGAATGCCGCGGATGTCGTTGAACTTCTTGCATGCGGTCAGATGGCCATAATCGGCCGAGATCTTTGACAGCACGTAGTTGTCGTCGAGCTTTTCCCAGTGCGAACCGGCCCACTTCCAGAGGAAGCCGTTGTGCGCCCGCACGGGGAACATCTGTTCGAGGTCCTTGATGACTGCGCGTGCCACTTCCGACTGGTCTTGACCCTTGATCTCACCCATGCGCAGCTCTTTGATGCGCGCCTTGAGCGAGGAAAGCTTCAGACCCATGCCTCCTGACGTCGAAATGAAGTCGAGGATGCGGTCCTCTTCGAGCTTATTGAGGCTCGACGTCGTGGCCACCTTGTGCAACGCCTTGTCGATCGACTGGCTGCGCTGCGGCGAATCCTTCGGAAAACGCTCGAATTCGTCCAGGAGGAACTGCTTGAGGTCGTCGAAACCCCACTCTTCCTGCTCCTTCGTGAATTCGAGGCTGTACGCCTGCTTCTCTTCATCGGTTAGACCATCGTCCCAGCCGCTTGGAAGCACCTTCTGCTTGTCGTAGACATCACGGTGCAGGAACTTGATCATGTTCTTGACGTGCTTGTCGACGTCGATCGGATCTCCGGCAACGTTCTCAACGAAATCGGCCGCATACGCCTGAAGCATGCCGATGGCTTCCTTCAACGAGCGGTCGCCACGCATAACTGCATACGCGAAGAGGCCTGCGCGCTCTGTCAGCGACGTGTCGCGTGAGCCGGCCGACGCAAAGTCGACCACGCGCGTCCATCCTGAGTGTGACAACTCGACGCCGGCTTCCTGCAACGCAGCGCGCAACATCGACTCGATCTGCTGGTCGAGCGCAGGCAGCATATGGACGACCTCGACCAGTTCGCAGTTCGCCTCGTACGGGCGCTTCGTATCCGGATGGATCGACGGAGGCAGCACGGACTGCGTGCGAGCCGACAGCATTTCGCAAATCGTCTCACCCGACGTGTTCTTGATACGGAACGTCTTCAGGCCTGTGTACTTGAACGCGAGCATCATCCCCTTCTTGCCGATACGGCACCACGGCGATGTCGGCAGAAGGCTCTGGATGATCGACGTCAACCGCTGGTCGACCGTGTCGATGTCCATCATGACGATGCCAGACTGTGGGCCGAGCACGATACCGATGTTCGATGTCGGGCACTGCTCGATCCACGCCTGCTGTTGCTCAGGCTCCACTGGATGATCGAAGTAACGCGACCAGTCGTTTGGGATCGGCTTCTTCTCTTCGGGGTAAAGAGGGATGACGGGCAGGCCCTTCGCGTAGTACCTCGGTGCGGTCTGCGCGAAGATCGGTTGTCGTTCAGTTCTCATTCGAAGACTCTTGTGTGGTGGTGGACGCAGCGTCATCGTCGGAGCGACGAGTGGTGACTACGCTGCGCAGGCGTTCCATGACCTCGGTGCGCTGATCCGGCGACATGCACTCTTCCATGATGCTCAGGACGGTGTCTTGGAAGTCGCGGATCTGCTTGATCCCCAACGCGCGCTCACGAGCTGTCACCAGACGTTCGAGGAGGCTGGTCGCCGTGCGGAAGTACGCCATGCGCTCCGTCTGATCGGATTGAGGGATGGTCTTGCCGTAGTTCTTCAGGTCGGTGAAGACTCGATACAGGTCGATGTCGAGACTCGAATCGATCTGGTCCTCGGTGATCTCGAAATCCGCTATGTCGACCTTCTTTTGTTCAGGTTGAACCTGACGATGAATCAGGTTCGAGATCACTTTCTTGAAATCGACACCGTAGGGGCATGCTTCATCGGCGAGGTAGGCCGCGTTCTCCGTGGCCAAGGTAAGGATCATCTTGATCGACCACTCGACATGATCAGTAATGACCGGATAATGAAAGTCGTTGCTCATAGGGTTCTCGCTGAAGAGGAGTGCAAGGATACCGGCCTGCCTCTCCGCGAAGAATGGAAATCACGACGTCTATCTGCTAAATGCTCGCCTCTATCATCTGATACCCGCTCAAGGGACAACAACAGCTCAATTCATCAGATTTTCTTTGTGCTCCGATGACTGGCCGCGTAAGAATAACGCCTGCTTAGATGGCCGAATCATCTCCATGCCAAACCAGTATCTCCAACAGCTCTACGAACGCGCAGCGAACCGCTGGTCGAAAGACCGCGCGTCGATGACGTATGGCGACTGGATCTGCGAGAACACCACGCACAACGACAGAGCCTTCTCGTTCAAGCGTTACCCCTTCCAGAAGCAGATCGCGGACGACATGCACGACAACCTCGACTGCATCAAGCCGTCGCAGGTTGGTCTGACCGAAGTGCAGATCCGCAAGGTGCTCGCGTTCATAGCTCGCAACCGTGGCGTAAACGTCATCTACACGCTGCCCGACGAGACTATGATGGAGCGTATCTCGGTCGGCCGCGTTCGACCGCTCGTCGACGAGGAACACGCATTCAACCTTGAATCCCTCGGTGGCAAGAAGCCGACGCGCACTAAAGAAATCATTCAGGTCGGCAAGAGCTTCCTCTACCTCACCGCTGCCGGCGAAGGGGCCGCGACATCCATCTCCGCAGACATGGTCGTGAACGACGAAGTGGACTTGACCGACCAGTCGATGCTTGCCCTCTTCAACTCGCGACTTCAAGGCTCGGACTGGAAACTGAACCACCGATTTTCGACGCCGACCTTCCAGGACTACGGCATCGACCAGACATTCAAGGTCAGCGACCAGCACGAGTACATGCTCAAGTGTGCTTGCTGCAACCACTGGCAGGTGCCCGACTTCGAGCGCCCGTTCGTCCGAATCCCTGGCCTTCCTGACAGTCTCGACTTCGAGGAAATCGACGAAGCGATGATCGACGCCGGCGCGATCGACCTCGACGCCGCCTCGATCCACTGCGAGCACTGCGGTGCGCCCCTGAACCTTGGTAACCATGAGCGCCGTGCATGGGTGCCAAAGTACCCGCAACGCAAGCATGCGCGCGGCTACCGCGTGCGCGCCTTCTCTACCGAGCGCCTACCGCCCAAGTACATCCTGCGGCAGCTCTTCATCTACAAGCGCAAGGACTTCATCCGAGGCTGGTACAACACCGTGCTTGGGCGCTCCCACACCGGGGGCGACCAACGCCTGAACGACGCGGATATCAACGCAGCCTTCACCGAGTTCCAGCTGGTCCGTCCGTCGAGCAACACGATGCCGGCGTGGCTCGGCATCGACATCGGCCAGACCTGCCACATCGTCGTCGGCGAGGGCTACGACGTGTCGTCGATCCACGTGGTCGAGTTCCTGACCGTGCCAGTCGGCCGCTTGCTGGAGGAGATCGCACGCATCCTGACCGCGTATCGCCTCGTTGCCGGTGGCTGTGACCGTCACCCGTACACACCGACCGCCGAGGCGGTGCGTGACGTGTCACATCGCCGCGTCCTGCCGAACGAGTACCGTGGCTCCAAGGAAATCAATCTCGTCAAGGACCCTGCCGGCGAGATCACGCACATGCAGTCCAACCGGACGCTGCTCCTCGACGAAGTGGCCCGAGCCATCCGGCTGCGCAAGATCAAGTTCTCCGGTTACGGGACGCACCGCTCGGCGATCGTTGAGCACCTGAAAGACATGGTTCGCAATGAAGAACCAGAGAAAGAAGCGGAATGGAAGAAACTGAACGGCAACGATCACTTCTTCCATGCGTTGGGTTTCATGTTGTCTGCCGTGAAGCTGCACACCACCAACGCATCCGCCCTTTTCAACACGGAAACGCGCAGCGTCATCCAGATCGTCGGCGCGACCGTGGGCATGAACGAGACCAGTCAACTCATGCTGGCCAATACCAAACACACCACTGGCAACTTGATCTATGGCAACGACCACCACCCCCAACTCTTCTTCTAAGGGAATCGGCGGGGCGCTCGGCGCGGCGCTCTCCATTATCCTGCCGCGTCGCTCTGCGAAGGGCGGCATGTCGATGCCTGGCACTTATAACCCGAGCGCGCCGACTCAGCTGCTCACGATGCCGACGTATCGTGAGCACTTGACCGACATCTTTAGCTCGCGCACAGCGAACGATTCGCGCACGCTGATCAAGACCCTGCTCGTCCAGGACCCGGACGTGTCGGCTGCAGCCAACGCCTATCTGACCGTGGCCAATACCGACCTGATGGCAGTCGTCTACGACGTGAACGGGATGATCGACCGCGACGGCCAGAAGATCCTCAACGCAGTGATGCAGGGCTACGAGGTCCGAAACGACTACTCCAAGGGCTTTGACTTCAGGCCGTCGTTCAAGGAACTGGCCGAGAACTTCCGGTACATGATCCTCGCGGGCGGATCGTTGCCGTGCGAAATGGTGCTTGACAAGACCTTCGTGCCGACCGAATTTCGCATGCTCGATCCCAAGACCCTCTGGTGGATCGAACCTCAACCGGGTGTCTTCACGCCTGAGCAACGCACGTCGGCGGGTGACACCATCGACCTGACCATTCCGACGTTCTTCTGTAAGTTCTTCCGGCGTGACCCGACGACGATCTACACCTACTCGCCGTTTGTTTCCGCGATCAACACGATCGCCGGCCGGCAGCAGGTGATCAACGACCTGTACCGGATCATGCAGTTGACCGGATACCCGCGTCTCGAAGTGAAGGTGCTGGAAGACGTCATCACGCGCAATGCGCCTCTCGACACGAAAGCCAACCCCGTCAAGTTGCAGCAATACGTCGCAAGTGTGCTAAACGGGATCAGTGGCCAGATCGCGAACATCAGACCGGATCAGGCGTTCATCCATACGGACTCGTCAGAGGTAAAGATGATCAACGACAAGGCGCCGGGGATGGGTATCGACATCTCGTCGATCATAGAGACGCTGAACGCACAGAATCAAGCCGGCCTGCGCACGATGGGGACTATTCTCGGTCGAGGCAACGCTGGCGTGAACACAGCCTCGGTCGAAGCGCGTCTCTTCAGCATGACGGCCGAAGAGATCAACCAGCCGATCGCTGACCTGTTCTCGGACATGTTGACGCTTGCGATCCGCCTGCAAGGATCGCAGTCCCGCGTAGTGTGCAAGTTCCGCCCTGCCGAGATGCGCCCGCTTACCGAACTGGAACCACAGCTCACGATGCGTGCGTCGCGCCTGAAGGCCGACCTGTCGCTGGGCATCATCGACGATGACGAGTACCACCTTGAGATGTACGGACGCATTCGACCCGACTCAGCCCCAATCCTCAGTGGTACGAACTTCATGCCTGGAACGAACGCCCAGGCCATGACCGCTCAAGACAGTCTTGACCAGCCGAACGCTGGTGGTTCTGGAGGAGCGTCTGGAAAGACGAACGGCCCGCACGGCCCTGACGTCAGCAAGGTCAGCCCCAACTCCGACCCGCTCGGCCGGTCGCTTTCTTCAAAAGGCTCAAAGTCTGCCGCGAGTAACGCGGTGAAGCCCTAAAAACTCTTTGACTCTCATTTAGCTGGTCGAAATAATACGGGCTACATTCACCGGGCAGCATTAAAAGCACCAAACTGGCATGGCTAAGAGCGTTCCGATCACACAAAGAATTCAGAATCTGATCACCCGCAATAGCGGGGGTGATCAGGTCGACTTCAGCGCGATCGTCGTGTTCGAGGCCTCGGTCACTAACACGCGCCCGTTGACGAAGCCCGGTTCGATTTTCGACAAAGGCCAGATCCAGGTCGACACGCTCAACCAGATGGCCAGCTACCTCAACAGTGGCGGCTTCGTCCCCCTTCAGACCCTTCACCCGAACGGAGACGAACTCCCCCTCGGTCGTTTTTTCTACGGTGAAGTCCTCCCGTCGACGCTCGGTGACGGATCGAGCGAACTGGTCTGTCTTTTCTACTTGCCGAAAGACGACTCGAATGTCCCTAAGCTCGAAAACGGAATTATCGACGAAGTCAGCGTCGGTTTTGTCGGTCAACAACTGCTCTGTTCGAAATGCAGCTGGGACTGGCGCGGTCCGGAAGCCAGCTTCTCAAACTTCTACGACCGCGTGTGCGGGAATGATCACGTGCTCGGCGAAGACGGCGCGTATCTGAAGATCAACGGGCTGGATCGCTGGACTGAAACATCGCTCGTGTCGAAAGGCGCGGCGAACAACGCGAAGATCTTGGGCCGCACGAAGCAGCGGCTCGGCCAAGAGCAGTACGACCGCTTGGCAGCTTCGGGCGTCGCACCCGAGCATTTGATGCTGATTGCCACCACCACCACATCCCCTCGGAGTCCGAAGACGATGGATAAGGAACTGATCGAAGAACTGGCCAACCTGAAGGCTGGCCAAAAGATCCACGAACACACGATTTCGCTGAAAGACGCAGAAATCACGGCGCTCAAGACGACCAACGAGGCGTTGAGCACCGAGAACAAGACGCTGAAGGAAGGCACCGAGCTGAAGGCTGCGCAAACCTCGCTGGCCGAGTCGCAAGCGAAGGTGACGGAGCTGGAAGCTTCGGCAAAGACTGCTGAAACCGAGGTCGCCGATCTGAAGGCGAAGCTCGCGACCGCAGAAGCGCAGGTTGAAGTCCTGAAGGCGGGCGCTGGCAACGGCGGCCGCTCACAAGGTTCCGACACCGGCACTGGTGCAACGAAGGGGACGACGCTTCACGCGTCGAGCGCGTTCAAGTCCGCGCCGCGTTAAGCGAACCCGCAACACGAGAGGTAATTCATGAGCAACGCTATCGGTAACGGCGTCTCCCTTCGTGGTCTCTACGATGAGGATTCGCAGTATCCGTTCAACTTGGCCGCAGGCATCAAGAAAGGCCAGGACGAAGGCAAGGCCGTCTCGATCGACCCGACCGCGCCGAACACGGTGAAGCTGGCCGGCGACGGCGACCTGCTGGCCGGCCGACTTGAAACGATCGAAAACCGCGTGGCCGAAGGCCTGAACGTGGGCACGGTCTCGCTGGAAGGTGGCCTCGACTTCTTGGTCAAAGCGGGCTACGCCGCGACGCCGGGTGACCGCCTCGTCGGCGGTGGCGGCGGCACGGTTCGCAAGGCAGACCCTGCGAAGGACGCATTCGCTGGCTACTCGCCCTGGTGCGTCGTCGAAGTGCTGGCCAGCGGCAACGTGGTCGCCATCGAGCTGTAAAGAACGGCGGCAGATGACCTCGCCCACCACCGGGGTCATCTGCTGGAAAAGCTGCAAAACCCTCGTCAGTTCCGACCACCACCGGGCTGACGAGGGTTCAAAAACAACTGACAACGGATCAAAACATGGCAGATCTGATCGACATCGAACGCAAGGCCCCTGCGGAGGTACTTGCGAACCTCAAGCCGAGCGACGCGCTCGACACCCAGCGCTCGGTCGACGCTGGCAAGCGCCTCGTCCGCCTCTCCGCCGACGCTGGCCTGAACCTGCGTGACTACCTCACGCTCGCGATCGACCCGCGCAAGGCAGAGGACTCCGCACGCTACGAAGGTCTGAACGGCTACGAAGCCGCCCTCGCCTACCTGAACCTGCCAGTTCGCCAGGATCTGTCGCAAGGCGTCCTGCTGCAAGCCGCTTCGGAAACGTTCCAGACGTATCCCGGCACCCGCGCGATGTTCCCGGAAGTCATGGACGATATCCTGCGCTGGAAGAACCGCCAGGACCAGATCGAGCAAGTCGCCCCGCTCGTCGCGCAGTCGCGCACGATCAACGGCACCGAGATGATCTCGACGTTCGTCGAAGACGATTCGAACGAGCGCACGACGCACACGATCCCGGAACTGGGCCGCATCCCGGTTCGCACGATCCGCACGTCACAACAGACGGTCGGCATCTTCAAACACGGCTCGGGCTATCGTACCTCGTACGAATTCAACCGCCGTGCATCGCTCGACATCATGACGCCGTTTGCAGCCCGCGTCGGCCGCGAACTGGAGATCTCGAAGGTGCGTGCCGCGACGGCCATCCTGATCAACGGCGACGGCGTCAACGGTGCAGCCAGCGCGGTCAAGGTGTCGGATTTCGGTGGCGACGCCAGCAAGGCGTTCTCGTCGAACTACAAGGCGCTCGCGAAGTGGCTCATGGCCCGCGCCAAGGCCGGTTACCCGATCGACACGATCATCGGCAACTACGACATGTTCGTGGAACTGCTGTTCATGTTCCAGCCGGTGACGGGCATCTCGGGCGCGCACGCGACCGACATCGAAGCGCTGGTCGCACAAGGCACGCCGAAGATCAACACGCAGGTGCCGATCCTCAACCAGTCGGTGAACTTCCACCTGTCGTCGGCAGTGCCGGAAGGCAAGCTGGTCGGCTTCACGAAGGCTGAAACGCTGGAAGAGCTGATCGAAGCCGGCTCGAACATCTCGGAAAACGAGCGTTCGATCCTCAACCAGTCGATCACCTACGTTCGTACGGAAAACACCGGCTACAAGCTGGCGTTCCCGGACACGCGCCAAGTCCTCGACGTGACGGCGTAAGCCTCCGGTTGAGAGCCTGAAAGCCCGCCCCTCTCGGGCGGGCTTTTTTATGCCCTTTCATAGATAGATGATGAAGATGAAGAAGATCCTCGCACACACCACTGGCAAGTTCATGTTGCTCGACGGCATGAGCGGCGACGAACTGGACGCGTTCCGCCCTTCGGTCGTTCGTCAAACCCCGTTCATCAACACTCGTGTCGGTCTGAATCAGGTTGAGATCGTCGCGGAACTGAAGCCCGAGGCCACCGACGCCGAATACGTCCGCTTCTTGAAGGAAGCGGACGGCGACTTCGACGTCGCCAACGAATCCTTCCTCGCGGTGTATGGCATCGACGCAGAGCCGACCGAGGCGGGTGAAGACGCCGAAGCCGCACCGGCAACGTCCCGTCGTCGTCGCTCGTAAGGAGACGCGCCATGCAGTGGTTCCAGGCTGGTGAAGACCTCACCTTCGAAGTTGAGCTAATGGCCAGTGGCGTTCAGGCCCAGCCTGACGCCGGCTCCGTGACGTACACCGTGCGTGATCAGAGCGGCGCTGTCCTGGCCGGCCTGGACCACGCTGTGCTCGACGTACCGGGCACGACCGCCCATATCCTGCTACCGGCGAGCGCGAACGGTATCGCCGCGGGAAACGACACCGAGACCCGCTTCGTCTCCCTCGCCTTCAAGACCTCGGGACAGAGCCGTCAGCAGCAGGTGGCCTATGGCCTGCACCCCTTCATCCCGATGAGCGCCGATGCGGACGCTGTACGCGGTCTGATGGGGGTTTCCGTCGACGAGCTACCCGACGAGGCGATCGAGTTGATCCCGGCGTATTACTCGCTGCGCGCCGACTATGGTGCTGACTTCACGAACGCCCTGGTCGTCGGCGACAGCCGCACGCGCTCGGCCGCAAACCGCGCCCTCGCCGCGCGCACTGCGATTGATGCGCTGCCCTCCTTCCAGCTTCGGCTCGTGCAGTCGAAACAGGTTGAGAACTCGAACTTCTCCCGCTGGGACTGGGTCGACCTCGACAAGCTGAAGGAAGACCTCACAACTCAACTCGGCGCGAGCCTTGCGCAACTGAGCGACACACTGGCCCGAACCGTCGCCGTGACGCCGACGATCTTCGTGGTCTCCGCCCCTACTGACCCGGTGACAGGCTAGTCATGACCACTCTACCGCAGCTCACCCGAATCCTCGTGAACGTATCGCGGGGCAACGCCAAGGTGTACGGGATCGTCTCTTCACCGTCCGCGAAGTCCTCGTCGGAGCAGTTCACGACGCCGCAGCGCATGCTTCATGTGCGCCGTGGCTCTGTAGCCAACCCAGGCGACACGGTCAACGACCTCGGCTTCTACTACGTCCTCGGGGATTTCAGCCGAACGGCCAACGATGCGATCTTGCGCATGTTTCATCTCCCGTTCAACGGAGATGTCCAACGAATTTCACACCAGACTGACCCCGTTTCCGGCTTCGCGCGCAACGAAACGATATCGACGATCGGAAAGACGTGGTACGACGTTCGCCCCCTCGGCCAGACCACTGACGTCAGCAACTCCAAGCGTCAGCGCTATCGCATCATCACCGGGTTCCCGTTGCAAGAGGGCGACCTGATCGGGCCGAGCAACTATCGCATCTCGAATGTGAAGTTCGAGCTGGGAGTTACCGTCGCCGAGGCGGAGTAATGGCAGACGTCAAGGCTGTTCAAGACAGCGTGATGCAGTTCGTCCAGAACTTCATCTTCCAAAACGTCACGAACATCCTTGCTGACTACGCCGACAAGGTCTCGCTGAAGATCAAGGACGAGATCACGAAAAAGCTGAACTCGTTCTTCACCGATCTCGTCGGGACAGGTTCGATCGGCTCGTCCGAGCCACCTATGTGGCTCGATCAAGTCGGGGCACACTGGAACGAGCTGACTTACTTCTATCTCCATTACGAGAAGAATGATCACGTCAACTATTTCCAGTACAGCGTCCTCCCGCGCCGGGTGAAGAACAGCCCCGAGTCGCGTCGTATGCGCCGCAAGCACATCGGTGACGCCAAGCAGATGAAGAACTCCCTGCGTAACGAGCTGATGCGTCTGGGCAACCCATCCCAGTATTTTGGCGAAGTCAAGGTGACGATCGACGCGACGCGCATACAGAGTCTCGGCCGCTACCCCGCCGGGACGATGCGCAATGGGGTCAAGGTGGGTGGACGATACTACAGCCGCCCGTCCGACACTGTCCGCATCGTAGTCGACTGGCTCCCGAGGCTTAACAACATGAACGTGTTGATCGCGAACATGGTCGAGCAGTACCTGCCTGAGACAAACAACCTCGCCGCGAAGCTGACAAACAACCGGCGAGGCGCATACCGCCCGCTGGTGAGCGCCTACATCCTCTGGTATCAGCAGAACATGATCTTTCCGATCATCAACCGAGCAGTTGAACCATACCTATGAAAAGCGAAAACCTCTATGGCGATCACCTGTCGAGTCTCCTGAGATTCTGCGCAGACCAAGCGACCAACTTTCAGGCCTCGACGGGCATATCGCTTCAACCCGTCTTCTTCGACTCGTACAACGACTACGACAAGCTACCATCCGGCAACCTGATCGGAGTCGCGCAGTATTCACTCGACTTTGACGAACACCTGACGACGGTATCGGCTGTCGTCGGAGTCGCGACCGAGAACGATACGAACGACTTTAATCTCACGCGAGTGATGAGCGCACTGGTTCAGCGGCTGCTACCGACGAAGTCGATCGACGTGCTCGATGCGTTGAAGGGGGACAAACTGGGGACGATGGTGGTGCAAAACGGCGTTCGTGTCTTGCCCGTAGGTGGTGGGTTGGGACGATCCATGAAGTGGGTGGCGTTCATGGCATCGTCCACGGTTACTGCGGATCTTTCTTCGTAATGCTGCTGATGAGCTTCCGATCGGCGCTCGTAGCATTGTCGATCGCGGTTTCAAGCAGATGGATGATCTCTGCATTCCGCGTTCGACGGTTAACTCTCGCACGCTGCTTGATCTGAACATCGAGCGTGATGGGGATGCGTACCGTAAAGGCCTCGCGCTCTTCCAACTCCATTGCGTGGTTCCTCCATATACCAATAAAAACCTTTGATTCGCGAAGGTATCACACGTAGGATCGCTCCACCAGAATTTTAAACCGGAGAACTAACGATGGCTGGTGAAGCAAAGTCCGAGAAGTTCATGCTGGGGTCGGCCACCGTGATGATCGGCCCCCAAACTGACCTGTTCAACCTCAATCCCGACGAGCACTCGATCGGTCTCGTGAAGAACTTCACAATCAGTGGCCAGCCGGCATACACCGAGCTGACGCAGGGCGTGAAGAACAGCGTTGTGTACTCGGTGATGACCGGCAACCCCGTCACCGCCACGATGGAAGTATTCGAGCACACGTCGAAGAACCTCGCGTACGGCTTGGGTCTCGACGGTTCGGCGCTGACGCCGTCCACGGTCAAGACCACGCTGAACGCAGACGTGCCTGCGAACGCCGCCGGCGCGGACACGCTGCCGGTCGCATCAGCCACCGGCTTCGCGGTCGGCGACTGGATTCAAGCGATCGTGCCTGGTTACAGCGACCGTATGCTCGTCGCCAAGGTCAAGACTATCGATTCGACGGCGAAAACGCTGCAAGTCGTCAGCTCGCAGAAGTTCGACTACCAGTTGCCGAACGGTACGGTAGTCCAGAAGGTCAACGTGGTGGGTATCGGCTCGAAGGCTAACCAGCCGTTCCTTGCCGCGAAGGTGGTCGGCAACCTCGCCGACAACACGCCGGTTGCGCTGCTGATTCCCAAGATCCGCATCACGGGTGGCTTCACGCTGGCGTTCAAGACCGACGCGTTCGGCAACCTGCCGTACAAGTTCCAGCCGTACGATCTGGTCTCGACGGACCCGTTCTACGACGACTTCCTGCCGTTCGGGCAAGCGATGCTGGCGTCGGCAAACTAAGGTTCACGCCGGTACGGAGAAAAACCTTGAAGCACCAATCCCCACGACACATAATCGTGGGGATTTTTCATTCGGAAACCAAAACATGTCGACCACCACCACGCGACAAGCCCCGCCCGCAAAACTCGACGTCACTCTGGCCGGCGAGAAGAAGAGCTTGTTCATGTCTTTTGGCTTGCTCAACGAACTGTGCCGGGGCATTGGCGATGCTCAAGGCGCATTGCAAGTCACGGCAAACTCTCAACTTCGTGATTTCGCCTTGATGGTTGTGCTTTCCGATCGAGACGAAGAAGGCAACGTCGTCAAGCCGATCAACGTCAATCGAATCGAAATGTCCATCGAAGACGGTGAACGTTTGCTCGACTGGGTGGCGCAGCACGCAACTGATTTTTTCGTGCGGACGATGGAGAGAATCGTCACGGGACACAAGGACAAGGAAACCCGGTTGAAGGCCCTGAAAGAGTTGGCCGAAAACCCGGCAAGCTAACCGCATACACGGACTGGTTCCGCGACCTCACTTTCAGCGAGGCAGTGTGCTGGGCATTCGAAACTGTTCCTTCTGCATTGCCAATTATTTTCTGGAAGTACAGTCGCGAGGACATTAAAATCCGCACACGGTTGAAGCTCGGCGAATGCCAAGCAAACCACGTGCAACAGTTCCAGACGTTGGCGATCCTTCTCTCCGAAGCCCTCGGCACAGGGACTGCTTCGAGCACGTCCGAATCCTCCCAAGAAAACGTGCCCAAAGACTTCGCGGACGCCCAACGCCGGTTGGCAGCAGTCTTCGGGAAACGATAAATGGCGGGCGAGAATCAAGTACAACAGGGGCAACTGGACCTATCCCTTGGTCCGAAGATCTTTCAGGATGCGCAGTCCCTCTCGACCCTCCTCACTGAGATCTTCAAGCGCCTCAATGACATCAGCGGGATCGCGAAGCAAATCTCGATCCCCGGCGTTTCTTCCACCGATCCGAGTCAGTCCAACATCCTGGCTGCGATTGGTGGTCTTCAGCGCGACATGCGAACCATGCTCGCGACCGTACGATCGGGCGGACCGCAGGCGCAGATCAACCAAGCTCTCGTGCAAGGCACGCGCTCGCAGGCACTTTTCGGCTCGGACAATCGCGCTCAGCTCGAACAGCTGACCGCGCTCAATGCCGCCGCCGAGCGTCGTGTGCTCCTTGAGCGACAACTTCAAGTCGCCCAGGAAGCGAACCGTGAATACTCGACGTCGCAGATGAGCGCGGCGACGCGGATCTACGAGATCACGGCGCGGATCACTGAAGCCCAGCAGCGCTACAAGCAAGCGATCATCGACAGTGACACCGCGACGCAGGCCTCGGCCAAGCGCGACATGCGCGATGGCCAACAGCGTCTCGACCAGCTGAAGCAGGAAATCGATCTGCGCGAGCGTGGGGCGCGCGTACGCCTCGGCCGCGCCCTAGACAGCGGCAAGAACGTTGATGTCGCGCAGGCCCAACTCGCGATAGTGAACGCTGACAAGGCGGATCTCTCGACGTCACTGCGCACCACGGTCGGTGCTCAGCAACGCGCCGAACGCGACGCGGCGAAAGCCCTGAGCAACGAGCGCAAGCAACTCGAAAAGGACTGGACCGCAGCGCTCACTGAGGAGCGCAGTCGGCAAGCCGCGATCGAGAAGGCATGGAATCAAGCCATTGTCGAAGACCGTCAGCGCACGCAACGTGCCGATGCCACATTCGAGCGGCAACTGCGCTCCGCGCAGGTTGAAGACCACAAGCGAGCACGCGACGCCGAGGCATCGTTCGACAAGACATGGAATTCAGCTCATCTCGAAAACCTCAAGCGCGACAAGGCCACTGAGCGGAAGTTCCTGGCTGACTGGGATGCCGCAATCCTTGAGGACCACCGGCGCTCAAAGACAACGCAGAAGAAGCTCGAAGATGACTGGGATAACGCCATTCGAGAGAATCGTCGCCGCCAGCAGCAGGCAGACGAGGCAGCGGCTCGCGCCGCTGCTCAGTTCGGTCCCGATCGAGCGACGCTTATGCGCCTGCGTGATGCACAAGCCGAGAGCAACCGTCGCAACAGTCCCGATTTTCAGGATCAACAGGACTCAGCTACGCGTGCTCGTCGCTATCGCCAAACATTTGGCGACGGCGGAGCGTCAATCGCGCTGACGCAGACCGCCCTCCTCGCCAATTACAGCGTGACCCGTGGGGTGCAGACTGCGTTCACGTCCGCGTTGCAGAACACGATTCAGTACGAAGAAGCACTGGCCCACCTCAAGACGATCACGTCCGCGACCGATCTTCAGCTCGCCTCTCTCGCGTCAACTATCGAGACTGTCTCGAATGCGACACGTTACAGCGCGACGGATCTGACCAAGGCAGCTGCCGCCTTGTCGGAGACGGGTGTGACTACCAACCAGCTCGGTGTAGCACTCCGCGGCGTGGCTGACCTCGCCACCGCCACGGGCGAAGACTTCAACAAGACGGTTAACACCGTCACCGGTTCGCTCGGCGCGTTCAAGATGTCCGCGAGTGATACGGTTCAGGTAACGAACATGATCGCCCAGGCGGTCAACTCGTCGCGCCTGACAATGGACAAATTGAAAACGTCGATCGAAACCGCAGGCGAGACCGCGAGTGAGGCTGGTGTCTCGTTCAAGGAAATGCTGTCAGCGACCGTGGCCATCACGAATACTGGTACGGCCTCTGGTGCGACGCTCGGCGGTGGACTGCGTCAACTGCTGATCGACCTCGAAAAGCCGAGCCAGAAGTTCAAGGCAACGCTGGATCAACTGGGTCTCACGCAGCAAGACATCAACGTCAAGTCGCAAGGCCTGTACGGTGCGCTGAAGAACCTGAAGGATGCGGGCTTTACCGCAGCCGACGCCATGCAGGCGTTCGAGGCGCGCAGTGCGTCGGCGTTCACAGCACTCTCGGGCAACCTAGCCGAGATGAACGACTTTTCGTCCACATTGAATCACACGGATGCAGCAGCGCGTGCCAACGCTGAGCAGATGGAAACGCTCGGCGCTCAGTACGATCGCTTCAAGAACCAGACGTCGCTTCTGGTCGGTGACGGCTTCAAGCCGTTGCTCGACGGACTGAAGAACATCCTGGATATGACGTCAAGCGCCGAAGCCGCGTTGAAGAGCTACGGTGGGGTCACCGAGACGGTCGGCACGCTGATCGGCACGGGCGCACTCGCGGTGGGCTTGAAGTATGTCGGCGGGCTGCTCGGCGGCATCGCCGGCATGACATTCGGTGGCTTCGAAGCCGCTGCTGGTGTCGCTGCAATGGGCGGCCAGATCGGCCTCGTGATCGGCGCCATCGCAGGACTTACGGCCGGCGTCGTCTACCTTGTCAGTAAGCTGAATGACTCCGGGAAGGCGTTTGAGGAGCAGCGTACAGCTGTCAACGCTGCGAAAGATGCTGTGACATCGTCAAAGCAATCGTACGACAGCATCGGCCGTCAGATCGACACGCTACGCTACAAGATGACGGCGCTCAACGAGCACCCGGAACAGCTCAAGCGTGAAGTCGACGATCTCAGCGTCCAGTTCGAGAAATACGGCGTCACGCTTGACAAAGACGCCATCGGGAAAACCGAAAACCTGATCATTGCATTGCAGCGCTTGCAAGGCGAGCTTGGCAAGCGATATGAGTTGAATACGTCCGTCCTCAGCGCGCAGCTTGACGTCATGGTCGAGCGCGCCAAAGAGTCTACCGGGCAAGAGGCCGGCAAGTTCCAGGCAAATGCCTTTTCTGGCCCACGCGACAAGATCGAACAGTCCAGCGGTGTGACCCTGGTGACCTCTGAACCGTACTACGACGCCGCCGGTGTCGGCGTCGCTCAGGGGCAAGTTCGATTCAACGCCGTGCCTGGTGGGCGTCGATCCGCAGGCTATCTGCCAGTCGACGAGGGCGTGAACAAGGACAACATCCCCGCAATCATCCAGTACCTGAAGGATGCGGGCGCTGACGTGTCTGGCAAGGTCCAGGCGGGCTTGGTGGACGCAGCTGGCATCAACGGACAGCCGCATGATCTGGATGCTCAACGGGCCTTCTCGACGGCCGTGAATAATGCGATTGCGAAAGCAATTCAGGCGCGCAGTGGGCAAAATGCCTCGGATGCCGAGAAGGCGAATTCGTATGGCGAGGAGCAAGCACTGTCCAACTTGCTCGCCAATCTCCAGAAGGTCACGAACGGCCTGCAAACGGCACAAGGCTATCAGCATGATCTGGACCGTGCCAACAAGACCCTCGCCAGCCAGCGCTACGCCGAGACGAACCCGGCCGCGCAGGAGATCGTCAGAGCGGTCTCGGCGGCGGTCACTCGTACAACAGGCGTACTCGGCTCCCCTGAATCGCGCCTTGACTCACTCTGGACGGCTCTGAAAACGCAGGAGAGCGGAAATCGGCAGTTCGACAGCAATGGGCGACCAGTCACGTCGAACAAAGGGGCTATCGGTATCGCCCAGGTGATGCCCGACACAGCCCCCGAAGCTGCACGGCTGGCAGGCCTACCGTGGGACGACAACCGCTACCGAAACGACCCGACGTATAACGAGGCGATCGGCCGTGCGTACCTCAACGCTCAGTTAAAGAAGTATGGCAACAACTCGACACTCGCGCTCGCGGCCTACAACGGTGGCCCCAGCTACGTCGACAGGCTGCTGGCTACTACGAGCGGGGACGGCCGTTCGATGGATTTCCGCAACCCAACCGGCGTCACCGAAACCGAGTTCGTCAACGCGCTCAAGCCCGAGACACGCAACTACGTGCAGCGCATCGGCAGCGGCGCTGGTGCGTTCGGCCGCTACCAGAATCTCTTGAACAACTCGGGTCTTGCGAGCCAAGGCGCGGCCAACAGCCAGCTCATGCGTCAGCTCCAGTCACAGCTAGACGCATCCAGTGACGACATCCAGAAAGCATTTCTGCTCGCGCAGATCGACCAGCTAAAAGTCGCGCAGAACCACATCCAGCGCGAAATCGAGAATGCGCGTGCCGAGGCCGCCCCTTCCCTGAAAGCGACCAATTCCGCGGCTCAGCGCGCGCTTCAAGCTCAGCTGGCCGAAGTTGATACGCAGGCTGGTATCACCCGTGACCCGGAGAAGGCACGGCAGCTCGGCGACGTCGCCGTCGAGTTGATCAAGAATCAGTACAACCGTACGATCGACACGCTGAAGAAGACCAGCCCAACCCTTCAGATCGGCGATCACCGTGACTACGCAGATGACGTGAAGCAACAGCTTCAGTCGTTGCAGGACGAGATGGACGCGAAGGTTCGCTCGCAGATCGACAAGAACACGGAACGCGTGCGCAAGCTCAACGAGCAAATCAAGGCCGCGCAGTTTAAGGAGGACGAAGATCGGGCGCGAATGGCGTTCAACGCTTTCATGACCACGCTCAAGGGCGACGAGAAGACACGAACAAGCAATCAGGCAATCGAGCTGAAACGCAACTCGTACCCGGTCGTTGCCGATCAGGCAGCGTCGACATACATGAGTGATCCACGCTACTCGGCCCAGTTCAGCCAGGTTCAGCGTCAGTCGCTCAGCATCAAGGCAGCGGCCGATCAGGACGTCGTAGACGCGCGCAATCTCGTCACGTATCAAGCGAACATCACCGAATTGCGCGGCGAAATCGAGCAATTGCGGAAACAAGTCAACGCCCGTACGGCAATGCTTGGCGAGGAAGGTGATGGCGCTGGTTCTCCCGCGACCGGCCTGTACTCGCAGCTCGCTGCGGCAAAGGCCGACCCCGCGAAACGGGAGGAACAGGCACGCCTCGAAGCGACGATCGTGCGCCTCACCACGGAACGCACTGCGCAGCAGGGAGAACTCAACGCGCTGCAAGACAAGTCGAACGCACTGGTGGAGAGTCAGGAACGTCTGCAGGAGAAGCTGGCAGCGAAGACCACCACCGGCTCCTTCTCACTGATGCAGGGCATCAACGAGGCGAACAAAAACTTTCTCGACACACACAATGCGACTTCGATGGCAATCGACGGGTATGCCAACATGCTGAACGGGACCGACAACGCGTTGATCCAGTTCTTCGACGACCTGACCACCCACTCTAAAACCGCTGGTCAGGCCGTCAAGGATTTCGGCGTGTCATTCCTGAAGATGGTCATGCAGATCCTCGAACAACAAGCCGCGCTCATGCTTATCAAGGGCTTCCTGAGCATGTTCGGGACAGCTGCGTCCGCTTCCGCAGCGCCCACGGCCACAGGTGGCTTTGATATGCCCGCCACCGGCACCGCACTCGCGGTCCAAGGCGGCTCCGTCAGCAACGGCCTCGTCTCCCGCTCGGCAGGTGTGAAGCGCTTCGTGTCCGGCGGCAGCGTGACGGGCGGGATGCCCGGTCGTGACTCCGTACATGCTCTTTTGAAAGAGGGAGAGTATGTGCTAAACGATGGCGCCGTGTCGACGGTCGGCACCGACTTCCTCGACAACCTCAACGCACACAGCAACCGAGTCGTCTCGAAGAGCACGCCAGCACCGAAGCCCGAACGCGAGAAGCAGCCGCAGCACGTCAATGTATGGGTCGTTGCCCCGGATCAAAAGCCACAGATGGGTCCGAATGACGTCGTCGCCGCGATTAGCAACGACATCGTCACGGGCGGCTCTACGAAGAAACTGATCAAGCAAGTCGCACTAGGTCAAATGTAAATGGCAACGTCACTCACTTTCGACTTTCCGAATCATCTGGTCGAGGAGAAGTACCCCGAGTCTGGAACACGCATCCAGCTCGGGAACTCCTATGTCTTCGCTACGCCGCCGACCGCTCCGGAACAACGTACTTTCATTCTCTCATTCGAGACGATGTGGCGCGGGCTTAATGCGGACGGCACAGTGGACATCGCAACAAATCCGCTCAACAACATGGGGCTACTGAAAGACTTCTACGAAACGTACAGACTCTATAAGACATTCCAGTATAAGCACCCGTGGCTGGGGGCCATGAACGTCCGCTTCAACAAGCCTCTCGAAATGCCGAAGGGTAAGAAGGGAGCCGACGGATGGTCTGAGTCCTTCAGCGTCGAGTTCGTGGAGATGCCGTGAGATCCGATCTTCCCGACACCCACGTTTCCCAGTCCTTCGAGCTGTCGGCCGATGGACTGGTCGACCTGTTCAAGTTGGAACTCAATAGCATCTCAGGTGGCACGGTTCTTTGCATGACGGCTAAAAATCAAGTCGTTTGGCAAGGCATGGTATTCGAGTCCATTCCCATCACCCTCGCCGGCGAAGGCGTTCGCACGGATGGCCAATGGAATCGACCGAAGCTGACGGTTGCCAACCCTGACGGCATCTTCTCGGCATTCATTGCACAGGGCAAGACCGACAGCGCAACGGTCACTCGCTACCGCTGCCATCTTGAGGATGTGAAAAACAATGTTGGCCGCTATCAAATCAACATCTGGCGCATATCGAAGACTCTAAGCATGAGCAATTCGATGGCGACATTCGAACTGCGTACCCCGCTCGACGGACAGATGTTCTATCTGCCGGCACGTGCCTTCTACCCACCGGAGTTCCCGCATGTCTCTCTATGAAAAATACATCGAAGGGTTCGAGGGAATCCCTTATATCGAAGGCCGCGATGATTGCTATGGCCTCGTGCGCAGATGGCTGGACAAGACCTACGGAATGAAGCTGACGAACTACGCTCGTCCGTGTGCCTGGGAGAACGACGGTTTCAATCTACTTGGTGACTACTTCAACCGCGAGGGGTTTGTACTCGTCAATACGCCATTGAATCGCTTGCAGATCGGCGACCTATTGATGATGCACGTCGCCAGCAGGACGGGCATCTCGAACCACATCGGCGTCTACGTCGGCAACCAGTACGTATTGCATCATCTGTATGGCCAGGCGTCGAAAGCCGACCCACTGAACGACCGATGGAAGAACCGCATCCTTGATGTCATCCGGCATCCGGACATCGCGGAGAAGAATCACGAGCAAACGGAGTCTGTCGACTTCATGACCCTGCTGCCACCCCACTTGAGAGAGAAGTATGAACGACGACTTGTTGAAACTCTGGACTCCCCTGACCGAACGGTGCGGCTTCCTCCTAAATGACGGGTCGATTGTCGAGTGCCAAAACGTCCACGAGCAGCCTGAAATAGGCTTTGAAATTACCCCCGCGTCTATCCGACAATATGAGGATCAGATTGCTGCCACATGGCACACGCATCCGCACACGGGGCCTAACCTATCTGCTCAGGACTACCGTGCATTTCAGGCGTGGCCGCGGTGGTTCCACTACATCATTGGCGAGCACGATGTCTGGTGCTACTACGTCAGAAACAACGCGGTGATTTTGCTCGATGAAGATGATCTATCTGCATGGCTCCCTGAAGGAACTGCACCCGGAGCCGATTAACGTCCATTCCACCACGGCTGCTGAAGCGCTGACGGTGCTGAAGCAGTTCCCTGGATTTGACGCTGAGAACCCCGTCGATGTGCGCGTCGACGGCTTCGATTGCCGCGACGCGCTGTTCGTGCAGACCGACAAGACCGAGTTGCATGTCTACCCCGCCCTGCGTGGTGCGGGTGGAAACGGCGGCTTCCTACAGATCCTGATCGGGGCCGTAATGGTCGTGGTCGGTACGGTCCTATGGTGGAACGGCCCGATAGGGGGCACGATGGCCCAGGTGGGCATCGGCATGATGATGGGAGGCGCGATGATGATGCTCGGCGGGGTCATTTCAATGCTTGCCCCACAACCTAAGCTGGGAACGGGTTCAGCGACGAACTCTAGCTTGATAATCCCTGCCAGCCAGAACACCGTGAAAATCGGCACTCGACTACCGCTCCTGTTCGGCCGAGTGAAGCATTTCGGGCACTACCTGTCGTTCAACGTCGATGCAAAGCGGTACGATGATTCCAACATGGTCCTCGGTGGCTACTGCAACCAGAACGGGGACGGTCAAGCACTCCACTGCGTACTCGCATAACAAAAATACATGATGATTGTCGAAGAAGAATGCCCCCTCCAGAGCATCCGCGGTGCGAGCGGCGGTGGCTCCAGCTCGCCCACGCGAACGGACGACAACCTGTTTTCGAGAGACGTCGTCGAGATCGTCCTTGGTCTTTCTCAAGGCCCGATTCGAGGACTGGTCGACGGCATGAAGTCCTTCTCTGTCGGCGGGACGCCGCTCATGTCGCAGGACGGATCGCTGAACTTCAGTTCGTTCAACCTCGGCGTCAAGCTCGGCACCACGCATGACTCCGCAGTCAACTACGTCCTGGGCGGCGAAAGCTCGAACACCCAGGTCGGCACGCGTCTATTTCAAGGGACGTGGGTCAACCGCCAGACTGACCAAGCGCTGAAGGGAGTGATCGACCAACTGCAAGTACGGATGCAGTTCAATGTCCTCTACGTCCAAAACAACGACGGCTCTTTCAACAACACGGCACGCTTCCGAATCCAGTATCGTCCGGCATCCAGCTACGCTGCGTGGTCAGAGGTTCAAGGTGGATTAATCAAGGTGACGGGTAAAACCACGAGCGGCTACATGGTCGACTACTCGTGGGACGTGCCTCGCATCAGCGACAACTGGGTGATTCGGGTACTGAAGGAGAACCCGGACGCCAGTACGACCGAATTTTGTGACCTCACCTGGGAAAGCTTCCAGATGGTCACGAAAGGGAACCGCTCGTACAACCAAGTCGCGCTCCTCCATCTGGTCGCCAAGGCGACGAGCCAGTTCAGCTCGATCCCGGACTTCTCAGGCATCTACGACGGGCTGGAGATCCTGGTTCCTACAAACTACAACGGTGACATGCACTCGTACGACGCGAGCGGCCCGTGGAATGGAACGTTCAAGCTCGCGTGGACGAACAACCCGGCGTGGATTCTGTACAACCTCATCATGAATCCCACATGGGGTCTCGCGAAGTATTACCCCTGGATCACCTGCAACCGATTCGACTTCTACGACGCGGGGCGCTGGTGTGATGAGATGGTCCCCGACGGCATCGGGGGCTGGCAACCGCGCTACACCTTCAACCTCGTCCTGACCGACCAGCAGACTGGCCTCGACATGTTGAAGTATGTCGCCGGCAGCTTTGGCGCGGTCATCTTCGACGACGCCACCGGCATGGTTCACCTGCGTGTCGACAAGTGGGAAGAACCTACCTTGATGTTCACGCCCGAGAACGTGACGCCCGAAGGCTTCAGCTATACGTTCACGGATATGTCGACGCGCTACAACGACTACGAGGTTCAGTTTGTCAACCCTGACATCGACTGGAACGTCGACCATCGGCGCGTCCCGTACGAAGAGCACATCGCGCTCAACGGCAGCATTCCGTACCAGTTTCAGGCGATCGGCTGCACGAACGAGCACGAAGCTGTTCGTCGCGCCACCTATCAGCTGATCACGTCGACCACCGAGTGTGCCACGGTGTCATTCATGACCGCGCGCCTCGGCCGCGTCATCGACCCGTACAAGCCGATCTACGTCGCAGACCCGATCACCGGCTGGTCGTCCGGTGGTCGCATCAAGTCCATCTTCAACAACAAGATCTATCTGCGAGATCCGATCTACTTCACGATCAACCAGAACTACAACCTGCGACTTCAGTCCGTCGATGGATTGTGGAACCTCGTTGTGAACCCTGGCAAGACCGGAGCCGCAACCGAGCTGACGATCGTGAGTGGCGTCACTCCGCCGAACATTCCGGATCGCACCGTCTTCACGATTGAAGACAACGGCGGATTCGGCATCGCGAAGCCATTCCGTCCGATCGCGATCGAGCCAGTTGACAATCAACCTGACACCTACAAGGTTACAGCTGTCGAAGTCAACGTCAACAAGCAGGCCGCAGCGGACAACTGCGTGCCGATCGGCAGCAAGCAATATTCGTTTAAGAACCCGCTGATCCCTCCTCCGCCGACGAACATGGTCATGGCTTCCGGGACGGAGCAACTGATCATCGGTCAGGACGGTTCGATTCAGGCGCGCATCCTCGTGTCTTGGGACCCACCTGCAAACGCGATCGTCAAGCGCTACGACGTGCAGTGGAAGGAAAGTTCACAGTCGACATGGCTCACCGCAAGCACGACGGGTGAAAGCCTATTCCTTGGTCCTTGTAAGAGCGGCGTTGATTACGACATCACCGTGTGGGCAATCAGCACGTTCGACTACCGCAGTTCGCAGCTTTCTGCATGGAACTACCGATGCGTCGGCAAGGATGACCCGCCGAGCAACGTGACGAACTTTAACGTCATACGCCGTCAGAACGACATTCTGCTGAAGTGGGACCCGATCCCCGATCTCGACCGCGCCGGTTACGAGATTCGCCTTGGCACGTCGTGGGAAACTGGAACGGTTCTCGTGACTGACTACGCAGCGACGCAGTTCGCATGGACGACGGATACCGGAGGGGCATACTCGTTCATGATCCGCGGGATCGATACGAGCCATAACTTCTCGCCGATCCCGACGATCCAGACTATCGCGTTATATGGCCCGTCCTCAGTACGTGGCGTCATTGCTGTTCAGTCGTCGAACCGGATCGAGATGAGCTGGAAACCGAACCCGGAAGACAATATTCTCGACTACGAGATCCGTGAGGGTGACTCGTGGGCGACCGCAGTGTTCGTTGCGAAGACGAAATCTACAAGCTTCGGTTTTACGGCCGGCGCAGGTGGTACGCGCAAGTTTTGGCTGAAGTCAATTGCCGCCCCTGGCATCTACTCGGACAAGGCAACCTTCGTCACTACCGACGTCGCTCAACTCGACAACACCAACATCGTGTACGAGTCGGACGAACTGTCGAAAGGCTTCACCGGCATGCGGTACAACATGGTTGTCTACGGCGACTCTTTGCGAATGGACGATGGAAAGGCGAAGGCAGAGTACATCTTCAGCGTGTCGCTCCCGACGAGCTTCCGTGCGCAGAATACGCTCTTCATCGGTCTCGACGCGATCGTCGACTTCACCATGCGGTGGAACGACGCAACCTTCCCGTGGGACGACGCCAGAGCGCAGATGCCGTGGGCCGCAGCGGGTGACATCTCGTCGATCAACTACCGTGCCGAGATTGCCACGCTCACTGCATTACCGCCTGACGTGCTTTATGCGATCAAACTCGACAATACGCTCGGATTCTCCGGCCCCGGTGAGGACGGATCGGTCACCGAGCAGCAGACGGTTAGCTACCGCGCTGGCAAGTATGGCTCGGGGCTTTTCGTGCAGACTGCGCCGCTTCAACCGGTGCCGACTCGCGTGACGTTCGACGCTAATATTCCGAACGTGTTCTCGACTAGCTTTTGGGTCATTCCATACGACGACAACGACGATACCTGGTCCAGCTTCTGCGGACGGAACGGCGCGCAAATCACGATCGGCTATCAAGCGTCCACGATGAGTGTCTATGCGATCGACAACAACGGTAAGAAGATCTCCGTCCCGATCGATCTGGAAGTAGGCGAACGCTACTTCGTCGCTATTTCTCAGGATACAAACAAGCGCACGTTGTACGTCGGCCGAGAAGGCGGATCGGTATTCCGAGGGACCCTCGATGTCCAGGGTATCGGACAAACCATCAACTACAGTTTGTACTGATATGGCACACGTAATTTCCGATATCACCATCTCGAAGAAGGTGCTCGACGACAACGGTTTCCTCGCACTGCTCACGTCAGACAGCCCGACTGGCTATGCGCCATTTCAACCGTTCGTGCAGGGTGACTACGAGTATCAGACTGCCCTCTTTCGCATCTCTATGAACTCAACTTCCGGCGACCGTGGGGTGATCAACAAATTGAGCGTTGTCGTCGACGTTCCCGATATGTTCGACAGCGGCGACAACATCATCGACGGGACGACACCGACGCGAATCTTCTTCACGCGTCCATTCCACGTCGCACCGAAGGTGACCCTGACCGTGCAAAGCGCGAGCGACCCATGCACCGCGAAACTTGTCGCTGGCTCGGTCACGCGCACGTATTTCGACTGCTTCCTTGAAAGGGCTTCCGATAAGGCGAAGATCGACGGCGCTTTGACATGGGCCGCTCACGCATACTGAAATCCCTTGGGTGCTCTGGCCAGCGCTCGTAAAATTCGTCTTGCTAACGGACACCACCACGATGCAGAACTACACACAGATTCCCGACAGCCAGCGGGTCTCCGACTCGCTCGCGCCGCTGCTCAACAACGACCTCACGGCGATCTCGCGTAACTCTGGCGACTCCTTTCCGATCACTGGACTCCAGATCGGTATGCCGTACCTCAGCACGTCGCAGAACAAGCTCTTCCGGCTTACGAGCCTGACGCCGGTCACATGGGTGGTCGAAATCGACTACAACCGCTCGATCGCATATCAGGACAACCTCGATCAGGTTGCGGCTTCCGCAAACAGCCGCGTCCTCAAAAGCGGCGACAATATGACCGGCCCGCTCACGCTCTCGGGAGATCCGTCTCAAGCACTGCACGCCACGCCGAAGCGGTACGTTGACGCTCAGGCGCAGGCTGCAACCACCGCAGCGAACAACCGCGTGTTGCGCTCGGGCGACCAGATGACCGGCCCGCTCACGCTCTCGGGCGACCCGTCACAGCCCTACCACGCCGCGACGAAGAACTACGCCGACTACCTCTACAACTCACTGAACAACGCCAAGCTCGGTCGCAACGGCGACACCGTGTCCGAGCTGTACAACAACGGCTGGTTCCGTTCGAACGGACAGGTCGGCTGGTACAACCAGACGTACGGTGGCGGCATCCACATGACCGACACCAGCTATGTCCGCGTATATGGCGGCAAGGGCTTTGCGACCGACACGCATACGCTCGAACAGGGCACGGGCGGGATCTGGACATCGCGCTATGGCTGGTTGGAGAACTACTTCGCCGGAAAGGGTGCGGAAGACCGTCTCAATTCGGTTGGCACGACCGATGGCGGCGACGGATGGCACCCCGGAGGCTGGCCGTGGATCCCAAACGGCGTGATTGCACCACAGTCCTTCTACCTCCAGCGCTCGGGAAATCAAGTCCAGCTCGTGCGCGTTTGGGGCAACTGCAACTGCAACTGCGCATGCACGTGCTTCCCGGCCGGCACTCGAATCATGATGGCTGACGGGAGCTGGAAGTACGTCGAGCAGATCCAGATTGGCGACATCGTCATGACACCGCTTGGGCCGGAAGCCGTGCTCGACGTCGAGACCCCACTGCTGGGCGATCGGAAGATGATTTCGTTCGAAGATCGTTCATTCTTCTGGACCGATGATCACGCATTCTGGACGCGTCGCGACGGCGTGCAGTCGTTCGGCGTAGTAGACAAACAGTCGTGGTTGCGTGGCGTCGAACTGGGTGTAGTAAAAGGCCTGCCGAACAATGATGACGTTCGCGTTCTGGACGACCGCTGGGATGAATTCGCCCACATCGACGGCTGGCAACGCAAGCGCGTGATGAAACACGACATGAACCGCAATACGAAGGTCTATCTGCCGATCGTCGGTGGATGCCACATGATCATCGCCGAAGGTTATGTTGTCTCGGCCGGCGCGAATGGGTATGACTTCGATTACAACACCTTCGAATGGAAAGGACTCAGCCATGCTGGTGCATAAAGCCCTCATCCCCGACGACTTGACTGAAGACCAGCGCGCTCAAGCTTACGGCATCGCCACGGTCATCCCTACCCCAACTGGCTTCACGATGCAGTCGACGGACCTGAGCCTGTACTGGCAGTTCGACTTGACCAAGGTCGATCATGGCAATGACGTCCTGCATCTCGTCCGTACCCGAAATGGGCAGTACACCATCGTGTGGGGCAGCGACATCCACGAGTCGAAGGACAGCATGTCGTCTGCCCTGCTCCGCAAGAACATCGACTCGTTCATGCCGATCGTGCTCATCGGCATCAACGAGGCGAAGGACGACTACACTGCGGTCTTCTTCTGCTTCACCATCGAGCCAGCCAACCCGACCCCGTACATCGACACGACGGATGAAGGCGGTGACATGGTCCTCAAGCGGCTCATGCCAACGATTGCACCGATCATCGACCGCTGGCATGCGAAGCACAAGCTGCTGAAGAACATCAAGACGAATGACGCACTCGCCGCGCTCGAAGCACAGGTAGACCTGCTCACGGAGTTGCTGTTCACCATCCTGCCGGCCGGCGCGTTTCCATCTGATAAACGGCAGAAACTCCTTGACGCTGGTGTGCTGAAAATGAAGGATGGGGACCTCGCCTTCAACGACATGGTCGCCTTCAAGACGGCGCTCCGCGCGCTTCAGGCGACGTATCTAGCCACCAGATGACCACCTTTCGCCTGAAGACGGTCGACGCCTCTGGCGTCGGCCGCGACTTTTTTTACAACAACCAGCGCAGCACCCTCACCGACGACCGCGGACTCGACGTGGTGACCGAACGTCCGAGCGAGCCACGCGCGCCGGCCGCGCACCCTGGCCACAAAGACCGCGTCATTCGCACGCTGAAGGTCCAGCTGGGCCTCTCGTGCAACTACAGCTGCGACTACTGCTCGCAACGATTCGTACCGCACGCGGACCAGACCAACCCCGGCGACGTCGACGTGTTCATGTCCCGCCTCATGGCGAACTGCTATCTCACCGAGGACGCGACGGTCGAGTTTTGGGGTGGCGAACCGATGGTGTACTGGAAGACGCTCAAACCGCTCGCAGAGAGGCTGCGGATGCGTTACCCCGGCATCACCCTTCGGATGATCACGAACGGCTCCCTGATCGACCACATGAAGGCCGGATGGCTCATTTCGATGGGGTTCACGATCGGCATCTCGCACGACGGACCAGGGCAGAAGGCACGCGGTCAAGACCCCCTCGATAACCCCTTGACGCGCGAAGCGATCCTCATGCTGTACCAGCGGCTGCGTCCACTGAACCGGATCTCTTTCAACGCGATGCTGCATAGGGACAGCACGTCGCGGCGCGCGGTGCGCGACTACTTCATCAAGCTGACGGGCGACACCGACGTGCCGATCGGCGAAGGCATGTTCGTCGACGCGTACGACGAAGGTGGCCGCTCGATGTCGTTTCACGACGCGCACGAGCATGTCCGCTACCGCGCTCGCGCCTTCGACGAGCTGAAGAGCGGTAATGCGCTCAACTTCGACAGCGTCACGCAGAAGATCGTGGACTTCGGCGAGTCTGTGGTCACTCGGCGTGAAGCACGCACGCTCGGTCAGAAGTGCGGCAGCGACCGCGCTGACACGCTGACGATGGATCTGAAAGGCAACGTGCTGACGTGTCAGAACGTGTCGGCAGTAGCGGTAGCGCCGAACGGCCAGCCCCATCTCGCCGGCAACGTGCAAGACATGAACGCAGTTCAGCTCAAGTCCTCGCGCCACTGGTCGACGCGAGAGCACTGCAACGCGTGCCCCGTACTTCAGCTCTGCAAGGGCAGCTGCATGTTTCTCGAAGGAGACTTGTGGGATGTCACCTGCGAGAGTGCATACAGCGACAACGTCGTATTCCTTGCCACGGCGCTCTATGAGCTGACTGGCTGCACCCTTCAGCGTATCGAGCCGTTGACCGGCACGCTGCCTGAGCATCGCCAGATCGTCTTCGGACCTCTGGCCAACAAGCGGACCACCACCCGCAAAATCATTCAGATCAAAACGGAAACGCCATGAACGATCAACAAACCACTCCCCTGATGAACGAAGGCCAGATGATGCACCACGTGCTGACGCTACAGCGCAACGAGCTGGCCGATCGCCTCGCTCACGCAAGCGTCGCAGCTGGTCAAGCTGAGCAACAAGTGCAAGCACTGGCCACGGCGAATGCAACCATGCAATCTGCGCTCGACGAGGCGAACGCTGCACTCGAAGCGACGAAGAGTGCGCTGGTCGCGAGCCAGTCGCGCGCTGACCAGCTTCAGAAGAACCTCGACGACGCCAACCGGAAGCTTGCTGCGCAGCAGCGACCGATTGAAGGCGCGCCCACGTCGGTTGATCCGATACCCGCATAAGCACGCGAATAGGTGCTAAGTGAACCAATTAGGTTCACTTATCATTTCCTGTGCAAAACTCTTTGTGTCTGCGTAAACCCCAACCTTAAAATTCTCGGCACTCACCACCACCACACGAGTCCGAGATGTCTATTACGTCCGACCAGCTTCGGAAGATCTGGACGCACGCACCGATTGACAGATGCGCTACGTACGCACCCCTGCTCTCGGACGCGATGGCGAAGTTCGAGATCGATACGCCGGAAGAGATCGTCGAGTTCCTGGCTCAGATCTCGCACGAGTCAGCCGAGGGGCGCTACACGCTGGAGATCGCCAGCGGACAGGCATACGAGGGACGCAAGGACCTCGGCAACACGCAACCGGGCGACGGCGTCCGCTACAAGGGCCGTGGCCTCATCCAATGCACCGGTCGGACCAACTACCTGCTGATGGGTGTGCTGCTTGATCTTGACCTGATCGCGCACCCGGAGCTGCTTGAGCAACCGCAGTACGCGTGCCTCAGCGCCGCCGCCTTCTGGTGGAACCACAAGCTCGACAACCTCGCGCTGAAGAAAGACTTCATTGCGGTCACGAAGGTCATCAACGGCGGCACGAACGGTCTCGCGGATCGTCAGGCGTATCTCGTGCTCGCACGAAAGGTAATTCCGGGAGCCGCCTAATGACGACGCGCAACGGAGACTTCTTCGCGCGCCTCGGCTTCACGACATGGGCGCTTGCGGTCGTCGTGCTTTCGATGTGCCACGGAAGCTCGATCCCAGCCGCGACGATGCAACACGGCGGCTGGTTCTTCACTCTCCTTCTGCTGGTTGCCGGCGCGCTCCTGCTGGTCGACATCGTGGTCAATGACTTGATGCCGGACCGATACGTTTTCACGTGGGGATTGAAGTGGCGTCATTGGGTCTACCCGATGGCGTCCTTCTCGTTTGCGTCTCATCTGTTCGTTGCTGAGCAGGCTTACAAGAGTGTGCAGATCAGCACACTCGTTCTCTATGGCTCGATGGCTGTGTTTGGCCTGACGCTGAGTTTTCGAAATCTTTTTCACGTACGGGGTCGAGCGTGCAGCGAACGATAAAGGTATGGGCGATGTTTCTCGCCCTCACGTGGTCTCTCGTCACCTACGCGGCTACGCGTAGTGACGTGTCTTTCGGGCGCGATCTGACCAGCATCCCGATCATCGCGTACGTGATCACGGTCATCCTCAGCAGCATCGGTGGAGCAGCGTCGACGCTGCAAAAGCTGTCGAACGCCGAGGATCTGTCGCGCTGGAAGCTGCACGTCGCGCGCGACATGGTCTCCTCGATCGCAGCCGGCCTGCTGATGTTCTTCATCGCCGAATCGTTCCGCTGGGATTCCGCTCAAGAGGCCGCGGCCATCACTGTCGCCGGCTATGGCAGCTCGAAGCTGTTCGACGCGGTCATGACTCGCATTCTGCAAAAGGTGGACACCGCATGAAGCTGACCGCCATTGCCGCGCTCTGCGCCGCTCTCGTGAGCGGCGCTGGCGCGTTCTACTTCACCCGCGACCACTACGTCGCGCTCATAGCCGAGAACGACGATCGACAGCAGAAGGCCCTGCGTGCCGCTCAAGAGCGAGCGGACGCAGCAGCGGCCTTCGCTACCACGACGTCGAACCTGCTGGTCACGCAGATCTCGACCGACTACGAAAGGAAGCTCAACGATGCGAAGTCTCAAGCTGACCGCGATATTGCTGCTGCCCGCGCTGGTGCTCTGCGCCTGCGCGACCGAGCCGCAACCTGTGGCAATCAACCGTCCGAAAGTGCAACTGGCCCCGGTGCCGGCGTATCTGCTGACACCGGAGGAGCCGAACTTTCGCTGCCGGCTACTGAATTTCTTCTCGGCGAAGCCGGTCGAGCTGACGAAATCGTGCTCAGACTCAACGCCTGCGAAGCCGTCGTCCGGAGCGACCGAGACGTTCTCGCTCGTCTGAACGTGGGTGAGCAATGATTGCGGCTTCTCTCCCCCTCGCCCCGACCAATCCGGACGGCCAACCGCTCATCCTGATGATGAGTCCGGTCTATAACAACCTCGGACAGTTGACCCCGATGAAACTGCTTTACGGCCGTGGAGCGCCGGCCAACAACGTCGGCAACGACGGCGACTCGTACATCAACCTGGACAACAGCTTCATGTTCGGCCCGAAGACGGGCGGCGTCTGGCCGAGCGGCTACAGCATCAAGGGCGACAAGGGCGACAAAGGCGATACGGGTGACGTCAACAAGACGCCGATTGCGCGCATGAACGTGACCGGCAACGGTCTTGACCTGGACCTGTCGACCGGAATCGGCTGCTTCAACGCGACGATCAACTCCCCGCAGACGGCAATCACGATCAGCAACCCGGCAACGGATGCGAACTTCGTGCGCTCGTTCTCGCTCGTGCTCAAGCAAGGCACCGGCTCGAACAAGGTCAGCACCTGGCCGGCAATCATCAAATGGAACGGTGGCGTCCCGCCCGTCCTGTCGTACGCGCAAGGCGTGAGCGACGCGTTCATGTTCGAAACCTATGACGGCGGCAAGTCGTACGTAGGCTACTTCGTCGGCAACAACATTCCTGCGTAAATGAACCGGCTCTACCTGTCCCGTCAGTCCCTCAACCAGCTCGCCGCGAATGCGAACTCGATGCTGGACGGCCTCATGCAGTTCGTCGATCGCCACACGAAAGACGACCCGGACACGGGTCAGGACTACATGATCGTCAACAGCAAGAGCGTGCTCTGCAACAACATGCACTATGAGACGGGGAGCGTCTGGTACACCCCGAACGGCACGGCCACGACCGAAGGTCAGGCTCTGTACATCCTTGGCCTCTACTACGCATGGAAAGGCACCGGCAAGCGCTCCTACCTCGACCGCGCCGTGCGCGCGATCGACGCCTACCTGGACCTGTTCTACGCCGGCCAGCCGACGCCGACCACGCCACAGATCTACCGCGCGAACTGGATCATCAACGGCAAGCGCCCATTTCAGGCGTTTGGTCCTCTGGACCCGAACAACCCGGACAGCCCTGGCGGCAAGGGTATCAAGGTGCAGTTCACGAATGGGGTGGGCCAGATCCCGACCGGTGATCCGTACAACGGCCAGCTCGTTACGCGCCTGTATTCGGTCTACAACGGGAAGCTCTCGTACGACTCCGTGCGCTCGGGCGTCAACGCAGGCGGCACGGTCTACCCGTTCGCTTCGTATGTGACTTACGACGGCGTGCGCCACAACGCAGATCAGGACGCGATCGACCCGAACGGCGACACACCGGGAACGATCCGCCTCGTCGACACGACGTTCACCGGCACGGCGCTGGTGAACTACGCGAACATGACCGGCCCGATGATCGGCCGCAACCAGCCGTTCGATGTCTGGCCGATCTGGATGGCGTTGTCTCCCGACCAGTGGGGCAACTCGATCGACTCGGAGCAGTGGTTCGCCGAGGCCTGCTACTTGATGTTCCAGGAGACTGGCAACCCGCGCTACTTCAACGCGTTCAATGCCTCAATCTACACCATCAACGACGCGACCGACCTTCAAGCCGACGGCTTCTATTTTCGGCAGGACACGAAGGCTGCTGACCCTTTCAACGTGGGCATCGCGTACGACTGGGAATACCTCGGCGACGCGAAGGCGACGCTTAACCGCGACAGCAGCGGCTACATCCACGTGTCGAAGACCGCTGAATCGAACGTCAACAAGGAGAGCACGGTCGCGCTCGAACAAATCGCGGTCTACACTCGCATCGACTCCAGCAAGACAGCGATGGTCAACACCATCGGCATCAACACGCCGAAGGCGCGCATCGAGTTCCTGACGCGGATGAAGACCGACCTCCTGAGCGACGGCCGGCAGTATCGCTATGCCCTGCCCTCGAACGGTAGCGTGACGCCGACGCCGATGGTGGTCCCGTTCGGCCAGATGGTCACGGCCACGCAATCGGACGGCCAGCAGCACGCCATGCTCGACGGTTCGAGCTTCGTGCCGTACGGCAACGCCGGCTACACCACCACGTACGAGGGCGGCATCCTCGGCGACCCTGGCCGCGCTGACTGGATCGGCACGGCCAACATCAATGACGGCACTTCTGGTGTCGTCGCCGGTTTCTGGCTCGCAACACCGACCACCCGCGCCCTCACGTCATTGACATACCGCGTGAACAACGGCGAGATCTGGTTGAAGGTCACGGACGCGCTTGGCAACAAGTATCAGCGCGTGCTGCCCTCCGGTGGCTGGACCACGCTGCCGCTGAGCTGGTCCGACTTCACGCTCGTGCCGAATCAGGCGGCAGGCACGCCGGCCGCACCGACGCCGAATGGCGCGATGACGCAGATCGAATTCATCACGAACAACGGCCAAGGTGGTTCGATCTCGACGTACTGCTGGGGCGAGATCCCGCAGAAACTCGTGTCGGTCAACGACTACTCGACCGAGTGGTTCATCCATGTCAAATGCCAGCCGGCAATGGAGATGGCCGTGGGGGACGTGTATGCGTCCAACCCTGCTCCGCTCGCGTTGAAATACACACCTGGAGTGCTTCCCTTCACGACGAAGTATTCGGTCTCGCGCGCACGGAAGGATTACTGGCGGGGAACACCGTACACCGGCTACCAGTATGGGCCGATGTGGGTACTCTCGGGCAAAACCCAGTATTACACCAACTGCATCGCCTTCTACCACGACGCGCAAGAAGCATACGCGAAGAAGATCGGTGTCATGGGTCCGGTTGCGCCGCTCTATGTGTGGCCGCGCTACGACCAGCTCGATCAAGGCCCCATCGACACGTTCGCTTGGGGAACGGACAAACCGTACCCGTGGGCGGGATACAACGCGCGCGCTTTCTTCGCAGGTTGCCGGATGTGGCAGTTGCTCGTGCAGCAAGGCTTCCCTGTCGATACCCGGCTCATCACGTTTTGCGAGCGCTACGCGAAGTATCTGGCTGACTTCCAGGATGCAAACGACAACCTGACACCGACCGAATTTCCACCCGACAAGCCGGCGTTCAACGATGACTACGACCACACTGGCCATATGACGGCGCTGTATATGGCAGGTGCCGTCTGTATGAAGTTTGCCGGTTCGAAGTCCACCTACGTCGATCGCGTGATCAACGGCTGCATGGTCGAATTCACGCGCACGCAGGTGATCGAAGACCCGGCTGGTCCCTACTCCGACATGAGCGGTGCGTATTCAAGCTGGTCGCACGGCCACTACTTCTACGGATTTTGGGCGGGCGAGATCATGCGCGCGCTAGGACTCTTGATGATGTGGAATCTGCGCAATCAGCAAGGTGCAGGCATTCAAATCGAGGAATCCAACATCCTGCTTGAAAACGCATCCGGACATATCGCCGCAGAAGACGGCACCTTGATCAAAACAGAGACCTCCCTATGAGCGACATGAAAATCTCGGAGTTCAACGAACTCCAGAATCCAGTTGATGATGCAATGCTCGCGGGAGCATATGGCGGCAACAACTTCAAGTTGAAGCTTTCGACACTGCGCGCGTGGTTCGGCATCGTGACGCAAAAAGCAGCTGGCTTCATGGGTGCCGACGATAAGACCAAGCTCGACGGCATTGCATCACAAGCAACAAAGAACAGTGCGGACGCGACTCTGCTCAACCGTCAGAACCATACTGGCCAACAAGACGCGAGCACAGTGACAGGCCTCGCAAAAGTGGCAACGAGCGGCAGCTACAAGGACCTGAAAGACGCCCCGTCCAGTGGCATCCCTGTCGCAACGAGCACGCAGCTTGGTGGCGTGAAGCTCGGCCCCGGCCAGACCACGGATGGCGATGGCACTCTGCGGATCTCGCGCTTCGCCGAGCGTGCAGCATTCGATCCGGTGATGAAGGCCGGTACTGTCGCGCTCTCGAACAACAACCTGACCGCTACCATCCCTGGCGGTAAGCAAGTCGTAGCGCTTGGAACGACC
This sequence comes from Burkholderia paludis, assembly GCF_000732615.1. Taxonomy (GTDB): domain Bacteria; phylum Pseudomonadota; class Gammaproteobacteria; order Burkholderiales; family Burkholderiaceae; genus Burkholderia; species Burkholderia paludis. The sequence continues at coordinate 259,091 of NZ_JPGL01000001.1, forward strand.
GGCATGAAAGCTGGAAAGTGGTACTTCGAAACCACGTTCGTCTCCGGCACGTCCAGCGGGAACGCCGCGGTCGGGGTATGCCCGCGTAACGAAGCGATGGACGCTCAGGTCGGATATAACGACGGCCAGGGGACGATTGGGAAATTCCAGTCGAGCGGCAACGTGTATCGAGACGGCGGCACGAACTCTGGCTCGGGTGCGGCATTCAATGTTGCCGGCGACACGGTTGGCCTAGCGATCGACGCGACATCGCGCACGGCATGGTTCCGCGTCAACGGTGGCGTCTGGAACGGTAGCGCTTCGAACGACCCGGCGACTGGTGTGGGTGGTTACCCCATCGGCGGCACGTTCCCGCTCTTCCCCGCCATCTGTTCCGATGTTGCGTCGGTCTGGACCGTGAATTTCACCGGACCATTTGCAGCAGCTTCCCCGACTGGATTCATCCCGTGGTCGCAAGGCAGCTTGCAGCTCTCACTCGGGGATTGCGCAGACGTCGACCTGACCGGTGCGAAGGCTGGCGACACTCTGAAGCTCTCAACTACCGGTGTCTGGAAGCCATCCTCGGTTGCGTGAGATTCCCTGGCCCCGCCACAAGATCAACCGATTCTCGAAAAGGATGATATAGCGCCCCTCGGTAATATTGAGATAAATTACGCAGCCACGCGAATAAGATTGGGTTTTCTGAGAGGGCCAAACAATGAAAAGAAGAATCGCGTCTGTGGGCGATACTCTATCCAGTGGCGGCACCGTTCTACCAGCGGGCGGGCCGCCTATGACCTTCATGGGCCACCAAGTTGCCCTGATTGGAGGTCAGGCGTTTTGTACAGCATGTAAGAGCAACGGCGTCATTGCTAAGTCCGGGGGACCCTACCGCATACAGTTCATAGCGGAGATTGCCTTGGACGGCGACATTGTGATGTGCAAATGTCCGCGCCCTCCGCGCATTATTGCAGCGCTCAGTGGCGAGTCATGGTGCGACGATGACTTAGGCGGTAGCGGCCAGCAAAGCTCGTCTGGTTTCGCCGCTGCCGGCGTTGCCGCTGCCGGGGCTGTCGCGTCAACTTTGACCAAGGCCTACGACGAGCAAGTGAAGGTGACCGCTGATGGTCCGGAGGGATACCCGTACTACGTCGAAACAACGGATGGTCGGGTGTTCCAGGGAAAACTCGACGCAAGCGGCATGCTACCGCGCATCCATACCGGCCATAACCCCGATGACTACACGGTCTATTGGGGAGACGACGCAATCGCTAAGCAAAACGAGGCTTAACAATGCCGAACAAACCGCTCAAGGTTCGCTCGAACAATACGCGTGATTCAGTCAAACCGGTTCAGCTGAAATCGATCACGTTTCAAGAGCTTTGGAACGCCTATCCAAGCAAGGACCCGTACGACGATAAGACAGGTCAATACGAGAACCAGTGTGCGATCCGCATGAGCGTAACCTTTCACAACATCGGAAGCGATATGAAGTCGTTTTCACAGAAGGTCGTGAAACCCATGCCTGGAAAGAGAGAACTGGGCCGTCTCATGCTAAACAACAAGCCTACGGCAACTCGTGCTTATGAGCTTGCAGAGTGGTTGAAACTGCAACCGTTCTTGGGACTCGGAAAACCAGAGAACATCACTGGCGCGGATTGGCAGAGCAAGGTAAAAGGTCGGACGGGCATCATCTACTTTTTCGGATACTGGCGACAAGAAGGTGATTCCTCGGACAGCACCCTTACAGGCGGGCACATCGACCTGTGGAACAAGGACACGTTGACCCCCAACTGGGCATCGTTTCTGCGGTTCCGCGTTGGCATGTCCTCATTGCCGAACCCGTTGTCATGGTTTCGAGGTCGAACAGACAACGCGTTCTCCGATCTCGCCAATTCGAAAGAAATCCTATTTTGGGAAGTGAAATGAAGCGTACAGGGTTTGCGTTGTTGGGGTTCGTGTGGGGTTTGCTGGTCACATGGGCATCAGGCTACACATTCAGCCATATGCACTGGCCCACGCCTCCCTCACATTCCACGGGCTGCAACGATCTTGAGCATTGCGGCTCTCATGCAGCCTTTTTCTTGGTAACACTGGGACTGCTGATTTGGCCCGCCATCGTATTCTGCGTTCTGAATACGGTTGCATATAAGCGGTGGTCGAATCGGAAATGGGGCACCGTCTTTGCCGTTGTGACGCTTCTCGTCGTGTTGTTCTATTTGGCCACGTACGCTGTACCTGCGTTGGGCCTCTTCGGCTGACGCCGCGGACTATACGATAGTCACCTAGATTGTGTTGCGACGTGCCAGAGCGCTCCATAACATACGCGCTCTGGCCACCACCACACCAGGTCGAAACATGGAAACCACCACGACTCCGAAGAAGCTGTATCGCATCAAGGCGGTCATGGATATGCTCAGCATCTCCCGAACCACCGTCTACCGCCTCGTCGACAAGGGGAAGCTGAAACTGGTCAAGATCGGCGAGCGCTCCAGCGGCATCACCGCCGAAAGCGTCGAAGCGATCATGGCCGGCCCGGACGCCGCCTAACCCTCCCTCTGGCGCTCGGCCCCGAGCGCCGCCCCTCCCGTCTCATCTCCCTCCTTTGTTCCCTCATTGGTCGTTTTGCGCTTGACAACCCGCCTCGCCCAAAATACTGTATGGATAACCAGCTGTACAACCAACCAGTATTCCGGCAGCGGCAGAAGCTCGGCGCTCCCGTCGACAGCACCGGTTGGCGGCTCCAGGTCCAGCGCAGCCTTTCATGGTAGCTAGAGTGGTAGCCAGACCTGATTTATCGACGAAAACACCCCGGAGAGCCTTATGCAACAAGGGTCCCTGTTTAAAGTGGAACATCTGGTCCGTATCGTCAACGAAACCGACCGCCAGGTACTGGCGTGGCTTCGCGCCCAGGTCGGCGATACCCGCGTCGAGCGCGCGGCTCGCCAGCTCGGGCATACGCGCAAGCCCTTTCCGTCCGCGGTATGCCGGTATCTGGGCATGAGCGCGCCGGCCACGCTGCTGCGCCAGGCCGAGCGGCCGCGCGCCGCACGCGATTTCTCGGTCGGCGATCGCTACCTGTCGCTGATCCGTCAGCACCTCGCCACACACTCGGCCAGTCGCTGAAGGCGTGGCGGCCGGCCGCCGCAAGGGTGCGGCGAGCCGGCGCCGCTCGCCAGTGCGCGTACCCGGCGGGCAGGTGTCGCCGCTATGCGGCCGCCGCGGCGTCGCGGATCAGGCGGCCGAGCGTCTCGAACGCCGCCTCGTGCCCGGCATCGAACACGCGCGTGCAGGCGAGCCGGATATAGCCGTCGAAGCGGTCGGAATTCGAGAAGATCGAACCGGGCGCGATCTTGATCCCGTGCGCCAGCGCGGCGTCGAACAGCGCATCGGAGCGCACGCCGTCCGGCAACGCGATCCAGAGCAGCATGCCGCCCGGCGGCTGGTTCAGCCGGGTTCCGGCCGGAAAATGGCGCGCAATCGCATCGATCGTGCCGTCGCGCTGCACGCGCAACTGTTCGCGAAACCTGCGCAGATGGCGATCGAACGCCCCCGAACCGACAAATTCGGCCGCCACGGCCTGCAGCAGCGCGGCATTGTGCCGGCTTTGCGCGAACTTCAGCATCCTCACGCGCGCATGCCAGCGCCCCGCGCTCATCCAGCCGAGCCGCATCCCGGGCGCCAGCACCTTGTTGAACGACGGGCAGTAGATCACCGTGCCGTCCCGGTCCCACGCCTTGACCGGTTTGACCGTCTGCTGCGCCTCCACGAGTTCGCGATAAGGCTCGTCCTCGATCACGGCCACGCCGTGGCGCGAGCACAGCGAGACGAGCGCGGCCTTGCGCGCATCGGGCATCACGCAGCCGAGCGGGTTCTGCAGGTTCGGCACGACGACCACGGCCCGAAGATCCGGATAGGCGGCCAGCGCCACTTCGAGCGCTTCGATCGACAGGCCGGTCGTCGGGCTGGCCGGGATTTCGAGCGCGCGCAGGCCGAGGCTTTCGAGCAACTGGATCAAGCCGAAGAAAGCCGGCGATTCGATCGCGATCGTGTCGCCGGGGCGCGCCACCGCGCGCAGCGCGAGATTCACCGCGTCGACGCCACCGCTCGTCGACAGCACGTCGTCCGGCGTCACCGTCACGCCGTAGGACAACGCGCGCCTGGCCATCGCCTGCCGGAATTCGGGGGAGCCGCCGACGGGCCCTGCATCCGTCAGCAGCGTCGGCTTGCGTCGCAGTAGCCGGATCGCCAGCGCCTGCAGGCGCTCGGCCGGATACAGCGAGGCCAGCGCGGACGCGCCACCGAGATTCAACGCATCGGTCGCCGCGTTCGCGCGATCGATCACGCGGGACACACGCTCGTGCAGGCCCGCAAACGGCGGCTCGACGCTCAGCGGCGGCGCCTCGCTTTCCGGCAATGTGTCGAGCACGGCCGCCGCGCGGCGCCGCACGAAGTAGCCGGAACGCGGCTTCGCCTCGCACCAGCCCGTATCCTCGAGCCGCCGAAACGCCTGGATCGCGGTCGACAGGCTCACGCCGTGCCGTGCCATGAACGCGCGCACCGACGGCATCCGGTCGCCGGGCGACAACGTGCCGGCCGCAATGATGCGGCGGTAGTGCTCGGCGAGCCGCTCGTACAGCGGTTCGCCGTCCATCGGCAACGGCGGCCGGCACGGGTCGGTAAAAGACGTCATGCAGGCGATCGTGCCCGTGCGGCCGAAGGCACGCCAGATACAGATTCCGGGGAAACCCGCCGATACAGCAGCGCAAATTCGTCGCCTGCACCGGAACAGATTCCCGTCCCCTGAATCTGTCGAGCCGGCGGCCGTTTCCCTAACCTGATTGCACGCCGTCGCCTCGCCGTCGCGGGGCCGCACAACCGGGAAGGGGAATCGCCATGCAGACACGACACGTCCGGCTCGACGCCGGACAAAGCCACTTCGCGTGGTTCGACAAGGGCAGCCGGGTGATCGTGCTGGACGGCGCGCTCGCGGTCACGTTGCGTCACGGCGGGCTCGACTGGCTGCCCGATGCGCCGCAGTCCGTTCGCCGCCTGCTCGACGAAGGCGAGTGCCTGACGTTCGAAACGGCCGGCCACGCGATGCTGTCGGCCGGCGGCGCCGGTGCGGTCAGCACGGCGGTCGTCGAGCCGGGCAGCCGGCCCGGCGTGCTCGCGGCGTGGCGCGCGATCCTGGGCCGCCTCTCCGGGCGGGTGCGCGGCGGCCACCGTGCGCACGAACCTTCCTGATCGTACGACTGGCGGCTCTCCGCCGGTCACGTCAGCCTGACGTCGCCTCGTCCGGCGCAACGCCGGTGCGAACCGGTCCGACGGTGCCGTTGCGGATCGTCCGGCTCCACCGCCGCTCCCTCCCCGGTCCGCTCGGCCGTCGCCTCAGCGCGCGCGCCGCCGACGCTCGGCCCACTCGAATATCGCCATCCCCACCAGCATCGCGGCGACGAACCCGATCCCCTTGCTCACTCCGAAGCCGATCGACACGATCGCGGGCCCGGGGCAGAACCCGGCGATGCCCCAGCCGATGCCGAACGCCGCGCTGCCGGCCACCAGCCGCACAGTGATCGCCCGCCGCGCCGGCAACTGCATCGGCAGGCCGAGCCACGACCGCGTCCGGCGTTTCGCCCATGCGAACGCGAGCACGGCCACACCTGTCGCGCCGGCCATCACGAACGCGAGCGACGGATCCCAGCGGCCCGCCAGGTCGAGAAAGCCGAGCACCTTCTGCGGATTGGCCATGCCCGACACGACGAGGCCGACGCCGAACAGCAGCCCCGCCAGAAACGCGAATCCTGCCTGCATCGGTCAGCCCCCCAGCACGTGCCGCCGCACGAATACGGTCACGAAACCCGCAACCATGAAGATCGCCGTCGCGACCACCGAGCGCAACGCGCCGCGCGACATCCCGCACACGCCGTGGCCGCTCGTGCATCCGCCCGCGTACCGCGTGCCGATCCCGACCAGCAGCCCCGCGGCCAGCACGTCGGGCCAGCCGGCATCGACCTGCGGCATCGGCCCGGCCCCGGCGACGCGCATCGCCAGCGGCGCGACGATCAGCCCGGCGACGAACGCGGCGCGCCAGCCGCGCTCGCCGACGGCCGCCGTGAGCAGCCCGCCGACGATGCCGCTGATACCGGCGATGCGGCCGTTGAACGCGACAAGCCAGGCGACAGCCAGCCCGATCAGCACGCCGCCGGCCAGCGACGGCCACGGCGTGAAATGAAGCGCATCAACGTGCATCGCGGGTCTCCTGCGCGGCCGGGCCGCGGAACTGTTCGTACAGTACGCCCATCACCGCGATCGCGGCCGGACTGTCGAGCGAATGGTGGATGTTCTTGCCCTCGCGGCGCGTACGGACCGGCGCGTGGTCGCGCCACACGCCGAGTGGCTGCGACAGCGTCGGCTGGCGGATGTCCAGCCGCGTTTCGATGTCGCCGACACAGCGCTCGCCCCGCGACAGCTCGCGGCGCAACAGCAGCCGGTAGGGATTCGACAGCACCTCGAGGAACACGCAAGCCGATTCGGCGATCGCGCGCATCGTGTCCGGTTCGGGCAGCCCGGCGGGAAGATCGTCGTGCATTGGTGCAGGAATATATTTACGAATTCAATATTTTATCATTTTATATATTGTTGAGTTCGTCCGGTGGCCGTTCGCCACGTTATCCCCCGCCGCCGCTCAGGCCTGCTCGCCCGCGATCGCATCGCCGGCCGCCCCGCGCATCGCATCGGCGCGAACCACGCCCAGTGCCAGCACCGCGAGCGCCGCCATCGCACACGGCACCGCGACCGCGGCAAACGCGGCCGGCAGCGGCATGCCCGCGGCCAGCATCGCGCCGCCCGCCATCGATCCGACGACCGAGCCGCCGCGGCCGATGCCGTTCGCCCAGCTCACGCCGGTGGTCCGGCACTCGGTCGGATAGAACCCGGCCGACAGCGCGTTCGCGCCGACCTGCGAACCCGACACGCAGAAGCCCGCCGCGAACACGGCGAGCGCGGCGCCCCACGGCGAGGCGGCCAGTACGCCGATCGCCGCGACGAACAGGCCGGCCGCCGCATAGCTGCAGGCCAGCACGCGATGCGGATCGAAGCGGTCCATCAGCGCGCCGAGCACGATCGCGCCGAGCGTGCCGCCGACCTGGAACATCGCGGTCACGCGCGCGGCCGTCTGCAACGTCGCGCCGGTCGTGCGCAGCAGCGTCGGCAGCCAGCTCGACAGCAAGTAGATGACGAGCAGGCTCATGAAGAACGTGAGCCACAGCAGCAGCGTGCCGCGCAGCAGGTCGGCGCCGAACAGGCGGCCGAGCGGCGACCCCGCCGGCTTGCCGGCGGGCGCGACGAACGACGCGCGCGAAAGATGCGGATCGGGCGCGATGCGCGCGAGCATCGCCGCGATCCGCTCGCGGGCCGCCCCCGTGCCGACGAGATAGCGCACCGATTCCGGCAGCCGCCACGCGAGCACCGGCAGGAGCAGCAGCGGCGCGGCGCCGCCGACGACGAGCACCGCCCGCCAGCCGTGGTGCTCGATCAGCGACGCGGCCGCGAGCCCGCCGAGCGCGGAGCCGATCGTGAAGCCGCAAAACATCGTCGTCACGAGCAGCGAACGGCGTCGCGCCGGACAGTATTCGGAGGTCAGCGTGATCGCATTCGGCATCGCGCCGCCGAGCCCGAGCCCGGTCACGAAACGCCATGCGATCAGCTCCGTCAGGCCGCCGGCGCTCGCCGACGCGGCGCTCGCGATGCCGAAGCACGCCACGCACGCGAGCAGCAGGCGCTTGCGGCCGAACCGGTCGCCGAACGGCCCGAACGCGAGCGCGCCGGCCATCAGCCCGGCGAGCCCCGCGCCGAACACCGGTGCGAGCCGCGCGGGCGACAGGCCCCATTCCGCGCGGATGACGGGGGCGATGAAACCGATCGACGCGGTATCGAACCCGTCGATCGCGACGATCAGAAAGCACAGCGCGACAATCGCGGCCTGAAACGGCGCAACGCGATGCCGGTCGATCCATTCGCTGACGTCGATGGACAGCGTATCGGCCATGATGGTGTCTCCTCCAGGCAGGCGGTCGCGCGTCATGGCGTTGACCTGCGCGCCGCCGGAATCGGGCCGCCTTGCCGCGTCACGCGGCGGGCGTCAGGCAATCTTCCGCACGCCAGCCATGCAGCCAGTCGAGCGCGTCGTAGAACTGCGTCTGCGTGCGGCCGACCCAGAGCCCGTTGCGGACCTGCCGCTCGACGCCCTTCGCGTGATAGATCCGCCCCATCTCGCGCGCCGAATACAGCACGCGCGCGGTGCGCGGAATCCGCACGCGCTCGTACAGCGCGAACGCGGCCTCGAAATCGCCGTCGGTCCGGGCAACGGCCGCGCCGAGCGTCACCGCGTCCTCGAGCGCCTGGCACGCGCCCTGCGCGATGTATTGCGTCATCGGATGCGCGGCGTCGCCGAGCACCGTCGCGCGGCCCGCGCTCCAGTATTCGACCGGATCGCGGTCGGCGGTCGCCCAGCGCCTCCACGACGTCGGCCGGTCGAGCATCTGTTTCGGCAGCGGATGGATGCCGTCGAAGTACGACAGCACTTCGTCCTTGCTGCCGTCGCGCACGCCCCAGGTCTCCTGCTCGCGGCTGTGGAACGTGACGACGAGGTTGTATTGCCGCCCGCCGCGCAGCGGGTAGTGAACGAGGTGGCAATGCGGGCCGGCCCATACGACGGGCGCGTTGATCCGCAGATCCTGCGGCATGTCGTCGACGTCGACCACCGCGCGATACACGACGTGGCCGGTCACGCGATGCGCGTCGCCGATCAGCGCGTGACGGATCGCGGATTTCACGCCGTCGCAGCCGATCACCGCGTCGGCCCGATAGCGTTCGCCGTGCTGGTCGATCACGGTCACGCCGTTGCCGTCCTGCTCGAAGCCGCACACCTGCGTGCTCGTCCGGAACTCGATCGACGGGTGATCCTTGACGGCCTCGTAGATCGACAGGTGAATGTCCGCGCGATGGATCACCGCATACGGATTGCCGAAGCGCTCGCGATACGCGGCGCCCGTATCGATGCAGGCGACCGCGCACGCATCGAGCGCATCCATCAGTTGCAGCCGGTCGGTGAACACCGCGCGGCTGCGCGCGGCCGCGCCGACGCCCAGCGCATCGAGCGCGTTGAATGCGTTCGCGGCAAGCTGGATCCCCGCGCCGATCTCGCCGATCTGCGCCGCCTGTTCGAGCAGCGTCACGCGAATGCCCTGGCGCGCGAGCGCCAGCGCCGCCGCGAGTCCGCCGATACCGCCGCCGATCACGAGTACGCGCCGACCGTTGCTGTTTGTCTCGCTCATGTCTGTCTCCTGCTTCGTGTTACGCAACGTAATCCGGTTGCCGCTGCGGTTGCGCGGCCTCGAAGGCCGGCGCGCGCCGTGCGTGTTCATACACCGCGAGGCTGCGCGGGTACGCGCTCAGGTCGCAATCCATCCGCAATGCGTTCGCCATCTGCGGCACGAGGCAGACGTCGGCGAGTGTCGGCGTGTCGCCGAAGCACCACGGGCCCGTGTCCGCGCGCACGAGCAGCCGCTCGACACCGGCCATCCCTTCCGCGATCCAGTGCCGGTACCACGCGGCCTTCTGCTGCGGCGTGACGTTCAGCTCGCTGTCGAGATAGCGCAGCACGCGCAGGTTGTTGACGGGATGGATGTCGCAGGCGATCAGCGTCGCCAGCTCCAGCACGCGCGCCCGGCGCCGCGGTTCGAGCGGAATCAGCCGCGGTTCCGGATGGATCTGGTCGAGATAGTCGAGGATCGCGAGCGACTGGCCGAGACGGAATTCGCCGTCGGCCAGCGCCGGCACCAGTGCCGACGGGTTCACCCGCGCGACGTAATCGGCGTCGCGATGCTCGCCCGTGCGGATGTTCACGGGCAGCGCGTCGTACGCCAGCCCTTTCAGCGCGAGCGCGATTCTCACCCGATAGGATGTCGAACTATTGAAGAAGCCATGCAGTTGCACGATGTCACCTTTCACCGAAGTGCGTCAGACCACGCGCACGGTCAGTTCGCCGAGCCGCTCGACGCCGACCTTCATCACGTCGCCCGCGACCACCGCGCCGACGCCTTCGGGCGTGCCCGTGAAAATCACGTCGCCCGGCTCCAGGCGGAAGAACTTCGACAGGTCCGCGACCGTCTCCGCGACCGACCAGATCAGGTGCGACACGTCGCTCTGCTGCTTCCTCGCGCCGTTGACCGTCAGCCACAGGCCGCCCTGCACGAAATGGCCGACATCGCCGGCGGGATGCACGGGCCCGATCGGCGCCGAACGGTCGAACGCCTTGCCGATCTCCCACGGCCGGCCCATCTCGCGCATCTTCATCTGCAGGTCGCGGCGCGTCATGTCGAGGCCGACCGCATAGCCCCACACGTGTTCGAGCGCGCGCTCGAGCGGGATGTCGGCGCCGCCCTTGCCGATCACCGCGACGAGTTCGGCCTCGTAGTGATAGTTCTGCGTCTGCGACGGATACGCGAGGTCGATCGTTTCGCCGTACGCGACCGGCACGATCGAATCGGCCGGCTTGCAGAAGAAGAACGGCGGTTCGCGATCGGGATCGAAGCCCATTTCGCGCGCATGAGCCGCATAGTTGCGGCCGACGCAGTAGACGCGGCGCACCGCGAACCGGGCGTCGCTGCCGGCGACGGAAAGCGCCACGGGGGCTTCAGGCGGGAAAACGAAAGTCATGAACGGCTCCAGCATGGGGATGCATGAAAAGTCGCGCGCCGCCGCGGCGGCGCACGGAACACGGATCGTCGAAAGCGGCCGGCGTCAGTCGCGCGCTTCGCGCAGCAGGTTCAGCGCGGTGAGCACGGGCCGGTCGGAATAGCTGAACAGCACGCTGTCGGACGACGCCGACAGCCGCACGGGCGCCCACGACGGTGCGACGAAGATGTCGTGCGGCGCGAATTCGAACGCGTTTGCGCCGATGTGCGCGGTGCCGCCGCCCTCGACGACGCAGTAGATCGTCGCGTCGGTGCTGCGGTACGGGCGGCCGTCGAAGCCGGCAGGCAGGAACTGCATGAAGGTCGCGATCGTCGGCATCGGCCAGCCGCCCGTCGCGGGGTTGACGTAACGCAGCTTCACGCCGTCCCACGCATCGAGTTCGCCGTTCCGGTACAGCGCGTCGAGCGCTTCGCGGCTGCGCGCATACGGATAGCTGAACACCGGCGACGTCGGGTCGCTCGCGCGATGCCGCACCGGCACCATGTTGTGACCGAAACGCGCGAAGCTGTCGCCTTCGGGGCGATGCACCGGCTGCATGGCTTCCGGATAGTTCTCCGCGAAGCCGGCGTCGAGGCTCCCGACAAGCGGAATGTCGAGCCCGTCGAGCCACACGACCGGCTCGCCGCCCGCCTCCGCCGGCGGATTGCCGTGGTCGTGCCACGCCCACGACGGCGTGATGATGAAATCGCCCGGGTGCATCGTGGTGCGCTCGCCGTTGACGGCCGTCCACGCACCGCGCCCTTCCACGATGAAACGCAGCGCCGATTGCGTATGCCGATGACTCGGCGCAATCTCGCCCGGCAGGATCAGCTGCAGCCCCGCATACAGGCTCGGCGTCATGCTCGACTTGCCGGGCAGCCCGGGGTTCTCCAGCACCAGCACGCGGCGCACGGCCTCTTCCGCGCTGATCACGCTGCCGGCCTGCATCACGAGATCGCGCACCTGCGCATATTTCCAGATCGCCGCCTGCGCGGTCGGCTGCGGGGTTTTCGGCACGAGGTTGTGCAGCGATTCCCACAGCGGCGCCAGGCGCTGCCCGGCGATCCGGGCGTAATAGGCGGCGCGCGACGCGTCCGGACAGGTCGTCATGATGTCTCCTTGAAGTCGGCCGATCGGCGTCGGCGCTGTGTCTCTCGGGTCGGGGGCCGTACCGCTGCCCATGAGTGGATTTATATTCGACGCAGCCATACCCGGTAAAATGGTCAAATCATCTGATCCATATTGTTTTGGATATATCTACTGGCGACGAGGCATGCGATGGACTGGACCCACCGGCTGCGGCTGCGGCATCTGCAGGTACTGTTGAGCCTTGCCGGCACCGGCAACCTGAGCCAGTCGGCGATGGCGCTCGCGACCACGCAGCCCGCGCTGTCGAAATGGCTGAAGGAACTGGAGGAGGATGTCGGGCTGCCGCTGTTCGAGCGGCATGCGCGCGGCCTGCGGCCGACGCACTACGGCGAAGCGCTGATCGAGCACGCGCGCCGCGTCGCGGCACAGCTCGACGTCGCGCGCGACGATATGGCCGCGCTGCGCGAAGGCGGCAGCGGCCTCGTGACGATCGGCACCTCGGGCGTCGCGGCGGCCGACACGGTGCCGCTCGCCGTGTCGCAACTGCTGAAGCGGATGCCGCGCGCGCAAGTGCGGATGACCGAGAGCACGATGAACCTGCTGATGCCGCAGCTCGCGCACAGCGAACTGGACATCGTCGTGGGCCGTTCGGGCTCGACCTCCGTCGATCCGCTGCTGCACGCCGAAGCGCTGTACGTCGATCCGGTCGTGTTCGTCGCGCGGCCCGGCCACGCACTCGCCGGCGCGACGTCGGTGGGCTGGGACGACGTGCTCGCCTACCCGTGGATCGTCTGGCCGTCGGGCACGCCGGTACACAACGCGCTGGAGGCCGCGCTGACGGCCGCCGGCCGCGTGCAGCCGCCGCACTGCGTCGAGTCGAACTCGTCGATCCTGAACCTCACGCTGCTGAACAACACCGACCTGCTAGGCGTCGCATCGCATCGTGCCGCGCGGCGCTTCGCGCAACTGAACGCGATCCGGATCCTGCCGATGGCGCTCGAGGGCCAGGGCGCGGTGTCGATGTACTGGCACCCCGACAGCGCGAATCGCGCGGCCGTGGCCGCGACGATCGAGTGCTTGCGCGCGTGCGCCGCGCCGCAGGTGGGCGGCTGGGAGAAGACGACGACGGAATGACCGGCGCGGCCCGGCGCACACCGGGCCGCGACGGCTCACGCGCCGTCGCGGGATGCCGTGCCGTCCAGCATCAGCGTGCCGACCCGCGCGGGCACGAGCGGCGTGCGCGGCGCGGGCGGCGTCCAGCCGAACAGCGTCTGCGCGGCCGCGCCGCACACGCGGCCCTGGCACGCCCCCATCCCGCAGCGCGACTGCAGCTTTGCCGCCGTCCATCCCGGCGCCTGCGCGACTGCGTCGAAACGCACGTCCTCGCACCGGCATAGCAGCGTATCGGGCCGCGCGAGCCGACGGATCGGCTCGCGGATCGCGAAGCGTTCGCGAACGGCGTCCGCGAAAGCCTGCCAGTGCGCGCGCCGCGCAAGGCGCGCGGCCAGCTGCGCCGTCTGCCCGGTCGCCGCATAGCCGGCGATCTCGCCTTCGACCATCGCCAGCTCGCTGCCGCCGACGCCGGTACACTCGCCGGCCGCGAACACCCCGTCGCGATTCGTGCGCTGGTGCGCGTCGACCGCCACCGCGCCGTTCTCGACCCGGCAGCCGAGGTGGCTCGGCAGCACGGTGTTCGGCACGAGCCCGAAGCCGCATGCGAGCCGGTCGCAGTCAACCTCGAACTCGCGATCGCCGTGACGGATCCGCACGCGTTCGAGCCGCCGGTCGCCGAACGCCTCGACGATGTACGCGTCGGGCCGATAGGCGGCCGTGACGAGCTTCGCGGCCTGCGCGAGCTTCGACGGCCAGCGCCACAGCCCCGCGCCGAAACCGGCCACGTCGCCGCGGCGCGCCTGTTCGAGCACATGCGACACGCGCGCGCCGGCCCGACGGGCCGTCGCCGCGCTCGCCAGCAGCAGCGGCCCGCTGCCCGCAATCACCGTGCGCTGCCCGCGTACGTCGAGGCCGTACTTGATCAGCGCCTGCAGGCCGCCCGCGCCGGTCACGCCCGGCAGCGTCCAGCCCGGAAACGGCAGCAGCAGTTCGCGGGCGCCGCAGCAGAGGATCAGCGTCCGGAAATCGAGCAGTTGCCCGCGCTCGTCGTCCTCGAGCAGCAGCGTGCCCGGCTGCGTTTCGGCGACGATGCGCGTCGCCGCGAGATGCGTGACGTTCGCCTGCCGCAGCACGGCGAGGCGGCCGGCGGCGACCGTGGGCGGCACGGCCGCCGCGCCTTGCCGCCAGATCTGGCCGCCCGCGCGCGGGTTGTCGTCGATGACCGCGACCGTCGCTCCGCCCTGCGCGGCGGCCCGTGCGGCCGAGAGCCCGGCCGGCCCCGCGCCGACGATCGCGACGTCGACGCTCAGTCTTGCCTGTTTCATCGCGTGCGCTCCACCCGCATGCCGTCGCGGCACAGCGTCTGGCAAGCCAGCCGGCGGCGGCCGTCGATCGTCATCCTGCACTCCTGGCAAATACCCATTCCGCAAAACGGCGCGCGCGCCGCACCCGTGCACGACACGCGCGTCGTGTCGTCGCCGCTCGCCGCAACGGCGGCCGCGACGGTCGCGCCATCGGCCACGGTCAGCGCGCGGCCGTCCAGATGAATGATCATGTCAGCGCTCCGGCTACGGGGGACGCGGTCAGGAAGCGTCCCGGCAAATACGGTTCGATATCGATGGGCGGCCGCTCGCCGGCCATCAGCGCGGCGACGAGCCGCGCGCTGCCCGGCGCGGTCGTCACGCCGAGCCCCTCGTGCCCGACCGCGAGCCACACGCCCGGCCGCGCCGGATGCTCGCCGAGCAGCGGCAGGCCGTCGGGGCTCGCGCAACGGAACCCCGTCCACGCGCGGATGCCGTTCAGGTCCGCCAGATCCGGCAGGTAGCCGACCGCGCGGCGCAGCATGCGCGCGAGCACGGTCGGCTCGACCTGCGGATCCTCGGTGTCGAACTGGCGCGACGAACCGATCAGCAACTGGCCGGTAGGCCGCGGCTGCACGTTGAACGCGACCGACGTGCCGTCGCTCGCATGCGCGCTCGCCGCATAGCCGAGCTCGACGAGCTGGTGCGACACGTGGCCCGGATAGCGGTCGGTGATCAGCAGGTGGCCTTTTTTCGGGCGCAGCGGCAACTCGGGCAGCAGCATGCGCGCCGCGACGCCGTTCGCGACGACCACGCGCTCCGCGCGCAGCGTGGCGCCGCTCGCGAGCGTCACGCCCGCGCCGTCGACGGCGATCGCCCGATCGCGCCGCAACGTGATGCGCGGCGCGCGCTGCAACAGCCAGTTCGCGGTGACGGGCGCATAGAGAATCGCATCGCCCGGAATCTTCAGCGCGCCGCCGAGGCCGGCGCGCAGCATCGGCTCCAGTTGCGCGAGCGCCGCCGCGTCGATCAGTTCGCCGGCCACGCCGTGGGCGGCAAGCGTCGACTGCTTCGCACGCGCGAGATCCATTTCGTGCGCATCGGCCGCGAGCCACAGCGTGCCGCACGCGCGGTACGCGCAGTCGGCCGGCATCTCGCCGCTCAACGCACGCCAGAGTTCGATCGAGTAATGGCTCAACGCGAGTTCGGCCGCGTTGTCGTCCATCGCGACGAGGTGGCCCATCCCCGCGCCGGTCGCGCCGCCGCTGGCGTCGTCGACGACGACGACGCGCAGCCCGCGCTGCGCAAGCTCGTGCGCGCACGCCGCGCCGACGATGCCGGCGCCGATCACGACGACGTCGGTCTTCGTTTCGCTCACGACCCGATGCCCCAGCCGAACGGATCGTCTTCCTCGATCAGCAGCGTCGCTTCCGCGCTCAGGTGCGCGCTGCCGCGAATCGTCGGCACGATGCCGCCGTCGGCCCGCTCGTAGCTCGCCTGGAATACGCTGCCGATCACGCTGGCCTGCCGCCACACGGCGCCCGGCTCGAGCTTGCCGTCGGCCGCGAGGCAGGCGAGCTTCGCGCTGGTGCCGGTGCCGCACGGCGAACGGTCGTAGGCGAGGCCCGGGCACAGCACGAAGCTGCGGCTGTCGTGCTCGGGATCGTCGGCGAACAGCTCGATGTGGTCGATCTCGCCGCCGTTCGCGCCGCTGATGCCCGCGCGTTCGAGCCCTTCGCGCACGGCCGACGCATACGCGGTGAGCGCCGCGACGTTGTCGCCGGCGACGCGCTGCCCGTGGTCGCTGATCAGGAAGAACCAGTTGCCGCCCCACGCGATGTCGCCCGTCACGGGGCCGTACCCCGGCACGTCGAGCGCGACGCCCTGTGCGTGGCGATACGCGGGCACGTTGCGCACGCTGACCGACAGGTCGTCGTGCAGCGTCGCCTCGACGGTGCCGACCGGCGTTTCGATCCGGTGCACGCCGGCCTCGATGCGACCCATGTGATGCAGCGTGCGCACGACGCCGATCGTGCCGTGCCCGCACATCCCGAGATAGCCGCTATTGTTGAAGAAGATCACGCCTGCCGCCGCCTCCGGCGACACGGGCTCGCACAGCAGCGCGCCGACCAGCACGTCGCTGCCGCGCGGCTCGAGAATGCAGGCGGTGCGATAGCGGTCGTGCTCGCGTGCGAGCACGTCGCGGCGCTCGGCCATCGTGCCGCTGCCGAGCGAGGGAAAGCCGGACACGACGAGCCGCGTGGGTTCGCCGCCCGTGTGCGAATCGATGATCTGGATGCGCTTCATCATGAGCCGTCCGAAGTGGGGAAAGGAGCATAGCTTCCTCCGTCGTGCGTCCGTCCGCTTGTGGCTTTTCGATGAGGACGACGACGAAATCGGCATAGTGTCGCGCCCCCTCCCCGCGCCGTCCGGCCGCTGTGCCGATTTCGTCATTTTGCTCCGCGATACGACTCAAGCGTGATCGGCGTTTGCACGGCGATACTGGTTGCCACACCGACACCCCTGTCGGCCGACCGATACGAACGTAGGAGATTTCAGTGAGCCGCAAAGCCATTCAGTGGACCGGGGTTTTCCCGGCCGTCAGCACCCAGTTCAAGCCGGATTTTTCCCTCGACATCGACGCCACCCACCGCGTGGTCAGGAACCTGGTGAACGACGGCGTGTCGGGCCTCGTGGTCTGCGGCACGGTCGGCGAGAACACGTCGCTGTCGACGAGCGAGAAGCTCCAGGTGATCGAGGCCGCGCGCGACGCGGCCGGCGGCAAGGTTCCGGTGATCGCCGGCATCGCCGAATTCACGACCGAATTCGCGCGCAACACGGTGCGCGAGGCCCAGCGCGTCGGCGTCGACGGCGTGATGGTGATGCCCGCGCTCGTCTACTCGGCGAAGCCGCACGAAACCGCCGCGCACTTCCGCGCGGTCGCGACGAGCACCGACCTGCCGGTGATGGTCTACAACAACCCGCCGATCTACAAGAACGACGTGACGCCCGACGTGCTGATCGCGCTGCAGGATTGCGAGAACATCGTCTGCTTCAAGGATTCGTCGGGCGATACGCGCCGCTTCATCGACCTGCGCAACGCGGTCGGCGATCGCTTCGTGCTGTTCGCGGGCCTCGACGACGTCGTGGTCGAGAGCATCGCGGTGGGTGCCGAAGGCTGGGTGTCGGGCATGTCGAACGCGTTCCCGAAGGAAGGCGAGACGCTGTTCCGCCTGGCGAAGCAGAAGCGGTTCGACGAAGCGCTCGCGCTGTACCGCTGGTTCATGCCGCTGCTGCACCTCGACGCGCGCCCCGACCTCGTGCAGTGCATCAAGCTGTGCGAGGAACTGGTCGGCCGCGGCAGCGCGATCACGCGTCCGCCGCGCCTCGCGCTGCAGGGCGACACGCTCGCGGAAGTGAAGGCGATCGTCGCGAAGGCGCTCGAAACGCGTCCGGCGCTGCCCGACGTCGGTCTCTGACCGATTCCCCCGGCGGCGGCGCGCGGGTCTTCCCCCTCGCGCGCCGCCGCCTCCGGTCCGGCATGGCCTGCGGGCCCGCTCACACCGGCGCCGGCGCGCGCCGCGCGTGACCGGGCCGCGGCCCGCCCCGGTCGTTCGAACCGGGCGACGCCGGCCGGCAGGCGTGCGCGCCGCTCCGTCGGAGCGCGCGGCCCACGCCTGTGCCGCCCTTCCCCCAGGAGACAAGCCCATGCCAGGCCAAGGCAACGCACACCCGTCCGTCCCGCTTTCCGGTTCCGCGCACCCCGACGCGGGTCACGGCAAGTTCAAGAAACAGCTGTCGCTGACCGACCTCACGTTCATCGGTCTCGGCGCCATTTTCGGTTCGGGGTGGCTGTTCGCCGCGAGCCATGTGTCGACGATCGCCGGGCCGGCCGGCATCTTCTCGTGGCTGCTCGGCGGCTTCGCGGTGCTGCTGCTCGGCATCGTCTATTGCGAACTCGGCGCCGCGCTGCCGCGCGCGGGCGGCGTGGTCCGCTACCCGGTGTTCTCGCACGGCCCGCTGCTCGGCTACCTGATGGGCTTCATCACGCTGATCGCCTTCTCGAGCCTGATCGCGATCGAAGTGGTCGCCGCGCGCCAGTACGCGGCTGCATGGTTTCCGGGCCTGACGGCCGAAGGATCGAGCGACCCGACCACGCTCGGCTGGCTCGTGCAGGCCGCGCTGCTCTGCTTCTTCTTTTATCTGAACTATTCCAGCGTGAAGACGTTCGCGAAGGCGAACAACATCATCAGCATCTTCAAGTTCATCGTGCCGCTGGCGGTGATCGCCGTGCTGTTCTCGTTCTTCAAGCCGGCGAACCTGACCGTGCACGGCTTCGCGCCGTTCGGCATGCCGGGCATCGAGATGGCCGTGTCCGCGGGCGGCATCATCTTCGCGTACCTCGGGCTCACGCCGATCGTGTCGGTCGCGAGCGAGGTGCGCAATCCGCAGCGCACGATCCCGATCGCGCTGATCCTGTCGATCCTGCTGTCGACGCTGATCTACGTGCTGCTGCAACTCGCGTTCATCGGCAGCATCCCGACGGCCATGCTCGCCGCCGGCTGGCACGACGTGAGCAAGGCGTTCTCGCTGCCGTACCGCGACATCGCGCTCGCGCTCGGCGTCGGCTGGCTCGCCGTGATGGTTGTCGCCGACGCGATGATCTCGCCGAGCGGCTGCGGCAACATCTACATGAACGCGACGCCGCGCGTCGTCTACGGCTGGGCGAAGACGGGCACCTTCTTCAAGGTCTTCACGCGCGTCGACGAAGCGTCGGGCATCCCGCGCGCGGGCCTGTGGCTCACGTTCGGCCTCGCGATCTTCTGGACGCTGCCGTTCCCGTCGTGGGAGGCGCTGATCAACATCGTGTCGGCCGCGCTGGTGCTCAGCTACGCGGTGGCGCCCGTGTCGGTCGCCGCGCTGCGCCGCACCGCGCCCGACCTGCCGCGGCCGTTCCGCGCGAGCGCCTTCTGCGTCACCGGCCCGACGTCGTTCGTGATCGCCGCGCTGATCGTCTACTGGTCGGGCTGGAGCACCGTGTCCTGGCTGCTCGGCCTGCAGATCGCGATGTTCGTCGTCTATCTCGCGTGCCGCCGCTGGGTGCCGACCGCGCACCTGAGCCTCGCCGAGCAGGTGCGTTCGTCCGCATGGCTGATCGCGTTCCATGCCGCGATGATCGTGCTGTCGTATTTCGGCGGCTTCGGCGGCACGGGCCGGCTGGCGCATCCGTACGACACGCTCGTCGTCGCGGCCGTCGCGCTCGTCATCTACTACTGGGGCGCCAACACCGGCGTACCCGCCGACAAGCTGCAGCTCGACGACGACGAGGACTGACGCGCCCGCCCCCCTTTCTTACCGTCACGCCGGCCGGGCATCCCGCGTCCGGCCCCTGCTTTTTCCGAGGAAAACCATGCAACTCACAGGCCAGCTCCTGATCGGCCAGTCCGTCGTCACCGGACGGAACGGCACCCTCCATGCACTCGCCGCCGCGACCGGCGAACCGCTCGAACCCGCCTTCGGCGGCGCCAGCCTGAACGACCTGGAGACGGCCTGCGCGCTCGCCGACGACGCGTTCGACACGTATCGCGAAACGGGGCTCGACGCCCGCGCCGCGTTTCTCGACGCGATCGGCCGCCACATCATGGCGCTCGGCGACGACCTGATCGAGCGCTGCGTCGCCGAGACGGGCCTGCCGCGCGCGCGCATCGAAGGCGAACGCGGCCGCACGGTCGGCCAGCTCGCGCTGTTCGCGTCGCTGGTGCGCGACGGCGGTTTTCTCGACGCGCGGATCGATCCGGCCCGCCCCGAGCGCAAGCCGCTGCCGCGCGTGGACCTGCGCCTGCGCAACGTCGCGCTCGGGCCCGTCGCCGTATTCGGCGCGTCGAACTTCCCGCTCGCGTTCTCGGTCGCCGGCGGCGACACGGCGTCGGCGCTCGCGGCCGGCTGCCCGGTGATCGTCAAGGCGCATTCCGCGCATCCCGGCACGTCGGAGCTGGTCGGCCGCGCGATCCGGCAGGCCGCGCAGGAGTGCGGGATGCCGGACGGCGTGTTCTCGCTGCTGTTCGACGCATCGCGCGAGATCGGCCGGATGCTCGTCGCCGATCCGCGCATCAAGGCCGTCGGCTTCACCGGCTCGCGCAGCGGCGGCCTCGCGCTGATGCACGTCGCGGCCGCGCGCGCCGAGCCGATCCCCGTCTATGCGGAAATGAGCTCGATCAATCCCGTGCTGCTGCTTCCCGCCGCGCTCGACGCGCGCCACGACACGATCGCGCCGCAGTTCGTCGCCTCGCTCGCGCTCGGCGCCGGCCAGTTCTGCACGAACCCGGGCCTCGTGCTCGCGATCGACGGCCCCGCGCTGCGCGCGTTCGAGGCCCGGGCGGCCGAGGCCGTGCGGGCGACGGCCGCGCAGACGATGCTGACGCCGCACATCCACGCGAGCTACGCGCAAGGCGTCGCGGCGCTGCGCGATCACGCGTCGGTCGAATCGTTGGCGCAAGGCATCGAAGGCGGCCGCCATCAGGCCCGCGCGGCGCTGTTCGCGACGTCGGCCGACGCGTTCGTCGCCACCCCCGAGCTGCGCGACGAAGTATTCGGCCCCGCATCGCTGATCGTGCGCTGCCCGGACGCCGACACGCTGCATCGCGTGCTGAAGTCGCTCGATGGCCAACTGACGATCGCCGCGCATCTCGCCGACGGCGACGCCGCGCTGTTCGCCGCACTGCGCGCGACGCTCGAACGCAAGGCCGGCCGGATTCTCGTCAACGGCTTCGGCACGGGCGTCGAGGTCGGCCACGCGATGGTGCACGGCGGGCCGTTCCCGGCCACGTCCGACACGCGCACGACGTCCGTCGGTGCGCGCGCGATCGAGCGTTTCCTGCGCCCGGTGTCGTACCAGGACCTGCCCGACGCGCTGCTGCCGGACGCGCTCCGCGACGGCAATCCGCTGAACGTGCCGCGGCGCATCGACGGCGTCCCCGCGCCGCGGGAGGCGAACCATGTCTGAACACCGCGCCGAAGTCACCCTGTCGCTCGACGAAGTCCATGCGCTCGCGCTGCGCGTGCTGACGCACCACGGAATGTCGGACGCGCATGCGCGCGCGATCGCCCGCGTGATCACGCAGGGCCAGCGCGACGAATGCCACTCGCATGGCGTGTACCGGCTGCTCGTCTGCGTGCGGTCGCTGAAGAAAGGCAAGGTCGATCCGCAGGCCGCGCCGACGCTGCGCCGGCTGTCGTCGTCGATCGTCGCGGTCGACGCGCATCGCGGCTTCTCGCTGCTCGGCTTCGAAACCGGGCTGCCCGTGCTCGTCGGGATGGCGAAACAGCACGGGATCGCGGCGATGGTCATCAACCGCTGCTACCACTTCTCCGCGCTGTGGCCCGAGGTCGAGGCGCTCGCGGCCGAAGGGCTGGCCGGCATCGCGATGAATCCGAGCCATAGCTGGGTCGCGCCGGAAGGCGGCCGCGAGCCCGTATTCGGCACGAATCCGATCGCATTCGCGTGGCCGCGCCCCGGTGGCGAGCCGTTCGTGTTCGATTTCGCGACGAGCGCGATCGCACGCGGCGACATCGAGCTGCATGCGAAGCAAGGCAAGGCGATTCCGCCGCACTGGGCGATCGACGCGGACGGCCAGCCGACCACCGACCCGCAGGCCGCGCTGAGGGGCGCGATGCGCACGTTCGGCGGTCACAAGGGCTCGGCGCTCGCGGCGATGGTCGAGCTGCTCGGCGGCGCGCTGATCGGCGACATGACCAGCCGGGAATCGATGGACTTCGACGAAGGCGTCGGCGCGACGCCGTGCCACGGCGAGCTCGTGATCGCGTTCGACCCGCACGTGTTCCTCGGCGACGACCTCGACGCGGGGCTCGCGCGCGGCGAGCGGATGTTCGAATCGATCGTCGCGCAGGGCGCGCGGCTGCCGTCGCAACGGCGCTTCGACGCCCGCGCGCGCAGCATCGCGAACGGCGTGCGGATTCCGCGGGCGCTGTACGACGAGATCCTGGCGCTGCTCGACTGACGGCCGCGGCGCCGGAGCCGGCCGGCCCGCCGGGCCGCCTTGCAAGCCGGCGCCGCAAGGGTTTCCACGGGCGGGCGGACGGGCGGCGCCGCCCGCGCCGGTTGCCGGCCGCACGGGCGCCACGCCCGCGGCGGCTGTGGGATAATCGCGTGGTTTGCCCAGGGCGCAGCTCAAGAGGTTGTTCGCACGGGCGCGAGAGAGGCCTTTATTCCCCGTGCCTCCACCCTTTTCCCGCGATATTTCTTCAGCAACCACAATGCCCATTTACCGTTCCAAGACCTCCACCGCCGGCCGCAACATGGCGGGCGCGCGCTCGCTGTGGCGCGCCACCGGCATGAAAGACGACGATTTCTCGAAGCCGATCATCGCGGTCGTCAACTCGTTCACCCAGTTCGTGCCCGGGCACGTGCACCTGAAGGATCTCGGCCAGCTCGTCGCGCGCGAGATCGAGGCAGCCGGCGGCGTCGCGAAGGAGTTCAACACGATCGCGGTCGACGACGGCATCGCGATGGGCCACGACGGCATGCTCTATTCGTTGCCGAGCCGCGACATCATCGCCGACTCGGTCGAATACATGGTGAACGCGCACTGCGCGGACGCGATGGTCTGCATCTCGAACTGCGACAAGATCACGCCGGGGATGCTGATGGCCGCGATGCGCCTGAACATCCCGGTGATCTTCGTGTCGGGCGGCCCGATGGAAGCCGGCAAGACGCGCCTCGCGAACCCGATCACCAAGACCGTCGAACTGAAGAAGCTCGACCTCGTCGACGCGATGGTGATCGCGGCCGACGCGTCGTACTCGGACGCCGATGTAGCCGAAGTCGAACGCTCGGCCTGCCCGACCTGCGGCTCGTGCTCCGGCATGTTCACCGCGAACTCGATGAACTGCCTGACCGAAGCGCTCGGCCTGTCGCTGCCCGGCAACGGCACGGTGGTGGCCACGCACGCCGATCGCGAACAGCTGTTCAAGCGCGCCGGCCGCCGCATCGTCGAGCTGACGCGCCAGCACTACGAGCAGGACGACACACGCGTGCTGCCGCGCTCGGTCGGCTTCGCGGCATTCGAGAACGCGATGACGCTCGACATCGCGATGGGCGGCTCGACCAACACGATCCTGCACCTGCTGGCGATCGCGCGGGAAGCCGGCATCGACTTCACGATGAAGGACATCGACCGCCTGTCGCGCTCCGTGCCGCAGCTGTGCAAGGTCGCGCCGAACACGAACAAGTACCACATCGAGGACGTGCACCGCGCAGGCGGCATCATGGCGATCCTCGGCGAGCTCGAGCGCGCCGGCAAGCTGCACACCGACGTGCCGACCGTGCACGCGCCGACGCTGAAGGACGCGCTCGACCAGTGGGACATCGTCCGCACGCAGGACGAGGCGGTCCGCACGTTCTACCTGGCCGGCCCGGCCGGCATCCCGACGCAGGTCGCGTTCAGCCAGAACACGCGCTGGCCGAGCCTCGACCTCGACCGCGCGGAAGGCTGCATCCGCTCGTACGAGCATGCGTTCTCGAAGGAAGGCGGCCTCGCCGTGCTGACCGGCAACATCGCGCTCGACGGCTGCGTGGTGAAGACGGCCGGCGTCGACGAGAGCATCCTCGTGTTCGAGGGCACCGCACACGTGACCGAATCGCAGGACGAAGCGGTCGAGAACATCCTGAACGACAAGGTCAAGGCCGGCGACGTGGTGATCGTGCGCTACGAAGGCCCGAAGGGCGGCCCCGGCATGCAGGAAATGCTCTACCCGACCAGCTACATCAAGTCGAAGGGGCTCGGCAAATCGTGCGCGCTGCTGACGGACGGCCGCTTCTCGGGCGGCACGTCGGGCCTGTCGATCGGCCACTGCTCGCCCGAAGCGGCGGCGGGCGGCGCGATCGGCCTCGTGCGCAACGGCGACAAGATCCGCATCGACATCCCGAACCGCACGATCGACGTGCTGGTGTCGGACGATGAACTGGCGCGCCGCCGCGAAGCGCAGAACGCGAAGGGCTGGAAGCCGGCGCTGCCGCGTCCGCGCAAGGTGTCCGCGGCGCTGAAGGCCTACGCGAAGCTGGTCATGTCCGCCGACAAGGGCGCGGTGCGCGACCAGTCTCTGCTCGACGACTGACCGGGCCGGTGCGGCCGGCTGCCGGCAACGCGCAGCCGGCCGACCCGCGGGCCGTACGACCGCCCGCTCGCCCGATCCGGAAGCCGCTCTGACGAGCGGCTTTTTTTCGTCCGGCGCCGGGGGAAACCGGCCGGGCCGACAACGTCAGTGACGGAATTCGTCGGGGCCCCCGCCGCCGTTGCCGTTGCCGCTGCCCTCGCCGTGACCTCCACCGCCGTTGCCGCCGCCTTGCGGCCGCGCGCCGGAATTGCCGCCCTGGCGCGCCGGCGGCATCGCGCGAGCCTCGCCGCCCTGCGCGGGCGGCGGACGCAATACGTTCGGCGGCGGCGTGCGAATCGCGCCGTTCCAGCCGCCGCGCGCCGCCGACGGCCGCGCGTCATGCATGGGCGGCGGGCCGCCCGGTGCCGCCTGCATCGCCCCGCCCGGCGGCGGATGCCCCTGTCCCGGCGGCATCCCGCCGGGGCCGGGCCGAGGCTCCGGACGATGCGCCCAGCGGTCGCGGTCGTGATACCACGGCCGGTTGCGGTAGTAGCGATCCCAGTACGCGGCGATCGCGAATCCGGTGATCGGCACGCCGATGATCGCGCCGTAGTCGAACAACGGCACGTAGCTGCCCTGGTACGGATACTCGAGCAACTGCGCATCGATCCAGCCGCGCACGCCCGGCAGCGCGACGTCGCACCACGAGTAGTCGCTCAGGCAGCCGAATACGTCCAGCGCCGTGTCGGGCGGGATCTGCGCGACCACCGGATAGTCGGGCGCCGGCCCCGCATACAGTTCGGCCGGCGAATTCGTGTAGGCGGTGCTCTGCGCATCGGCCACGCCCGGCGCGGCCGCAAGGCCGAACAGAACGACGCACAGGCTTCGGACAATCGTGTTCCTCATGATGCTCTCCCGCGCGGCGCCGCCGCGCGCCGGTCAGTGCCGATGGCCGCCCCAGCCGCCGCCCCACGGGCGGCGCCAGTAGCCGCCGCGTCCGTGCCAGTAACCGCCCCAGCCGCCCCAGAAGCCGACCGAGATCGCCGGCGCGCCCCAGCCGTACCAGCCCGGGTAATACGCCGGCGCATAGTACGGATACGGGTACGGATAGGGATACGGCAGCGGATAGGCCGGCGTGACGTCGTAGGCGGGAGCCGCGTAGCTCGCGGGCGGCGCGGTGCTCGCCGCCGGAGCCGGGCCCGGGGCAACGGTACCCGGCGCAGCCGGTGCGACGGGGGTCTCGCGCTGCGTCAGCGTGGCCGGTGCCGGCGCGTAGTAAGGTGTATAGCCATAAGGACTCGTGTAATAGCAGCCGCCGAGGGTCAGCGTTGCCAACGCGAATATCGCATGCCTCGCGGCAGGAATCGGGTTCATCTCATGCTCCGGCAGAATCCGCGCGTCGCCGTCGGGCGCGCGCCTGACTCTAGCTTACGTCCCCTGCAGATTTCCGCAGGTTTGATCGGTTACTTTTTGTTTCCAGACAGGAACGGTCGCGATCGCCCGCCGTGTACGCGTTGAAGTTCGCGCAAATGCCCTCAACTTGAACGATGTCGGGCCGACCGGCGCGGACGGGTGTCCGCGAGCAACCGGCGGCCGAACCGGCGGACTTCGGGCCGCCCAGACAGGAACGCGGCTCGCGCCGCCATCGCCATGACTACGCCACGCCCCACGCTCCGGGCGGACACGCCGCTCGATCCGATCATCCAGTTGCTGGCGCTCGCCGGCGAACAGGGTTATCTGACACACGCCGACCTCGTCGACGCGCTGCCGCCCGAAAGCGACAGCCCCGACGCGCTCGACGTCGTGCGCGCCGCGCTCGCCGACATCGGCATCGCCGTGCTCGACGAGCCGGCCACGCCCGCACCGTTCGCCGGCACGACGCCGGTCGACGTCGATCGCGATGCGCTCGACGAAGGCCGCGCCGTGCTCGGCGACCTCGCCCGGGGCACGAGCGCGTCCACCGACCCGCTCGCGCTCTACCTGCGGCGCATGCAGGCGGTGCCGCTGCTCACGCGCGAAGGCGAGATCGTACTCGCCCGCGAGATCGAGACCGGCCGCCACCAGATCCTGCACGCGCTCGCGGGCTGCCCGGCGGCGGTCGACGCGCTGCTGGCGAGTCACGGCGCAACGGCTGCGGCCGGCGCGGCCGACGACGATGCCGACACGCCCGCACCGGCCGGCTACGATGCGCCGCAGGCAGCCGTCGCGGCCTTGCGCGACGCATTGCACGCACACGGCGTCCGTTCGCCCGAATACCGCGACGCGCGCGACCGCGTGGCCGGCCTGCTCGGTTCGATCGCGTGGCACGCGCCGGCCGTCGACGAGGCCAGCCGCGTCGTGCGCACGCTCGCGGCCGAGCCGCACGGCGCCGCAACCGGCGAGGCGGCTCGCTTCGACACGGTCGCGCGGCGGGCGCTGGCCGCCGCACTCGGCGAAGGCCAGCAGAAGGTGCGCGACGCCACCCGCGCGATGCTCGAGGCGAACCTGCGGCTCGTGTTGTCGATCGCGCGCAAGTACATGAACCGCGGCGTCGACCTGCCCGATCTCGTGCAGGACGGTTGCGTCGGCCTGATGCGCGCGATCGAGAAATTCGAATACCGGCGCGGATTCAAGTTCTCGACCTATGCGACGTGGTGGATTCGCCAGGCGATCGCACGCGCGGTCGCGGATCGCGCACGCACGATCCGCGTGCCGGTGCACGTGGGCGACCAGTACCAGCGCGTGCAGCGGCATGCGCTGCGTTTTCATCAGCGCACCGGCCGCCGGGCGACGCCGGCCGAACTCGCGGCCGAAACCGGCCTCGACGAGGACAGGCTGCGCGCGGTGCTCGCGCTGCCCGCCGAGCCCGTGTCGCTGGACACGCCGCTGCCCGATGCGGATACCGGCCTCGCGGAGCTGATCGAGGACCGGGCGTCGGCCAGCCCGTTCGAGCAACTGGCCGACACGCGCATGCGCGAATGCGTCAGGTCGCTGCTGCGCTCGGTCACGCCGGCCGAGGCGGAGGTGCTGCGCCGGCGGTTCGGCCTGGGCGGCGCCGAGCCCGATACCTACGACGCGATCGCGCAGGACGCCGGCATGTCGCGCGAACGCGTGCGGCAGATCGAAAAACGGGCGCTCGCCGCATTGCGCACGGCCGCCGAGGCGGAGAACGCGCAGTCGTTTCTCGACGCGTGATCGCGTCGGGAAACGCACGGTCGTGCCCGCTTCCGGCACGACCGTGCGCTTCGCACCTGTGCTACGTTTGCCATTGACGTGCATCAAGTTTTCTTCATCGCGCGTTACGACAATGGTAAGAGCCGACCGGCGCATCGTTCGCCGCGTCCATTCCGTTTGCGCGTCCCCAGGTCCTTCGCCATGCAGACGACCGCCAGCCAAACGTACGAGGAAAACCGGCGTATCGCGGCCTGCCTGCGCGAGGCGGCGCAGCGGTTGGCCGACCAGGGGGCGAACCCGTATCGGGTCGCCGCGTACCGAGCGGCGGCGGCAACGGTCGATGCGCTCGACCTCGACGTCCGCGCGCTGTTCGAGCGCGGCGGCGTCGACGCGCTCGGCACGCTGCCCGAGATCGGCACGGGAGTCGCGCAGGCGATTGCCGAGCTGCTGGTGACGGGGCGCTGGCGCCAGCTCGACCGGCTGTGCGGCGACGCCGTGCGCACGTCCGCATTCGAGGCCGTGCCGGGCATCGGCCACGCGCTCGCGCTGCGGATTCACGACCTGCTGCACATCGATACGCTCGAGGAACTCGAACGCGCGGCCCGCAACGGCCAGCTCGAAACGATCTCCGGCGTCGGCCCGCGGCGCGCGGCCGGCATCCGCACCGCGCTCGACGACGTCCTGAGCCGCCGCCGCCGCTGGCAGGGCCACGCGGAGGACGCCGCCCCCGACACGGAGCCGCCCGTCGAACTGATGCTCTACATCGACCGCCTGTACCGCAACAGGGCCGCGGCCGGCGTGCTGCCCACGCTCGCCCATCGGCGGCTGAACGCGGACGCGTACGTGCCGCCGCCGGTCATGCACATGACCAAGGGCGGGTGGCATTTCACGGCGCTGTGCCTGCATGCGGCGATGCGCACGCCGGAATCCTGCCGCCCGACGGACTGGGTCTCGCTCTATTTCTACGACGCCGTGCAGTGCGAGCACCAGCGCACCGTCTTCACCGAAACGCACGGGGCGCTCGTCGGCAAGCGCATCGTGCGCGGGCGCGAGATGGAATGCCGCGTGTATTACGCGGGGTGAATCAGTCGTCGGAGGTTTCGTCGACGTCGAACGGCACGTCGAGCACCGACGCGATCTCGCGACATGCATGGGTAAGCGCGCGAGAGTGGCGGGCCGAGTGCTCCATGCCGAGATTGAACCACGTCGAGTGCGAGACGTATCCGGCAGTCCCCTCCCGTTTCGGCACGTCGAACCGGAACGTCACCGAGTAGCCGCCCGTCCAGCGCACCGGTATCACCAGCGTGAGCTGCAGCCCCGTGATCGCGCCGTGGCGGAACCGGAAGCTGTCGTCGCCGACGCGGAACCCCGACCACGCGCCGTCGTTCGATACGAACACGGTGAGCGTCTCGCCCGGCGGCACGGCCGGCAGGCCGTCCGCCGCGGCCAGTTCGGCCGCCGACACCATCGCCGCGCCCGAACCGTCGGGGCCCGCCTCGACCTCGACGAACGCTTCGACCGTCTGCCTCGCCTTGTCGTAGAAACGGCGCGTGGCCTCGGCGCGCGGGCTGCCCGCAATCAGCACCAGTTGCTTGAATCGCGCCCGCTCGCCGTATCGAAGCGGCATATCGGGCGTGTCGTCGGGGGTGTCGTCAGGCGCGTCGGCCGGCTCGTCTTCCGGGCTGGCGGCCGGCTCGCCCGGCGCGGTTGCCCCGCCGGGCTGCCCGTCAGCCGTGCGCCGCCTTAGCGCGGCGGCCCCCCAGTTCAGCAACACGGTCTGCGCCGCCAGCACGGCGGCCATGGTCGCGCAACCGGCGAAGAACCCGTAATGCGGCCCGACCTTCGATGCCGCATACGCGGCGGGAAGCACATAAAGCACAAGTAAAAACCACACGCGGCAACCCCGTCGTTCCTGTTTGCGATGTCCGGCACGGCGACGCGGCGCGCCTCCGCCGGCGCCACGGCAACCCGCCGGTGCGGGCGTTCCCCGCCTACGCGCCGTCCGCCTTCGTGCGGCGGGCAGGATTGCGATGCGCGGCGATGCGCAGCAGCTTCCGGAACGACGGGCATTCGAGATGGCTCGAGTCCGGGCACACGGCCGCATGCCGCAGCGCATCGCGCACGGCGCCGAGACGGCGGATCGTGCGGTCGAGTTCGTCGGCCTTGTCGTCGAGCTTCGTCCGATCGATCTCCGGCCGGCCATCCGCGCCGACCATCGCGAGGATGTCGTCGAGCGAGAACCCGGCCTCGCGGCCGAGCGCGATCAGCGCGAGGCGCTCCAGCACCGACTCGTCGTATTGCCGTCGCAGCCCGTGGCGGCCGTGCGGGGCGATCAGCCCTTTTTCCTCGTAGTAGCGCAACGTCGACGCGGGCAATCCCGAGCGTCGCGCGACGTCCGCAATGTCCAGCAGGCTCATGCTTGACCTCAAGTGAACTTGAAGTTGCAAGATAGCCGCTCCACTCCGTAAAGACAAGCCCGGACCGCCATGAAACCGCCGAAATCCCGATGCAACCCGCCGCACCCCGCCGCCGCCACGCTGCTCCGTGGAGGCGCGCGATGAGACTGCCCGACCTGCTGCTCAGCCTGGTGCCGATCGGCGCGGGCGCCACGCTCATGATGGATCTGTGGGCGTCGTTTCGGCGGCGCGTGTTCGGCACGCCGTCGCTCGACTATGCGCTGGTCGGTCGCTGGATCGGCCACATGATGCACGGCCGGTTCCGGCATGCGTCGATCGCCGCCGCGCCGCCCGTGGCGGGAGAACGCGCGCTCGGCTGGCTCGCGCATTACGCGATCGGCATCGCCTTCGCGGCGCTGCCCGTCGCGATCGCGGGCACGGCATGGATCGGCATGCCGACGCCGCTCCCCGCGCTCGTCGCCGGCCTCGCCAGCGTGGTCGCGCCATTCTTCGTGATGCAGCCGGCGTTCGGCTTCGGCATTGCGGCGGCGCGCACGCCGCATCCGGGCGTCGCGCGCCGGCGCAGTCTCGTCACGCATCTGTCGTACGGGGTCGGGCTGTATCTGGCGGCCTCCGCGCTGGCGGCGCTGGCCCGTTGAGCGTGCGGCTTCACGCGAACCGCACCGGGTAGTGCCGGGTAGTGCCGGGTAGTGCCGGGTAGTGCCGGGCAGCGCCGGGCAGCGCCGGGCAGCGCCGGGCAGCGCCGGAACGGCCGTCCGCCGCCGGCAACGCGCCGCGCCGGCGCCATGACGCCCGGCATGCCTGCGGAGATCGCCTCCGCCGCCCGGCGCGCCCGGTGGGCGCCGCGCGTTACTCGCCGCCGCAGTCGATCAGGTTGTGGCGCATGCGCCCGAGCAGCCGCACCAGCGTTTCGCGCTCGTCCGGCGTGAAGCCGCGCAGTCCGTCGTCGGCAACGGCATCACCCACCTCGAGCATCTGCGGAAAAATCTCGCGCGACTTGTCCGTCAGCCGGATCACGAACGCGCGCCGGTCGTCGTCGTTCGCGATGCGTTCGATCCAGCCGCAGCTCTCCATCCGGTCGAGCAGCCGCGTCAGCGAAATCGGCGTGATCTCGAGCCACTCCGCGAGCCGCGCCTGATTCATCTCGCCCTTCCACGTCAGGTATGCGAGCACGCGGCTCTGCGCGCGCGTCAGGCCGATGCGCTTCGCGCGCCGGTCGTACAGGCGTCCGTGCAGGCGGGCCACGTCGGAAATCAGGTAGCCGATCCGGTTCTCGTAGGTCTTGTCCATGCGGCGATTATAGGGTCAAGCCGGAAACGGCCCTCGGCTCGCGACCCGTCGATAAGCGAAGATATAATAAGCGTGCTTATCATTCGAGCCATACCGGATCGCCGCCCACGGCGACCGCCCCACGGAGACACCCGCTTGAATCCCGCCGCCGCCGCCGATCGATA
>NZ_JPGL01000002.1 GCF_000732615.1 Burkholderia paludis
TGGCTTAGGGAGCCTGACGATTACCTACTTTCACACGGGAATCCGCACTATCATCGGCGTAGAGTCGTTTCACGGTCCTGTTCGGGATGGGAAGGGGTGGGACCGACTCGCTATGGTCATCAGGCAAAGAGGGTTGTTGCGCTGGCTTCGCAGCACAACCAATCTTGGAAGAAGCAGTAATTTTGAGTTGTGTGTATCACACACGAGAATCCAACTTGTCGCTTTGTATCGCAGCCGGTGCTTTCACACGGCGCCGATCTACAAGGCAGACTTGTTATAGGATCAAGCCTTACGGGCAATTAGTATCAGTTAGCTGAACGCATTACTGCGCTTACACACCTGACCTATCAACGTCCTGGTCTCGAACGACCCTTCAAGGGGATCTAGTCCCCAGGGATATCTCATCTTAAGGCGAGTTTCCCGCTTAGATGCTTTCAGCGGTTATCTCTTCCGAACATAGCTACCCGGCGATGCCACTGGCGTGACAACCGGTACACCAGAGGTTCGTCCACTCCGGTCCTCTCGTACTAGGAGCAGCCCCCTTCAAATATCCAACGCCCACGGCAGATAGGGACCAAACTGTCTCACGACGTTTTAAACCCAGCTCACGTACCTCTTTAAATGGCGAACAGCCATACCCTTGGGACCGGCTACAGCCCCAGGATGAGATGAGCCGACATCGAGGTGCCAAACACCGCCGTCGATATGAACTCTTGGGCGGTATCAGCCTGTTATCCCCAGAGTACCTTTTATCCGTTGAGCGATGGCCCTTCCATACAGAACCACCGGATCACTATGACCTGCTTTCGCACCTGCTCGACTTGTCGGTCTCGCAGTTAAGCACGCTTATGCCATTGCACTATCAGCACGATTTCCGACCGTACCTAGCGTACCTTCGTACTCCTCCGTTACGCTTTGGGAGGAGACCGCCCCAGTCAAACTGCCTACCATGCACTGTCCCCGATCCGGATCACGGACCAAGGTTAGAACCTCAAACAAACCAGGGTGGTATTTCAAGGACGGCTCCACCGAAACTAGCGTTCCGGTTTCATAGCCTCCCACCTATCCTACACAGATCGGTTCAAAGTCCAATGCAAAGCTACAGTAAAGGTTCATGGGGTCTTTCCGTCTAGCCGCGGGTAGATTGCATCATCACAAACACTTCAACTTCGCTGAGTCTCGGGAGGAGACAGTGTGGCCATCGTTACGCCATTCGTGCAGGTCGGAACTTACCCGACAAGGAATTTCGCTACCTTAGGACCGTTATAGTTACGGCCGCCGTTTACCGGGACTTCAATCAAGAGCTTGCACCCCATCATTTAATCTTCCGGCACCGGGCAGGCGTCACACCCTATACGTCCACTTTCGTGTTTGCAGAGTGCTGTGTTTTTATTAAACAGTCGCAGCCACCAGTTTATTGCAACCCCTTCACCCTCCTGGCGCAGGCCAGTCAAGCTACAAGGGCGTACCTTATCCCGAAGTTACGGTACCAATTTGCCGAGTTCCTTCTCCCGAGTTCTCTCAAGCGCCTTAGAATACTCATCTCGCCCACCTGTGTCGGTTTGCGGTACGGTCATCGTTAGACTGAAGCTTAGAGGCTTTTCTTGGAACCACTTCCAATTGCTTCGCTCCCTAAGGAGCTCGCGCCACACCCTTGAATCCTGCGCCCGGATTTGCCTAAGCGCCTTCTCCAATGCAGCGACCGGGACTTCCAACACCCGGACAACCTTCCGCGATCCGTCCCCCCATCGCATCTAACAATGGTGCAGGAATATTGACCTGCTTCCCATCAGCTACGCATTTCTGCCTCGCCTTAGGGGCCGACTCACCCTACGCCGATGAACGTTGCGTAGGAAACCTTGGGCTTACGGCGAGGGGGCCTTTCACCCCCTTTATCGCTACTCATGTCAGCATTCGCACTTCCGATACCTCCAGCACGCTTTTCAACGCACCTTCGCAGGCTTACGGAACGCTCTCCTACCATGCGTGCTAAGCACGCATCCGCAGCTTCGGTATATAGCTTAGCCCCGTTACATCTTCCGCGCAGGACGACTCGATCAGTGAGCTATTACGCTTTCTTTAAAGGGTGGCTGCTTCTAAGCCAACCTCCTGACTGTTT
The DNA here is from genome assembly GCF_000732615.1 of Burkholderia paludis. Classification (GTDB taxonomy): domain Bacteria; phylum Pseudomonadota; class Gammaproteobacteria; order Burkholderiales; family Burkholderiaceae; genus Burkholderia; species Burkholderia paludis. The sequence goes on from NZ_JPGL01000002.1 coordinate 2,120, forward strand.
TAGCCTTCCCACTTCGTTTCCCACTTAGCTATATTTGGGGACCTTAGCTGGCGGTCTGGGTTGTTTCCCTCTTGACACCGGACGTTAGCACCCGATGTCTGTCTCCCGTGATTGCACTCTTCGGTATTCGGAGTTTGCTATGGCGGGGTAATCTGCAATAGACCCCCCAACCATGACAGTGCTCTACCCCCGAAGGTGAGACACGAGGCACTACCTAAATAGTTTTCGGAGAGAACCAGCTATTTCCAAGTTTGTTTAGCCTTTCACCCCTATCCACAGCTCATCCCCTAACTTTTCAACGTTAGTGGGTTCGGACCTCCAGTACGTGTTACCGCACCTTCATCCTGGCCATGGATAGATCACTTGGTTTCGGGTCTACGCCCAGCAACTGAACGCCCTATTCGGACTCGCTTTCGCTACGCCTGCCCTATACGGTTAAGCTTGCTACTGAACGTAAGTCGCTGACCCATTATACAAAAGGTACGCCGTCACCCCTTACGAGGCTCCGACTGTTTGTATGCATGCGGTTTCAGGATCTATTTCACTCCCCTCCCGGGGTTCTTTTCGCCTTTCCCTCACGGTACTGGTTCACTATCGGTCGATCACGAGTATTTAGCCTTGGAGGATGGTCCCCCCATCTTCAGACAGGATTTCACGTGTCCCGCCCTACTTGTCGCACACCTAGTTCTTTCATACTGTTTTCGCCTACGGGGCTATCACCCGCTATGGCCGCACTTTCCAGAGCGTTCGGCTAACAATACAAATAAAGAGTGCAAGGCTCATCCCATTTCGCTCGCCACTACTTTGGGAATCTCGGTTGATTTCTTTTCCTGCGGTTACTTAGATGTTTCAGTTCACCGCGTTCGCTTCACATGGCCTATGTATTCAGCCATGGATACTCCAAAAGGAGTGGGTTTCCCCATTCGGACATCTACGGATCAAAGCTTGTTTGCCAGCTCCCCGTAGCTTTTCGCAGGCTACCGCGTCCTTCATCGCCTGTGATCGCCAAGGCATCCACCACATGCACTTGTTCGCTTGACCCTATAACGAGTCTGTCTCATCGACAGTCGCTACAGGTTGAGTTCTCGCGTTGTGCCGTATTCCAATTGAGTCAAACATAGAGTTCGAATCATCTTGAGATACATCGATACAATCACAACCCGGATAGTTTTCACGTCCATCTCA
>NZ_JPGL01000003.1 GCF_000732615.1 Burkholderia paludis
CTACCGCGTCCTTCATCGCCTGTGATCGCCAAGGCATCCACCACATGCACTTGTTCGCTTGACCCTATAACGAGTCTGTCTCATCGACAGTCGCTACAGGTTGAGTTCTCGCGTTGTGCCGTATTCCAATTGAGTCAAACATAGAGTTCGAATCATCTTGAGATACATCGATACAATCACAACCCGGATAGTTTTCACGTCCATCTCATAGACGCTTCCGCTATCCAAATTACTTACTTCTTCCAGATTGTTAAAGAACGACAGCCGATACATACTACGTATCACTCTGACTGGCTCAATCGCCAATGACAAAGACTCGACCACGTCGAACGCTTGTCATTGAAGATTGGTGGAGGCAGACGGGATCGAACCGACGACCCCCTGCTTGCAAAGCAGGTGCTCTCCCAGCTGAGCTATGCCCCCATTTGAGTACAGATGACCTCAGGTGTGTTACCGCCCACAAGACGGTGGTGGGTCTGGTTGGATTCGAACCAACGACCCCCGCCTTATCAAGACGGTGCTCTAACCGACTGAGCTACAGACCCCTGAGTCTGTCTTTAATTTACAGCCGATAAGCGTGAGCGCTCAATTTTGCGAGATAGCTCTGGAAAGGAGGTGATCCAGCCGCACCTTCCGATACGGCTACCTTGTTACGACTTCACCCCAGTCATGAATCCTACCGTGGTGACCGTCCTCCTTGCGGTTAGACTAGCCACTTCTGGTAAAACCCACTCCCATGGTG
>NZ_JPGL01000004.1 GCF_000732615.1 Burkholderia paludis
AGCTACAGACCCCTGAGTCTGTCTTTAATTTACAGCCGATAAGCGTGAGCGCTCAATTTTGCGAGATAGCTCTGGAAAGGAGGTGATCCAGCCGCACCTTCCGATACGGCTACCTTGTTACGACTTCACCCCAGTCATGAATCCTACCGTGGTGACCGTCCTCCTTGCGGTTAGACTAGCCACTTCTGGTAAAACCCACTCCCATGGTGTGACGGGCGGTGTGTACAAGACCCGGGAACGTATTCACCGCGGCATGCTGATCCGCGATTACTAGCGATTCCAGCTTCATGCACTCGAGTTGCAGAGTGCAATCCGGACTACGATCGGTTTTCTGGGATTAGCTCCCCCTCGCGGGTTGGCAACCCTCTGTTCCGACCATTGTATGACGTGTGAAGCCCTACCCATAAGGGCCATGAGGACTTGACGTCATCCCCACCTTCCTCCGGTTTGTCACCGGCAGTCTCCTTAGAGTGCTCTTGCGTAGCAACTAAGGACAAGGGTTGCGCTCGTTGCGGGACTTAACCCAACATCTCACGACACGAGCTGACGACAGCCATGCAGCACCTGTGCGCCGGTTCTCTTTCGAGCACTCCCACCTCTCAGCGGGATTCCGACCATGTCAAGGGTAGGTAAGGTTTTTCGCGTTGCATCGAATTAATCCACATCATCCACCGCTTGTGCGGGTCCCCGTCAATTCCTTTGAGTTTTAATCTTGCGACCGTACTCCCCAGGCGGTCAACTTCACGCGTTAGCTACGTTACTAAGGAAATGAATCCCCAACAACTAGTTGACATCGTTTAGGGCGTGGACTACCAGGGTATCTAATCCTGTTTGCTCCCCACGCTTTCGTGCATGAGCGTCAGTATTGGCCCAGGGGGCTGCCTTCGCCATCGGTATTCCTCCACATCTCTACGCATTTCACTGCTACACGTGGAATTCTACCCCCCTCTGCCATACTCTAGCCTGCCAGTCACCAATGCAGTTCCCAGGTTGAGCCCGGGGATTTCACATCGGTCTTAGCAAACCGCCTGCGCACGCTTTACGCCCAGTAATTCCGATTAACGCTCGCACCCTACGTATTACCGCGGCTGCTGGCACGTAGTTAGCCGGTGCTTATTCTTCCGGTACCGTCATCCCCCGACCGTATTAGGGCCAAGGATTTCTTTCCGGACAAAAGTGCTTTACAACCCGAAGGCCTTCTTCACACACGCGGCATTGCTGGATCAGGCTTTCGCCCATTGTCCAAAATTCCCCACTGCTGCCTCCCGTAGGAGTCTGGGCCGTGTCTCAGTCCCAGTGTGGCTGGTCGTCCTCTCAGACCAGCTACTGATCGTCGCCTTGGTAGGCCTTTACCCCACCAACTAGCTAATCAGCCATCGGCCAACCCTATAGCGCGAGGCCCGAAGGTCCCCCGCTTTCATCCGTAGATCGTATGCGGTATTAATCCGGCTTTCGCCGGGCTATCCCCCACTACAGGACATGTTCCGATGTATTACTCACCCGTTCGCCACTCGCCACCAGGTGCAAGCACCCGTGCTGCCGTTCGACTTGCATGTGTAAGGCATGCCGCCAGCGTTCAATCTGAGCCAGGATCAAACTCTTCAGTTCAAACCTGTTACTGTTTTCGGTTCCGTTAAGAACCGGTCGCTCACTCAAAGCTGACAGGAATATGAATTGCTTCATAAACCTGACTTACTTTAGTGTGAGACTCTTGATACTTTTGCTATCTGATCCGAGGATCAGCTCGCTTCCATCAAGCGCCCACACTTATCGGCTGTTAATTTTTAAAGAGCATTCTGCGAGGAACTTCGTGTTTCTCAGCAGCGC
>NZ_JPGL01000005.1 GCF_000732615.1 Burkholderia paludis
TCGGTTCCGTTAAGAACCGGTCGCTCACTCAAAGCTGACAGGAATATGAATTGCTTCATAAACCTGACTTACTTTAGTGTGAGACTCTTGATACTTTTGCTATCTGATCCGAGGATCAGCTCGCTTCCATCAAGCGCCCACACTTATCGGCTGTTAATTTTTAAAGAGCATTCTGCGAGGAACTTCGTGTTTCTCAGCAGCGCTGCGTTTTCAGCAGCAGAGAAGCGAGATTATGAACCGTGTTTCGCAGCTCGTCAACAACTTTTTTACTGCTTCGTTGCGACTGCGGGGTTCAACTTCCTGGGCCAGTTGCGCGCTCCGGACTGCAGCACACCACCAGCTTCGCTTCCCTCTTCCGCGCTGCGTTTCCGTTAGCGCGAAAGAGGCGTGATTGTAGGCATCCGACCCGAACCGCGCAAGCCCCTTTGTGAAAATATTTTGATAACCCGCCGTGCGCTGCCGCGCACGGCGGGTCGGGGCTCGACCGTTCAGCTACCTCCGTCGACCGCCAGGCTTCCGGCAATCATCACTCGCTATATATATACAGCGGCATCACTTGCCGACCACCACGGCCTGCAACTGCTCGACCGGCACCGCACCAGCCATCGCCGTGTAGCCGGCATCGCTCGGATGAATGCCGTCGCCGCTATCGTATCGCCGCTGCAGCACGCTCGGGCGCGACGCATCGCGCAGCACCGCATCGAAATCGACCACGCCGTCGAACTCGTTACCGCTCCGAATCCACCGGTTCACCTCGAGCCGAATCGCCTCGCGCCCCGCCGGCAGCGCGGCCGGCGTGAGCGTCGCGCCAAAGACCTTCACGCCCTGGCGATGCGCCTCGGCGATCAGCCGGCGATAGCCGTCGATCAGCGACGCGGCCGTGACCGCCGTATGCGGATGGTCGCAATCGAGCCCCGCGCGCGGCGGCATCGCCGCAAAGTTGATGTCGTTGATCCCGATCAGCACGATCGCGGCCTTCACACCGGCACGCGACAGCGCATCGCGCTCGAACCGCGACGCGAGCGACGTGCCGTAGCACGCCGAATCGCTGAGCAGCCGGTTTCCGCTAATACCGAGATTCGCGACGCCGATCGACTCCACGCCGGACTGCGTCAGCCGACGCGCCAGCGCATCCGGCCAGCGGCGGTTCTGGTTCACGCTCGAGCGCAGCCCGTCGGTGATCGAATCGCCGATCGCGGCAACGCTGGCGCGCGCGGAACCGGCCTCGACAGCCAGCTCGGTCACCCATGCATATTGGGTAAAGCGCGTACGGAACGCAGCTGCACCCGGATCGCTCACGTGATCGCCCGGCGCCGATACGTAATTGAACTGGTTCGACACACGGTGCCAGACCGTCATCCGCTGGCTCGCCCCCATCTGGAGGCTGATCGCATACGGTCGGCCGGCCGTCACGTCGATCGCCACCGGATCGCTTTCACGCTCCTGGCCTGGCGCCAGCGTCACCGACGCCTTGCCGCCGAACCGGACCGGTACGGCCGCGCCGCCGGCGAGTGCCGCGCCCTCGCCGGCACGTGCAAGACTCGCGGCCTCGACGACCAACGGCGCGTGGCCGTAGGCATTGCTGATGCGAATCCGCGCGGCCTGCCCCGACAGCGTCGGATAGACGATCTGGCGCACGGTCCGCCCGGCAACGTCCGGTGCGCGATAAAGCGGCGGCGGCGCAGCCAGGTCGGGAATCGGCTGCAGCGCGGTCGCCCACGCCGCAACCCACCCGGCCGGCGCGGCCCACGCCGCGAGCGGCGACACGAAAACGGCCGCACCCAGCGCGGCCGCGGCGAAACTGCTTCGGAATGACATCGGCAAAATCCTCGTCGGAAAGCGGGCATTGTGCCGCAGAAGACGACGAACTCATGCGGCAGACCACACTGACACCAGTCGATTTGCCCCCTTAATCCATCGTTTACCCGAGTCTTGCCGCCAATCCGCAAGAAATTTATTAACCGACCGGTCGGTTGGTTTATACTTCGCACACATTCAACCGGACGAGAGCCTCGCCATGTACACGCAATCCCTCGACATCCCCGGCAACGTCGCGCCGCTCGACGCCGCAGCCGAGTCGCCCGAGCAGGCGCGGTTCGATGCGGTCATGGCCGCAGACGGCAAGATCGAGCCGCAGGACTGGATGCCCGATGCCTATCGCAAGACGCTGGTTCGCCAGATCTCGCAGCACGCGCACTCGGAAGTCGTCGGCATGCTGCCCGAAGGCAACTGGATCTCGCGCGCGCCGAGCCTGAAGCGCAAGGCGATCCTGCTCGCGAAGGTCCAGGACGAAGCCGGCCACGGCCTCTATCTTTACAGCGCGGTCGAAACGCTCGGCGTATCGCGAGAAGCATTGATCGACGCGCTGCACGCCGGCAAGGCGAAATACTCGAGCATCTTCAACTACCCGACGCCGACCTGGGCGGACGTCGGCGTGATCGGCTGGCTCGTCGACGGCGCCGCGATCATGAACCAGATCCCGCTGTGCCGCTGCACGTACGGCCCGTACGCGCGCGCGATGATCCGCGTATGCAAGGAGGAATCGTTCCATCAGCGCCAGGGCTTCGATGCGCTGCTCTCGATGATGAAGGGCAGCGACGCGCAACGCGCGATGGTCCAGCAGGCCGTGAACCGCTGGTGGTGGCCGGTGTTGATGATGTTCGGCCCGAGCGACGCCGATTCGGTCCACAGCAGCCAGTCCGCGAAATGGGGCATCAAGCGGATCTCGAACGACGACCTGCGGCAGAAGTTCGTCGACGCGACGGTCGACCAGGCGAAGGTGCTCGGCGTGACGCTCCCCGACCCCGACCTGAAGTGGAACGAGGCGCGCGGCCATCACGACTACGGCACGATCGACTGGGACGAATTCTGGCGCGTGGTCAATGGCGACGGCCCGTGCAACAAGGAACGCCTCGCGACCCGCGTGAAAGCGCACGAGGACGGCGCATGGGTACGCGAAGCCGCACTCGCACACGAAGCGAAGCGCCGCGCACGCGCCGAACAGCAAGCCGCCTGAGCGGCAAACCATCGAATTCAGGATTCAGGAGAAAGTGATGAACAAGGAATGGCCGATCTGGGAAGTGTTCGTGCGCAGCAAGCAGGGCCTCGATCACAAGCATTGCGGCAGCCTGCACGCCGCCGACGCATCGATGGCGCTGCGCATGGCGCGCGACGTTTATACGCGCCGCCAGGAAGGCGTGAGCATCTGGGTGGTGCCGTCGTCGGCGATCACCGCGTCCGATCCGGGCGAGAAGGCCGAGCTGTTCGAACCGGCGGGCGACAAGATCTACCGTCACCCGACGTTCTACACGCTGCCCGACGAAGTCAACCACATGTAACGCCCGCGCCATGACGATCACGCCCGAACACCTCTCCTACGTGCTGCGCCTCGCGGACAACACGCTGATCCTCGGTCAGCGCAATGCCGAATGGTGCGGCCACGGCCCGATCCTCGAGGAAGACATCGCGCTCACCAACATGAGCCTCGATCTCATCGGCCAGGCGCGCATGCTGTATACGCACGCGGCCGAGCTCGACCGCCAGCTCACCGGCGCGAAGAAGACCGAGGACGACTACGCGTACTTCCGCACCGAACGCGAGTTCTCGAACTTCACGCTCGCCGAGCTGCCGCACTACGGCCCGGTCTCCGGCACCGCGCACGCCGACAAGGATTACGCGGTGACGATCGTGCGCAATTTCCTGTATGCGGCGCTGATGCTGCACGTGTGGAGCGCGCTCGAAACGTCGACCGACACGCAGCTGGCCGCGATCGCCGCGAAATCGGTGAAGGAAACTCGCTATCACGTGCAGCACGCCCGCGAGTGGCTCGTGCGCCTCGGCGACGGCACCGACGAATCACACCGTCGCGCGCAGGACGCGCTCGACTACCTGACGCCCTACACGCGCGAATTCTTCGCCGCCGACGCGATCGACGATGCAGTCGCCGCCGCGGGCATCGCCCCCGCGCCGGCCGCGATCGAAGCGGCGTGGCGCGCAGACGTGGCCGACGCGCTCGCGGAGGCGACGCTCACGCTGCCGGCGCCCGTGATGCACGTGACGACCGGCAAGCAGGGCGAACACTCGGAGCACATGGGCTACCTGCTCGCGGAAATGCAAAGTCTCGCGCGCCAGCACCCCGGCGCGACCTGGTAATCCCGACGCCACGGAGCCCGACGATGTCCGTCCAGAACGCCGCCCCCGTCAATGCCGCACATCGCGACGATCCGCTGCTCGCCCGCGCATGGGACGTGCTCGAAGCCGTACCCGATCCGGAGATCCCTGTCGTGTCGATCCGCGAACTCGGCATCCTGCGCGACGTTCGCCGCGCGGACGACGGCCAGCTCGAAGTCGTGATCACGCCGACCTATTCGGGGTGCCCGGCCATGTCGCAGATCGCCGAGGACATCGCCGCCGCGCTGCAGGCCGCCGACCTTCCGCCGCACCGGATCGAGACGGTGCTCGCGCCCGCCTGGACGACCGACTGGATCACGCAGGAAGCGCGCGACAAGCTGCGCGCATACGGCATCGCGCCGCCGGTCGGCCAGTGCGGCAGCGCGGCGCCGCGGGAAAACGTCGTGCGCTTCGTGCCGCGGCCCGTCGCGGCGCCCGCGTGCCCGCGCTGCGGCTCCTCCCGCACCGAGCGTCTCGCGCAATTCGCGTCCACGGCCTGCAAGGCGCTGTATCGCTGCGTCGACTGCCGCGAACCCTTCGACTACTTCAAACCTTACTGATATGGCGACCCCGCAATTTCATCCGCTGCGTATCCGCGACGTGCGGCCCGAGACAGCCGACGCCGTGACCGTCTCCTTCGACGTGCCGCCCGAGCTGCGCGACGCGTACCGCTTCACGCAGGGCCAGTTCGTCACGCTGAAGACCCACATCGACGGCGAGGAAACGCGCCGCTCGTATTCGATCTGCGTCGGCACGACGGACTACGACCGTGACGGCGAACTGCGCATCGGCATCAAGCGCGTGCGCGGCGGCCGCTTCTCGAACTTCGCGTTCGACACGCTCGAGCCGGGCCACACGATCGACGTGATGACGCCGGACGGCCGTTTCTTCACGCACCTGAACGCCGATCACGGCAAGCAGTACGTCGCGTTTTCCGGCGGCTCGGGCATCACGCCGGTGCTCGCGATCGTGAAGACGACGCTCGAACTCGAGCCGCGCAGCACGTTCACGCTGATCTACGGCAACCGCAGCGTCGACGCGATCATGTTCGCGGAGGAGCTGGAGGACCTGAAGAACCGCTACATGAACCGCTTCGTCCTCTATCACGTGCTGTCGGACGACCAGCAGGACGTCGAGCTGTTCAACGGTGTGCTCGACCAGGCGAAGTGCGCGGAATTCCTCGACACGCTGACCCCGGGCGACGCGATCGACGAGGCGTTCATCTGCGGCCCCGCGCCGATGATGGACGCGGCCGAAGCCGCGCTGAAGGCGGCCGGCGTGCCGCAGGCGAAGGTACATGTCGAGCGCTTCGGCACGCCGCTGCCGCAGGCCGGCGCGCCGGTCGTCGAAATCACCGACCAGACGCCCGCCGCCGACCTGGAAATCGTGCTCGACGGCAAGAAACGCAAGCTGCGCCTGCCGTACGAAGGCGTGAGCCTGCTCGACATCGGCCTGCGCGCCGGCCTCGCCCTGCCGTATGCGTGCAAAGGCGGCGTATGCTGCACGTGCCGCGCGAAGGTGATCGAGGGTGAAGTGCGGATGGAGAAGAACTACACGCTCGAGGAACACGAAGTGAAGGACGGTTTCGTGCTCACGTGTCAGTGCCATCCGGTCAGCGACAGGGTCGTCGTGAGTTTCGACGAGCGTTGAGCGACGTCTCGTCGCGGCGCAGGACGGTTTCTCGCCGTCACACATCTCGCTTACACTAGGGGCCGCCGGCCGGCTGGACGTCGCAACGTCCAGCCGGCCGGCGGTTTTCTTTTGTTGAAGACAAGCCGATGAGTACCATTCATGTGATTCAGGGCGGCTCCGCCGCCGCGTCGCTGCGCGAGGCGCTCGCGCAAGCCGGACGCGACGAGCTCGTCGTCGGATTGCTCGACGATCTCGGCGTCGGGCCGCTCAGGGGCGCCGACGAGACGCCCGACACGCGCGCGGCCTTCTGGCAACGCGTGTTCGGCGAAGAGATTCCCGACTGGAACGCGGAGATCGAAGGCGAGTTCGCGCGCCTCGACCAGCTCGCGACGGATACCGGCCAGGTGGTCGTGTGGCACGCACCGAGCGTCGGCGACAAGCTGCTGCTGCGCCGCGTCGCCTATCACCTGCGCAATGTTCCGCAACGCCTGAACGAGGTGCGGCTATCGGCCGCGGATCTCGACGCGGCGCAGCGCGCGTCGCTGTCGCGCACCGACCAGGCGTGCGCGACCGGCATGTTCTCGCCCGCGGAACTGGCGCGCAAGCGCCCGGTGGCCGCGCCGATCTCGGTACTACGCATCGGCCGCCTCGCGCTCGAATGGCAGGAAGCAAAGCACCTGAACGCCGAGCTGCGCTACTGGGTCAGCAACACGATCAAGAGCGGCCACTACGCCGATCTCGACGCGCTGATCGTCGCGCGCGCGGAACACGACTGGCTGCCCGCGCAGCGCCTCGTCGGCAACATCATGGCCGACGCCGATCGCGGCGGGCTGTTCGTCAGCGACTCGATCGCCTGGTGGCGCTGCCGCGAACTCGCGGCCGCCGGCCGGCTCGAGCTGCAGGACGACGCCCCCGACGCCCTCTCCTCCACGCAGGTGCGCGCCGCCTCCGCGGCCACCCTGCACCGCTAATCTTCCGCATTCGACCATGGCCCGTACCCGAGCGCCCGACCACGAATCCCAGCGCGAACAGATCCTCGATCTGGCCGCCGGAAAATTCGCGCAGACGAGCTACCCGAGCACGTCGATGTCCGATCTCGCGACCGCGAGCGGCACGTCGAAGGCACGCCTGTATCACTATTACGAGAGCAAGGAAGCGATCCTGTTCGACCTGCTCGACCGCTACACGAAACGGCTGATGCTGATCATCGCCGAGGTCGAAGGGGCGAGCCAGCGGCGCGGCCTCAGCGAGCGCGACGCGTTCGCAGAGCTCGTGCGCGCGTTCCTCGCCGAGTACGAGACCTCGCACAGCCGGCACGTCGCGCTGCTCAACGATGTGAAGTACCTCGAGGACGCGCAGCGCGAAATCGTGCTCGACCGTCAGCGCGACATCGTCGCGGCGTTCACGCGGCAGCTTGCGCGCGCCTACCCGGATCGCATCTCCAAGGACAACCAGACCGCCGTGACGATGATGGTGTTCGGGATGATCAACTGGACCTTCACGTGGCTGAAGCCGGGCGGCCGCCTCGGCTACCGCGACTTCGCCGAGCAGGTGATCGACCTGATCGAACGCGGGCTGTCGTCGGCCGCCTGATTGACGCGCAGCAGCATGCGTTGCGCGACGGGCACACTGCCACCGCCCGCCCCGCATTTCATATGATGAATTTTAAGTTTGTTTAAAATCAAATAGATAGACGATCAATTAAACAAATTTAGAATTCATCCTCCAGCTTAAACATCGTTAAATACGGGTTTTCCCCAATCAGACGACCGACGGTCGGGTAAAATGCTGTTGCATTGCACAACCCGCTGTACGGTCACACATTGAGGAACCCACGATGAACACGCAATTCAACGGCCCTGCCGATGTCGTCGGCACCGCCGGTAGTGCGCCGGTTCTCGTCAGGGAACTGGCTTCCAAAGACCGTGAGCAGATGCTCACCCATTTTCTGTCGCTCGACGAAGACGACCGCCTGCTGCGTTTCGGCCAGGTGGTGCCCGACCACGTGATCGAGAACTATGTCCGCACGATCGACTTCGGTCGCGACACCGTGTTCGGCGTGTTCGACCACGACCTCGAACTGATCGGCGTCGGCCACCTGGCCTACCTGCCGGCCGAGGGCGACAAGCGTACGGCCGAATTCGGCGTATCGGTGCTCGAAAGCGCGCGCGGCCGCGGCGTCGGCTCGAAGCTGTTCGAGCGCGCGGCGATCCGCAGCCGCAACACGCACGTGACGATGCTGTACATGCATTGCCTGTCGCGGAACGCGACGATGATGCACATCGCGAAGAAGTCCGGGATGCGGATCGAGTACGCGTACGGCGAAGCCGATGCCTACCTGTCGCTGCAGCCGGCCGACCACTCGACGATCATCGCCGAGATGCTGCAGGAACAGGCCGCGGTGTTCGACTACGCGATGAAGCGCCAGGCGCGCCGCACGACGAAGTTCATCGAATCGCTGATGCCCGCCGCACTGACGGCGTAATATCGGCCGACCGGGCCGCGCCCGCGGGCGCGCCCGGCCCCCTTCCCCGCCGCACACTAGCGCACCGAACGAATCGGCAGCGCAGTCGTTTCCTTGAAGCACTCGAGCGAAAAGCTCGTCTTCACGTCGATCACCGACGGGTGATGCAGCAGATGCTCCTGCACGAAGCGGGAGAAATGCGCCATGTCCTCGACCTGCACGCGCAGCAGGTAATCCATATCCCCCGTCATCGCGTGGCACGCGACCACCTCCGGCCAGGCCTGCACGGCCGCGCGAAACAGCTCCGCATGGGTCGCGCCCGCGCGCGCCGACGTTTCGTCAGCCCGCACCGGAGCAAGGCCGCCGCGCTTCTCGAGCCGCACGCTCACGTACGCGAGCAGGTCGAGCCCGAGCTTCTGCGGATTCAGCAGCGCGACATAGCCGGTTATCACGCCGATCTCCTCCAGCCGCCGGATACGGCGCAGGCACGGGCTCGGCGACAGGTTCACGCGCTCGGCGATCTCCTGGTTCGACAGGCGCCCGTTCTCCTGAAGAATCGCGAGAATCCGCCGGTCGATGGCATCCAATTCGGCTTGCGCCATCTTCTGCCCTCCATTGATCAATTAGAGACTGGAAATTGCGCCATCGTAGGGGCGAGCGATTAAGTTCGCAAGTTTCCGCTCGCGACTGCCCGCTACACTCTGTCGCACGTACCGCTTCGTCGCGCACGCCGCCGCGAGCGCCACGTTCGTCATCGAATCAGGCCGGACGCGCACGTCGCCCCGGCCGATCGCCCCCACTGGAGACACGCCATGCAGATCCCGAACTGGGACAACCCCGTCGGCACCGACGGCTTCGAATTCATCGAATACACGGCACCGGACCCGAAAGCGCTCGGACAACTGTTCGAACGGATGGGTTTCACCGCGATCGCGCGCCACCGCCACAAGGACGTGACGGTGTACCGCCAGGGCGACATCAACTTCATCATCAACGCCGAACCCGATTCGTTCGCGCAACGCTTCGCGCGCCTGCACGGCCCGTCGATCTGCGCGATCGCGTTCCGCGTGCAGGACGCCGCGAAGGCCTACAAGCGCGCGCTGGAACTCGGCGCATGGGGCTTCGACAACAAGACCGGCCCGATGGAGCTGAACATCCCGGCGATCAAGGGCATCGGCGATTCGCTGATCTACTTCGTCGACCGCTGGCGCGGCAAGAACGGCGCGCAACCGGGCTCGATCGGCAACATCAGCATCTATGACGTCGACTTCGAACCGATCGCCGGCGCGGACGCGAATCCGGTCGGCCACGGCCTCACCTACATCGACCACCTGACGCACAACGTGCATCGCGGCCGCATGCAGGAATGGGCCGAGTTCTACGAACGGCTGTTCAACTTCCGCGAAGTGCGCTACTTCGACATCGAAGGCAAGGTGACGGGCGTGAAGTCGAAGGCGATGACGTCGCCGTGCGGCAAGATCCGCATTCCGATCAACGAGGAAGGCTCGGATACGGCCGGCCAGATCCAGGAATACCTCGACGCGTATCGCGGCGAAGGCATCCAGCACATCGCGCTCGGCGCCACCGACATCTACCGCGCGGTCGACGGCCTGCGCAGCAAGGAAGTGAAGCTGCTCGACACGATCGACACGTATTACGAGATGGTCGACCGTCGCGTGCCGAATCACGGCGAATCGCTGGACGAGCTGAAGAAGCGCAAGATCCTGATCGACGGCGCTCGCGACGACCTGCTGCTGCAGATCTTCACCGAAAACCAGATCGGGCCGATCTTCTTCGAGATCATCCAGCGCAAGGGCAACCAGGGCTTCGGCGAGGGCAATTTCAAGGCGCTGTTCGAATCGATCGAACTCGACCAGATCCGCCGCGGCGTCGTGCAGGACAAGGCCTGACGCGTCCGGCGCACGGCTGCCCGGGGCAACCCGGCCGGCCGCGCGGTCCGGCGGGGCAAAGAAAAAGGGCGGGAATCCCGGGATTCCCGCCCTTCTTGCATTCCGGCGCAGCCCGAGGGCCGCGCGACCGGATCAACGCCGGATCAACGCGCGCTCGCCTGCGACTCGACGGCCTGAGCCGCCGACTGCTGCACGACGCCATCCCGTGCCGGCGCGATCTCGCGCATCTGCGCGCCGCCTGCCGCCAGTGTGCGCGCGCCTTGCGCGTGGACCGGGCCGGTCATCGCGAAAAACGCGGCGGACACGATCAGGAAACTCTGGATATGACGTGTATTCATTGCACCTCCTGTAAAACCGCCGGCGCCTCCCCGTTTGCGTCGAAACCAGCCAACGCACCCGGGCACCTCCGGCAGGCCGACAAGATTAACGGCTTTTGCGCATGAAGCGCGCATGCCTTACATGCTTTTACATGATGTAACGCATGATTCCTCCCTTTTTCCGACGTGCCGCGACACGCCGGCCCGCAAGCCATTCGACGGGCGGCGGGTTTGCCCCAGTGCTACCATCATCCAAAACCGGCCAATATGCCGGCCACTGCGGACACGTTCACAAGACGCCCGAAGCAGTCGAGTTTTGGTGATCCCAAACTGGGTGGAGGAGACAGTTAATGAATGCCCCGCTAGACGCAGGCCAACGCGCGTCGCTGGAAGCCGCGCTAAAGTCCGTCACGCTTGATGACAAATACACGCTGGAGCGCGGTCGCGCGTACATGAGCGGCATCCAGGCCCTCGTGCGCCTGCCGATGCTCCAGCAGGAACGCGACCGCGCAGCCGGTCTCAACACGGCCGGCTTCATCTCCGGCTATCGCGGCTCGCCGCTCGGCGGCCTCGACCTTTCGCTGTGGAAGGCCAAGCAGCATCTGGCCGCCCATCAGATCGTCTTTCAACCCGGCCTCAACGAAGATCTCGCCGCCACCGCCGTGTGGGGTTCGCAGCAGGTGAACCTGTACCCCGGCGCGAAATACGACGGCGTGTTCGGCATGTGGTACGGCAAGGGCCCGGGGGTCGACCGTACGGGCGACGTCTTCAAGCACGCGAACTCGGCCGGCTCGTCGCAGCACGGCGGCGTGCTGGTGCTCGCCGGCGACGACCACGCGGCGAAATCGTCGACGCTCGCGCACCAGTCGGAGCACATCTTCAAGGCGTGCGGGCTGCCCGTACTGTTCCCGTCCAACGTGCAGGAATATCTCGATTTCGGCCTGCACGGCTGGGCGATGAGCCGCTACTCGGGCCTGTGGGTCGCGCTCAAGTGCGTGACGGACGTCGTCGAATCGTCGGCATCGGTCGACATCGACCCGCATCGCACCGAAATCGTGCTGCCGACCGACTTCATCCTGCCGGACGGCGGGCTGAACATCCGCTGGCCCGATCCGCCGCTCGTGCAGGAAGCGCGGCTGCTCGACTACAAGTGGTACGCGGCGCTCGCCTATGTGCGCGCGAACAAGCTCGACCGGATCGAGATCGATTCGCCGAACGCGCGCTTCGGGATCATGACCGGCGGCAAGGCGTACCTCGACGTGCGCCAGGCGCTGACCGACCTCGGCCTCGACGACGACACCTGCGCGCGGATCGGCATCCGGCTCTACAAGGTCGGCTGCGTGTGGCCGCTCGAGGCGCAGGGTGCGCAGGCATTCGCGCGCGGCCTCGACGAAATCCTCGTCGTCGAGGAAAAGCGCCAGATCCTCGAATACGCAATCAAGGAGGAGCTGTACAACTGGCCTGACGGGCAACGCCCGCGCGTGTTCGGCAAGTTCGACGAGAAGGACGGCGCCGGCGGCGAATGGTCGGTGCCGATGGGCAACTGGCTGCTGCCCGCGCACTACGAGCTGTCCCCCGCGATCATCGCGAAGGCGATCGCGACACGCCTCGAGAAGTTCGAGCTGCCGTCCGACGTGTGCGCGCGCATTGCCGCGCGGCTCGCGGTGATCAACGCGAAGGAGATGGCGCTCGCGAAGCCGCACGTGCAGGCCGAGCGCAAGCCGTGGTTCTGCTCGGGCTGCCCGCACAACACGTCGACCAACGTGCCGGAAGGCTCGCGTGCGATCGCCGGCATCGGCTGCCACTACATGACCGTGTGGATGGACCGCAGCACGAGCACCTTCAGCCAGATGGGCGGCGAAGGCGTGCCGTGGATCGGCCAGGCGCCGTTCACGGACGAGAAGCACGTGTTCGCGAACCTCGGCGACGGCACCTATTTCCACTCGGGCCTGCTGGCCGTGCGCGCGGCGATCTCGTCGAAGGCGAACATCACCTACAAGATCCTCTACAACGACGCCGTGGCGATGACGGGCGGCCAGCCCGTCGACGGCGTGCTGACGGTGCCGCAGATCACGCATCAGCTTGCGTCCGAAGGCGCGAAGAAGATCGTGATCGTCACCGACGAACCGGAGAAGTACGACAGCCAGAAGGCTCTGCTCGCACCGGGCGTGACGATCCATCACCGCGACCGGCTCGACGACGTGCAGCGCGAGCTGCGCGAGATCGAGGGCACGACGATCCTGATCTACGACCAGACCTGCGCGACCGAGAAGCGTCGCCGCCGCAAACGCGGCACGTATCCGGACCCGGCGAAGCGCGTCGTGATCAACGACGCGGTATGCGAAGGCTGCGGCGACTGCTCGGTGCAGTCGAACTGCCTGTCGGTGGAGCCGCTGGAAACCGAGTTCGGCACGAAGCGCCAGATCAACCAGTCGACCTGCAACAAGGACTTCTCGTGCGTGAAGGGCTTCTGCCCGAGCTTCGTGACGGTCGAGGGCGGCCAGCTGAAGAAGCCGAAGGCCGTAGCGGTCGACGGCAACGCGCTGCCGCCGATTCCGGAGCCGACGCTGCCGGACATCGACCGCGCGTACGGCGTGCTCGTCACGGGCGTCGGCGGCACGGGCGTCGTCACGATCGGCGCACTGCTCGGGATGGCCGCGCACCTCGAGAACAAGGGCGTGACCGTGCTCGACGTCACGGGCCTCGCGCAGAAGGGCGGCGCCGTGATGAGCCATGTGCAGATCTCGCACGCGCCGACCGACATCCACGCGACGCGGATCGCGATGGGCGAAGCCGACCTCGTGATCGGCTGCGACGCGATCGTGACGGCCGGCGACGAGTGCACGTCGCGGATGCGGCACGATACGACGCGCGTGGTCGTCAACAGCGCGCAGACGCCGACCGCCGATTTCATCAAGAATCCGAACTGGGCGTTCCCGGGCCTGTCCGCCGAGAACGACATCCGCGCGGCGGCGGGCGATGCAGTCGACTTCATCGACGCGAACCGCTTCGCGGTCGCGCTGCTCGGCGACGCGATCTACACGAACCCGTTCGTGCTCGGCTATGCGTGGCAGAAAGGCTGGCTGCCACTCACGCTCGCCTCGCTCGAACGCGCGATCGAGCTGAACGCGGTGTCGGTCGAGAAGAACCGCGCTGCCTTCGACTGGGGCCGCCGCGCCGCGTACGACCTGGCGAGCGTGAAGCAGGCCGCTGCCGGCGATGCACGCCCCGCGCAGGGCGCCACGGTGATCGCGCTGCACACGAAAAAGGCGGTCGACGCGCTGATCGCGAAGCGCGTGGAATTCCTCACCGCGTACCAGAATGCCGCGTACGCCGCGCGCTATGCGGCGTTCGTCGACAAGGTGCGCGCGGCCGAGCGCGCACTGGCGGACGGCGACACGGTGCAGGAGCAACTGACCGAAGCGGTCGCGCGCAACCTGTTCAAGCTGATGGCATACAAGGACGAATACGAAGTCGCGCGGCTGCAGTCCGACCCCGCGTTCGTCGCACGTCTGTCCGCGCAGTTCGAAGGCGACTGGAAGCTGAAGTTCCACCTCGCGCCGCCGCTGTTCGCGAAGAAGGACGCCCATGGCCATCTCGTGAAGAAGGCGTACGGCCCGTGGATGATGCCAGCGTTCCGGCTGCTCGCGAAAGCGAAGTTCCTGCGCGGCACCGGGCTCGACCCGTTCGGCCGCACCGAGGAGCGCCGCACCGAACGCGCGCTGATCGGCGAGTACGAAGCGCTGATCGGCGAGGTGACGGCGAAGCTGAACGCGGCCAACCGCCCGCTGGCGCTCGAGCTCGCGGCGCTGCCCGACGGCATTCGCGGCTATGGCCACGTGAAGGAGAACAACCTGCGCGCGGTACGCCAGAAGTGGGACACGCTGCTCGCGAAGTGGCGTTCGCCGACGGGCGGCCAGTCGCACCAGCAGGTCGCGTAACGACGCGCGGCGGGCGCTCGCGGTTCGGAGGCCCGCCCGCGTCGCCGGCTCGATTCACGATAAAAAAACGCCACGGAACGCAAGCTCCGTGGCGTTTTTCATTGCGCCGCGCCCGAGGCGCGGCACACGCGGGCGTGAACTTACTTCGTGTTCACGTTCGCGGCGGCAACGGCCGTCATGTTGATGATCCGGCGCACGGTCGCGGCCGGCGTCAGGATGTGGACCGGCTTCGCGGCGCCGAGCAGGAACGGGCCGACCGTCACGCCTTCGCCGCCGACCATCTTCAGCAGGTTGTACGCGATGTTCGCCGCTTCGACGTTCGGCATGATCAGCAGGTTCGCTTCGCCCGACAGCGTCGTGCCCGGGAACGCCTGCTTGCGGATCACTTCCGACAGCGCCGCGTCGCCGTGCATTTCACCGTCGACTTCCAGGTTCGGCGCGCGTTCGACGATAAGCTTGCGGGCCTCGGCCATCCGGCGCGACGACGCCGACGGCGCGCTGCCGAAGTTCGAGTTCGACAGCAGCGCGGCCTTCGGCGCGATGCCGAAGCGCTCGATCTCGGCTGCCGCCTGGATCGTCATGTCGGCGAGCTGTTCGGCGCTCGGCAGCTCGTTCACGTACGTGTCGCACACGAACAGGTTGCGGCCCGGCAGCATCAGCAGGTTCATCGCCGCGAAGTGCTCGGCGCCCTTCGCCCGGCCCAGCACCTGCTCGATGAACTTCAGGTGGCTGTGGAACGTGTCGATCATCCCGCAGATCATCCCGTCCGCGTCGCCCAGGTGCACGAGCATCGCGCCGATCAGCGTGTTGAACTTGCGCAGCGCGGCCTTCGCGACTTCCGGCGTCACGCCGTCGCGCGCACCGATCTCCTGATACGCCTGCCAGTAGCGGTGGTAGCGCGCGTCATCTTCCGGATCGACGATTTCGAAATCGGTGCCGGCCTTCAGCTTCGAGCCGATCTTCTGCAGACGCATGTCGACGACCGACGGACGGCCGACGATGATCGGCTTCGCGATCTTTTCCTGCAGCACGAACTGCGCGGCGCGCAGCACGCGCTCGTCTTCACCTTCGGCGAACACGATGCGCGCCTGCTGCTTCTTCGCGGTGGCGAACACCGGGCGCATCACCATGCCGGTGCGGTAAACGGTCGCGCCGAGCTGCTCGCGGTATGCGTCCATGTCCTGGATCGGACGCGTGGCGACGCCCGAATCCATCGCGGCCTGCGCGACGGCCGGCGCGATCTTGATGATCAGGCGCGGGTCGAACGGCTTCGGGATCAGGTAGTCCGGCCCGAATTCGAGCGAGTGACCTTCATACGCCTTCGCGACTTCCTCGCTCTGGTCGGTTTCCTCGGCCAGCTCGGCGATCGCGCGCACGCAGGCGAGCTTCATCTCTTCGGTGATCGTCGTCGCGCCGACGTCGAGCGCGCCGCGGAAGATGAACGGGAAGCACAGCACGTTGTTGACCTGGTTCGGGTAGTCCGAACGGCCGGTCGCGACGATCGCGTCCGGGCGCACGGCCTTCGCGTCCTCGGGGCGGATTTCCGGCTCCGGGTTCGCGAGCGCCAGGATCAGCGGCCGGTCGCCCATCGTCTTGACCATGTCCTGCTTCAGCACGCCCGCGCTCGAGCAGCCGAGGAACACGTCCGCACCGACGATCGCGTCGGCGAGCGTGCGCGCGTCGGTGGTCGCCGCGTAGCGCTGCTTCGACGGATCGAGATTGCCGCGCCCTTCGTAGATCACGCCCTTCGAATCGGCGACGAGGATGTTCGACTTGGTCAGGCCGAGATTCACCAGCAGGTCCAGACACGCGATGGCCGCGGCGCCGGCGCCCGAGCACACGAGCTTCACTTCGGACAGCTTCTTGCCCACGACCTTCAGGCCGTTCAGGATCGCGGCCGACGCGATGATCGCGGTGCCGTGCTGGTCATCGTGGAAGACGGGGATCTTCATGCGCTCGCGCAGCTTCTGCTCGATGTAGAAGCACTCGGGCGCCTTGATGTCCTCGAGGTTGATGCCGCCGAGCGTCGGCTCGAGCATCGCGATCGCCTCGACGAGCTTGTCGGGGTCGGACTCCGACAGTTCGATGTCGAACACGTCGATGCCCGCGAATTTCTTGAAGAGGCAGCCCTTGCCTTCCATCACCGGCTTCGCGGCGAGCGGGCCGATGTTGCCGAGGCCGAGCACGGCCGTGCCGTTCGTGATCACGCCGACGAGGTTGCCGCGCGACGTGTACTTCTGCGCGTCGAGCGGATCGGCGTGAATCGCTTCGCACGCAGCGGCGACGCCCGGCGAATATGCGAGCGACAGATCGAGCTGGTTCGACAGCGGCTTGGTCGGGGTGACCGAAATCTTGCCGGGTTTCGGGTTCTGGTGATAAGCGAGTGCGGCCTGCTTCAGTTGTTCGTCCATGATTGACCTGCGAGAGACATGCGAAATATTGACGTTCAGTACACAGCACCTTGGGCCGCGTCTGCCTGAATCGAGGGGATGATCGACTGCGAGACGGCACGCGACGCGCCGGATCGGCACGCCATCGAACCTTGGCGGGTGGCAAGAGGAAAGTACAAAGTACTGAACGATTTCTAAGGGTCGCCTAGTGTACACCCCCTAAATGACCTCCGTTGGTGCAGCGCCGCATCCTCTGCATCAGCGCGCGAGCGATCCAGCCCCGGTTGTTTCGCCGGTGGCGAGCCGCGCGGCGAACCCGCGCGAATTCCGCCGAAAACCGGCCTGAATCGGGTAAAATAGCGGGCTACGCGCGCAGCGATGCGATTGGCCCTCCGATCGCGCCCCGGCCCCCAGGGCAGGTTCCCCTTGCTGCGCCACCGGGCCCGCGCCCGCTCTTCGCTCATCACCCAAGGAATGCCCATGACAGGCTACGATCGTCAGTCGATCTCGGATACGACCGCCAAAATCCTGCTCGAAGTGCAGGCAGTGCACTTCAATGCAGAAAAACCGTTCATCTTCACGTCCGGCTGGGCAAGCCCCGTCTATATCGACTGCCGCAAGCTGATTTCGTATCCGCGCGTGCGCCGTGCGCTGATGGAAATGGCGGAAACAACGATCACGCGCGACATCGGCTTCGAGCAGATCGACGCGGTGGCGGGCGGCGAAACGGCCGGCATCCCGTTCGCGGCCTGGATCGCGGACCGGATGATGGTGCCGATGCAGTACGTGCGCAAGAAGCCGAAGGGTTTCGGCCGCAACGCGCAGATCGAAGGCCATCTGGAAGAAGGCTCGCGCGTGCTGCTGGTGGAAGACCTCACGACCGACAGCCGCAGCAAGATCAACTTCGTCAACGCGCTGCGCACCGCCGGCGCGACGGTGAACCACTGCTTCGTGCTGTTCCACTACAACATCTTCAAGGAAAGCGTCTCGGTCCTGAAGGACATCGACGTCGACCTGCACGCACTCGCCACGTGGTGGGACGTGCTGCGCGTCGCCAAGGCGTCGGGCTACTTCGAGACGAAGACGCTCGACGAAGTCGAGAAATTCCTGCACGCACCGGCCGAGTGGTCGGCGGCGCACGGCGGCGCGACGGCCCCCAAGGAATGACGCCGTGCCGGCCCGCTGGCCGGCATCCAGGCCGATCGAACCGCCCGCCACCCCGCGGGCGGTTTTTTTTCGCGCCACCGATTCGCGCAGGAAACAGCCGGGATCGCGGGCAGCGGCGTGCGTCGCTCATCGAACCCTAATGCTAGACTTGATCCATCGCCGCCATCAGCTGCGCGGGCAACACACCATGCCAACAACGCCGGGAGTATCAGCCCGGCCCACGTGACGGGAGAAGCGCCATATGCGTGTGGATCGCCGGATCACTCCGCCTGCGCCATCGGGTCGCCCGACTCCGTTCCTCGCCGCCCTCCTGTACGCTGCCGCCCTCGTCGCACTGCCCGCGCATGCGCAAGGCGCGTTCACCGTGTCGAGCGACGACCTGACGCCCGGCGGGCGCGTGCGCGCCGCGAACGTGTTCGATCGCGGCGACTGCAAGGGCGGCAACCACTCGCCGCAACTCTCCTGGCACAACCCGCCGCCCGGCACGCGCGGCTATGCGGTCACGATCTTCGATCCCGACGCACCCGGTCACGGCTGGTGGCACTGGGCCGTGGCGGGCATCCCGGCCACCGTCACGAGCCTGCCCGCCGACGCGAGCGCGTCCGGCTTCCTGCGGCGCATCGGCGCGAGCGAGGCGCGCAACGATTTCGGCATCGACGGCTACGGCGGCCCGTGCCCGCCGCCCGGCAAGCCGCACCGCTACGTGATCACCGTCTACGCGCTGAAGGGCGACGACCTGCGCGTCGCGCAGGGCCGCCCCGCGCCGATGTTCGAGCACGAAATCGGCACGCAGGCTATCGGCAACGCGCAGTTTACGGTCAGCTACGGGCAGTAGCCGGCGGCCGGCGGCCGCGTTGCGGGTTGCGGGTTGCGGGTTGCGGGTTGCGGGTTGCGGGTTGCGGGTTGCGGGTTGCGGGTTGCGGGTTGCTGGTGCTGGTGCTGGTGCTGGTGCTGGTGCTGGTGACGGTGACGGTGACGGTGCTGGTGACGGTGGCAGTGCCAGGTTGCCCGTCGCGCCACGTTGCTGCCGCAAATTTCAGCGCACCGCACCCGTGCGCTGTCCCGTCATTTCGGCTTGCTAGACTCGTCTTCACCGGTCGCGGCGCCACGCCGCGCATCCGTCGCGCCGCCCGCCGGCGACGCGTGACGCGGCGAGCCGCTGCGGCCGCCGTTCCCATTCCTTTCCGGAGAACGCTTCATGCCGAACATCGTCATCGTGTATCACAGCGGCTACGGTCACACGCAGAAACTGGCCGAGGCCGTGCACGCCGGCGCGCAGGACGCCGGCGCAACCGCGCGGCTGCTCGCCGTCGACGACCTCGACGACGCGGGCTGGGCCGCACTCGATGCGGCCGACGCGATCGTCTTCGGCGCGCCGACCTACATGGGCGGCCCGTCGGCGCAGTTCAAGCAATTCGCCGATGCAACGTCGAAAGCGTGGTTCACGCAGAAGTGGAAGGACAAGATCGCCGCGGGCTTCACGAACTCCGCGACGATGAACGGCGACAAGTTCTCGACGATTCAATATTTCGTCACGCTGTCGATGCAGCATGGGATGGTGTGGGTCGGCACGAGCCTGATGCCGGCCAACACGAAGGCGGCCACGCGCAACGACATCAACTACCTCGGCGGCTTCACCGGCCTGCTCGCGCAATCGCCGGCGGATGCGACGCCCGACGAGGCGCCGCTGCCGGGCGACCTCGCGACCGGAGCGGCATTCGGCCGGCGCATCGCCGAAGCGACGGCCCGCTGGGTCGCCGGCGACCGCTGAGCACGCCCCGACGCCAGCGCGCCCGTCGGCGTCAAAGGGACACAAGACGGCCCGCCGGCCGTCTTTTTTTCACCCCGTGCGGCACAGGCCCGGCGGATGACGTCTTAAAATGGCGGTCTCCGGGCGCGGGCCCCCGTTTCATCCAGTGAGAGCGAAATGAGCACCAAAGTTTTTGTCGACGGCCAGGAAGGCACGACCGGCCTCAAGATCTTCGAATACCTGTCGGCGCGCAACGATATCGAGATCCTGCGCATCGACGAAGCGAAGCGCAAGGACGTCGACGAGCGCCGCCGTCTGATCAACGCGTCGGACGTCACGTTCCTGTGCCTGCCGGACGTCGCCTCGCGCGAATCGGCCTCGCTCGTCGAGAACCCGAACACGACGCTGATCGACGCGAGCACCGCGTTCCGCACCAGCGCCGACTGGGCCTACGGCCTGCCCGAACTGACCCGCGCGCAGCGCGAGAAGATCCGCACGTCGAAGCGGATCGCGGTGCCGGGCTGCCATGCATCGGCCTTCGTGCTCGCGATGCGCCCGCTCGTCGATGCGGGCATCGTCGCGCCGACGTTCGCCGCGCACAGCTACTCGATCACCGGCTACAGCGGCGGCGGCAAGTCGATGATCGCCGACTACGAAAGCGCCGCGCCGGGCGGCAAGCTCGCGAGCCCGCGCCCTTATGCGCTCGGCCTCACGCACAAGCACCTGCCCGAAATGGCGGCCCACACGGGCCTCGCGAACCCGCCGATCTTCACGCCGATCGTCGGCCCGTTCCTGAAAGGCCTCGCGGTGACGACCTACTTCACGCCCGACCAGCTCGCGAAACGCGCGACGCCGCAGGACGTGCAGCGCGTGTTCGCGGAGTACTACGCGGACGAAGCGTTCGTGCGCGTCGCGCCGTTCGACGCGGACGCGAACCTCGACGGCGGCTTCTTCGACGTGCAGGCGAACAACGACACGAACCGCGTCGACCTGTTCGTGTTCGGCAACGCAGAGCGCTTCGTCACGGTCGCGCGCCTCGACAACCTCGGCAAGGGTGCGTCGGGCGCCGCGATCCAGTGCATGAACCTGAGCATCGGCGCGGCCGAGGATACGGGCCTCGCACGCTGATCATCATCGCACGCGAAACAAAGCCGGCCGCTGGCCGGCTTTTTATTTACCCGTATCAGGCAATATATAAAATTCCGTTCACGCATTTACAAATATTTACAAGCTTTCCATTTCACAATTACCAGTGAATTAATTGCCCCCTCTTTATCCAGTCAATCCCGATTAGGGATACACCGGATACCGCCCGCTTTAAACACTGCCGTTATACGCAGGAAGGCTCCCCGACAGTCTTCCCGGTGAGGCATGCGCTCCACTCCGGGCACTCCCGGCAGGCTGCCGTCCGTTTTAATTCTTACCGCACGCCGCTTCCAGGAAGGATTAAAAACACCCAATCCGTTTCAATCGCCTTTTTTAGACGGGTTCATCAATTGACAGCAAAAATCAAGGCGGCGACATTAGCTCGCACAATTAAACGATTGGAGACAGCGGCATGTCGCACACCTTATCGAAGGGGGTGGCAACGGCCTTTGCCATTGCCCCTTTCCTGCTTGCATGTGGCGGCGGTGACTCCGGCGGCGCGCTCGCGCCGATCAATGCGCCCCAATGTTCCGGATCGAGCTGCGGCACGCAAGGGCCGCCGCCGTCGCAGCCCGTCAACGCCTCGCTGTGCCCGGCCGACGCCGACATCGTGAAGAGCACGTATCTCGGCGGCGCCGGCAGCGGCGAGATCGTCAGCGTCAACATCGACGCCGTGGCGATGACCTACACGCTGAAGTGGCTCGAATCGCCGATCCCGCTCGCGACCGGCACCGTGACGCCGAGCCGCGCCGGCACGACGATCACCGGCAAGGCCGTCCATCCGCCGACCGGCACGCTGCCGACCGCGGAACAGACACGTTGCGCGTTCGTCCTCACGCCCGGCACCGGCACCGCGCCCGGCGGCGCGACCTATTCGACGGCCGCCGACTTCAACCAGGCGAACCCGCCGATGCTGCTGGTCGGCATGGGCGTCGCGGGCGGCGGGATTCCGGGCGCGACGGTGCAGTACGACGGGCTGACGATCATCCCGGGCGTGCTCCAGAACGTCGGCCAGGTACCGAACCGTCACTTCGACTTCTATCCGTTCCTCGGCTTCGCGAACACGACCACGGATCTCTCGAAGCTGCCGGGCACGTACAACGCGCTGATCTACCACCTCGTGCCGTCGGGCAACTACGCGACGGCGGGCACGAACTCGAGCGAGACGTTCGACGCGAACGGCGCGTGCACGTCGACGAGCACGGGCGGCTGCCAGACGACCGGCAATCCGTGGACCGTGAACACCGCGAACGGCGGCTACTTCGACAGCACGAAGGCGCCGCAGACACTGCCGCAAACGCAGTTGCCGCTGATCGGCGCGACCGGCAAGTCGGCCACCGCGCACATGGTGATCGGCCAGCTCAACGGCGCGACGGTGCCGGTGATCGTGCGCACGGGCAACGTGAACCTCGGCACGCCGCCGCTGCACCTCGACGCGCAGGTCGACGACGAATCGGGCATCGCGGTACTCGGCGCGGCAACCGCGATCCAGTCGGGCGCGATCGACGGCGGCTACGCGGGCGCGGACTCGAACTTCAAGTACACCGCCGCGCTGATCCGCGGCAGCAATGCGTCGTTCATCAACCCGACCACCCAGGTCGAGGAAGACGGCTTCACGCTCGACTACAGCCAGGCGACACCCGGCCTGCTGAACGCGAAGACGACGCCGCCCAGCGGGGCGAGCTACCCGTCCGCGTCGGGCGTGGTGATCGCGACGGGCGGGCTGTACGCGGCGCTGATCCAGGGCACGGTGAACGGCGGCGTCACGTCGACGTCGGCGAACTCGACGACGACGTCGACACCGTACTTCGGCGTGGGCGCGCAGATCAGCAAGTAGCGGACGAGGACGCGACGGCGGCTCTCCCGCCGTCGCGTGACGCACGCGCGCGGCACGGCGCGGGCAGGACGAGCACAAGCGACAGAAGCGGCCGACAGGGAGCTGGCCGCCACACAAGACAAATCTGGAGGAGCAACATGAAGCGCAACCTCATTCTGGCGGCGGCCCTTGCCGCCCCCCTTCTTTCCGCCTGCGGCGGCGGCGACGACAATCCGCCTCCGCTCGTCGAAGACCGGCTCTGCCCCGCCTCGCTCGACTACAGCACCGTGTTTACGGGCGGCGCGGGCAGCGGCGAACTCGCCAAGGTCCAGCTCGACACGACCAAGATGACCTGGCAGGTGACGTACGTCGAATCGCCGGTGCCGCAAACGACCGGCACCGTCGTGCCGACCCGCGCGGGCACCGTCGACAGCGGCACGCTCACGCAGGAAACGCTGCTGCCGACCACCAAGCTGAACCAGTGCGCGTACCGCCTGAACGGCGCGAGCCTCGACCCGACGCGCCCGGCGCGCATCTTCGTCGGCATGGGCGTCGCGGGCGGCACGATTCCCGGCAAGGAGATCCAGTTCAACGGCGTGCTCGGCCAGGCCGCGGTGCCCGACACGAAGTTCCCGTACTACCCGTTCATCGGCTTCTCGTCGATCGAGACCAACATCGCGAACGTCGCCGGCACCTACAGCCATGTCGGCTTCGGCGAAGTGCCGTCGCAGAACTTCGCGCCGGCGTCGATCGACGCGAAGGTCACGATCAACGCGGACGGCTCGTGGACCAAGTGCGACTCGACCGGCCAGTTCGCCGGCGGCGCGTGCACGCAGCAAGGCACGAACTTCGTGCAATCGGCCGACGGCAGCGGCGCGTTCCAGTCGAACAACTACGCGAGCCAGCTGAAACCGACGCTGTCGACGACGCCCCAGGGCAAGGGCTTCATGATCGTCGGCAAGCTGCGCAACCAGCTCGTACCGATCCTCGTGCGCACCGGCGTCGCGAACCCGAACCCGACGCCCGACAGCAACGGCGTGCCGGGCCTCACCGCCGACGACGAATCGAGCATCTCGATCCTCGCGCCGCAGTCGATGATCGCGGTCGGCTCGCAGAACGGCGAGTACATCGGCGTCGACAGCCAGTTCGACTATCGCACCACCGCGCTGACCAACACCCAGGCAACGCTGCTCGATCCGTTCAACGCATCGCAGGCATCGCTCGCGACCGCGCTCGATCTCGACTACACGCAGAAGGTGCCGGGTACGGTGACGACGATCCACACCGGCGCCAGCAGCTCGACGCCGACCGGCAAGTTCATCTTCACGGGTGGCGTGTTCGGTTTCCTCGACAACGCCGGATCGACGCCGTATTTCACGATCGGCGCGTTCGTCCAGTAAGCGGAGGGGCAAGCCGTGATGAAGAAGACCCTTCTCTGCGCGGCGGCCGGCGCCGCCGCGCTGGCGCCGCTCGCGGCATACGCGCAGAGTGCCGGCAGCAACGTCGTCACGCTGGGGTGGTTCCACGTGATGCCGCAGCAGAGCAGCACGCCGATGACGACCAACGTCGCGCCGACGCCGATCAACACGCCGCTGCGGCTGCCGCCGTCGTTCACGTCGCCGGGCACCGGACTGCGCACGAGCGGCGCCGATACCGTCGGCCTGACGGTCAGCCACTTCCTGACCGACCATATCGCGGTGACGTCGGTGGCCGGCGTGCCGCCGGTGTTCAAGGTGTCGGGACAGGGCACGATCACGCCGCCGGGACCTGCCGGCGCGCTCGGCACGCAGAACATCGGGCTGGCGTCGGTCAACCCGATCGTGAAGAGCGTGCGGCAGTGGAGCCCGGCGGTGCTGCTGCAGTACTACTTCGGGCAGGCCACCGCGAAGTTCCGGCCGTTCCTCGGCCTCGGCGTGTCGTACAACTGGTTCAGCGACCTGCAGCTCAACACGAACTTCATCAAGCAGACGCAGGACAACCTCGGCGCGATTCTCGCGGCGGGCGCGGGCAAGCCGGGAACGACATCGGTGGAGGCGAAGGCGTCGTCGTCATGGCAGCCGGTGTTCAACGCAGGCGTGCAATACAACATGACCGAGCACTTCGGGCTGATCGCGTCGGTGACGTACATTCCGCTGAAGACGACGTCGACGGTGACGATCAAGGCGGCCGACGGCACGGTGCTCGCCGAGTCGAAGTCCGAACTGAAGGCCGACCCGATCATCAGCTACGTCGGGATGACGTACAAGTTCTGAGCGCGGCGAAGGGCGCACGGCAGTGCCGCGCGCAAAAATCGCAGGCAAAAAAAAGCCCGCCTAAGAGGCGGGCTGAATCCATATCAGAGGAGACATGGAGGAGACAGGTGCAACTATAGCGAATCGGTTTCCGCAATGCAACATTTCCGTAGAGAAAATAAGGATTTTCCCTCGAATGCTGCCTCTAGACCGTCGCCATTGCATCTGACCCCTTCCCGTTCTCGCGATCGAGCACCTCGCCCAGCGCATCGCGCAGCAGCGCGATGGGCCGCACCAGGCGGCCCGGCAGCGCGCCGTGCACGATCCACACGTTGATCCGCGTCTCCAGCCCCACCGTTTCCACCACGCGCAGCGCATCGCGGTGCGCGCTGCGCGCCAGCGCGCTTGGCGCCGCGATGCCGATGCCCGCGCCGCGCGCGACGAGCGACAACTGCAGCTCCGAGCCGAACGCCTCCACCGCGACGTCGAACGGCAGCCCGGCCGCGCCGAGCGTGCGGCTCAGCGCCGAGCGCATCCCGCAGCCGTCCTGGCTCAACACCCACGGAAATCCCGACAGCGTATCGATCGACAGCGGGCCGTCCGGCAGCGGAAAGTCGCGCGCGGCAACGAGCACCGTCGGCTGCGTGGCGAGCCAGGTCGCCGTGAGCGGGTCGGGCAAGGGCGCGCTTGCCGGCACCATCACGGCCGCGACGTCGAGCGCGCCGCGCTCGATCCCCTGGATCAGCGCCGGCGACCAGCCGGCCGTCACGCGCAGCGTGAGGCGCGGAAACGCGTCGCGCAGCCGGTCGATCGGCTGCTCGAGCGCCAGCTCGGACAGGAACGGCGGGACGCCGATGCGCAGTTCGCCGGACGGCTCGCTGTCCGGCGCGCCCGCCGCCATCAGTTCGTCGACCGCGCCCAGCACGTTGCGCGCCAGCGCGTAGACGTCGCGCCCGGCGGCAGTCGGCTTCAGCGGCTTGCTCTGCCGTTCGAGCAGCGGCATGCCGAGCAGCGTTTCGAGGTTCTGCACGCGCCGCGTCAGGCCCGGCTGCGTCAGGTGGAGTTTCGCGGCCGCCGCGACCATCGACCCGCTGTCGACCACCGCGACGAACGCCTGGAGATCACGCGTATTCAAAACAAACTCGCATAATCATGTTAGACATAATTCAATTGTCGCATAAACATCGGCCGCCTACGATGGGGATTCCTTCGACCCATCCGCCAGGCCCCCGATGAACCGCCCTGCCGCCCCTTGCCCCGCCGACGTTCGCCCGCCCGTCAGCACGCCCGCCGGTGCGCCGCCCGCGTTGAGCGCGGGCATGACGCTCTTCTTCGCCGCGACGGTCGGCGTAATCGTGATGAACCTGTTCGCCGCGCAACCGCTGACCGGCCCGATCAGCACCGACCTGCACCTGCCGCCCGGCCTGACCGGCCTCGTCGCGATGCTGCCGCAGCTCGGCTACGCGGCCGGGCTCGTGCTGCTCGTGCCGCTGGTCGACCTGCTCGAGAATCGCCGCCTGATCGTCGCGACGCTGGCCGCATGCGCGGCTGCGCTCGCGCTGCCCGCGTTCACGCGGTCGGGCGCCGTGTTCCTGCCGGCGACGCTGGTCGCCGGCGCCGCGTCGAGCGTGATCCAGATGCTCGTGCCGATGGCCGCGTCGATGGCGCCCGAAGCGCAGCGCGGCCGCGCGGTCGGCAACGTGATGAGCGGGCTGATGCTCGGCATCCTGCTGTCGCGGCCGCTCGCAAGCCTGATCGCGGGCGCCGCCGGCTGGCGTGCGTTCTACGTGCTGGCCGCGCTCGCGAACGCCGTGCTTGCCGCCGTGCTCGCGCTGCGCCTGCCGTCGCGCACGCCGTCGGTCACGGCCGGCTACCGCGCGCTGCTCGCGTCGATGGGACGGCTGCTTGCCGACGAACCGGTCCTGCGCCGGCATGCGCTGTCGGCCGCGCTCGCGATGGCCGCGTTCAGCGCGTTCTGGACAGCCGTCGGGCTGCGGCTCGCCGGGCCGCCGTTCGGTCTGGATCTGCACGGCATCGCGCTGTTCGCGTTCGCCGGCGCGAGCGGCGCGATCGTCACGCCGCTCGCCGGCCGCGCGGGCGACCGCGGCCACGGCCCGGCCGCGCAGCGGATCGCGCACGGCACGATGCTCGCGGCGCTGGCCGTGCTCGGGATCGCGGGCGCCGGCTGGTTCGGCTTCGATGCGCACGCCCACCGCGGGCTCGCGCTCGCGCTGCTGGCCGCCGGCGCGGCGCTGCTCGACGCGGGCGTCATCGTCGACCAGACGATCGGCCGCCGCGAGATCAACCTGCTGAATCCGGCCGCGCGCGGCCGCCTGAACGGGCTGTTCGTCGGGCTGTTCTTCATCGGCGGCGCACTCGGCGCGGCGCTCGCGGGCAGCGCATGGGCCTGGGACGGGTGGAGCGCGGTGTGCGGCGTCGGGTTCGCGTTCGCCGGCACGGCCGCCGTCTTCGGGCGCTCGGCCGGGCGCGGAGCCCGCGCGGCGGCATTGCGCCGCCCGCGTGCGTGACACGCGCCCGAAAAGCCGAACGCCCCGCCCTCTTGCGAGTGGCGGGGCGTTCGGCGCGGCCGCGTCAGGCCGGAATCAGTGGCGCACCAGCGCCATCATCGCACCGAAGCCGACGAACAGGCCGCCGGTCAGCCGGTTGAAGACCTTCGCGACGCTCTGGCTCTTCAGCGTCGCGCCGATGCGCGTGCCGAACGACGCATAGACGAGATACCAGCTCACCTCGATCACCGCGAACGTGACGACGAGGACGCCGAACTGCGGCAGCGTCGGCTCGGCCGCGTTGATGAACTGCGGCAGCAGCGCGGCCGCGAACAGGATCGCCTTCGGGTTGCTGCCCGCGACCAGGAAACCGTTGCGGAACAGCGTCCCGCGCGAGGCCGGCGCAGCCTGGCGCGACACGGCTTCGACATCGGCGGCCGGCGCGGCTTCGTCGACGCGTGCGCGCCACGCCTTCACGCCGAGGTAGACGAGGTAGGCCGCGCCCGCGAAGCGCAACGTGTTGAACATCGCCGGCCACGCTTCGAGGACCGCGCCGAGGCCCGCCGCCGACACCGACAGCATCAGCACCAGCGCGGTGAGGCAGCCGGCCATCGTCGACGCCGACCGCCGCAGCCCGTGCCGCGCGCCGTGCGTCATCACGAGCAGCATGTTCGGACCCGGAATCGCCGACACGACGAACACCGTCGCCACGAAAAGCCACCACGTATGCAAGTTCATGACCGCCTCTGCCTGTATGTAAGGAAACGCGAAACGACGATTATGCCGGTGCGCGGGACTTCTGTCGCCGGCCGGATCAGCGCCCCGCGCGGCGCAGCGCGGCTTCGCCGAGCACCGCGAAATCCAGCTCGCCGCCGCCGTGCGCGAGCGCGTCGAGCAGGCTGTCGCGCACGACGCTCGCCACGGGCAGCGGCACCGACGCGGCGTCGCCGGCCTCCAGCGCGAGCCGGACGTCCTTCAGCCCGAGGCGCGCCTTGAAGCGCGCCGGCTCGTAGCGCCGCTCGGCGATCATGCTGCCGTAGCCCTCGTAGACGGGCCCCGGAAACACGCTGCCGGTGATCACGTCGAGGAAGTCGCGCATCGCGACGCCGTGCGCGCCGAGCAGGGCGGAGGCTTCGCCGAGCGTCTCGATCGCCGACGCGAGCGTGAAGTTCGCGGCGATCTTCGCGACGTTCGCGTGCTGCGGCAGCGAGCCGAACCGCCAGGTCTTCTGGCCGATCGCGTCGAACAGCGGCTGCACCCGGTCGATCGCCTCGGCCGGGCCACCCGCCATGATCGTCAGGCGCGCGGCGGCCGCGACATCGGGCCGGCCCATCACCGGCGCGGCGACGTAATGGATGCCGCGCGACGCATGCGCGTGCGCGAGCGACTCGGCCAGCGCGACCGACACCGTCGCCATGTTCACGTGGATCAACCCGCGCGGCGCCTCGGCGAGCAGCGCATCGTCGAAGATCGCGCGCGCGGCCGCGTCGTCGGCCAGCATCGAGAACACCGCGTCGCCGCGAAACGCGTCGGCCGGCGTGTCGACGATCTGCGCGCCGATCGCGGCGAGCGGCTCGGCGCGCTCGCGCGAGCGGTTCCAGACCCGCACCGCGTGCCCCGCCTTCAGCAGGTTCGTCGCGATTGCCTGCCCCATTTCGCCCAGCCCGATAAATCCGAGGTCCATTGCCCGCTCCTTCGCTCCGTGAAGCGGCGAGTTAAACACAGATGCGCGGCATTTGCAGGACACGCGGCCGGCCGGGCGCGGTGCGATACTGCGTGAATGGCGACCGCGACCTTCCGCTTCCACGACGAGCTGAACGCGTTCCTCGCGCACACGCTGCGCGACCGCGCGTTCGCGCGTGCGTGTGCGCGCGACGCGACCGTGAAGCACGCGATCGAGGCGCTCGGCATTCCTCATACGGAAATCGGCCGGCTGCACGTGAACGGCGCGCCGGCCACACTCGACCGGCGGCTCGACGAAGGCGACCGGGTCGACGCGTACCCCGAGCGGGCCCAGCCGGCGGCAGTCGAACGGCTCGCGCAGCCGCCCGCGGAATGGCGCTTCCTCGCCGACGCGCATCTCGGCGGACTCGCGCAACTGCTGCGCCTCGCGGGCTTCGACACTTGCTACGACAATCACTATCGCGACGACGAGATCGCGACGCTCGCCGGGCGCGAAGGCCGCGTCGTGCTCACCCGCGACCGCGAATTGCTGAAACGCCGCGCGGTCGCGCGCGGCTGCTACGTGCACGCGCAGCAGCCGGCCGCGCAGTTGCGCGAACTGTTCGAGCGGCTCGATCTGGCGCCGCACATGCGGCCGTTCCGGCTGTGCCTGCGCTGCAATGCGCCGCTGCATCCGCTCGACGCGACCGCCGCCGCGCCGCGCGTGCCGGACGGCGTGCGGCAGCGGCACCGGCGCTTCGCCGCGTGCGACGTGTGCCGGCGCGTGTTCTGGGAAGGCTCGCACTGGCGGCGCATGCGAACGGTGGTCGATGCGATGCGCGCGCCGCCGGCGGCGGGCGTTCGCGACGCCTGAAAAAACAAAACCCCGCATGCCGAAACATGCGGGGTCCTGCGACGGGTGGCCGGCGGTACCGGCTCCGGGCGAATCGCTTAGTTCTGCGCGCCTGCGTCGTTCGTGCCGGCTGCCGATGCGGCGGCGGCCTTTGCCTTGCCCTTGGCCGAACCGTGTTGCTTCAGCTGGTGCTTCGGCTTGCTGTGATCCTTCTTGGCCGGTGCCGGAGCGGCTGCCGGCGCATCGGCTGCCGGGGCTGCCGTCTGTGCGAATGCCGAAACCGATGCGAGTGCGAATGCTGCGGTCATGATCGAAGCGAGCGTCTTCTTCATTGTTCTTCCTTTAGCGGAGAAATAGTCAAACGTACCGGTAAAAGATGCGAGGCATCCGCATCGGAACGCCAGTCGCGCCGGGATTTCCGGTTGCCGCCGGGCGGTCGGCCTGTGCCGTTTCGCCGCGACAAAAACTGACGTACTGGCTCCATAACGCGCCGCCTTCGCGGCGAGTTGACACGCGGCTTGCATGTCTCGGGTTTTCCCCGAGGATGCCGGTTTCCGGCGCCCGTGCCCGCGCAACCGTCGCCGCGCACCCGTGCGCCGGCCGGTCGCGGCGGCCCGCCAAACCGGCTCTCGCGCGCCTGCCCGCGACGCTATACTGGGCGTCCATCCGTCCCTTTCCCCGGAAACCGGATCGCGGCGGGCCCCGGCACGGGCCCGCCGCCGTCTCGAGGCGCTCAAATTGCCCGATCACAATCTGGACAGACTGAAGATCGACCGGCGTCCGCTCGCACCGGCGCCGCGCCGGCGGTGGCTTCGTTACGCGGCGGCCGCCGCGATCCTCGTCGTCGCGACCGCCGCCGGTCTCGCGCTCACCGGCCGGCCGACCGTCGAAACCACATCCGTCACGTCCGCCTACCCGTACCAGAACGACACGCAGCTCAACGCGACCGGCTATGTCGTGCCGCAGCGCAAGGCCGCGGTCGCGTCGAAGGGCCAGGGACGCGTCGAGTGGCTCGGCGTGCTCGAGGGCACGCGCGTGAAAAAGGACGAGATCATCGCGCGCCTCGAAAGCCGCGACGTCGAGGCGTCGCTGGCGCAGGCGCTCGCGCAGGTGAAGGTCGCCCGCGCGAACCTCGGCGTCGAGCAGGCCGAGCTGAAGGACGCCGAGATCGCGCTGCGCCGCACCTCGGCGCTCGCGCCGCGGGGCGCCGTGCCGGCCGCGCAGCTCGACACCGACACGGCGCGCGTGAACAAGGCGCGCGCGTCGCTCAACAGCGACCAGGCGGCGATCGCGTCCGCCGAAGCCAACGCGCAGGCCGCGCAGGTCGCGGTCGACCAGACGGTGATCCGCGCGCCGTTCGACGGCATCGTGCTCGCGAAGCACGCGAACGTCGGCGACAACATCACGCCGTTTTCGTCCGCGTCGGACAGCAAGGGCGCGGTCGTGACGATCGCCGACATGGACACGCTCGAGGTCGAGGCCGACGTGGCCGAATCGAACATCGCGACGATCCGCGCCGGGCAGCCGTGCGAGATCCAGCTCGACGCGCTGCCCGACACGCGCTTTGCGGGCCGCGTGTCGCGCATCGTGCCGACCGTCGATCGCTC
This sequence comes from Burkholderia paludis, assembly GCF_000732615.1. Classification (GTDB taxonomy): domain Bacteria; phylum Pseudomonadota; class Gammaproteobacteria; order Burkholderiales; family Burkholderiaceae; genus Burkholderia; species Burkholderia paludis. The sequence continues at coordinate 31,564 of NZ_JPGL01000005.1, forward strand.
GAAGGCCACCGTGCTCGTGAAGGTGCGCTTCGTCGACCGCGACGACCGCGTGCTGCCCGACATGAGCGCGAAGATCGCGTTCCTGTCGAAACCCGTGTCGGCGCAGGACCGGCAGCCCGTGACGGCCGTGCAGGCGAGCGCGGTCGCGCAGCGCGACGGCCGGCCCGTCGTGTTCGTCGTGAAGGACGACACCGTGCGCGCCGCCGCCGTGACGACGGGCATGCGGATCGGCGAACTCGTCGCCATCGGCGGCGTGAAGCCCGGCGACACGGTCGTGCTCGCGCCGGGCGCGAAGCTGAAGGACGGCGCGAAAGTGACCGTCGCGAAGAAGTAGCGCCCGCGTGAACGACGCTCCGCCGCCCCTCGTCGAGATCAGCCACGTCGCGAAATCGTACCGGCGCGGCAACCAGATCGTGCCCGTGCTGACGGACATCACGCTCGACATCCGCGAGGGCGACTTCGTCGCGCTGATGGGGCCGTCCGGCTCCGGCAAGAGCACGCTGCTGAACCTGGTGGCCGGCATCGACCGGCCCGACAGCGGCGAGCTGCGCGTGGGCGGGCTCGACATCTCGCTGCTCGCGGAAGCGCAACTGGCCGAATGGCGCGCGGCGAACGTCGGCTTCATCTTCCAGTTCTACAACCTGATGCCGGTGCTCACCGCGTTCGAGAACGTCGAGCTGCCGCTGATGCTCACGCACCTGTCGCGCCGCGAGCGGCGCGAGCGCGTCGAACTCGTGCTAGACATGGTGAGCCTGGGCGACCGGACGAGCCATTACCCGTCCGAGCTGTCGGGCGGCCAGCAGCAGCGCGTCGCGATCGCTCGCGCGCTGATCACCGATCCGGTGCTGATCGTCGCCGACGAGCCGACCGGCGACCTCGACCGCGCGTCGGCCGCCGACGTGCTGGCGATGCTGCAGCGGATGAACGCCGAGCTCGGCAAGACGATCATCATGGTGACCCACGACGCGCACGCGGCCGGCGCCGCGCGCTCGCTCGTGCATCTGGAAAAAGGGGAGCTGATCGATGGGCACGCCGGCTGACCGGCCGCGGGAGCGCGCCGGATGATGGTGCCGAAGCTGATCGTTCGCAACGCGCTGCGGCACCGGCTGCGCACGCTGCTGACCGTGCTCGGGCTGACCGTGGCGGTTCTGGCGTTCGGGCTGCTGCACACCGTCGTCGACGCGTGGTACGCGGGCGCGGCCGCCGCGTCCAGCGGGCGGCTCGTCACGCGCAACGCGATCTCGCTCGTGTTCCCGCTGCCGGTGAGCGACGAGAACCGGATTCGCGGCGTCGACGGCGTGACGGCCGTGGTGCGCTCGAACTGGTTCGGCGGCATCTACCGCGACCCGAAGAACTTTTTCGCGAGCTTCGCGGTGTCGGACAACTATCTCGACCTGTACCCGGAATTCATCATCCCGGCGCAGCAGCGCGCCGACTACAACCGCGACCGCCGCGGCTGCCTTGTCGGCCGCCAGCTCGCGACGCAGTTCGGCTTCAGGATCGGCGACGTGATCCCGCTCAAGGGCACGATCTATCCCGGCACCTGGGATTTCGTCGTGCGCGGGATCCTCGACGGCCGCGACGACTCGACGATCACGCGCCAGTTGGTGTTCCACTGGGACTACCTGAACGAGACGGTGCGCCAGCGCACGCCGAAGCAGGCCGATCAGGTCGGCGTATTCGTGCTCGGCGTCGCGAACCCCGACGACGGCGCGGCGATCGCGCGCAACGTCGACGCCGTGTTCAGGAACTCGCTCGCCGAAACGCTGACCGAGACCGAACAAGCGTTCCAGCTCGGCTTCGTCGCGATGTCGAACCAGATCATCGCCGCAATCCGCGTCGTGTCGTACGTGGTGATCCTGATCATCATGGCCGTGATGGCCAACGCGATGGCGATGAGCGCGCGCGAACGCACGGCCGAATACGCGACGCTGAAGGCGCTCGGCTTCGGTCCCGGCTTTCTCGCGCTGATCGTGTTCGGCGAATCGGTCACGATCGCGGTGGCCGGCGGCGGGCTCGGGATCCTCGCGACGCCGCCCGCCGCGAGCCTGTTCAGGCATGCGGCAAGCGGCATCTTCCCGGTGTTCAGGGTGTCGGCCGAGACCGTCGTGCTGCAGGGCGCATGCTCGGTCGCGGTCGGCATCGCGGCCGCGATCGTGCCGGCGTGGCAGGCCGCACGCGTGCGCGTCGTCGAAGGCCTGCGGGCCATCGGCTAGGCCGCCGCAGCCATGGCGATCCCGCTCTCCTACGTCGCGCGCAACCTGTGGGCCAGGCGGCTCACCACCGTGCTCACCGCAGGCGGGATGGCGCTCGTGATCTTCGTGTTCGCGACGGTGCAGATGCTCGATGCGGGGCTCACGCAGACGCTCGTGTCGACCGGCGAACCCGATAACGTCGTCGTGATCCGCAAGGGCGCCGAAACCGAGATCCAGAGTGCGATCGACCACCAGCAGGCCAATGCGCTCGAGATGCACCCGGCCGTCGCGCTCGGCCCCGACGGCCGGCCGCTCGTATCGAAAGAGGCCGTCGTGCTGATCTCGCTGGTAAAGACGTCGACCGGCAAGCCGTCGAACGTGGTGATCCGCGGCGTGTCGCCGGCGGGCCTCGCGCTGCGCCCGCACGTGACGCTCGCGGCCGGCCGCCCGTTCACGCCGGGCTCGTCCGAAATCATCGTCGGCAGCGCGATCGCGAAAGGCTTCAGCGGCACGCAGCTCGGCGACCGGCTGCATTTCGCGCAGCGCGACTGGATCGTCGTCGGGATCTTCGACGCGGGCGGCAGCGGCTTCGACTCGGAGATCTGGGGCGACGCCGACCAGCTGATGCAGTCGTTCCGGCGCACGAGCTACTCGTCGATGGTGCTGCGCATCCCGAGCGCCGACGGGTTCGCACGCTTCAAGGCCGACATCGACGTCGACCCGCGGCTCACCGACGAAGCGAAACGCGAGCAGACGTTCTACGGCGACCAGTCGAAGGCGCTGTCGACGTTCATCAACATCCTCGGCATCACGCTGTCGACGATCTTCTCGATCGCCGCGATGATCGGCGCAATGATCACGATGTATGCGTCCGTCGCGAACCGCGTGGCCGAGATCGGCACGCTGCGCGCGCTCGGCTTCAAGCGCACCAGCGTGCTCGCCGCGTTCCTGCTGGAGGCCTTGCTGCTCGGCTTCGTCGGCGGCGTCGCGGGGCTCGCGTGCGCATCGCTGATGCAGTTCGCGTCATTCTCGACGACCAACTTCCAGACCTTCTCGGACCTGTCGTTCCGCTTCGTGCTGACGCCCGCGATCGTCGTGAAGACGCTGCTGTTCTCGCTCGTGATGGGGCTCGTCGGCGGGTTCCTGCCGGCGATGCGCGCCGCGCGGCTGAAGATCGTCGACGCGCTGCGCGCGCGCTGACGCGCCGCGCCGCCGCTCAGCGCTCGCGCGCCACCCATGCGCCGTGGAACCCGGCCGGCACGCGACGCGGCAGATGCACGGTCGCGACGGGCCCCGCGTCGATCGCGCGCGCATCGAGGATCACGACGTCGCTCGTATCCGTCGCCGCGCGGTAGACCATCACCAGCAGCCAGCCGTCGTCCTCGTCGACGCCGCCCGGACGCGGCACGAACACGGGCTCGCCGTTCTGGTCGCCGGGCGGCACCGCGTAGCGCGTCGTCGCGCCGCTCGCGTGGTCGAAGCGCATCACGCCGCGCATTTCCGCGTTGTTCGGCTGCTCGACCGCATACAGGTAACGGTAGCGGCGTCCGGTCCGACTTTCGTTGATGCGCGGCAGCTCGATGCCGCCGTCGGCGAGCGGCCCCTCGTCGACCAGGCCGTGCGCCGTGTCGATCACATAGCGCCACAGCTCGCCGAGCGGGTTATCGGCAAAGCGGCCCGTACCCGCGTCGAACCGCAGGAACGACGGATAGCGCACCGCGTCGAACACGATGCACGACGCGTCGCAGTCGTACGCGTTCACGACGTGCTGGATGAAACACGGCTCGATGCCGAACCAGCGCACGGCGCCGCCGTGGCGCGGGATCACGCCGATGCGCGCTTCGCGGTCGTCGTGCCAGCGCAGCGGCATCCGGCAGCCCTGCCCGAGCAGCGAGAAATCGTAGCCGACGTTCAGGTCCAGCAGCAGGCTGCGGGTTTCGGTCACCGCAAGGTCGTGCATCATCGACGGCGCGGGCAGGTCGATCTCGATATCGACACGCTGCACGCCGTGCGCGTCGGCCACGCCGTAGCGCAGCCACGGCGCGCGCCAGTCCGCGCGAAACGCGATCAGCTCGCCGGTCACCGGATCGACCTTCGGATGCGCGGTCATCCCGCCGCCCAGGCCCGCATGCCGGCGCGGCGCGCCGAGCGAATCGAGCGCGGCCGTGATCGCGAACGGCGCGCCGCCCTCCGACAGCGCGAGCAATTCGCCCGCATGCCGCAGCACGCTGACGTTCGGGTTGGTGTCGGGCAGATCCGGCACCTGCGCGGGCGCATGCACGGCGGCCCAGCGCTGCGTGCGCGCCCAGCGGTTCCGGTAGCCGGTCGCACGGCCGTCCTCGAACGCGATCGCGTGCAGCATCGCGGCTTCCGGCCACCACGACAGCATGTCGTTCCCTTCAAAGCGGCCGCCCGGCGGATTCGGGCCGTTGCGCAGCAGCGTACCGTCGAGTTCGCGCGGGACGGCGCCCGTCACGCGCAGGTCGACGAGGTCCACCTCGTCGGCGACCGGCGCGATCGCGCCACGGTTCAGATCGAATACGGTCATCGCGTCGGATGCTCCTTCAGCAGTCTTCGGTAGACGGCGGCAGATCGCCGCCCGCCAGCGCGAGCGCGTGATCGCGCACGTCGCCCGGCCAGCCGGCGATCAGCTCGGCGAGCCGCGCCGGATCGTTCGCATACAGCGCCCGCGCGGCCTCCTCGAAACCGGGCAGGTCGCCCGCCATCGCCGACATGAAGTGGTATGCGCGGGTTTGCGCGTCGCGGTGCCGGTTGGCCGCCGCCTGCGTGCGCCGCGCGTCCTCGACGAGCTTGCGCAGCGCGACCGACGCGCCGCCCGGCTGCGCGCCGAGCCATTCCCAGTGACGCGGCAGCAGCGTGACCTCGCGCGACACGACGCCGAGCTTCGGCCGGCCGCGGCCGCGCTGTTCGCCGGCGCCGGCCGGCTCGCCGGCGGCCGCTGACGCGTCGCCCGACGGCGGCGCATAGCGCGCGCGGATATCGTCCGCCGTGCCGCGCAGGTCGAGGTCGATCGAGCGGCCCGTCGCGTCGTCGAAGATCAGGATCGTGCCGGCCATCGCGTCGCCGGCGGCCTGCCGGACCGCGAGCGCGACCGTCGCGAGCGGGCCCGACGCGAGCCGCCGGTGGCCGTCGAAGGCCGTGTACGAAGGAAGGAGCGTGGAAGTCGTCATGGTGATCGCCCGAGAGCAGAATTCAGAATGACGCTATTTTTATCCGGGTATTAATCAGATGTCAATATTGCCCGGGTAAAAATATGGCGGCCGTTCCGACGCCGAGGCTCGACCCGCCGATCGATTCAAATGCTGAATCGATCAAGTCAGCAATTGGCATGAAGGCGCGGATTTCGACATGACAGAATGGCCTGGACGCCCTCGCTGCATCGGCGTCCGGCGCCCGCCCTCGAACCGGCGGCGCCCGCACGCATCACGCGCGCAACGACGCGCCGGCCGCACGACGGCACCTTCCGCCCTTCGGAGGAGACAGTCATGAATCCGCTTCACGCGCTGCCGTCGTCCGCGTCGGCAACGGCCCGGCGCACGCGCGTGCGCTGGCTCGTGCTGGCCGTGCTGTTCGCGGTCACGACGATCAACTACGCGGATCGCGCGGCGATCGCGATCGCGGGCCCGAGCCTCGCCCGCGCGCTGCACCTGAACCACGTGCAGATCGGCTTCATCTTCTCCGCGTTCGGCTGGTCGTACGTGGTCGCGCAACTGCCGGGCGGCTGGCTGCTCGACCGCTACGGATCGCGCATCGTCTATGCGTTCAGCATCTTCTTCTGGTCGCTGTTCACGCTGCTGCAGGGCACGATCGGCTTCTTCGGCGGCGCGGCCGCGTTCGCGCTGCTGTTCGGCTTGCGCTTCCTGGTCGGCGCGGCCGAGGCGCCGTCGTTCCCGGCCAACAGCCGGATCGTGTCCGCGTGGTTCCCGGCCGCCGAACGCGGCACCGCGTCGGCGATCTTCAACGCCGCGCAGTATGCGGCGACCGTCGTGTTCGCACCGCTGATGGGCTGGCTCGTCCATGCGTTCGGCTGGCAGTCGGTGTTCGCGGTGATGGGCGTGCTCGGTTTCGCATTCGTCGTGGTATGGAACCGCACGATGCACGACCCGAAGGACCACCCGGACATCAACCGCGCGGAACTCGACTATCTCGCCGAAGGCGGCGCGCTCGTCAACATCGACCAGGCGACGGGCGGACGCGACGGCGGCCCGTCGATGCGCCACGTGAAGGCGCTGCTGAGAAGCCGGATGCTGATCGGCGTTTACGTCGCGCAGTACTGCATCAATGCGCTCACCTATTTCTTCATCACGTGGTTTCCCGTCTATCTCGTGCAGGCCCGCGGAATGTCGATCCTGAACGCCGGGCTCGTCGCATCGATCCCGGCGGTGTGCGGCTTCCTCGGCGGGATTCTCGGCGGCCTCGTGTCCGACGCGCTGCTCAGGCAGGGGCGGTCGCTGTCGGTCGCCCGCAAGGTGCCGATCGTGATCGGCATGCTGCTGTCGATGTCGATGCTCGTCTGCAACTACACCGACTCGCACGTGCTCGTCGTGCTGTTCATGGCGCTGTCGTTCTTCGGCAAGGGGCTCGGCGCGCTCGGCTGGGCCGTCAACGCCGACACCGCGCCGCGCCAGATCGCGGGCCTGAGCGGCGCGCTGCTCAACACCTGCGGCAACCTCTCGAGCATCACGACGCCGATCGCGATCGGCTACATCGTCGATCGCACCGGCTCGTTCAACGGCGCGCTCGTCTATGTCGTCGCGCACGCACTCGTCGCGGTGATCTGTTACGTGTTCGTCGTCGGCGAGATCCGCCGCGTCGAACTTCACTGAACCGCGCGGGCCGCGCCGGCTCGGCCGGCAGCCCGCGCGCCACCGGAACCAGGAGCGAACCGATGTCCGAATCCCGCCATGCCGGCACGCCGCGCGTCACGCGCATGCAGGTGATTCCCGTCGCCGGGCGCGACAGCATGCTGCTCAACCTGTGCGGCGCGCACGCGCCCTGCTTCACGCGCAATCTCGTGATCCTCGACGACAGCAGCGGACGCACGGGCGTCGGCGAGGTGCCGGGCGGCGAAGGCATCCGGCTCGCGCTCGAGCGCATGACGGATCGCGTGATCGGCCAGTCGATCGGCCGCTACCAGGCGACGCTCAACGCGGTGCGCGCGGCGCTGTCCGGCGCGAGCCCGGCCGCAGGTGCGGGCCGCACGATCCGTCACGAGGTGACGTCGGCCGGCGAAGCGGCCGTGCTGCGCCAGCCGCACGAGATCAACCTGCGGCTCGACAACGTGATCACCGCGATCGAGGCCGCGCTGCTCGACCTGCTCGGCCAGCACCTCGACGTGCCGGTCGCGGCGCTGCTCGGCGAAGGCCAGCAGCGCGACGCCGTGCCGATGCTCGCGTACCTGTTCTACGTCGGCGACCGGCGCCGCACCGATCTGCCGTATCGCGACGAAGCGCGCGCATCGGACGCATGGTTTCGCCTGCGCAACGAAGCGGCGCTCACGCCCGCCGCGATCGTGCGGCAGGCCGAAGCCGCCGTCGCGCGCTACGGCTTCGCCGACTTCAAGCTGAAGGGCGGCGTGATGGCCGGCGCCGACGAGATGGCGGCGATCGCGGCGCTCAAGGCGCGCTTTCCCGACGCCCGCGCGACGCTCGACCCGAACGGCGCGTGGTCGCTCGACGAGGCCGTCGCGCTGTGTCGCGGACAAGGCCACCTGCTCGCGTATGCGGAAGATCCATGCGGGCCGGAAGGCGGCTATTCGGGCCGCGAGGTGATGGCCGAATTCCGCCGCGCGACGGGGATCCCGACCGCGACCAACATGATCGCGACCGACTGGCGGCAGATGGATCACGCGGTACGGCTGCAGGCGGTCGACATCCCGCTCGCCGACCCGCATTTCTGGACGATGCAGGGCTCGGTACGGCTCGCGCAGCTGTGCCGCGACTGGGGACTCACGTGGGGCTCGCACTCGAACAATCACTTCGACGTGTCGCTCGCGATGTTCACGCATGCCGCGGCGGCGGCGCCCGGCACGATCACCGCGATCGACACCCACTGGATCTGGCAGGACGGCGACGCGCGACTCACGCGCGAGCCGCTCGCGATCGTCGGCGGCAAGGTGGCCGTACCGCAGCGGCCGGGGCTCGGGATCGAACTCGACATGGCGCAGGTCGAGGCCGCGCATGCGCTGTACAACGCGGTCGGCGGTACGGCGCGCGACGACGCGGTCGCGATGCGCCATCTCGTGCCGGGGTGGACCTACGACCCGAAGCGGCCGAGTCTCGGACGCGCGTGACGGAAACCGGCGACCTCGCCGCCGGTTCATCGCCACCCCGGACGCCGCCGCGCGACTGCCCTTCCCGGCCCGGCCGCGGCTTCAGCCGTGCCGCGCCGGCAAAGCGGCGGCGCAGCGCCCGATACTGCGCGCGATGCGGTTCGCATGCACGAGCCCCGGATCGAGCCCGGGGTCGTAGATGGTGAAGTTGATCCCCGCGACACGGCCCGATGCGACGAGCGGGCCGAGCAGTGCGTCGAGCCCGTCGAAATCCAGCCCCGGCGAACCGGGCGAATCCACCGCGGGCAGTTGCGCCTGATCGAGCACGTCGAGATCCACGTGCAGCCACGCATGCCCGAGCGCCCGAGCGCCGAGCCAGCCCACCAGTTCGGCCGCGACGGCCGCGGGCCCGCGCGCCAGCAACTGCCCGATCGTGATGCGCGTGATCGCCGTGCTGGCGATATCGCCATACGTGGTCTCCAGGTCGCCGGATTCGGATTCGCGCTCGCCCACCTGGCAGGCGTCGAGATCGTCGACGAGCGGGCCGTCCAGATCGGGCCAGTCGGTCAGCAGCGGCTCCCCTCGCCCGGTCGACAGCGCAAGATCCATCCCCGCCACGGAACCGAGCCGCTTCGATGTGTCGTAGTTGCCGGGATGGTAGAAATCGCTGTGCCCGTCGACGTGCACGAGCCCGGCGCCGCCCGCCCGGCGGTTGCCCAGCAGGCACCCGAGCAGGACGCTGCAATCGCCGCCGAGCACGATCGGAAACACGTGCCGCCGGCGCGCGTCGGCGACGCGCCCGGCCAGGTCGAGCGAGAAATCGCGGATCGCCCGGCCGTTGCCGAGACGGGTTCCGGGCTGCGGCGTGAATGCATAGGCCGGATGCGCGAGCCGCGACACCTGCGCGCCAACTTGCGCGGCAAGGCCCGTCGCCAGCAACACTTCCGGGGCGCGCCAGGTCTCGGGCTCAAGACCGGCCGCGTTCGGCCGGAGGCCGAGGCTGCTGGGCGCGACGATGAATTCGACTGGCCGGGGGCCGCCGGTTTGCGACAGTCCGGCCTGCAGGCCGGGTGATGCGATGGACGGCGACATGCGTTCTCCTCGCGTAAGCGTCGGCTGGCGAATGTGCTAACCTTTTAAACAACGATCAAAGGTTAGCATCAATTTAACCCATGTCCAGCATTTCACCGGTTATGGAAGCGCATGTATTCGAGGCCCGCGATTTCATCGGCGGCCACCCTGTCCTCGATTTCATCAATACGGTGAGCGGCCGCGATCAGACGCCGTGCGACTGGCTGCCGGATTACGACGCCTATCTCGCGTGGCTGACGCAATCGGCACGCGTTCCCGCCTCCGACCTGGCCCGGCTCGCGGCTCGCGCGGCCGAGGCGCCGGCTGAGGCCGCGCGAGCACTGCGCGATGCGAAGCGCCTGCGCGAAGCGTTGTTCGGCATCGTCGGCGCGCTCTCGCACGGCGCTCCGGTGGCCGCGGCGGACCTCGAAACGCTGGAGCGGCTCTGGAAGCGCGCGATCGGCGGCTGCCGGCTGGTCGCAACGGCCGCCCGGATCGAGCTCGGCAGCCCGTCCGATCCGGCGGACCTGCATCTGCCGGCCCACCAGCTTGCACTCGAGGCCGTGAAGCTGCTCGAAGCGTTGCCCCAAGGGCGGTTGCGGATGTGTGCGGGTTCGAACTGCGCGTGGCTGTTCATCGACAGTTCCAAGACGGGGCGCCGCAAGTGGTGCGACATGGCCACTTGCGGCAACGTGGCCAAGGCACGGCGGCACTATCGCGCGGTGAGGGATGCGCCGGCGGAATCGGACAGCCGCGGGGCGACAGAGTGACGGCTGCCGGGCGCCGGTCGCGCGCTCGCGGTACGTCGGGATTGCGGCGGACGGCCGGTTGCCAAACACCGTAAATGCCCGCATCCTGCCGGCTGCCTGAACCCGCCCGCGCGGCAACCGGTTCGCCCCACCCTCGCTCAACGAAGCGCTCGCCATGACGTCTCACGACCCGACTTCGCGACAGATCGTCGTCTTCATCCTGTACCCGGTGCTGTGCCTGCCCGCAAGCATGACCGTCGCCGGTTACGTCGCAACCCTGATGACGCGGAACATGTCGAGCTTTGAAGGCGGGGCCGGCTATGCGGCGCTCTGGTGGGGGATCCTGCTGACCGGCGGATTCTTCGCCCTGTCGATGCTCGTTTTCGCGTTGCTGCGGAAAAGGACGGCAATTCTCGCGGCCGTTACGGTGGCGTTCGCCGGGCTGTCGATACCGGCGTTCAAGGTCATGTATGAACTGCTGACCTGAGCGCGGTTGGCGGGTGCGATGTTGTGTCGCCACGGTGAGAGCGGTGCGCGGGCGCGAGTGGATGTCGCTGCGCTGCGTCGAATCAGGCCGTGTCTGGGGGATTTTCAGGACGTTCAGTTCGAATAGCCCTGGATGCCGTAGTTCGTGTCGTGACGACGCCCCCACCATGGCAGATAGGCGTTGTCTTCGCCGCGGGCACGGAACCAGTCGCTGTCCGGGTCGATCGGTGTGAGCTTCGACGGCGGCAGCACTACGACCGCGGTTGGATGGCTGGCGTCTGTGGTGCCGGCAATCAGTGCGTTCCCGCCGAAGTGGTTGATCCGGCCGATCGCGAGTGCGACGTTCGTCAGCGCCGTACCCGCGCCCATGTCACCAAGCAGCGCCGGCGTGTTGAACACCTGCTTCGTGTAGTCGAATTCCGGCAGCGTTTCCGTCAGCGTCTGCGATAGCGAAGCCAGACGCGTCGATGCTGCATCACCGCCCTTGCCCGCGTCATGCACGACGAACTGAATGCTTGCGGGGTCGACGTTCGCGTTATGCGCGGCCTGCGCGATCGTTGCCTTCCATGCCTGGACCGCGCGTGTCGTGCCGGCCTTCGCCTCGAAGTCGCTCACGTTACCCGTCGCAGCCTTGCCGATCCATGCGAGCGGCTCGCGTTCAGTCTTCAAATCTGGACCGGCAAGAAACAGCACGGTGAGGTTTTCGTTCATCTGCTCGTCTTTGGGCGGGAAGCTTGGGGCGTCCCAGTTCATCACCCATACGCTTTCCTGCGGATGCGCTTGCAAGTAGTCAAGCGCGGCATTCAGGGACGTGAAGCCGGCATTCGCGCCGCCGACATGGATCTGAATATCAGGTGGCGCATCCTTGCTCCATAGGTCAGGAAATTCTTTGTTTCCAATGGCAAATGCAGTGATCATTTCCTTACGAAGGTATGTACGTGCTTCTTGCGGCGATAGTCGCGAGGGAACCGCGAACTCCATTCGGATTCCTGCCAGTTCTCGCCAGTGCTGCTTGTCGGATGGTTGCACCGTATAAAAGTAGCGACCATTCATCGCATACTTCTCGTGAAATAGAACAAGAAACTTGGAGACATACTTTTCGTAGAACCCATCGAAGCTTTCAGCCCCGTTGTTACCATAGGCGATTCCGGCGACGGGACGAACTGTACTAAACGACTTGGGATCTGCTCTAACCATATCGTCGTTCTTGTTCGGTTTGACGAGTCCCATCGTCCACAGCAGTTGCCATTCCGTCGGATAGTCGCGACGCTGCAGGGGATTGAGCCACTCCAGACCAACAACTTGAGCAAGAAACGGTTTCTCCCGGACTGATGTCGGTGGTGAGGCGGGCTGCTCTGCGTCAGCCGTCGTAGCTGAACATGCCGTGGCAAAGGCAAAAGCTGCGAACCTTACCAGCGCTGACATTCCTATCCATCGGGTCATTTGTTTGTACCGGTATCTGCCTCGCATCAGGCAGTGGTTTGCGTCGCAAATCCTCGCTCAGAGCACTGCCCCCCTTGGCAAGGGGCTGGGAGAGGCTCGATTACCCAATGATGTCGGGCATCATCCGACGCCGACACGTTCGCGATCCTGTTTCGCTGCGCGAGATGATCCGGCGACTGCGAGGTCGAACAGATCATCTCCAATGCCCTCCTGCGCCCCTCAGTTGAGAGACGCGGATCAAACGAAGCAGCTGCGATATCTCGGGAAATTGGGTTGCATCCGCATGCCCGGTTCAGGAACGTCCGGACGTTGGCACTGACGAAATGAGCACCGCTCCGCACGACGTCTTGTGACCGTCGAACGACGCGAGTGCCCCCTCCACATCAAAGCCGGCTTCACCGTCGACGATGACAACCTCGCCGTGAAGCGGACACGTGCAGCGATCTCCCTGACGAGCGACTGAGCGCCCCATGACTTCACTGTTCGCGGCACCAGTCTCTACACGTCCACCATGGCTATGCACGTCGCCTACCCGAATGATGCCGCGCATGGCTTCTCCTTAGTACGAATAGCCCTGGATGCCGTAGTTCGTGTCGTGGCGGCGGCCCCACCATGGCAGATAGGCGTTGTCTTCGCCGCGGGCGCGGAACCAGTCGCTGTCCGGGTCGATCGGTGTGAGCTTCGACGGCGGAAGGACGACCACGGCAGTCGGGTGGCCTGCGTCCGTGGTGCCGGCAACCAGCGCGTTCCCGCCGAAGTGGTTGATCCGGCCGATCGCGAGTGCGACGTTCGTCAGCGCCGTACCCGCGCCCATGTCGCCAAGCAGCGCCGGCGTGTTGAACACCTGCTTCGTGTAGTCGAATTCCGGCAGCGTTTCCGTCAGCGTCTGCGATAGCGAAGCCAGACGCGTCGATGCTGCATCACCGCCCTTGCCCGCGTCATGCACGACGAACTGAATGCTTGTGGGGTCGACGTTCGCGTTATGCGCGGCCTGCGCGATCGTTGCCTTCCATGCCTGGACCGCGCGTGTCGTGCCGGCCTTCGCCTCGAAGTCGCTCACGTTACCCGTCGCCACCTTGCCGATCCATGCGAGCGGCTCGCGCTCAGTCTTCAAATCTGGACCGGCAAGAAACAGCACGGTGAGGTTTTCGTTCATCTGCTCGTCTTTGGGCGGGAAGCTTGGGGCGTCCCAGTTCATCACCCATACGCTTTCCTGTGGATGCGCTTGCAGATAGTCGAGTGCGGCATTCAGGGACGTGAAGCCGGCATTCGGGCCGCCAATGTGAATGCGGATATCCGGCGGCGTATCCTTGCTCCACAGATCCTTTGCGGACTTATTGCCAATTTCAAAATAGTCTTTGATCTGGTAAGCCAAATAATCTATTGCCTCTTTCGACGCCAGTCGCTGAGGTATCGCGAACTCGACGCGAATGCCTGCCAACTCTCGCCAAAGACGCGGATCATGTGATTTAACCGTATAAAAATAATGATCATTCATCACATATTTCGTGGCAAACAGACCCAGCAGCGTATCGACATACTTCTCATAGTATCCATCGAAGCTCTCCCTTCCATGGTTCCCGTCCGCAACAATAGCGACTGGCTTAACTGATAAAAAGCTTTGAGGGTCCGTTCTGACCATGTCATCGTTCTTATTCGGCCTGACCAGCCCCATTGTCCATAGCAGTTGCCATTCCGTTGGATAGTCGCGGCGCTGCAGAGGATTGAGCCATTCCAGACCAACAACTTGCGCGACAAATGGCCTCTCCTGGGCGGGGGGCAGTGGTTTCGGAGTCGAGATCGGCTGCGCGGCCTCGGCTGTCGACGATGACCACGCCGTAACGAATGCAAAAACAGCCACCCCAACAAGGGCAGGCAGCCCTATCCATCTTGTCATCTCCTCTCCCATGCTTCGCGTGTGCGGACTATGACCGAATGCCCAGATTGCGACAATACCAACCGCAAGAAGTACTCCAACGAATACCAGTGCAAATCGTCGTGACCGGGAGGCGACCAGCGATCTCATACTGCCTCCCCGATACCGAGTAATGTACCACCCTGCCGCGTGTCGTCTATCGAGTCAGGAAGCATTGCCTCGGGGTCTTCGAGCACCCAGTCTTGCAAAAACTGCCCATTCATTTTTCCTTTCTCGAAGTACGTCGAATAGATTTTATTCGGATTGCCTTTTTCCAATTGCTTACCGAACCGCCAGTCTGCTTCAACTCTAAAATCGTTCAACTGCTCAGACGAGATTCGACAAATACCAATCGCGACATCGTAAGCCAGCGCCAACCTGGCATGCATCGGATTCGTCATGATCGTCGAATGGTTCGTCGGGTTATTCACAGCCTGATCGAGAATACGCACGACCTGCTTGTTTCGCCATTTTTCATATCCCTCCGGCATTTGTGCGTTGGACCCAGCCTCGCCGATGACCACATCGTCCTTGACCCACTCCGAATTGTTGTCGTGACGAGCCTCCATGCGCGTGATTGCATGGTCCTCATAGCGTTGTGACGCCTCGCTGTCCGCATCTCCCTTGGGCGCCATCTCAACTGCATGCTTGCCTTCAGCCTTATATGTGTCGTACGGGTCAGCCATGTTGATGCTGGCCTTGCTCTTGTTTCGCGCAGCCGCCACCGGATCGTTGTCCTCATTGAAATCGCTTTCGGCGTTTCCGTCCCTGACCTGTACGACCGCTCCATAGCGGATCGCCTGCGGGAAGAACGGTTCCGGCAGGCCAGGTGCATCACACAGGACGTGCCAGTCCTTCGGTGGATCGGCGTTGGTACGAAACATGCCAAGAGCCGAAGTCGCCAATGTCGCGATAAACAACACGGGAGCCGCGCCGATGGTGCCGACCTTGCCATACCAATGCTCGTTACCCCGCAGCGCCTTGACCAGGTTGTATTTGGCCGGTGGCGACGTGGGATAGAAAAACAGCTTCGACGAGCCCTTTTCGTAACGCCAGTCATGCTCCCAGGTCCGATAGACGACAGGGTTCTCCTGGCCGACCTGAAAGTTGGTGGCGAACACGCGCTGCGTGAACAGGCTCGTGCCCTTCACGAGTTCGACCTCTTTCGGATGCAATCCTCGCCAGCCCATGCCCTGCACCGGAGCCGCGGAAATCACCTGATCGTGCGGACACGAGTACAGCGTCACACGCCCGTAGGTGTGATTCTGGACGCCATACCGCTTTCTGTCGTCGTCCGGATCGTAGGCGGGCTTGCCGTCTTCGCCCGCCTTCATGTTTGCCATCGTCATCCGATAGTCGAGCGGGTCGCGCTGATCCTCGGCACCCTTGCTCTGCGCGATCAGTTCGAAAAATGCCTTCAAGGTCTTCGCCCGCGCCTGCGATTCCACCCGACCTCGGTTGCCCTTCGAATCATGGTTGTTGCGCTCGGCCCAGTGTTCCATGAACGGCGAGTTGTCACCCTCGATGGAACCGACGATCCCGTAGGGCGGATTGGCCAGCACATAGGTATCCGCCACGCATCTCACGCCGGCCGCCTTCGACAGCCGATCGCCGAGAAACGCCGAGGCAATGCCGACCATATTGCCCTGGCTATGGCACACCACGGTGATCGGGACATCCTTTTGCACTTTCCGGATAGACCCGATGAGCTTCGCCAGACGCAGCGCGCCCATCACGTTGTACGCGCGCGGCGGTGTCTCGTAGATCTGACGCGCCGTGGGATTGATGCTCTGAATGTTGATGAACCCGAAGATGCGCGGATCGACGCCGGCATTCCACAGGTCCGGCAGGCTGCCGCAACCGTTCGCGAACGGGCCACCGCCCCAATAGTTCTGCTCGTTCAGGAAGATCGACTTCCCGTAGCGCTTCAGATCCTCGGCGTTCGCCTTGTAGCCCCAACGAAAATGAATGACGGGCGAGTAGGTATTTTCGTCCGGTTGCAGATAGGTCTTCGATGTCAGTTTCGGGTTGATGAACCCATCATCGGTCAGGCTCTTCATGTAACGCATCTTGCCCATCTGGCCACCCAGTGGCCCGCGATGCGTCAAATGATCGTCCTCGCGCCCAAGACGCCTGTTCAAGCCGGCGCACAGCCCCTCTTCTCCCGCTTCGAACCACTCTCCCTCCGAGTTGACCCCGTGCACGAAAATCACGATGCCCGGCAACGGCATCTGCATGACGCACAGATAGTCCGATTGGCTGAGCGTCATCACGCCATTGCCGTTGGCGACCAGGTAGCGATTCTGCAAATCGCCGTTCCCGTCCGACGAAGCTCCGCCTGAAGGCGCGCGCGGATCGAGGCCGCCGCCCTCGTTCGCCGCGGCTTGCGCCGACGCATTGTTTTCAGGTGCGACCGGATTGGCCGGTGCGGTATTGGCTGTATCTGCCATGATGATTGCCATCCCCGGTCAATTCTTGTTCTTGAAGAAATTCACGACGAATGGTTCGAACTGGTTGCTCTGGATGGGAGCAAGCTTGCCCGCGGCGTCGGATTGCCCCTTCACCACTTCGCCCGATGCTTTCGTGATCTCCGCCTGCATGCCTTCCACGGCCTGCCCGTCGGTCGCCCGCACGAGCTTGGGCACGCGCCCGAGTGGGGCATGATCGAACTTCGGCATGTCCGTGCTCATGCTCGCCGGCCCCTGCCACGAGTGCCCGGCGGACTTCACCGTGAACGTGCCGGGGCACCCCAGTTCGATATCGTTGCCGTGCAGTTTCAGGTAGGCGCCACCGGACGTCGTGAGAACCACCTCGTCGCTCGCCATGCCCGCTAGCTTGCCGCCGGCCGCCGTGAACTGAATGTTCTTCGCGGAATCGATCTGCGTGTCGTCGTTCTGGCTCTGCAGCGTCACCTTGCCCTGATTCGCAATCGCCGAAACGCCATCGCTGTGCGCGAACATCGCGACGCCGCGGCCACCGTGCAGCGTGATGTGCTGGCCGCTGGTCAGTTGCACGTGTTGCTGCGCGACCTGGTCGATGTTCTCGCCGGCGTATGTCACGTGGGTCTTCGGCGTGATTGCAACCGAGCCGGCTTGCGCGCCGAACGCCATCAGCGCTTGCGACCCGGCCGCACCACCGGTTCCGGCGTCCGACGCGCCACCGCCGCCGGGTGCCCAGCCCTTGAACGCCGCGGCGACCGCCTGCTGGCCCGTCGTGTCGCTCGCCTGACCGCCATGCTGACCGGCGTAGTCGCCCAGCGACTTGAACAGGTCCGTGCACTCGCCGAGCAGCCGCAGCAACTCGTCACGATCGAGCTGACCGCCGCTCGCCTGCGAGCGTGCGTAGGTCGTCAGGAGAATGCCCTGCGCGGCCCGCAATGCGGCTGCCGCGTCGGTGCGCAATTCCGCACCCTCGCCACGATCCTGACCTCGGCCGTCCTGGCGGGGTTGCGTCAGGTACCCTAGATTCAGCTGGGAATACGCGTGCTCGCTCGCCAACTGACTGGATATTTGTCCCGGGGTATCGTCGAGACGCAGCTGGTTATATCGGCGCCCCTTGATTTCCTTGGTCTTGATCCCCGACACGTAGCGGTTGCCGGGAAGGTTGCCGATGTGGGTGAAGGCCGCCGGGGGATTCACGCCGTTGCTCAGCACGTTGATGATGACCAGGCGGTCCGGATCGCCGCCGAGGCTGCCGATCAATACCTCCATGCCGACTCGCGGCAAAAACAGCGCCCCGAAGCTGCCGCCCGCGAGACTCGCTCCGACACGGATCGGTGCGCTGTCGCCGGCATTGTCGTTCGTGCCCGCCCCTTGGGCATGTGCATGGTCCGCCGGATCGAGGCCATGGATCCGAACGCGAACGCGGCCGTCGGCATCGCAAAACACTTCCTCGCCTTGCTGGCCGACGATCGTGCCGGTCAACAGGTGCACGGGCGGCAGATCGACCTTGGGATCGTACGCCGGCGTCAGCGGTACGCCACGCCGCACACAGGTGAACTGATTTTCGTAGCGCGTATCGGCTTCGGTTGCCGCCGACGCCGGCGGCTGCAATGGCGCCGGATAGGCGAGGTGCCGGCTCGCGGCAAACAGCGCCTGGACACGGTCGGTCAACCCCTTCGGCAAATTGTTCCAGATGTCGTGGTCGATCGACGTGATCACGAGCTGCCGCTGGTCGGAGGACTGCATGTCCCATTCGGGATCTCCGGTCAGGGTGATCCACGCCCCGACGGCCAGATCGCGCACGCTGCTCACGCCGTCGTAACGCTCGGCTTCAAACTGATGCGCGAGCATCCGGACGCGCGTGAGGCGCTCGTGATCGTTCCATGAGTCGCCCGCATGGGGGATGTCGATCGCGACGTCGGTGAGCAGCTGCGCCAGGTCGTTGCCGGCCTCGCCCTGGTTGAGGCTCGACGCGACCACCGACTCGTCGATACGCGCCTTCTTGTAATCCCACGACGGACGCCCGACCTGGCCCGGCGCGAGCCGCTGATGCAGTGCGAACAGCGTAACGGTGTCGCGCTCCTCGGTGGCGGCGTCGCGCGGATGCAGTCGGACCGTGCCGGCCGGCGCTTCGGGCAACGACATCGGGTCGTCGCAACACACGAGCGTATGCACCGGCGTGTCGTCCTGGCCGCTCCCCGCTCCCTTGACCGGACCGGCCTTGGCAAACACCGTGATGCCTTCGCGCCTCAACAGGCGGCGCACGAAGTTCGCATCGGACTCATTGACCTGGCGGGTCAGCTCACGCGCCGGATACCGGTCGCGACTCAAGCCGGACAGGTCGAATTCGAAGGCCGCAGCCAGCGCCGGGCTACGCTGACGCCATTCGCCGAACAATGTCGTGAGGATGTCGACTACGTTGCTCTGGCGGAATACACGGGAATTCGTGCGTTTGTCCATCAAAGACAGGGCGTCGCACACCGTGAGCTGGTACACGCACAGCTCACCGTCGCTCTGGCCGATCTGCACATCCTGGACGATCGCGTTGACGAAGTGCAACCGGCCCCGATCGGTGACGAGCCGGATCGAGACGGGGACGCCGAGGAATAGCCTCGGCGACAGGTTGTGGCGGGGCGACACGCAGGTCAGATGCCCGCGAATGCCGGTCATCAGCCCTTCGTGCACGTGCGCGTGCTGCAGCGCAAGCAAGTGCCCCAACGCGCCTTGCGCCTTGCCGAAATTCAAGGCGACAGGCCGACGATTCCAGTCGACCACCCCTGCCGCGAAGCTGCTTATTGTTTCGCTTATCGACACTGCCGTTCTCTCAATATTGTTGTAAACGTATTGAATTCGGCTTTGCGACTCGCGCCACGGCACGGCACGGTCACACTACCGATTTGTGACAGCGAGGATATCAAACTTGCGGGAGCGATCCGGCGTCCGACGAACGTCCAGGCCGCTTGCCGACACAATCTGACAAGCGTTGAGTTGACGGAATTCTGAGTGCGGCGAACAAGGCACTGGCGCCGCGATCGTGAAAAAGAACGGGATCAGCGAATGATCGACTGGCAATTGACCACTGGCATTTCGGCCGCAGGGACGGCCGCCGTCAAGCAACCCGGGCAGGCTGGATGGCCGGCATCCGTGTGACGTGCGAGCACCACCGATGTCGAACAAAAAGCAAAAAGCCGGCTCGAGGCCGGCTTTTTGTTTGTGAAGCATCAGGCTGCATTTTGTTGCACTTTGTGAACGAGCATGTCACTTCGCGCCCAGTGCAACACTATCCTTCCTGTCTCAGGAGGACGAGCCTTTCGAATTCCGTTGGTGGAGCGGAGGAGGATCGAACTCCCGACCTTCGCATTGCGAACGCGACGCTCTCCCAGCTGAGCTACCGCCCCAACAGTCAATCATCATACACACGCATTTCCGCGCTTGGCAATAGGGGTTACACACCCCGCGCGCGTCACTTCGACGGCGCGCCGGCCAGCACCCATTCGACCACCGAACGGACGTCGGCGTCGCTCATGCGCGGATGCGCGGGCATCGGAATCGCCCCCCAGACGCCGGAGCCGCCGTCCTTCACCTTCTTCGACAGCTTGGCCACGGCCTGCGGATCGGCCTTGTAGCGGGCGGCAATATCCTTGAACGACGGGCCGACCAGCTTGCGGTCGACCGCATGGCAGCCCATGCAGGCGTTGCCGCGCGCGACCTTCAGGCCGTCGCCGACGTCCGCATGCGCGACGCCCAGCGTACCGGCCACGAGCACCGCGACCGCGGCGCCCTGCGCCATCCATTGTTTCATCTGCTTCATCTGAATGCTCTTCATTGCGACGGCGCCTTCGGGTTGCCCGGGTGCACGCTGGACGAATTCGAAATCGGTGCGGGCGACTGCAACGGCGTGGACTGCACCGACGCGTCGGGCACGGCGCCCACCGTCGCGCCATCCGTCGGCGCGGCGACAGCCTGCGCTCCGGACGCGCCGCTCGCGGACGACGCGGCCTGCAGCGCCTGCGCATCCTGCGGCTTCACGTACTGGAATACCTTCACGACCTTCTCGACGCCCGGCACCTGGCTGGCGGCTTCCGCACCGCGATTGCCCTCGTCGACCGTCACCAGGCCCATCAGGTAAAGGTTGCCGCGCTCGCTGACAACCTTGTAGTAGTTCGCCGAGATGCCCTTCGTCGCGATCAGCTCGGATTTCACGCGCCCTTCGAGGTACGAGTCGTTCGCACGCGACGACAGCGACGACGCCGGCTCGACCGACAGCTCGTTGACGATGCCGTTCACGTTGTTGATGGCGCGCACGATTTCCTCGGCGCGCTGTTTCGACGCATCGTTCGGCACTTCGCCCGTCAGCAGCACACGGCGGTTGAACACCGTCACGTTCACGTGCGACTTGTCGGGCAGCCCGTTGTTGATCTGCGAGAGTGCCTTGACCTGGATCTCGCGATCCTCCGTCTGCGCGCCGAGCGTGCGGCGATCGGTCGCGATCAGCGCACCGCCGCCGGCCGCTGCGCCCACGACCCCGAGCACACAACCCTGCAGCGACACGGCGAGGCCCGCCGTGAGCGCGGCGAGCAACGTGGTCCTGACGAGCGTCTGTTTGACGCGGCTTTGATTCATCGACGGCTCTCCTTCGTTCAATCCTCACCCAGCAGCATCGCGTCGATGCCGTCGCACAGGCAGTGGATGGTCAGCAGATGGACTTCGTGGATGCGCGCCGCGCGAACGGCGGGCACGCTGATCGGGATATCGGTTTCGGACAGCGCGGCCGCGACCGCATGGCCGTTGCCGCCCGTCAGCGCGACGACGGTCATCTCGCGCTCGTGCGCCTCTTCGATCGCCGCCAGCACGCGCGGCGACGCGCCGCCCGGATCGAGCACCAGCAGGATGTCGCCGGTCTGGCCAAGCACGCGCACCTGCTGCGCGAACAGTTGCTCGGCGGATGCGATGCCCGCGAGACCGCCCTGCGACGCATCGGTGGCCAGCGCGATCGCGGGCAGGCCCGGACGCTCGCGCTCGAAGCCGCCGACGAGCGACACGGCGAGGTAGTGCGCGGCAGCGGCCGACGGGCCGTCACCGCAGGCGACGATCTTGTTGCCGTTCGCCAGCGCGGCGAACATCGCGTCGACCGCCGCTGCGATCGGCAGCGACAGCGCGTCGGCCGCTTCGGCATGAAGCGCGGCGCTGTCGTGGAAATGTTGCTGAATACGTTCGACTGACATCGATTCCTGGTGAACTGGGCGCGTGGCACGCATCGCGCGACATCGTGGGTGCGGCGAGTTTACCGTACTCCGGCACCCTCTCCGGGGGTGCGGCAAGAACTCTTTACAACTCGTCACAGCTCTCGGCTACGCATCGTCGGCACGAAATGCGTCGCGCAGCCACACGAGCCGCCCGGCCTCGAACGCGACGACGTCGAAGCGGCAAGCGGCACCGCCGCCATCCCGCGCCCAGAACCGCAGCGCCGCGGCTACCAGGCGCCGCCGCTTGCGCCAGCCGACGCTCGCGGCCGCGCCGCCGTGCCGGGTGCTGCGCCGTGCGCGCACCTCGACGAACACGAGCATGCCGTCGGGCTCGCGCATCACGAGATCGAGCTCGCCGCCGCGCATCGTCACGTTCGCCGCGACGAACACAAGGCCGCGACGCTCGAGAAACTGCCGGGCACGCTGCTCGAACGCCGCGCCGACGGGTTTGGATCGCGCCGCACCGGAAAAGTTGTCGCCCGCGCGCGGCAAACCGCGCCCGGCGTCCGGCCCGACCGGCGCCGCGTGGCACAATGCCGTCCTTGTTCCGCTTGCGCCGCGATTGCGCGCATTGCCTGCCATGACTGCCCTCCTCGAACTCGCGCATACGCAGCACTACCCGAGCGCCGCGCTCTACGTGGTCGCCACGCCGATCGGCAACACCGCCGACATCACGCTGCGCGCACTCCATGTACTCGGCCTCGCCGACCGCATCGCCGCCGAAGACACCCGCAACACGGGCCAGCTGCTCGCCCGCTACGGGATCTCGAAGCCGCTGGTCGCCGTGCACGAGCACAACGAACGCGAAGCCGCGCAACGCGTGATCGAGCTGCTGCGCGGCGGCGAACGCGTGGCCTACGTATCGGACGCCGGCACGCCCGGCATCTCGGACCCCGGCGCACGGCTCGTCGACGCGGTGCGCAACGCCGGCTTCACGGTGATCCCGCTGCCGGGCGCGAGCGCCGCCGTGACCGCGCTGAGCGTGGCCGGCGACTGGGCCGGCGCATTCACGTTTGCGGGCTTCCTGCCGCCCAAGACGAAGCAGCGCGCGACCGCGCTGCAGGCGCTGGTGTCGCACCCGTATGCATTGGTGTTCTACGAAGCGCCGCACCGGATCGCCGAAACCGTCGCCGCGCTCGCCGATGCATTCGGGCCCGCGCGCCGGCTGCTGATCGCGCGCGAGCTCACCAAGCTACATGAGCAGTTGTTCCAGGGCACCCTGGCCGAAGGACAGATCTGGCTCGCCGGCGACGCGAACCGGCAGCGCGGCGAGTTCGTGCTGGTCGTCGAAGGCGCGCCGGCGACGAGCGGCGAAGCCGACGACACGGCGCACGACGCGCTGCTCAAGCTGTTGCTGGAAGAAGTGCCGGTGAAGAGCGCGGCCAAACTCGCGGCCGCATTGACGGGCGCATCGCGCAGCACGCTGTATGCGCGTGCGCTGGCGTTGAAGGAAGAAAGCTGACGCGCGGCGCGGTGCCTGCACCGCACCGTGCCGGGAAAGACAAAGGGCTGCCCTCGGGCAGCCCTTCTGCATCATCGGTCGGCGCCGCGTGATGCGCGATGCGTGATTCGGCGTTACTTCGTCGAGACCGACGCCAGCATTTCGTCACGCGCCTCGCGCGCTTCCTGCGGCGACAGCCCCTCGATCTTCACGCGCCCCGTGCCGGCGTGCACGAGGCCGATCACCTTGGCGGCCGCATATGACAGGTCGAGCACGCGGCCGCGCTTGAACGGCCCGCGATCGTTGACCTTCACGACGACCCACTTGCCGGTCGACGCGTTCGTCACCCGGATGTACGACGACAGCGGCAGCGTGCGGTGCGCGGCGGTGAACGCGTTCATGTTGAAGCGCTCGCCGTTCGCGGTGCGACGGCCGTGGAAATCGCGCCCGTACCACGACGCGCGGCCCGTCTGACGGAAGTCGGATACGTCCTTGCCGTCGATCGGCTCGGCGTCCGCCAGCGACGCCTTCTTCGCGTCCTTGCTGTCGGCGGCCGGCATCGACGCCAGTGCGGAATCGAAATTGAGTGACTGCTTGTTGTCGTCCGCCTTCGCGGCAGCGGCCGTCCTGTCGGCCGCTTTCTTCTGGTCCGCGCTGCTGGTGGTCTGGCTGGATGGCACCGCACAACCCGTCAGCGCAAAAAACAATGCAATGGTCCCGAGTCGACTCGGAAATCGTAAATTCATCGACGTGTCGCCTTCTGGTTCGGGCCGCTTCCTTCACAACGCTGCTAGACAACGCAGACATGCGGCCCGGACGGCAAATGCGTGCACGCCCCGCTCGGCGATGAGCAGGCGGCTAGCATGGGCGCGGCTTTCGTCTAGGCCGCAACCGTCCTGATTAGTTTTCACGTCTGGCGCAACCTGTCCCCAACAGCCTGACCAGACCCCGCATGCCGCCATCGAACATGACTTCACGTTCGCGCGCGTCGATACGACCAACGCACAGGAACGGCGGCACAGGCCTCATCCGGCGGCGCGGCAGCAAGGCCGCAGGCGGGCGCGCAGCACCCGGCCGGACAAGACGTGAGCACCGAATGCTCGGTGCTGGATACACCGCCGGACTCCCCGGCGGCTGATGCTTGACGGTGTTTCCGACGCCCCTTTAAACGGGGCCGAAACACCAGCGAATGGCGTGAATCTCACGCGCAATGGGCCGCATTATACATAAATCAAAAGGTCGTCCCGAAAAGCACCCCCCGAGGACCATTGATTCTCACTATGGACGTAACAATCGACATGCTCCGGGAATGCCCGCACCCTGACATCGCGACGCGCGTCGCGCGCACGGCAACCGGCCCGCGCGACCGGTACAATCGCTCCTTTTAGCCGCCGGTGTTCCCATGAAAGTCACGCTCATTCCGGTCACGCCGTTCCAGCAGAACTGCTCGCTGCTCGTCTGCGAGAAGACGGGGCGCGCCGCCGTCGTCGATCCGGGCGGCGATCTCGACCGGATCGAACAGGAAGTCGCGCGGCAGAACGTGCAGGTCGAGAAGGTGCTGCTCACGCACGGGCACATCGATCACTGCGCG
Organism: Burkholderia paludis; assembly: GCF_000732615.1. Taxonomy (GTDB): domain Bacteria; phylum Pseudomonadota; class Gammaproteobacteria; order Burkholderiales; family Burkholderiaceae; genus Burkholderia; species Burkholderia paludis. The sequence continues at coordinate 56,434 of NZ_JPGL01000005.1, forward strand.
GGCGCAAAGACACTCGCGACGCACTACGGCGTGCCGATCGAGGGGCCGCAGGAAGAGGAGCGCTTCTGGATCGAGAAGCTGCCGATGCAGAGCGAGCGCTTCGGCTTTCCGGCCGCCGAAACCTTCGAGCCGGACCATTGGCTGAACGACGGCGACACCGTGCAGTTCGGCGACGAGACGCTCGAGGTCTATCACTGCCCGGGCCACACGCCCGGCCACGTCGTCTTCTTCAGCCGTGCGCACCGCATCGCGATCGTCGGCGACGTGCTGTTCGCGGGCTCGATCGGCCGCACCGATTTCCCGCGCGGCAATCACGCGGATCTCGTCCGCTCGATCAAGGAAAAGCTGTGGCCGCTCGGCGACGACGTCACGTTCGTGCCGGGCCACGGCCCCGTCTCGACATTCGGCGACGAGCGCCGCACGAACCCGTTCGTGTCCGACAAGGTATTCGGATGAACCAGACCGCCATTCCGGAAATCTACGTCAGCACCGATGTGGAGGCCGACGGCCCGATTCCCGGCCCGCACTCGATGCTGAGCTTCGCGTCGGCCGCCTACACCGAGGACAAGCAACTGATCGCGACGTTCTCGGCCAACCTCGACACGCTGCCCGGCGCGCAGGCGCATCCGGTACAGGCCGCATGGTGGAAGACCGAGCCCGACGCATGGGCCGCCTGCCGGCGCGACCTGCAGGCGCCCGAGGCGGCGCTGGTCGCGTACGTCGAGTGGGTCGAGGCGCTGCCCGGCAAGCCGGTGTTCGTCGCGATGCCCGCCGGCTTCGATTTCACGTTCATGTTCTGGTACATGATGCGGTTCGCGGGGCGGTGCCCGTTCTCGTGGTCGGCGCTCGACATCAAGACGCTCGCGTTCGCGATGACGGGCCTGCCGTACCGCAAGGCGATCAAGCCGCGCTTTCCGAAGCACTGGTTCGACGACCATCCGCACACGCATGTCGCGCTCGACGATGCGATCGAGCAAGGCGCGCTGTTCTGCAACATGCTCGCCGACCTGCGTCGCCAGCAGGCCGCGCTCGCGGGCCTCGCCGTGTCGGACATCGATCGGTCGGAGCCCACGGAGGCAGGACAAATTGCCACGGATCCGCGAACAAATTAGCGAATCCCGCTCAACATTGCGACTCCAGATTGCCTTTCCTTCCCCGGCCCTCTAACATTCAGCGTGTTGTAGTTGCCGCATGGAGGCGCAGGTGACGCTCGATTCCTTTTCGCAAAAAATCCTTCGCCTGTTGCAGCTCGACGCGCGCCGTTCCGTACAGGAAATCTCCGACCAGGTCGGCCTGTCGAGTACGCCATGCTGGCGCCGCATCAAGGACATGGAGCAATCGGGCGTGATCCAGCGCTACACGGCGCTGCTCGATCGCGAGAAGCTCGGCCTGCACGTCTGCGCGCTCGCGCATGTCCACCTGACCCGGCACAACGAAGGCGGCGTCGAGCAGTTCGAGCGCGAGATCTCGACCTGCCCGGAAGTCACCGAGTGCTACAGCACGACCGGCGAGGCCGATTACATCCTCAAGATCGTCGCGCCGGACATCAAGGCCTACGACGTGTTCCTGCACGAGCGCATCTTCAAGATCCCGGCCGTGTCGCAGGTGCGCACGAGCGTCGTGCTGCGCGAGATCAAGTTCGACACGCAATTGCCGCTGTAACGCACGGCCGCGCGCGAACGCGCCGCCGTGGCCGGCGGCCGCTCACGCCTGCACGGGCATCGTGCGCGTGAAGCCGATCCGGTGCGCGCCAAACTCGCGCCGCAGCGCATCGGCGTCGAGCCGGCCGGCCAGCGCCGCATCGGTGTCGTGCGGATCGCCGGCCAGCGTCACGTCGATCTCGAGCCCCGTACTCAGGTAATGCAGGTCGATCGCCGCCGCATGCAGCCCGCGCTGCGCGAGCGCGGCCTCGAGCCGCGCCACGATCTCGCCGCGCGGCGGCAACGCGAGCGCCGGACGGCGCGCCGCGTCGTTCTCGGGGTCGACATGGATCAGCGCATCGAGCACGCGCCGGTCGGACAGCACGCGCGCACGCGCGGTCTCGGCGATGTAGTGCCCTTCGGAGACGGAAATCTTCGGGTCGACGAGGATATGCGCGTCGACGAGCGCGGCGTCCCCCATCTTGCGCGTGCGCAGGTCGTGTACGTCGCGCACGCCCGGCGTCGCCGCGAGCAGCGCGCGGATCTCGGTCGCATCGGTCGTATCGAGCGCGCGGTCGGAGAGGTCCTGCAGCGCGTCATAGCCGAAGGTCCAGCCCATGCGCGCGACCATGAAGCCGACGATCGCCGCCGCGATCGGGTCGAGCAGCCGCACGCCGGCCAGGCTGCCGACGATGCCGATCGCGACGACGAGCGACGATGCGGCATCCGAGCGCGCATGCCATGCGTTCGCGACCAGCAGCGCCGAGCGGACGCGCCGCGCCTCGCGCAGCATGTAGCGGAACAGCGCCTCTTTCGACACGAGCACCGTCAGTGCGACCAGCAGCGCGGAAAAATGGACGGCCGGGATGTGTCCCAGGTTGACGAGGCGGTCGCCGGCCCGCCACAGCATGCCGACGCCGACAGCGATCAGGATCGCACCGAGAAACAGCGACGCGACGGTTTCGTAGCGGCTATGTCCGTAATTGTGATCGGCGTCCGGCGATGCGCCGCTATGCCGATTCGCAACCAGCACGACAAAATCCGAGATCAAATCGGATATCGAGTGCACACCGTCAGCAATCAATGCCTGCGAATGCGCAATCACGCCGACGACGATCTGAAATGTCGCAAGCACGACATTCAGCACAATACTGACGAACGTACTCTTGCGCGCAACCGCGTGCTTATCAGTGCTCTGCGGGTCGCCGGAAAAAATGGACATGAAATATGAGATATCGGTGGCGGTACGCAATTCTATCAAGCGCACCCCGCAAACCCTGCCAATACCCACAAATTTCTTATTTAAATCAATCGCTTATGCGAACGGGTCGCATTTCCATTCACACCGCACGCTTACATTTTCATGACGAGACAATGCATGCGGCCGCCGCCGGAAACAAAAAAGCCGCGCTCCTCGACGGATACGCGGCTCTTTTGAAGCACAGACAATTTAAACAAATGTTTAAATCGCAAACTGTTCGCGGTTCTTGCCAGCGATCCAGCGCGGCGGCTTGCCACGACCCGACCACGTTGCGCCCGTTTCCGGATCGCGGTATTTCGCGGCAACGCCCGCACGCGGACGGCCGACCTTACCTGCCTTCGCGCGGCTGAGACCGAGTTCGGCGAGCGAAAAGCCGTAGTCGGCAATTTTCTGCTTCACGTCATTCAGCACTTCAGCGTATTCACGCGACTTCGCTTCTTCGATTTGCTTCTCCAGCTTCTCCCGCTGGGCCAGCAGGTCCTTGTAAGAAGACATAGTTTCCCTTTCTATCTGACCAATGGCGCCGGTCTGCAGCCAGCTCACCATTCATGAAATATATGTGCCTCGGATTTTCGAAGGCAGAGATTAGCACAGAAAAGATTTGATTGAAGCGAGACCCGCGAAAATACCGAGATCAAATGTAATTGCCACACGTCATTTTGACCGCTCACGGCCTTTTCTCAAATTTTTACCTTCCTACACAGAGATTAGGACATTAGCGATTGCCTATTAGGCCTATCAACATACGCAATTACCCTGCATTCGAGAAAATCAAAGCTTTCATCGGACGACAGCTTTCCGTAAATCCATCGGCGCGGCAGTGCCGAACGGACAAACCCGGACAAGCCGGCGCCCGCGACGTCACGTCACATCCCGCGCGCATGCGATCAGCCGTTCGCGCAATCCACCGGCATCGGCCGCCGGCGCATCGAACGGCGTGCGAACACGGCGGCCGTCACAGCGCCAGTCGGCGCCGTGGCGATCGACGCCGAGCAATTCGAGCCCGCCGCGGCAGGCCTCGCCGGCATCGTATGCGTTCCACAATGCCTGCTCCTCGTCGAGGGTAAGCGGCGGCAGCGTATCGAGATGCATGCCGTCGACCCAGCCCATGCGCCCGAAACCGCCGATATAGCGCAACCGCTCGATATCGAGCGCCCAGAACGTGAAATCGCCGAGCGCGAGATAACGCGCGGCGTCGGGCTCGTAACGCAGGTAGCGCGCGGTGACGTGCGGATCGTTGCCGAGCGGCACGAACCGCCCGAGCAGCGTCGCGCGCTCGGCATTCAGCACGTCGCCGCCGGGCGCGTCGACGACGAGGAAGCCCGCCCGCGGATCGGCGGCGAGATTGCGCGTGTGCTCGGCGAGACCGCTCACGAGGATCACGGGCCGATGGCTTGCATCCGGTGCAAACGGAACGACCGTCGGATACGGGTAGCCCTGCGGATCGCGCGCATGGGTGGCGAGCGTGCCGAGCGCGCAGCGGTGCAGCAGATTCAGGGCGAAGGCGGGATCGATGTTCAAGAGGACTCCTGCGGTCGAAGGGCGGCGCATCGGATACGCCGTGCGCTTCGATGTTACCCGCGGGCGCGGTGCGCCGGCCATCGGCCGAACGGCCGGTGCGCTCGCGCGCCGCCTACCGGCCGAACGGCCATTGCCCGGCAGGATCGTAAGCGCTTCGATAGAATCGGACGGTTCCGACGGGCGCCGCATGCGCCCGTGCATTTTTTTCGCGAGTCTTTCCGTGTCCGAATCCTCCTCCCCCGAATCGTCGTCCCCGTTCGCCGCGCCGCCCGACGCGCATCGCGTGCTGTCGCTGCCGGCCCGCCAGCGCGCACGCGCGGCGTCGATGGCGCTGTTCTTCGTCGCCGGCATGATGTTCGCATCGTGGGGCGTGCACGTGCCGACCGTGCGCGACAAGTTCGCGCTGAGCCCGGGGCTGCTGTCGATCGCGCTGTTCGCGGTCGCCGTCGGCTCGATCGCCGCGATGCTGGTCATCGCGCGCTGGATCGCGCGCGTCGGCTCGCGCACCGCGTGCCTCGCGGGCGGGCTCGCGATGTCCGCATGCGCGGCGCTGATCCTCGTCGTGCCCGACTACGGGATGCTGCTCGCCGTGCTCGCGGTGTTCGGCTTCTCGATGGCGACGCTCGACGTCGCGATGAACGCCGAGGCCAGCGCGGTCGAGATCGCGCTCGGCAAGCCGATCATGTCGTCGCTGCACGGCATGTTCAGCATCGGCGGGATGGCGGGCGCGGCCGCCGGCGGCGCACTGCTGTCGGCCGGCATGGCGCCGGCCGTGCATCTCGCCCTCGCGGCGGCGACCAGCGCCACGGTGCTCGTGGTCGCGAGCCCGGCCGTGCTGCCGCACGTGCCGCACCACGAGCACGCGCACGGCAGCGCCAATCGCTGGCGCTCGCCCGCGCTGTGGATGCTCGGCGGCATCGCGCTCGTCGCGCTGATCGCCGAAGGTGCGATGTACGACTGGGCGACGGTCTACATGCGCGACGTCGTCGCGGCGAGCCCCGCGCTCGCGAGCGCCGCGTATGCGGCGTTCTCGGGCGGGATGGCCGTCGCGCGCTTCGCGGGCGACGCCGTGCGCGCCCGCTTCGGCGCACCGCAGCTCGTGTTCGCGAGCGCATCGCTTGCCTGCGCGGGGATGATCGGCGCGCTGCTGCTGCCGTATCCGGCCGCCGTCCTGAGCGGCTTCACGCTGATGGGCCTCGGCCTCGCGAACATGATGCCGGTGCTGTTCGCGGCCGCCGCGCGCGTGAAAGGCATCCACGCGGCCGAAGGGCTCGCGCACGTGGCCGGGCTCGCGTACTTCGGCATGCTGTTCGGCCCGGTCATGATCGGCGCGGTCGCGCAGGCCGCGAACCTGACGATCGGCCTGTCCGTCGTCGCGCTGTGCGCGGCGCTCGTCGCGGCAATCGCGCCGAAGGTGCTCGCGCGCCTGAAGATCTGACGGCACGTCGCACGCCCGTCAATGAAAGAAAGCGCGCATGCGTTGCCGCATGCGCGCTTTCGCCCCTACTGTTGGCCGCAGCTTGCGTTACATCTTCACTTCGTCCAGCAGCGACTTCTTGCCGTTCTTGTAGTTGTACAGCGAGATCACGCCGTGCTGCAGGTCGCCCTTCGAGTCGAAGGTCGTCGTGCCGATCACGCCCGAGTAGTTCGTCGCCGGCATCGCGGCGAGGATCTTGGCCGGATCCGTCGAGTTCGCGCGCTTCATCGCATCGACGATGATGTACACGGCGTCATACGTGAACGGCGCGTAGATCTGGATCGGCTGGCCGAAGCGCTTCTCGTACTTCGACTTGAACGCAGCGCCGCCCGACATCTTCTCGAGCGAAGCACCGGCTTCCGAGCACACCACGTTGTCGGTCGCGTCGCCGGCCAGGTCGGCCAGCTTTTCCGTGCACACGCCGTCGCCCGCGAAGATCTTCGCGCGCAGGCCGAGCTGCTTCGCCTGCTTCGCGAACGGGCCGCCGGTGGCGTCCATGCCGCCGTACATGATCGCGTCCGGATTCTCACCCTTGATCTTGGTCAGAATCGCGCGGAAGTCGACCGCCTTGTCGTTCGTCGCGTCGTGCGACATCACCTTCAGGCCGAGCGCCTTGGCCTTCTTCTCGAACTCGTTCGCGAGACCCTGGCCGTAAGCGGTCGAATCGTCGACCACCGCCACGCTCTTGATGCCCTTCGAATGCGCGTAGTTCGCGAGTGCCGGGCCCTGCTGCGCATCGGTGGCCACCACGCGGTACGTGGTCTTGAAGCCCTGCTGCGTGTAGGCCGGGTTGGTCGCCGACGGCGAGATCTGCACGATGCCCGCATCGCTGTAGATCTTCGAGGCCGGGATCGACGTGCCCGAGTTCAGGTGGCCGACCACCGCGACGACCTTGTCGTCGACGAGCTTCTGCGCAACCTGCGTGGCCTGCCGCGGGTCGGCCGCGTCATCCTGCGGGTCGAGCTGCAGCGTGATCTTCTGGCCGCCGATCGTGAGACCCTTGGCGTTGATCTCCTCGACTGCGAGACGTGCACCGTTTTCGTTGTCCTTGCCCAGGTGTGCAATGCCGCCCGTCAACGGTGCGACGTGGCCGATCTTGACGACTTGATCGGCTGCCGCGTTGCCTGCGGCTGCAGCGCACAGCATCGCGGCCGCGGTGATCGGCAACAGCTTTTGCATCTTGATATTCATGTAAGTCTCCAGTTTCGGTCCCAATAAACGCCATCGCCCGGTGCCCCGCTTCCATCCCTGTGTTGCAATCACTGGACGATTCGCCGGTTGCATCGTTCATGCACTTGGCCTCAAGCACGTGAAAACCGCCGCTTTTAGCGGCCGCCCGTCCGTACTTGCGCGCAAGTGTAGGTGATCAAATTAATTTGTGGGACTTTTTTGGGGTAGTGGTAACACTACCGATATGCACACTTTGGAACGACTCCTCGAATATCGCCGCGAGCCCCGCCGGATAAGGGTTTCCGCTAATTTTCAGCCGCTTCCGGAAAGGTCGTTTCAATGCATTCCCGGGACATTTCGATTCGGTATTTTGTGCCCGGGATCATTGAATGAAACGCGCGTGACAACGCGCGTTTCGTCATTGGATATGCACCATTCGAACGGCGGCGCGGCGGCCGCTCAGCCCGCCAATGCGCGCCATTCGGCGTCGAGCGCGGCGACGAGCTGCGCGGTCGTCGGCGCATCGCCGCGCCGCCGCGCGAGCGGCGCACCCTGCCCGGCCCACAGCGACAGGTAATCGCCGTCGTTCGCGCGCGCGGCGGCCTGGCGCAGCGGCTGCGTCAGCGCGTTCTGCACCGGATACGGCGCGACGTCGGCCATGCGCTCGCCGAGCCGGGCCATCAGCGTGTTGCGCAGCCCGCGTGCGTGACGGCCGGTAATCGCGCGCGTGACCTGGGTCGACGTATCGGCGCTCGCGAGCAGACGCGCCTTCCAGTCCGCCGCGATCGGGCTTTCCGTGCAGGTGAGGAACGCGGTGCCGAGTTGCGCGCCCTGCGCGCCGAGCGCGAGCGCGGCCGCGATCCCACGGCCGTCCATGATGCCGCCCGCAGCCAGCACGGGCAGGCCCGTCGCGTCGACGAGCTGCGGCACGAGCGCGAACGTGCCGATCAGCGCCTCGTCGGCGGAACCGATGAACGTGCCGCGATGGCCGCCCGCCTCGGCGCCCTGCGCGGACAGCGCATCGGCGCCGGCCGCGCGCCACGCGAGCCCCTCGGCCACATGGGTCGCGGTGCCGATCACGTAGGTGCCGGCGGCCTTCAGGCGCGCGACGTCGGCCGCGTCGAGCACGCCGAACGTGAAGCTCGCAACCGGCACACGCAGCGCCACGAGCGCGTCGAGCTGCGCGCGGAAGTCCGGCGCGTAGCGCGCGGGCGCCGTGCCCGGCGGCAAGCCGAACGCCGCGTTCAGCGGATCGATCGCGGCCAGCGCGCGGGCGACGGTCGCCGCGTCGGGCGCGGCGTCCGGCAGTACGAACAGGTTGATCGCGAACGGGCGATCGGTTGCGGCGCGGATGGCCGCGACGTCGGCCGCCAGGCGCTCGGGCGCGAACGCGGCGGCGCCGAGACTGCCGAGCGCGCCGGCATTCGATGCGGCGGCGACCATCGCGGCCGTGGTCGCGCCGACCATCGGCGCCTGCACGAGCGGCAGGCGCAGGCCGAAGCGTTCGGAAAAGGGCGTGGAAAAAGAACGGGAAGACATGGCGAATCCTTCGATGACGAGGGGCGAAAGCGCTTTGTAAAAGCCGACTCATCGACTCTATCGAAGCCCCGCGGCGCCGAAAAATGAATAATCGAGATCGATACGATCGCTGCGCGAGAAGCGGCGCGCACCCTGCACCGCCCCACGATTGGTGGCACACTAGGCCGCCCTCTTCCACCCCGGGGGCGCGTCTCGCGCACCCCGTTCGCCAGGAGTTCAGAACGTGACTGCCAAATGGATCGACATCCCGACCGGTAACGACAGCTTCGGCGGCTATCTCGCGCTGCCCAAGCGCGGCAAGGGCCCTGCCGTCATCATCATCCAGGAGATCTTCGGCGTGAACTCGCACATCCGCGCGGTCGCCGACCAGTACGCGTCCGACGGCTTCGTCGCGCTCGCGCCGGACGTGTTCTGGCGCACGCAGCCGCGCGTGGAGCTGACCTATGAAGGCGCGGATCGCGACAAAGGCATCGAGCTGATGAAGAAGACCGACGTGGGTCTCGCGGTCGCGGACATCGGCGCGGCGGCCGACGCGTTGCGCGCACGCGCCGAAGTGGCCGGCAAGATCGCCGCGATCGGCTACTGCTTCGGCGGCCAGCTCGCGTACCGCACGGCCGCGACCGGCAAACTCGACGCGGCGGTCGCCTACTACGGCGGCGGCATCCAGAATGCGCTCGACCTTGCCGGCGGGATCACGCAACCGATCCTGTTCCACTACGCGGAAAACGACCACGGCATCCCGCTCACGGCCGTCGACCAGGTGAAGGCCGCGTTCGCCGGCCGCGGGCACGCGTCGTTCCACGTGTATCCGGGCGCCGAGCACGGCTTCAACTGCACGGACCGCGCGTCGTACAACCAGCGCGCGTCGGCGCTCGCGCATGGCCGCACGCTGACGTTCCTCGCCGAGCACCTGTAAATACGCGCGGCCGCGGGCCCCTCGCGCCGGGCCCGCGTTATGCTCCCATCATCGCCACAGGTCACAACGGGGGTGACTGCGATGCACTCTGACTATCTCGCGCATGACGCGATCGGCCTCGCCGCGCTGGTGCGCGAACGCAAGGCGAGCCCGCGCGAACTGCTCGACGCCGCGATCGGCCAGGCCGAAGCGGTCAACGGCGCGATCAACGCGATCGTGCTGCAGGACTACGATGCCGCGCGCCAGCGGGCGGCCGCCGCGCAGGATGGCGGCGCCGACGCGCCGTTCGCCGGCGTCCCGTATCTCGTCAAGGATCTCGGCGCGGCGGTCGCCGGGTTGCCGCTGTCGATGGGCAGCCGGCACTACCGGTATTTCGTGCCGAGCGACGATTCGCCGGTGATCGCGCGAAGCCGTGCGGCCGGTTTCAATGTGTTCGGCAAGACCAACACGTCGGAAATCGGCCAGATGCCCTACACGGAGCCCGAACTGTTCGGCGCGTGCCGCAACCCGTGGAATCTGGACCACACGCCCGGCGGCTCGAGCGGCGGGGCCGCCGCCGCCGTCGCGGCCGGCATCGTGCCGCTTGCGCATGCGTCCGACGGCGGCGGCTCGATCCGCATTCCCGCGTCGTGTTGCGGGCTGTTCGGCCTGAAACCGAGCCGCAACCCGGTGCTCGTCGATCAGCCGTCGAACGGCGAGCTGGTCGTCCAGCATGCGGTCGCGCGCAGCGTGCGCGACAGCGCGCTGCTGCTCGACGTGACGACCGGCCAGACGCTGCCGCCCGGCGCGCCCGGCACCTTCCTCGGCGAGCTCGACACGCCGCCCGGCGCGCTGCGGATCGGCCTCGTGACCGACCCGATGCTCGCGCCGGCGCTCGCCGACGACACGCGCGCGGCGCTCGACGACGCGGCCGCGCTGCTCGAATCGCTCGGCCACCATGTCGAGCCGGCCACGCTGCACGTCGACTACGCGCGTACGGCCGAAACCTTCCTCACGCTGTGGGCGACGATCGCCGAGGAGATGGTGCTCGGCGCGCGCGCGCTGACCGGCCGCGCGCCGCGGCGCGGCGAATTCGAAGCCGCGACGTGGGCGATGGCGGTGGTCGGCCGGCGCCTCGCGCGCACGCGGCTGCCGGACGTGCTCGAATGGCAGCGCCAGCTCACGGTGCAAGTCGCCGGCCTCGTGTCGCGCTACGACGCGATCCTGTGCGCGTCGCTCGCGGGGCCGCCGGTGAAGATCGGCGAATTGCAGCCGACCCCGTTCGAATCCGTGCAGATGAAGGTGCTCGCGGCGCTGCCGGTGAAACCGCTGCTGAAGGAAATGCTCGCGAAGTCGTCGGAAAAGGCCTTCACGTGGGCCGGCTGCACCGAGCTGTTCAACCTGACCGGCCAGCCGGCGATGTCGGTGCCGCTCTACTGGAATGCGCGCGGGCTGCCGATCGGCGTGCAGTTCGCCGCGCGTCACGCCGACGACGCGCTGCTGCTGAGGCTCGCGCGGCAGCTCGAACAGGCGCGGCCGTGGTTCGACCGCCGCCCGCCGCTGATGACGGCGCGGCGCTGACGCGCACGGCCTCGCCGCACCTCGAAAAAAAGCCCCGCCGGTGTTGCCGGCGGGGCTTTCGCGCATGCAGTTGCCTGACGGCGCCTATCCGGCGAGCCGTTCGCAGATCGTCCGCGTCGCGGCCGCCGTGTTCAGCGTATAGAAGTGCAGCCCCGGCACGCCCGCGTCGACCAGACGCTGGCACAGGCCCGTGACGACGTCCGCGCCGAACGCGCGGATCGACTCGCGATCGTCGCCGAAGCTCTCGAGCCGGCGCGCGATCCAGCGCGGCACTTCGGCACCGCACATCTCGGAGAAGCGCATCAGCTGCGAGAAGTTCGTGATCGGCATGATGCCCGGCACGATCGGCACGTCCACGCCGAGCTTGCGCGCGTCGTCGACGAAGCGGAAATACGCATCGGCGTTGAAGAAGTACTGCGTGATCGCGGAATTCGCGCCGGCCTTCACCTTGCGCGCGAAATTCTCGAGATCGGCCTTCGGCGAACGCGACTGCGGGTGGTACTCCGGATAGCCGGCGACCTCGATGTGGAACCAGTCGCCGTGCTCGGCACGGATGAAACTGACGAGCTCGGACGCGTAGCGCAGCTCGCCGACCGCCCCCATCCCCGACGGCAGGTCGCCGCGCAGCGCGACGATATGCCGGATGCCGTACGAGCGGTACTGGTCGAGGATCGCGCGCAGGCTGTCGCGCGACGAGCCGATGCACGACAGGTGCGGCGCGGCCTCGAGGCCGTCCTTCTGCATGTCGAGCACGGTATCGAGCGTGCCCTGCTGCGTCGAGCCGCCGGCGCCGAACGTCACGGAGACGAATTTCGGCTGCAGCGGCAGCAGTTGCGCGCGCGTGGCGCGCAGCTTCTCGACGCCGTCCGCCGTCTTCGGCGGGAAGAATTCAAACGAAAGTTCGATCGGTTTCATGATTCGGTGGGAGCAGGCGCCGGCCTCAGCCGATGTCGCGCTGACCGAAGATCAGCGCGGACAGCAGCCACGACACGATGCTGTACAGGATCGAACCGAAGAACGCGGACCAGAAGCCCGACACCTCGAAGCCCTTCAGCAGCGACGACGCGAACCAGAAACACAGCGCGTTCACGACGAGGATGAACACCCCGAGCGTGACGATCGTGACGGGCAGCGTCAGCAGGATCAGCACCGGGCGGATCACCGTATTGATCAGGCCGAGCACGACCGCGACGATCAACGCCGTGCCGAAGCTCTTGATGTGGATCGACGGCACGAGATAGGTGATGATCAACAGCGCGAGCGCGTTGATGACCCAGGTGAGGATGACGCTCATGAAGTGCTCCGGTTCGATGGTCGATCGGTACGATCAATGACCGCCGCGGGCGCCCGAAGGCGCGCCGCGGCGGCCGGCGATCCGGCGCCGCGGCGGCGGCGCAACGGATCAGTAGCGGTAGTGGTTCGGCTTGAACGGGCCTTCCTTCCCGACGCCGATGTACGAAGCCTGCTCGTCCGACAGCACGGACAGGTTCGCGCCGATGCGCGCGAGGTGCAGGCGCGCCACCTTTTCATCGAGATGCTTCGGCAGCACGTACACCTTGTTCTCGTACTGTTCGCCGCGCGTGAACAGCTCGATCTGCGCGAGCGTCTGGTTCGCGAACGAGTTCGACATCACGAACGACGGGTGGCCGGTTGCGCAGCCGAGGTTCACGAGGCGGCCTTCCGCCAGCAGGATCACGCGCTTGCCGTCCGGGAAGATGATGTGGTCGACCTGCGGCTTGATGTTTTCCCACTGGTACTGGCGGGTCGACGCGACGTCGATTTCCGAGTCGAAGTGACCGATGTTGCAGACGATCGCGTTGTGGCGCATCGCCTTCATGTGGTCGTGGTTGATCACGTGGTAGTTGCCGGTCGCCGTCACGAAGATGTCGGCCTTGTCGGCCGCGTATTCCATCGTCACGACGCGGTAGCCTTCCATCGCCGCCTGCAGCGCGCAGATCGGATCGATTTCGGTGACCCACACGGTCGCGCCCAGGCCGCGCAGCGACTGCGCGCAACCCTTGCCCACGTCGCCGTAGCCCGCGACGACCGCGACCTTGCCCGCGATCATCACGTCGGTCGCGCGCTTGATGCCGTCGACCAGCGATTCACGGCAGCCGTACAGGTTGTCGAACTTCGACTTCGTGACCGAATCGTTCACGTTGAACGCCGGGAACGGCAGGCGGCCGTCCTTTTCCATCTGGTACAGGCGGTGCACGCCAGTCGTGGTTTCCTCGGTCACGCCCTTGATGTGCGCGAGGCGCTTCGAGTACCAGTTCGCGTCGATGTCGAGGTGCTTCGCGATCGACTTGTACAGCGCGACTTCTTCCTCGTTGGTCGGCTTCGCGATCGCCGAACGATCCTTCTCGGCCTTCGAGCCGAGGATCAGCAGCAGCGTTGCGTCGCCGCCGTCGTCCAGGATCATGTTCGCGAATTCGCCGTTCGGCCATTCGAAGATGCGGTGCGAGTACTCCCAGTACTCGTCGAGCGACTCGCCCTTGTACGCGAACACCGGCGTGCCGGCCTCGACGATCGCGGCCGCGGCGTGATCCTGCGTCGAGAAGATGTTGCACGAGGCCCAGCGGACGTCCGCGCCGAGCGCCTTCAGCGTCTCGATCAGCACGCCCGTCTGGATCGTCATGTGCAGGGAACCGGCGATGCGCGCGCCCTTCAGCGGCTGCTGCGCCTTGTATTCGTCGCGAATCTGCACGAGGCCCGGCATTTCGGTCTCGGCGATGTTCAGTTCCTTGCGGCCCCAGCCGGCCAGTGCCAGATCGGCGACGACGTAATCCTTGGAAGCCTGGGTATCGATAATGGCGTTCATCACGCCCTCCTTTCTAAAAAGTTTCTAGATTGGTGACGTGAGCGCCGTTCAGGAAGCGGGGCCGGCGCATTCGCCGGCTGCTTGGTGAAGCTTTCCGAGCCTGGCGGGCCTGGGACGGCCCGTCGCAACGCTCCTCGGAAAACGGGAAGGATTGTAGCAAATCGGCGCGCGGAATGCGCATCCGCGCGCGCGACCGCCACGAAAGGGTCAGGACTCGGCGCCGACCCACGCCTGTTCGCGCAGCCGTGCGCGCAGGCGCGCGACGGCCTGGCTGTGCAGCTGGCACACGCGCGATTCGCTCACTTCGAGCACCGCGCCGATCTCGCGCAGATTCAGACCCCGCTCGTAGTACAGCGACATCAGCAGCTTCTCGCGCTCGGGCAGCCGCTCGATCGCCTCGACGAGCGCCTCGCGCAGGTGCTCGTCGAGCAGCGCCGACAGCGGGTCGGCGTGATCGACGCGGTAGCGGTCGAGAAACGGCTCGTCGTCGGCCGCGCGATCGAAATCCTCGTAGTAGATGAGCTGGCTGCCGTGCAGGTCCTGCAGCATCCCCTGGTATTCGTCGAGCGGCATGTTCAGGTGCTGCGCGATCTCGGCCTCGCTCGCCGAGCGACCGAGATGCTGCTCGACCTGGTGCACCGCCTGCTCGACCTCGCGCGACGTCTTGCGCAGGCTGCGCGGCAGCCAGTCGTTGCTGCGCAGCTCGTCGAGCATCGCGCCGCGGATGCGCTGCGTCGCGTAGGTCTCGAACTGCGCGCCCTGGTCTTCCTTGTAGCGGCCGGCGGCATCCATCAGGCCGATCATGCCGGCCTGGATCAGGTCGTCGAGATCGACGCTCGCCGGCATCTTCGCGACGAGCTGCAGCCCGAGACGACGCACGAGCGGCGCATATTGCGCGAGCACGTCGGCCTGGGACATCTTTCCTTGAGCGTTGTACATCATGGCTCTCTCCTTCCGGTGGCGCTCATGCGGCGTGTGCCGCGCCCGCCTCGTACGACGGCTTGCCGCCCGCGTGGACGGCGCGCCCCGCGCCCGGACCCGGACGCATCGGCCAGTACAGCAGATCGGCGGCAATCTGCCGGTAGTCGCGCGCGGCCGCCGACGACGGAAACGCGTCGACCGCCGCCCGCATCAGCTCGCGCGCATGCTCGACGAGCTGATCCGCGCTCACGCAGCCTGCATCGGCGATCGACACCGTCAGGTAGCGGCTCGCGACGCCCGCGAGGTTGTCGAACGCGACCTTCGCGTCCGCATGGCTGCCGACCTGGTTGGTCAGCACGCGGAACTGCGCGAACGCATGGGCGAAATGCAGCCGCTTCATGCACGCGTACGCCTCGGTGATCGCCTGCGCGGCAACCCGCGTGACGATCAGCACGTCGTGCGCCTCGCGCGCGAGCGCCGAGAACGCGCCGTCGGCGCCGAGTTGCGCGTCGACGAGGACGATGTCGGCCGGGCCGTCGATGAAGTCGCTCAGCTGCGCATCGGTATAGCCGGCGCGCGCGAACCGCGCGGCCGCGCACAGGCCGAACCCGGCCGCCACCCGCGTGCGCTCGCCTTCGCGCAGCCACGCGCCCGCAAGGGTCGCGCTGGCCGAATGCACGTCGGCGCGCTCGTCGACGACGAGCACGTCCTTGCCAAGCGACGCGAGCGCCGCCGCCAGGTTCACGACGGTGGACGTGCAGCCGACGCCCGCCGGCCCGCCCGCCACCGCAACGATCCGCGATGTGCGCCCGGCCAGCAGGCGCCGCAATCCTTCAGCCTGGTCGATGATCCGTTTATCCAAATCGCACCTCGTGCAGCTCGGCGGTGGAACGTGCGGTCAGCGCGGACAGCAGCGTCGGCATGTCCTCGTCTTGCGGGACGAAGGGCGAACCGTCGCGCGGTACGCAGAACGCGCTCTTCAGCAGGAATCGGGTCGAGGCGACGTACAGGTTCTCCGGCACCTTCTGGCCGGTCGACACGTAGTGGACCGGCAGCTTGTAGCGGATCACCGTGTCGAGCACGCCGCCGAGGTGGGTCGCCTCGTCGAGCTTGGTGAGGATGCAGCCGGCCAGGTCCGGATGCTCGCCGGCGCTGCGGTAGGCCTGCACGACTTCGTTGAGCGTGTCGCCATGGCTGGTCGCGTTGAGCAGCAGCAGGCGCTGCACCGGCGCGTTCGCGCCGTGCAGCATCGCGATCTGGTCGGATACCGCGCGGTCGCGCTGGCTCATGCCGATCGTATCGATCAGCACGATGTGCTTGTTGCGCAGCTCGGACAGCGCGAGCGCGAGATCGCCCGCATCCTTCACCGCGTGCACCGGCACGCCGAGAATCCTGCCGAAGATGCGCAGCTGCTCGTGGCCGCCGATCCGGTAGCTGTCGGTGGTCAGCAGCGCGACCTTGCTCGCGCCGAAGCGCATCACGCAGCGCGCGGCCAGCTTCGCGGTGGTGGTCGTCTTGCCGACGCCCGTCGGCCCCATCAGCGCGAATACGCCGCCGCGCTCCATCAGCGCATCCTCGCTGTCGAGCACCGGCAGGTTCGCCGCGAGCACCGACTGCGCCCACTCGGCGGCCTGTTCGAAGCTCTGCATGTCATCGCCGGACGGCAGGTTGTCGACCAGCATCCGCACGAGCTGCGCGGAGAAGCCGGCGGCAAACAGGTGCTTCGTCAGCGCGCCATGCACGGCGCTGCGGCGCTGGCGGTCGTGCCACATCAGGCTGTCGAACTGCTCGTCCATCCGCCCGCGCAGTTCGCCGAGCTCCTGCATCACCGTGTCGTTGACGATCCGCTCGATGCGCGACTTCACCGCATCGGCCACCGCGGCGGCCGTGTCGGCGGACAGGCGCGTGCGCTCGGCCGCCCGCGCGGCCTGCGCGGCGCTCGCTTCCTGCGCGCGCACGGCGGCGGCCGGCATCCGGCGTTCGGCGTCGCGCACGATCTCGCGCGCCCAGTCGGGCGGCGTCGCGCTCGCGGCCGGCTGCGGCTGCGGCGCGGGCGCGCTCGCTTGCGGCGCGGCGGGCGTCGCCTGCGCGCGCGCGATCAGCGCGTCGCGCTGCTGCGTCAGGCGTTTCGCGTGCTCGACCAGCCACGGCGCTGGTTCGGAAGCAGGGGCCGGCGTACCGGCGGCCGGCGCGGCGGCAGCAGGTGCCGCGATCGACGGCGCGGCCGCGTCCGGCGCGTCCACGTCGCCCGCCGGCAGGTGCGCCGCTGTCTCGTCCGCCTCGGCGCTCGCGCCGAAGACCGACGAGAACACGTCCGGCAGCCCGCCTTCGTCGGCGGCGTACGGATTGACGGCCGGGCGGCCCAGCGCCGCACCCGGGCGCGACACGATGCCCGGCACCGCGGCGGCCGGCACGGATTCCGGCAGCCGCGGCATGGCGAGCCGCGGCCGCACCGCGGCCGGCGGCGCCACGGCGGCGAGGTCCGAATCGGCGAGGGCGACGATTTCCACGCTGCCGTCATCGAGCGTGCGGTTCGACAGCACGACCGCGTCGGCGCCGAGCGCCTCGCGCACGAGACGGAGGGCGTCGCGGCTCGTAGCGCCGGTGAATTTGCGAATGTTCAAGCGGAACCCCCGATGACGTTAACGACTTTGATCGTGCGTGTGTCCGGCACTTCGGCATACGACAGCACTTTCAATTGCGGCAGGCTGCGGCGCAGGAAACGCGCGAGCATCGCGCGCAGCGCGTGCTGCACGAGCAGCACGGGCGGCAGCCCGAGATTCTGTTGACGCAGCATCGCCTGCTGCGTACCGGTCAGAAGGTTGTGCGCCAGGCCGGGCTCGAGGCCCGGATTCGCGCCGGTGGCGAGCGCCTGCGACAGCACGCGCTCGAGATTCGAATCGAGGCCCATCACCTGCATCTCGCCCACGCCCGGATACCACTGCTGCGTGATCGCGCGACCGAGCGCGAGCCGCACCGCGGCGGTGATCTCGAACGCGTCGCCGCGGCCCGCATGTTCGGACACGGCCTCGAGGATCGTGCGCATGTCGCGGATCGGCACGCCTTCCTCGAGCAGGTTCTGCAGCACTTTCTGCAGCGTCGTCAGCGAGATCGTCTTCGGCACGAGGTCCTCGACGAGCGACGGCGCGTCCTTGCCGGTGCGCTCGACGAGCGCCTGCACTTCCTGGCGGCCGAGCAGCTCGGCCGCGTGCTGGACCACGAGATGGTTCAGGTGCGTCGCCACGACCGTGCTCGCGTCGACCACCGTGTAGCCGTACACCTGCGCCTGTTCGCGCATCGCGACGTCGATCCACACGGCCGGCAGCCCGAACGCGGGGTCCTGCGTGACGGCGCCCGGCAGCGCGGCCGTGACCTGGCCCGGGTTGATCGCGAGCCACTGGCCCGGGAACACTTCGCCGACGCCGATCTCGACGCCCTTCAGCGCGATCCGGTACGCGTTCGGCCGCAGTTCGAGGTTGTCGCGGATATGGATCACCGGCGGCAGGAAGCCGATTTCCTGCGCGAATTTCTTGCGGATGCTCTTGATGCGCTTGAGCAGTTCGCCGTCGCTGTTCCTGTCGACGAGCGGGATCAGCCGGTAGCCGACTTCCAGCCCGAGCGGGTCGATCAGCTGCACGTCGTCCCAGGTCGCCTCATGGCTGTCGGACGGCAGCGCCGCGGGCGGCGCGATGTCCGTCACGTCGCCGGCCGCCTTGCGGGCCGCCGCGCGGCGGGTCTGCGTGCGCGCCAGCCAGATCGCGCCGCCGCCGAGCGCGAGGAACGCGAAGTGCGGCATCCCCGGGATCAGCCCCATCAGCACGATGATCGCGCCGGTGATCGTCAGCACGCGCGGGTTCGTGAACAGCTGGCCGGTGATCTGCGTGCCGATGTCCTCGTCGGTCGCGACGCGCGACACGATCACGCCGGCCGCGGTCGAGATCACGAGCGACGGGATCTGCGCGACGAGGCCGTCGCCGATCGTCAGCAGCGTGTAGTTGGTGCCGGCCGCGGCGAAGCTCATGTCGTGCTGGACCATCCCGACGATCAGGCCGCCGATCACGTTGATCGCCATGATGATCAGGCCGGCGATCGCGTCGCCGCGCACGAACTTCGACGCACCGTCCATCGAGCCGTAGAACTCGGCTTCCTGCGCGACGGACTGGCGGCGCTTGCGGGCCTGTTCCTCGTTGATCAGGCCGGCGTTCAGGTCAGCGTCGATCGCCATCTGCTTGCCGGGCATCGCGTCGAGCGTGAAGCGCGCGGACACTTCGGCGATCCGCCCCGCGCCCTTCGTGATCACCATGAAGTTGATGATCATCAGGATCACGAACACGACGATGCCGACCGCGAAGTTGCCACCGACGAGGAAGTGGCCGAACGCCTCGATCACCTGGCCGGCCGCGTCCGGCCCGGTGTGGCCTTCGAGCAGCACGACGCGCGTCGACGCGACGTTCAGCGACAGGCGCAACAGCGTCGAGAACAGCAGCACGCTCGGGAACGCCGCGAAATCGAGCGGCTTCATCGTGTACATGCTGACGAGCAGCACCATCACCGACAGCGCGATGTTGAACGTGAACAGCAGATCCAGCAGCAGCGGCGGCAGCGGCAGGATCATCATCCCCAGGATCATGCAGATGAGGATCGGGCCCGCGAGCGCGCGCAGGTTGGTGCCCGCGAGCATGTTCGGGCGCTTCGCGAACAGTCCGGTCGGCGTGCTCATGCGGCGGCCCCCGGCGTGCCGTTGCGACCCGGCTTGCCGAGCGAGTCTTCGGCTTCCTCGCGTTCGTCGTCGGTGGACACCGACGCGCCCTTGTCGAGTTCGGCCGGCACGTCGAGATCGACCGGCACGGCCGGGAACGCGCCGCCTTCCGAACGGAAGCGCTTGAGCTGGTAGACCCACGCGAGCACTTCGGCGACGGCCGCGTACAGCGAGCCGGGAATCTCGCGCTCGAGTTCGACGTTGTGATACAGCGCACGTGCGAGCGGCGGCGCCTCGAGCAGCGGCACGTTGTGTTCGGACGCGAGTTCGCGAATGCGCGCGGCGACGAGGTTCACGCCCTTCGCGACGACCTTCGGCGCGCGCATCGCGCCGTCCGTGTATTTCAGCGCGACGGCAAAGTGCGTCGGGTTCGTGACGACCACGTCGGCCGTCGGCACGGCCGCCATCATCCGGCGGCGCGCGAGCGCGCGCTGCTGCTGGCGGATCCGCCCCTTCACGTGCGGATCGCCTTCGTTCTCGCGATGCTCGCGCTTCACTTCTTCCTTCGTCATGCGCAACTTCTTGTTGTACTGCCAGATTTGGTAAGGCACGTCGAGCGCGGCGACCACCAGCATCCCGGCGACCGTCGTGCCGCAGCACACCGCGACCAGGTGCAGTGCATCGGGCAGCGCCGCGCCGAGCGGCTGCGTCGCGAGGCCGAGCAGTTCGTCCTTGCTGCGCCAGATCGCGACGCCGCCGACCCCGCCGACGACCAGCGTCTTCGCGACCGACATCCCGAGCTGGATCGGCCCCTGGATCGAGAAGATCCGGCCGAGGCCCGAGATCGGGTTCAGGCGGTCGAACTTCAGCTCGAACGTTTTCTGCGAGATCAGCCAGCCGCCGAGCGCCATCGGCGCGAGCAACGCGGCGAGGCCGGTGAGCGCGAGGAGCGGCAGCAGCGCGGCAAAGCCCTCGAGGCTCGCGCTGCCGGCCGCCGACAGCATCCGGTTCGTGTCGAACGCGGTCGCGCGATCGAACGTGAACGCGCCGCGCAGCATCGCCTGCAGATGGCCACCCGACGGACCGGCGAGCAACCACGCGCCGTAGAACCCGGCCGCGAGCAGCGCGAACGACGCCAGTTCGCGCGAGCGCGCGACCTGCCCCTCCTCGCGCGCCTTCGCACGGCGTCTCGGAGTGGCGGCTTCGGTCTTGTCGAGATCGCTCTCGTCTGCCACGGGGCCTCCAGTCGGGTACGGCGGAATGCCGTTTTCCAGTGACACCGATTATTCATGGAGGCGTCAACCAGCGATCGGTCGAGGAAAGCCGGGAAAGGGGGGTATTTCGGGGAATCGGGCGGGCCGGCGCAAAGCGGGCCGGAACGGCGATACGGCGCGGCGGTCGGCGGGATCGCGAGCGTCGGTCCCGGGCGGGACGGCGACGGTGTCGGGCGGGGAAATGGTGCAACGCCGCAGCGCAAGCCGCGGGAAAATCGGGCCCCGGCGCGACGCGACGCGCGCCGGGGCAGGCGTCGGTCAGACCGCCGGGATCGGGTCCGCGCCGAAGCGGTTCGGGCCCTCGGTGCCGCGCGAGCACATCCACACGAGCAGCAGGATGCCGCCGATGATCGGAATGAGCCCGATCAGCAGGAACCAGCCCGAGCGGCCCGTATCGTGCAGGCGGCGCACGCTGACCGCGATGCCCGGAATGATCAGGGCCAGCGAAATCAGGAAAATCACGCCGAGCAGCAGCAGCGTGATCACGCCCGCGTCACGGCCCACCGCGCCGATGACCTGGCCGACGATCGACAGAATGCAGCTCAGCAGCGCGAAATACCAGTATTCGGCACGACGCGCCCGGCCTTCGAATGTCGCGTATTTATTAAGTACGGTACGAACGGCTTCAGAGAAATTCATCTTTATTACCCTCCTGTTATATATTGGCACCCCGGAAACAACGCCGGCATTATATGTTTGAATGTCGGCAAGCTCCATCTCTTTTCGCGTGCAGGCCGGCTTGCCCGCCTGTACTGGCCGTCCGCCGGCGCGACGCGGAAACGGCTGCAATAGCGCAACGCCGCGCCACGGGTTTGCGTGCCGCGTCATTTTCACAATCTCGAAAACCTGACAGAAACTGCAGCCCCCGATAATCCTGAATTTGATTACATGCGCATGAAACCGGGTTCGATCGATAATCGGCACGGGCATGCGGGATTCGATTAACCCGCCGGTATTACGCGAACGCGCGAATCGCGCTACCCTTCGCCATTTCCCGGCCGGCCGAACCGCATCATGCTCCGTCATCCGCTCGTCCCGTCGCTGTCGCTCGCCTGCGCGCTGGCCGCCGGCTGCGCGGGCGCGCCGGCCCTGCCGCCCGGCGCGCAGGCGCCCGACGCACCGCACCCCGGCACGATCGCCCTGCACGATGCGTGGAACGGCTCGACAAGGACCTTGCGCGCGCAGGACTACTCCGAGAGCTTCACGTTCCGCTGCTTCGACACGCGCGGCGAGCCGACCGAACGGGCGCGCGCGGCATGGTGCGTGCCGGTCGTCGAGATCGAATCGGTGTCGGTCGACGCGGCCGGGCGTGCGGCCGCACCGGCCGAAGCGGTGCGGATCGAAAGCACCGCCTACGGGCCCGGCCACCACTTCCTCGACCATACGCTGCTGATGCGCAACGGCCGGCCACCGGCCTAGCGCCGGTTCGCGCCGGGCGCGGGCCGGAGGCCGTTCCCGTGCATCGCGGACCCGCGCCGCCGGCCGCGGCCGGCCGGCGCCGCCTGCAGCGCGCCGGGATCGAGCGTCCGCATCGCCATCGCCTGCGCCATCGCGCGCCCGGCGCGCCGGATCGCCCGCGATCCGTTCCGTTCATCCGCACGGACACGACTTGCGCCGGCACGCCGGAGCGGTCGCGCCGCCCGCCGCACTGCGCCAGCGTTCTGCGGCCGTCCGGTTCGCTCCGCCGTACGCGCGCGGCGCACGGATAAAAAAAGGGGGCGATTTCTCGCCCCCTTGCTCCAGCGTACGGCCGTGCCGCGTCAGAACGCGACGAAAGGCGCCGGGCCGCCGCTCGCGGTCTTGTCCATCCCGATGTAGATCGTCCGGCCGTAGAAGTACGGCAGGCCGATGTCGAGCCACGCGGACGAACCGAACGGGCCCGCGATGTCGTTGAACGCAAACGTCGACGAGTTCGCGAACAGCGAATCCGCGTTCGCGACGGACATCGACACCGTCGCGGCCACGCCGTTCTGGCCGCTCAGCGTCGCGGAATAGCTGGCCGGCGACGACGTCGGGCAGTAGAACTGCGGGTTCTTCGAGCAGGCCGTCTGGGACGAATCGTTGAAGAAGTACGCGTTCGAGCCCGTATCGAAGAACGCGGTCACGTTGCGTCCGAGGAACGTCGCGTTGACATCGCCCGTCGTGGTCGAGGTCATCACGGTCTTCCCGGTCAGGTCGGGCAGGCCGAAGGTCAGCGTGCCGGTCGCGCTCGCCTGCCCGCTGCTCGAAATGCCCGGCATCGTCACGCTCAAGCCGCTGTTGTCGGCGAAATGCGGCACCGGGTTGGCCACCTGCTGCGACACCGGCACGAGCGCGACCGTGCAGTTCGCGTTGTTGCCGTTCGGGCACGCGTAGTAGTTGTTGTTGCTCGACGACGTCGACGTCGCACAGGTCGTGCCGCAGTCGACCGGCGCCGGCCCGATGCCGAGGATCCCGTTCGCGCCGAGTGCGCTCGCCGAGTTGGCCGACGCGCCGCCATTGGTGCACGAGCTCGGCACATTCGTCGTGCCGAGGTCGCCGATGATCTGCACGGGCAGCGAACTCGCCTGCTCGGAGCCGATCGACAGGTCGACCGTGCGCACCGATCCCCACGTGTAGCTCGACACGAACTTGCCGCACTCGGCGACCGGCGAGCCGCCGCTCGTCACCTGCGGCAGGCTGCCGAGCACGCCCGACACCGCGCTGCCGACGAGCCGCAGCCCGTAGGACGCGGTATCGACGAGCACGTTGTTGACCACCTGGCAGTTCGACGTGCCCGGCGCGCAGACCTTCAGGCTCACGGTCGGGATGTTGATCACGTTCGCGACGCCGGCGTTGACCGTGATGACGGCCGTGTTCCCGGAATTGCCGTCCGAGCCGGAACCGCTGTTGCCGTTGTTGCCGGTATTGCTGCTGCTGCCGCCGTCGCCGCCGCCGCAGGCCGTCACGAGCACGGCCGTCGCGGCCGCGAGGCCCAGCACGCCGAGCCAGCGCTTGAAGGTACGAGGAATTCTCAAGATCGCTCTCCCGCTGTCACTGGATATCGTTGCCGGTCAGACCGGCAGGCAACGCCGCCGGCAGCCACGCCTGGCCCGAGAAGGCGCCCATGTGGCCGCCCGTCCGGATCACGAGGCCGCTCGTCTCGACGGACACGGGCGCGCGCCAGCCGCGCGCCTGGTGCGCCGCCTGGACGCCGGCGGTGTACTGCGGGAAGTAGCTGCCGAGCAGCGACGCGAGATCCGGCATCGTCGGCCCTTGCCAGGCGAGGCCGAACACGCTGCCGGAGGCCGACGTGTATTCGTGGATGACGGTGCCCGACCCGAGCGTGATCTCGCGGACGGTATAGGTGGCCGTGCTGGCCTGCACGCCGTCCGCCGAACGCATCGCACGCTGCAACGCGCGCACGGAGGCGGCCTGATCGTCCGCGGGCGGCGACATCGGCGCGCCGCCCAGTTCCGCATGTGCGTGGACGGCCCACAACACACCCATTGCAGCCGTCGCGTGCGCGACGGCCCAGCCCAAGCGTTTCAGCTTCACGTTCCCCCCCAAAGGGACTGGCTTCGTTGCCAGCGGTGCGGCCGTCGGGCCCGCGCCGCCTGCCAACTTATGAATCGTACGAATGACGGACGCTACGTTGCTGCTAATGCGTAGTATGCCTGCTGCGTGTGTCGAAGTGTCAATTTGACGCAGGACCGCCCGGTGCGTCGGAAGCGGCAAGCGGGGAAACGGTAAGGGGATGGTGCGACGCATGCATCGGGCAGCGCCGCGACAACGCGGCGCGCAATGCATGCGGCAGGGTCAGAAGCCCAGGCTGGCGAGCAGGTCGTCGACCTGCCCCTGATCCTGGACCACGTCGGATTTGCCTTCCGGCGCGATCTGCGGGCCGTTCAGCAGCGACTCGGGGCTGCCGGTCGAGCTCATCTGCTCGGCCGCGAGCGCAGCCGCGGTGGCCGCGAACTGCTCGCGCCGCTCGGGCGCGATGTTCTCGACGAGCACGATGAGGAGCTGCTGTTCGATCAGGTAGACCATGTCCATGATCTTCTTGATCACCTGCCCGGTGAGGTCCTGGAAATCCTGCGCGAGCATGATCTCGAGCAGTTGCGCGCTGGTTGCCGAAGCCGACTCGGGCAGCGTGCGCAGGAACGCGCGCGTATCGTCCATCAGCTCGCGCACTTCCGCATGCTCGATCGGCGCCGCGTACCACTGTGCCCAGCGCGCGTCGAGCGCCTCGGCCTCGTTCTGGATGCGTTCCTGCATCGGCTTCGCGACTTCGATCGCATTCAGCACGCGCACGGCGGCCTGTTCGGTCATCGTCGCGACGTAGCGCAGCCGGTCGCGTGCATCGGGCACGGCTTCCGCCGCGCGCTCGACGTGCTTGTCGAGCCCCAGCTCGCGCATCGAATCGCGCAGCGTGCGCGTCACGTGGCCGATGCGCGCGAGGATGCGATCGCTCGCGTAATCGGCGCCTTCGGCCTGGCCGTCTGCGCTGAATCCGGCGCCGGTCAGCGCGGCATGGATCGGCTCGTTCACGTCAGCTCCCGGCCTTCGCCATCTTGTCGATGATCTTGTTCAGCTTCTCGTCGAGCGTCGCGGCCGTAAACGGTTTCACGACATAGCCGCTCGCGCCGGCCTGGGCGGCCGCGATGATGTTCTCCTTCTTCGACTCGGCCGTGACCATCAGCACCGGCAGGTGCGTGAGCGTCGCGTCCGCGCGGATTTCCTTCAGCATCGCAAGCCCGTCGAGGTTCGGCATGTTCCAGTCCGAGATCACGAAGTCGTAGCCGCCGCCGCGCAGCCGCGCGAGGCCGGCCAGGCCGTCCTCGGCCTCGTCGACGTTCGAATAACCCAGTTCCTTGAGCAGGTTGCGGACGATCCGGCGCATCGTCGGGAAATCGTCCACCACCAGGATTTTCATGCTCTTGTCCATCGTCGTTCCTTTCCAGATTCGTTTCCAGCGGGACGCGTATCGTGGCACGCGCCCCGTGACATTCCATTCAAACGCGCTGCACCCGGTCGCCCATGGTCGCCAGGCGGGCCATCACGCGGCGGCTCATGTCGGCGAGCGGCGCGATCTCGTCCGCGCCGCCGAGCGCGATCGCCTCGCGCGGCATCCCGAACACGATGCAGCTTGCTTCGTCCTGCGCGAACGTGTGAGCGCCCGCGCGTTTCATTTCCAGCAGGCCGGCCGCGCCGTCGCGGCCCATCCCGGTCAGGATCACCCCGATCGCGTTCTTGCCCGCGTGCGTCGCCGCCGAGCGGAACAGCACGTCGACCGACGGGCGGTGCCGGTTGACCGGCGGCTCGTCCGACAGTTGCGCAATATAGTTCGCTCCGCTTCTCGCAAGCAACAAGTGCGCGTGCCCCGGCGCAATATACGCGTGACCGGGCAATACGCGCTCGCCGTGCTCGGCTTCCTTCACCGCGATCCGGCACAGGCCGTTCAGCCGCTGCGCGAACGACTTCGTGAAGCCGGGCGGCATGTGCTGCGCGATCAGCACGGCCGGCGCATCCGGCGGCAACGGCGTCAGCACTTCGCGGATCGCCTCGGTGCCGCCCGTCGACGCGCCGATGATGATCAGCTTTTCGGTACTGACGAGCGGGTTGTTGATCATCGGCGCGACCGCGTGGCTTTCCGCCGCGCGCGCGACGGCCTGCGGCTGCGGCGCCTGGCGCACGCGCGCGCGCGACGCCGCGCGGATCTTGTCGGCAAGCTTTTCCGCGTAGTCGAGCATCCCGTCGCGGATCCCGACGCGCGGCTTCGTCACGAAGTCGACCGCACCGAGTTCGAGCGCGCGCAGCGTGATTTCCGACCCGCGCTCGGTCAGCGACGACACCATCACGACCGGCATCGGCCGCAGGCGCATCAGCTTCTCGAGGAAGTCGAGCCCGTCCATGCGCGGCATTTCGACGTCGAGCGTCAGCACGTCGGGATTATGCTGCTTGATGAGCTCGCGCGCGACAAGCGGATCGGGCGCGGTCGCGCACACCGTCATGTCGGGCTGGCTGTTGATGATCTCGGTCATCAGGCTGCGGATCAGCGCCGAATCGTCGACGCACAACACTTTGATCTTTTGCACTGCGGTCATGCCTCCTGCTTTCTTGATAGGTTCGCCGCCCACCCGCCGCCGGCCGGCGCCGCGCCGCGCGCACCGAACAGCTCGATGCGCGGTCGCGCCGGCTGCGGCGCGGGCGGACGCTTCGCCGCGAACAGCTCGACCTGCGGACGCGACCGGGCGGCGCGTGCGCGATCGGCCTCGCGTGCGAGCGCGGCTTCGCGTTCGGTCACGCCCGGCACCTGCAGCCGCAGCTTCTTCACCATCGCACGCCCCGTCGTCGCCATGAACGCGACCTTGCGCGGATGCACGCCCTGCAGGTCTTCCGCCGTGATGCGGATGCGTTCGAGCGCGAGGTAGCGGCGCACGAAATCCGCGTTGCGGTCGCCGATGTTGATCGTCGTCATCCCGGCCAGCACGGCCGCGCCGCCGAACACCTTCGCCTCGAAGCGTTCGCGGCGTCCGCCGGCCTTGATCATCTCGTTGATCAGCACTTCCATCGCGTACGCGCCGTAGCGCATCGATTCCGACGCGGCCGCGCCGGGATCGGCGCCGTCGTCCGGCAGCATGAAGTGGTTCATCCCGCCGATGCCCGCGTATGGATCGTGCAGGCACGCAGCCACGCACGAGCCGAGCACGGTCATCAGCACCATGTCCTCGGACGTCGTGTAGAACTCGTTCGGCAACAGCTTCACGCCGGGACGGCCGAAGTGGGTGTCGAAGTAGCGATTGGTCGCGATCGGCAGGGCACTCATCCGCGCTCTCCAAGAGCTGGCGCGGCGCCCGCGGCACGCGCACGCACGGGGGACGGCATCGCGGACGCCTGCGCGCCACGCGGCCGCGCGCTCTGCGCGGCATCGCGCGTCAGTTCGTACACCGTCTGCCCGCGCAGCCGGAACGCCTGCGTGACATAGGTGAAGTTTTCCGAATGGCCGGCGAACAGCAGCCCGCCCGGCTTCACGAGCGGATCGAAGCGCGACAGCACCTGCCCCTGCGTCGGCTTGTCGAAGTAGATCATCACGTTGCGGCAGAAGATCGCATCGAACGGCTTCTCGATCCGGTAATCGGCATCGGTCAGGTTCAGCTGCTCGAAGCGGATCATCGCGCGCAGCTCGGGCCGCACCTTCACGCGGCCGGACTGCGCGCCCGTGCCCTTCAGGAAGAAGCGCTTCAGCCGCTCCGGCGCCAGGTGCTTGACCTGGTCGTACGTGTAGATGCCGGCTTCCGCCTTCGCGAGCACCTGCGTGTCGAGATCGGTCGCGAGGATCGACGCGTTGCGCGCGGCCGATTCGCCGAGCGCCTCGATCAGCGTGATCGCGATCGAATAAGGCTCCTCGCCGGTCGACGCCGCCGAGCACCACACCGATACCGGCGCCGGCCGCCCCTTCACGAAATCCGCCAGGATCGGGAAATGGTGCGCCTCGCGAAAGAACGCGGTCAGGTTGGTCGTCAGCGCATTGGTGAAGGCTTCCCACTCGAGCGGATCGTCCTCCTGCTCGAGCAGGTCCAGATAGTCCCGGAAGGTGTCGAGGCCGCGAGCACGCAACCGCCGCGCAAGACGGCTGTACGCCATGTCGCGCTTGTGCTCGGACAGCGAGATTCCCGCGCGTTGATGAATCAGCGCGCGGATGCGTGCGAAATCCGCGCCCGTGAACGCGAAGTCGCGCCCCGGCTCGCCTGCGCGAGGCGAGGCATCCGGTGCATCGGGTCGAAACGGCGCGCGCGCGTGGGGCATGGTTTAGAAGGTCTCCCAGTCGTCGTCGGACGTGCCGGCCGTGGCCGGCGCCGGCTTCTCGCCGTTCAGCGCCGGGCGCACGAGCGCGGGCTTCGCGGCCGCCGGGGCGGCCGTTTTCGCGAGACGCGGCCCGTAGCCGCCGGCGGCGGTGCCGCGAGCGGCCGGCGCATCCTTCTGTACTGGCACGCCGGCATCGGCCGCGCGCTTCGGTTCATGGCCCGCGCCCGCGGCAGCCGACGCGGCGGCGCGCGGCGCCGATGCGGCGCGCCGCGCCGGTTGCGCGGCGGCCTGCGGGGCCGGCAGCGCGGCAGCCGGCGCCGCGTCGAAACGCGGCTCGGACGGCAGCGCCGGCACGGCTGCCGGCTCATGCGCGATCGGCCGCGCGACGGTGCGCGCCGGCGCGAACACGATGCCGCCCGCCACGCGCCAGCCCGACACGATCGCCTTCATCTGGCGCGTCTGCTCCTCGAGCGACGCGGCCGCGGCGGCCGCCTGCTCGACGAGCGCCGCGTTCTGCTGCGTGACCGAATCCATCTGGCCGACCGCGCGGTTGACCTGCTCGATGCCGGTCGACTGCTCGTCCGACGCCGCGCTGATCTCGCCCATGATGTCGGTCACGCGGCGCACGGCCTGCACGATCTCGTCCATCGTCGAGCCCGCGCGCGCGACGAGCGCCGACCCGCTTTCGACCTTGTCGGTCGAATCGCCGATCAGCTGCTTGATTTCCTTCGCGGCGCTCGCGCTGCGTTGCGCGAGCGAGCGCACCTCGCCCGCGACCACCGCGAAGCCGCGGCCCTGTTCGCCCGCGCGGGCCGCTTCGACGGCCGCGTTCAGCGCGAGGATGTTGGTCTGGAACGCGATGCCTTCGATCGTGCCGATGATGTCGACGACCTTGCCCGAGCTCACCGCGATGTCCTGCATCGTCGACACGACCTGGCCGACCACCTCGCCGCCCTGCGTCGCGATGTCCGACGCGTTCACCGCGAGCTGGCTCGCCTGCCGCGCATTCTCCGCGTTCTGCCGCACCGTGCCCGTCAGCTGCTCCATGCTCGACGCGGTTTCCTGCAGCGACGCGGCCTGCTCTTCGGTGCGCTGCGACAGGTCGATGTTGCCCGTCGCGATCTCGCGCGCGCCGACGTCGATCGACTCGGTGCCGCGATGCACGGCCTGCACCATCGTCGTGACGGCGTCCTGCATCCGCTTGATGCCGCCGAACAGGCGGCCGATCTCGTTCGTGCTGAATACGTTCACCGGCTGCGTGAGGTCGCCCCCGGAAATGCGCTCGAAGTGCACGATCGCGTCCTCGAGCGGCTGCACGATCAGCCCGCGCAGCGCGAAGCGGATCGCGATCACGACGACGAACGCGAGTCCGATGCCGGCCGCGATCAGCCCGATCATCAGCGAGATCTGCGACTGCGTCGCGTCCTGGCGATCTTCCGCGCGCTTCTGCAGCGACGCGATCACGGCCGCCGACGCGTCGCCGTACGCGACGAACATCGGGCTGATCTTGGTATCGGCGACCGCGTGGAACGCGGTCATGTCGCCCGCGCGCGCGGCCGCGAATTCGGGCTCGACGCCTTCCTTCACGATCGCCGTGTAGCGTGCGGTGAGCTCGTCGATCAGTGGCTGCTCGACGCCGAGCTTCGGCGTCGCCTGGAACGCCTGCCAGTTCTGGTTCGACTTCGCGTACAGCTCCTGCGCGCGGTCGAGCACCTTGGCGGCCTCGGCCGTATTGCCGGCTTCCGTCAGCGAGCGGAAGCGGTCGAGCGACACGCGCGCGCGCAGCAGGTATGCGGACGTGTCGTCGAGCGTATGGATCGCCGGCAGGTCGACATGCGCGATCTCGTCGAGCGAGCGGCTCGCTTGATTCAGCGCGTACAGGCCGAGCCCGCCGACGGCTGCGGCCAGCGCCACGAGGATGAGTCCGACCGCCGTGAGCGTCGTGCGGATCGACCAGTTTTGCAACATTGCAGATTCTCCCGAAATTCCTGCGCGCGCGGCGCGCTTACCCGCCGAGCGTCTCGATCAGCGCCATTTCACGGCTCGACATCAGCTTCTCGATATCCATCAGGATCAGCATCCGGCCGTCGACCGTGCCGAGGCCCGTCAGGTATTCGGTCGTCAGCGTCGCGCCGAATTCCGGCGCCGGCATGATCTGGTCCGTCTGCAGCGTCAGCACGTCCGACACGCCGTCCACCACCATCCCCACCACGCGGTTCGACACGTTCAGGATGATCACGACCGTCTGGTGGTCGTACTCGACGCGGCCGAGATGGAACTTGATCCGCATGTCGACGATCGGCACGATGATCCCGCGCAGGTTGATCACGCCCTTGATGAAATCCGGCGCGTTCGCGATGCGCGTGACGCTGTCGTAGCCGCGGATTTCCTGCACCTTCAGGATGTCGATCCCGTATTCCTCGTCGCCGAGGGTGAACACCAGGAATTCCTGGCCCGTCGCGTCGCCTTGTTCCGCGTCGCGGCGGCTCGTTGCCGCGTTCGCCGCGGCCGGATTGATCATTTGGACTTCAGCAGACACGTTTGCCCCCAATCGGTTGAATGGCGAGAGACATCAGAACATCGCGAGCTCGGCGCCGGCACGGGCGCCGTGCATCGCACGGGTTTCGCGGTTCAGCGCCGCGACGTCGACGATCAGCGCGACGCTGCCGTCGCCGAGGATGGTCGCTGCCGAGATGCCGTGCACCTTGCGATAGTTGGTTTCGAGGTTCTTCACGACCACCTGCTGCTGGCCGACCAGTTCGTCGATCAGCATCGCAAAGCGGCGCCCCTCGGTTTCCATGATCGTGACGATCCCCTGCGTCGGGTCGGTGCGGGCGTCGTCCACCGAGAACACCTCGTGCAGCGCGACCAGCGGCAGGTATTCGCCGCGCACGCGCACCACGCGCTCGCCGTTGCCGACCGTGTAGATGTCGTCCATCGACGGCTGCAGCGACTCCATCACGAAGTTCAGCGGCAGGATGAAGATCTCGCTGCCGACCTTGACCGACATCCCGTCGAGGATCGCGAGCGTGAGCGGCAGCACGATCCGCGTGGTCGTGCCCCGGCCGGCCAGCGACGTGATCTCCACGTGGCCGCCCATCGACTGGATGTTGCGCTTCACGACGTCCATCCCGACGCCTCGGCCCGACACGTCGGTCACCGTCTCGGCGGTCGAGAAGCCCGGCGCGAAGATCAGTTGCCAGACTTCGTCGTCGCTGATGTTGTCGGAAATCTGCATGCCCTGCTTCGCGGCCTTCGCGAGGATCCGCTCGCGGTTCAGGCCCGCGCCGTCGTCGCTCACCTCGATCACGATGTTGCCGCCGTGATGCGCGGCCGACAGCACGAGCTGGCCCACCGCGTCCTTGCCGGCGGCGACGCGCTTGTCGACGGTCTCGATCCCGTGGTCGAGGCTGTTGCGCACGAGGTGGGTGAGCGGGTCGATGATCCGTTCGATCAGGCTCTTGTCGAGCTCGGTCGCCTGGCCGAACGTGACCAGCTCGACCTGCTTGCCGAGCTTGCCGGCAAGGTCGCGCACGAGCCGCGGGAAGCGGCTGAACACGTAGTCCATCGGCATCATGCGGATCGACATCACCGCTTCCTGCAGGTCGCGCGCGTTGCGCTCGAGCTGCGCCATCCCGTTGAACAGGCGATCGTGCAGCGCCGGATCGAACGCGGTCGCGGTCTCCGCGAGCATCGCCTGCGTGATCACGAGTTCGCCGACGAGGTTGATCAGCTGGTCGACCTTCTCGACGCCGACCCGGATCGAGCTGCCTTCGGCGCCTGCCGCGGCCGCGGCGCCCGGGCGCCGCTTGTCGTCGTGATGCGCGGCCGGCGCGTGGTCGGCGTGCGGCGGCTGGGGCGACGGCGCTTGCTGCGGCTGCGCGGCGGCGGGCGCGACCGGCGCCGGAGCGGCCGGTTGCGGCGCGGCGGCCGGCTGGGCAAACACTTCGGCCCGTACCGGCTGCGCGGGAGCGGCCGGTGCGGCCGGTTCGGCCGCTGCTGCGGCGCCCGGCGCGTCGGCTGCCGCCGGCGCGGCCGGCGCCGTGCCGTGCGCGACACGGATCTGGCTTTCGTCGATCACGAAGCAGCACACGGCGACGATGTCGTCGGTCGGCACGTCCGACTCGACCCACAGAGTCAGGTCGGCACCGACTGCCTCGCGGCCGACGATCCGGCCGAGGTTGCCGAGTTCCTCGGTGAGCAGCGCCTGGTCCTTCGCGTCGACGCCCACGAGCGTGATCTTCAGGTGCGGGCCGCCTTCGCCCCCGTCGGCCGCCGGATGCGCGGCCGCGACGGCCTGCTCGATCACGTGATCGGGCACGCGATCGTCGCCGGCGACAGGCGCCGCGGCCGGTGCGGCAGCAGCAACCGGTGCAGCGACGCTCGCCGCGGGCGCGACGGCCGCCGGCGCGCCCGCGCCGCTCTCGGCCTTCAGCCGTTCGAGCTTCGCGCAGATCGCCGCGGCAGCCGCGGCATCGGGTTCGGCGCTCGCGCGGTAATCGACGAGCTGGTCGGACAACACGTCCTTGGTCTCGAGAAACGCGTCGACCATTTCCTTGGTCAGCGTCAGCTCATGGTTGCGCGCGCGGTCGAGCAGCGATTCGAGGATGTGCGTCGTATCGGTCAGCGCGGAGAAGCCGAACGTCGCCGCGCCGCCCTTGATCGAATGCGCGGCGCGGAAGATCGCGGCCAGATCCTCGGGATCGGGCGAGCCGACGTCGAGGTTCAGCAGCAATTGCTCCATCTGGGCGAGCAGCTCGTCCGCTTCGTCGAAAAATGTCTGGTAGAACTGAGTGATGTCGAGAGTCATGCCCGGTCCCGGGTTGAGTGCGTCGCGTGAATGTCAGGAGGCGGCCGGTTCGGACAGCGTCGCGACCAGGTCGACCAGCACGGCGGGGTCGATCGGCTTCTCGATCCAGCCGGTCGCGCCCGCGTCGCGCGCGGCGTCCTTGAACGCATCGCTGCCCTCGGTCGTCAGCACGAGGATCGGCGTTTCCGTGTAGGCGGTCAGCTTGCGCAGCGCGGCGATCACCTCGAGCCCGCTCTTGCGCGGCATGTTCTGGTCGGTCAGCACCAGGTCATAGGGAACGGTGGCCGCCAGCTCGAAGCCGGCCTCGCCGTCCGGCGCCACCGTCACGTCGTAGCCGGCCTGCGCAAGCGTCGCCTGCAGCAGCGCACGCATGGTCGCGGAGTCGTCGATGGCGAGAATGGTTCGGATCATGTCTGTCTCGGAATCTTGTCAACGTCAGGGTTTCGGCACGGCGACGGCGGACGCCGCGAGCGCCGGGCGCGCGGCCGGCGCCGGGCCGGCAAGCTGCTGCGCGAGCTGCTGCGAGCCGGCCGCATCGGCCGACAGCGTCGTGGTCGTCGCATCGTCGCGCATCAGCGCCTCTTCGGATTTGCGATTGAGCACGATGACGCTGATTCGGCGGTTTTCCGGATCGAGCGGATCGGCCTTGTTCAGGTTCTGCGTCGACGCGAGGCCGAGCACGCGCAGCACCTTCGCCTCGTCCATGCCGCCCGAGATCAGCTCGCGGCGCGACGCGTTCGCGCGGTCGGCCGACAGCTCCCAGTTGCTGTAGCCGCCCTCGCCGCCCGCGTACGGCACGGCGTCGGTATGGCCCTGGACGATGATCCGGTTCGGCACGTCGTTCAGCGTCTTGCCGATCTCGCGCAGGATGTCGCGCATGTACGGCTCGACGTTGTCGCTCGACATCGCGAACATCGGCCGTTTCTGGGTGTCGACGATCTCGATGCGCAGCCCCATCAGCGTGGAATCGATGCGGATCTGCTGCTTGAACTGGCGCAGCGTCGGGTTGGCCTCGATCGCGGCCATCAGCTTGATCTGCAGGTCGTGCAGGCGCGTCTGCTCGAGCCGGTCCTGGGCGCCCTGCGCCTGCGACCGGGAATTCTCGTCGCCCGCTTTCGCGAGGCGTTCGGCGAGCTGCGTCGTGCCGTCGGTGCGGCGCAGCGTGCCGGCGTCGACGCTCGACAGGTCGCGGCCGCCGCCGTTGATGATGCTGGAATCCTGCGAGCTGCGGTCGCCGCTGCCGAACAGCGCGGCCTTCAGCGGCGTGTTGAAGTATTCGGCGATTCCCTTCAGCTGCACCGGCGTGACCGAGCTCAGCAGCCACATCAGCAGGAAGAACGCCATCATCGCGGTCATGAAGTCCGCGTACGCGAGCTTCCATGCGCCGCCGTGGTGGCCCTTCTTCGCCGGGGCCACCCGCTTGACGACGATTGCGCGATCCTTGCTCTTGCTCATCGGGCGCTCCGCGTCACTTCGCCTTCACGCGGCGGACATGCTCTTCGAGCTCGGAAAACGACGGGCGCTCGGTCGAGAACAGCACCTTGCGGCCGAACTCGACCGCAATCGCCGGCGCATAGCCGTTCAGCGTCGCGAGGATCGTCACCTTGATGCACTGGAACATCTTGGTCGACTCGGCGACGCGCTGCTCCGCGAGGCTCGCGAGCGGCCCGATCAGCCCGTACGACAGCAGGATCCCGAGGAACGTGCCGACCAGCGCCTGCGCGATCATCGCGCCGAGCACCGCGGGCGGCTTGTCGGCGGAGGCCATCGTGTGCACGACGCCCATCACGGCCGCGACGATACCGAACGCCGGCATCGCGTCGCCGACGCGCATCAGCGCGTGCGCGGGGCCTTCGCCTTCCGCGTGGTGCGTCTCGATCTCCTCGTCCATCAGGCTCTCGATCTCGAACGCGTTCATGTTGCCGCCCACCATCAGGCGCAGGTAGTCGGTCAGGAACTCGACGATGTGCTTATCGGCGAGGATCTTCGGGTATTGGGTGAAGATGGGGCTCTTTTCCGGGTCGTCGATGTCGGCCTCGAGCGTCAGCGTGCCTTCCTTGCGTGCCTTCGCGAGCAGCACGTAAAGCAGCGCCATCAGCTCCATATAGACGTCTTTCGTGTATTTCGAGCCCTTGAACAGCGTCGGCAGCACGCGCAGCGTGGCCTTGATGGTCTTGCCGCCGTTGCCGAGAATGAACGCGCCGACGCCGGCGCCGACGATCATCAGGATCTCGACGGGCTGGATCAAAGCGCCCAGATGCCCGCCTGCCAGCGCATAACCGCCGAAGACGGACAACAGCGTCACGAGTGTTCCCACGATAATCAGCACTGCCTGTCCCTCACGAATGACCGGCGAAGAGACCGCCGTTAAGCAGGTTTACGGCAGTCGGCAGGAAAACTTTCGCGGTCGCCCGGTGGCGGCCCGACGGTGTTTACCAGCAATTCACCGGCGATTCGCGCCGTCCGGCGCGGCCCGCCCGAGCCCCGCCCGGCGGCGCTCAGGCCACGGCGGCGGCAATTTCGGCGCGCGCGGCGGCGGCCTTGCGGGTCTTGCCCGCACGCGACGGCGGCTGGCACAGGCCGCAGACGAAACCTTGATGCGGATCATGCGCATGCGCGACGAAGTGGCCGCCGCAGCGCGTGCACGGGGTCATCTGCAGCATCCCCGAATCGAAAAAGCGCACGAGCGTCCATGCGCGCGTGAGGCTCAGCGCGGCCTCGTCGCCGGACAGGTTCACATGCTCCAGATAGAGCCGGTACGCCTTCACGATCGACTGGATCGGCTCGCAGCGGCCATGGTCCTGCATGAACCGGTAGATGTTGTAGAACAGCGACGAGTGGATGTTCGGCTGCCACGTCATGAACCAGTCGGTCGAGAACGGCAGCATCCCCTTCGGCGGCGACACGCCCTTCAGTTCCTTGTACAGCTTGATCAGACGGTCCCGCGACAGGCTCGTCTCCGCTTCCAGCAACTGCAGCCGGGCGCCCAGTTCGATCAGTTCGATGGCGAGGGTGATTTCCTTCACCTCGATCACGACGCTTTTGCTTGCCATGGTGATAGCCGTCCGCTTGACGTTGTTCGGATGAGTAGCCAATACGCTGCCGGCCGGCGCGGCACGCCGGGACATACGCAAGGCGGGTGGATCAGCGGACGCCTTCTACTTGCTGCCCGGCCATCAGGATGGCCGAGTGGGCGTGCGTGACGACGTCGCTGCGGCCTTTGTCGGCGAGCGACGACAGCAGCGCGTGATCATCGAAACGGAAGCGGCACAGCATCTGGTTCGACGCGGCGAGCTTCACGGTCTGTGCGAGCGTGAGGTTCCCGAGTACATCGGCCAGTTCCTGGGAAATTCCCATGCGGAACATGCCCATCGCCTTGTCTTCCCGCAGCAGGCGCTGCGCGAGGAGGAGGTACGACAGGTTGACCTCTTTGATCTCACTGAGCATTTCGCTTGTAGCGCTCATGATTCCCCCGTTAAAGAGCTTTGCTTTGGCCATTCATGTTATGAAAACGTTTGCTCGATCAGGGCGCTCTTGGCGCGCAGTCGACTCGTTTATAGTCTTACAGGGCGAATTTTGGCCAAACGGCATTTCTGCCGGTATCAGCGAAGTGGCGTATGCCTTGCAGGATTTATCTGTAAACCGTGTAGGAATTTTTCCGACAAGGCGAATTGAAAGGAACGGGCGGGAGAGCGGGAGGCGGCGCGAATTCGGCCTTGACGATACCGATGACCGCCACGCTGAGGCGAAAAACCATCGGCAGGGCTGCCGATATTCGGATCGGTAAAAATTATAGTGGTTTTTCACAATGGCGCAACAATAGTTATCGCCATCTCGAATAATGATTCCACGCAGTTTCTTCACGCCGCATGCGCGTATTTCATCGTGTAACAAGCTTTAAGTGTTTGAAAAAACACTCGAACCGCCCGGGGCGATATCGATAATGAATACCGATGGGCGGCGGCGCGAGCCGTGCCGGCCCGCTCCGCAGCTTGCCGTCCGGCGCCCCGCGCACCCCGTTCGGGCCCGGCCACGACCCGCGCATCGCGTGCGTCGGCGAGTTCCGCCCCCTCGTACGCCATCCGCATCGGCGCCAGCGCGCCCACGCGGACCGACACAGGAGAACCTCCATGCGAATTGCCCAGATCGCGCCGCTTTACGAAGCCGTTCCGCCGAAGCTCTACGGCGGCACCGAGCGTGTCGTGTCCTACCTCACCGAAGCGCTCGTCGAACTCGGCCATGACGTCACGCTGTTCGCCAGCGGCGACTCCGTCACGTCGGCCCGTCTCGAGGCGGCCTGGCCGCGCGCGCTGCGGCTCGACCCGTCGATCCGCGATTCGGTCGCGCCCCACATGCAGCTCATCGAGCAGGTCGCCCGGGTCGCGGATCAGTTCGACGTACTGCACTTCCACCTCGACTACCTGCCGTTCCCGCTGATGTCGCGCCTCGACACGCCGTACGTGACGACGCTGCACGGCCGCCTCGACCTGCCGGAGCTGCAGCCGGTGTTCGACGCGTTTCCGGACGCGCCGGTCGTGTCGATCTCGAACAACCAGCGCAAGCCGCTGCCGCAGGCCGCGTGGGCCGGCACCGTGTATCACGGGCTGCCCGACACGCTGCTCGCGCCGCAGCCGGGCGTGAAGCCCGAGTACCTCGCGTTCCTCGGCCGGATCTGCCCGGAAAAGCGCGTCGACACCGCGATCCGGATCGCCGCGCAAAGCGGACTGCCGCTGAAGATCGCCGCGAAGGTCGACAAGGCCGACGCCGACTATTTCAAGGAAGCGATCGAGCCGCTGCTCGGCCAGGCGCACGTCGAATTCATCGGCGAGATCAACGAAGCGCAGAAGCCCGCGTTCCTGTCGGGCGCGAAGGCGCTGCTGTTCCCGATCGACTGGCCGGAGCCCTTCGGCCTCGTGATGATCGAGGCGATGGCCTGCGGCACGCCGGTCGTCGCGTTCAACCGCGGCTCGGTGCCGGAAGTGATCGAGGACGGCGTGACCGGCTTCATCGTCGAGGACGTGCAGGGCGCGGTCGGCGCGCTGCACCGGATCGACAGCCTGTCGCGCCCCGCGATTCGCCAGCGGTTCGACACGCGTTTCAGCGCGAAGGCAATGGCACGGCGTTATGTCGAAACGTACGAATCGCTTTGCACGGCGGCCAGACAACCGGCATTGCGCCGGGTCGCGGGCGCCTGACGCTGAAATCCATACAGAAATATTCAGTAATAAAATCCGCGCCGAAATCGGCATGCAATACAAAAGAGCCGCATCTCGATGCGGCTCTTTTGTTTGGGCTTTCGGTCATTCGATCGCGAACCGATCGCGGTTTTTCCCGACGATCCAATTCGGCGGCTTGCCGCGCCCGCTCCAGGTCGCACCCGACTTCGGGTCGCGGTATTTCGGCGGCAGCGGCGCCTTCTTCGGCGGGCGCCCGCGCTTCGCTCGCTCCGCGAAGCCCAGATCCTGGGCCGTCAGCCCGTATTCGGCAATCTTTTGCTGAACTTCGGCAATCACCGCCGCCACTTCCTGACGGCGCACGTCGTCCGCCTGAGCCTGCAGATCGGCGATCTGCGCCTTGAGTTTCGCGTATTGAGACATTCTTCGACTCCCCTTTTCGATGATGCGGCCCCGGCGAATCCGGCCGGAACACAAACACCTGTTACGCCATCCGTACTGCCACCCTGCCCTTCAAATTAATGCTGCCATCTTTAACCGATTCGACTATATCGAGAATGCGGACTTATTCTAATAAAAGGCATTCGTCAGCCATTCAAATTTAACAATCGTTGACCCTCCTCACCCCGATTCATTTCCTATAATCCAGACCAAATCCGGAAGATGGTTTAAATCCGTCGCGTCATCCGGCAGTCTTCAATCGACTTTAACGAGGTCCTTACATGAATCTTTCGCAGCGGCTCGCCGCAGAGGTATTCGGCACGTTTTGGCTGGTGCTCGGCGGGTGCGGAAGCGCCGTGCTGGCGGCCGCCTTTCCGGGCCTCGGCATCGGCTTTGTCGGTGTCGCACTTGCCTTTGGCCTGACCGTGCTGACGATGGCATTCGCAATCGGGCATATTTCGGGTTGCCACCTGAATCCCGCGGTGAGCGTCGGCCTGACGGTCGCCGGCCGCTTCCCCGCCCGCGATCTCGTGCCGTACATCGTCGCGCAGGTAGTCGGCGCGACCATCGGCGCATTCGTGCTGTACCTGATCGCCACCGGCAAGCCGGGCTTCGACGTGGTCGGCAGCGGCTTCGCGACGAACGGTTTCGGCGAGCGCTCGCCCGGCCACTACGCACTCGGCGCGGCGTT
The DNA here is from genome assembly GCF_000732615.1 of Burkholderia paludis. GTDB lineage: Bacteria > Pseudomonadota > Gammaproteobacteria > Burkholderiales > Burkholderiaceae > Burkholderia > Burkholderia paludis. The sequence goes on from NZ_JPGL01000005.1 coordinate 96,116, forward strand.
CATCTGTGAAGTGGTAATGACGGGCTTCTTCCTGTTCGTGATCCTGGGCGCCACCGACAAGCGCGCGCCGGCCGGCTTTGCGCCGATCGCGATCGGCCTGTGCCTGACGCTGATTCACCTGATCTCGATCCCGGTCACCAACACGTCGGTGAACCCGGCCCGCTCGACCGGCCCCGCGCTGTTCGTGGGCGGCGAGGCGATCGGCCAGCTCTGGCTGTTCTGGGTGGCGCCGATCATCGGCGCGGCACTCGCCGGGATCATTTACCCGCTGGTCGCGGGGCGTGACAACGCCGTCGACCTGCTGCCGGCATCCGCTCGCACAAGCGAATAAGTCACTACGGGGTCAAGCGAGCAGAGCAGCGAGCCTCACGCTGTCCAAGACAATCGAGGCAGGTAATTTCGACGGGCGCCACTGGCGCCCGTTTTTCATGCGCGCCGGGCAGGATGCTCAGGAAACGGCGGCGTTGTCCGCGAGCGAGAACAGCGTGCGCAGGTGACGGGCGACACCCGCGTCGAAATTGTTGCCGATACGGGGGATATGCGGCAGCCGCGCGACCAGGTCGGGGTTCGCGTTGTTCATCATGAACGCGTGGCCGGCGGTTTCGAGCAGGTCGATATCGTTCATGTTGTCGCCGAAGGCGATGCAGTGGCCGGTGTCGACACCGAGCCGGCCGAGCACCGAGCGCAGCGCGCGGCCCTTCGACACGTTCGCGGTCATCACCTCGAGGCAGTCGGGCAGCGAATACGTGACGTACAGCGCATCGCCGAAGCGCACGCGCATCCGCTCGGCGACGGCCGCCAGATCGGCCGGATCGCCGATATACAGCACCTTCGCGATGGCCGCGCCGTCGTGCGCCGCCATGTCGGTCACGTTGTAGCGGAAGCCCGAATCCTGGTGGAATTCGAGCAGGTGAGGCGCCTCGCGGTCGATCAGCCAGCCCTGGTCGGTGAAGAGGTTGACGATCACGCGGCCATGCGCGCCGACGACGTCAGGCTGCACGAGATCGCGGACGATCGCGGGATCGATGTCCTGCGCATGGATCGTCGTGTCGTCCGGCGCATGCACGCGCGCGCCGTTCGACGTGATCAGGTAGGGCCGGATGCCGAGCACGTCGCGAATGCCGGCGACGTCCGCGTAATGGCGCCCCGTGGCGATCACGAATTGCAGGCCGTCGCGGTCGAGCCGGCGGACGGTGTCGATCGTGTAAGGGTCGAGCTGGTGGTCGCTGTTCAGCAGGGTGCCGTCGAGATCGGTGGCGATGACTTTGTACATGGGACGGGAGAATGGCGCTCATGGCTCTGCGGAACGGCCATTCTAACGTCGCGGCCGGCTGCCCGCCGGACGGTTTGCGGTCGATCTCGGCCGCCGGCCCGGACTCGGCGCCGCCGCCTGCGGCCCCTATCCGCCGTCCGCCGCCCGCAGCGCCTGCAACGCGAGCCGCAGCGCGCCATGCGCCGAATCGTCGAACGGCGCGCGCAGCCGGGCCGCGTGGCGCGCCGGCACGGCCGGAGCCAGCGCGTCCGCCAGCCCGCCGCACAGCGCGACCGGCAGCGCCCGCTGCGGATCGAGCGCGTCGATCATCTTCCCGATCTCGTCGCCCGCCTGCGCGATCAGCGCGCCCGCGACCGGGTGCGCACGGTGCGCGAACACGATCGGCGCAAGGCGCGCGTAGATCGTCTGGTTCGCGTCGCACGACCACTGGACGAGCGCGTCGCGATCCTGGGCGCCCGTTTCCGCGAGCAATGCATCGGCGAACGCATCGCGCGGCACACGGCCATCGAGCGCCTGCTGCGCGTACGCAAGCGCACGCACGCCGAGCCACGCGCCGCTCGCCTCGTCGCCGGACGGAAAGCCGAAGCCGCCCGCGATGCGGCAGGCGCCGGCCGCATCGAGCGACGCCGCGATACTGCCGGTGCCGAGCGCGACGATGAGCCCCGGCGCACCGCCATGAGCGCCGACGACGGTCGTATAGGCGTCGCTCTCGACCACGAGCGCGCCAAGCGGCGCCTGCGCGCGGAACGCGGCGAGCCATGCCGAATTGTTGACGCCCGCGAGCCCGCAGCCGAGCGCGCACTGCGACCAGTCGAACCCGAAGCCCGCCTGCGTGAACGCGTCCGCGCAGGCCGCGCCGATCGACGCCCACGCGCGCTCGATGCCGAGCCCGAGCCCCGACGGGCCGCCGCGCCCCTGCGCGAGCTCGCGCCCGTGCCGGTCTGCCAGCACCGCGCGCGTGCCGGTGCCGCCGCCGTCGATGCCGATCGCAAAAAGTAATGCCGCCATGCCTTCATCCTGCTGGTTCGAACAGGCGCCAAGCTTACCCGCATCGGCGCCGCGCGCGCATCTGCCGTTCGGCCGGCTGTTCCGCGAAAAGGGCTTCCGCTATGCTGGTGCGATCGAATCGATACGAAGACGAGGCAGACGATGTCGCAGCGGTGCAACTGGGTGAAGACTGAAGCGGACGCTCACTATCACGATACCGAATGGGGCGTCCCGTCGCACGACGATCGCCACCTGTTCGAAATGCTGATCCTGGAAGGGGCGCAGGCCGGACTGTCGTGGTCGACGATCCTGAACAAGCGCGCGGGCTACCGCGAAGCATTCGCCGATTTCGATGTCGATGCCGTTGCACGCTTCACGCCGAAGCGCATCGAGAAGCTGCTGGAAAACCCCGGCATCGTGCGCAACCGCGCGAAGGTCGAATCGGCGGTCACCAACGCGCGCGCCGTGCAGCGCATCCGCGAGGAACACGGGTCGCTCGCCGCGTTCCTGTGGTCGTTCGTCGGCGATACGCCGATCCAGAATGCGTGGCAGTCATACCGCGACGCGCCCGCGTCGACCGAGCAGTCAGACGCGCTCAGCAAGGCGCTGAAGGCGTACGGCTGCAAGTTCGTGGGTTCGACGATCTGCTATGCGCTGATGCAGGCGACGGGAATGGTCAACGATCACGAGGTCGGCTGCCCGTGCCACGCGCAATGCGCGGCGCTTGGCGGCAAGCAGCCGGCGCGCCGGCGCAAGGCGGGCTGACGGCGCAGGTAGGCGCCGCCCGCCGGCCGTTCACTGGCCGCTCACCGGCCATTTGCAGCGGCCCCGCAACGGCCGTACCGCCGGCCCGCCGCTCACCGTGCGGCGCGCGACGCCGCCGGCGCGACCGTCCGTGCGCTGCGCGCGGCCCGCCCGCGCGCACTGCGCTTCTTCACCCAGATGCAGATGCCGGTCACGCTCAGCATTGCGATGACGACACCAAGCGCGCTCACCGCGGCGCGGCCCGCCACGCCGGCGATCCGCCCCGAGTGCAGCGGAAACTGCGCCTGCATGAACAGGTCGCCGACCGAGCCGCGGCCCGGCACCTGGGAGGCGACGGGCTTGCCGGTCACGGCGTCCCAGTAAAGCCACGCATTGCCGAGCCCGACGTCGCCGTGATCGTTGCCGGGCGTGAAGAATCCGACCGCATAGGCATTCATCGCCGGCGCGAACAGCAGCGCGCCGGGCGGTGCGGCGATCCCCGCGTCGCGGCCGGCCGCGCGCGCGATCTCGACGATCCGCTCGCGCGACAGCACCTTGCTGCCGGGCCCCGCGGGCGGAAAGTGTTCGGGATTCGTGTAGGGCGTTTCGGCAAGCGGCGACACCAGCGACACCAGCGGCCGCACGACGGGAACGGCGAGATTCATCGAGATCGACGTGACCGCAACGACCAGCAGCAGCCCCCACACCCACACGCCGCCCGAGCGGTGCAGGTCGAATACGAGCGGATAGCCGCCGCGCCGCACGCGGAACGCGAACGACTTGCGCCAGCTTTTCAGGTTCGGAAACGCGAGCACGAGCGCGATCAGGCTGTCGATCGCCCACACGATGCCGACCACGCCCATCACCCAGAACCCGAAGTTGATCCCCGCGTACTCGGGCAGGAACAGCGAGTAGTGCAGCCGGTAAATGAACGGCATCAGGTCGAGCCGCGCGAGCGACAGCGCGCCCCATTCGCGGCGCCCCTGCACCGCGCCGTTCGCGGGATCGACGGCGATCTGGCTGAAGTCGAGCGCGTACGGCTGGCCGGTCGCCGGATCGGTGCGCGGGATCACGCCGGCCTGCAGCGTATGCCCCGGCTCGACCGCGAGCGGCAGATAGGTCACCTGCACGCGCGGGTCGGCAGCCTCGATGCGCGTCGCCAGCGCGAGCGGATCGAGCGGCGCCGCGTCGCTGCGCGCCGTGTAGAAGCCCGGGTTCAGCGCCGCGTCGAGCTCGTGGTCCCACGCGATCAGCGCGCCGGTCAGCCCCGCGAGGAACAGGAACAGCGCGATGGCAAGGCCGAACCAGCGATGCAGGCGGACAAGAAACGGTCGCAGGAGCGCATTCATCGCGCGCACCGCGAAGGACAAGCGGGCCGGCAGGCGCGGCCCCGATTCGACGGGATGCAGGTCATTTGAGGTCAGGCGCCGCGCACGAGCCGGCCGGCCGCCGCGAACGGGGGCCGGATGCCCTTGCGCGCCGCAAGGAATTGTTGCGCGCTCGGCGGGTTTTGATAGGATGCGCGACATTTTACAACAATGCGAATGATTCCTACTCGCATTTTTAATCCAGCATCATGACCGTCCGCCTCGCTCGCCCGCCCTTCCGCCCATGTCATGTGGCCGCCGCCCTTGCCTGCTTCGCCGCTTCGCTCGCCCACGCGGACGATACGCCCGGCGGCGACGCCGTCCTGCCGGCGCTCAACATCACGGCCACGCACGATTCGCCGCAGCACCTGACCGAGACGCTTTCCGCCGGCGCGCTCGGCACGCGCCGCCAGCTCGACACGCCGTTCTCGACGACGATCGTCACGTCCGAGGAACTGGAGGCGCGCCAGCCGTACAAGCTCGGCGACGTGTTCGCGAACGACGCGTCGGTGTCCGACAACAGCGGCGCGTACAGCGCGTGGGCCAGCTACATGACCGTGCGCGGCATGCAGCTCGACTGGCAGAACGGCTACAAGATCGACGGGCTGCCGTTCGTCACGTACGGGATCACGATGCCGTACGAGCAGCTCGATCGCGTCGAGCTGCTGAAGGGGCTCGGCGGCTTCCTCTACGGCTTCGTGACGCCCGGCGGCGTCGTCAACTACGTGACGAAGCAACCGGGGGCCGAGCCGGTGCGCAGCGTCGACGTCGGCTACCGGAGCACCGGCGTGTGGACCGAGCACGCCGATCTCGGCCAGCGGTTCGGGCCGGACGGCATGTTCGGCGCGCGGCTGAACGCGACGCACGAGGAAGGCAAGACGTACAACGACGGCAATATCCGCCGCGACAGCGTATCGCTCGCGCTGCAGGCGAACCTGACGCGCGACCTGTCGGTGACGTTCGGCGCGCTGTACCAGGAGCGCCGCACGACGGGCCAGACGCCGTCGATCTTCACCGGCAGCTATCCGGGCGGCGCGCTGCCGGCGACGATCAGCGGCGGCACGACCAACCTGGGCGGCAAGGACCAGTACCTCAACACGAACCTGCAGCTCTATACGGCCGGGCTGCAATACCAGCTCGCGCCCGACTGGCAGCTCGACGTCGCGTACAGCTACAGCAAGGCGACGCGCCGCCGCAACGAAAGCACGCTGTACCTGCAGGACGCGGCCGGCGACTACACCGACAGCCGTTACGTCGGGATGGAGGATCACCGCTTCAGCCAGTGGCGTGCGATGGTCGAGGGCAAGGTGCGCACCGGCCCGTTCAGCCACCAGATCGTGCTCGGCGCGTCGTGGCAGAAGCAGGCGAACGACTATTCGGCGAACAGCGTGTTCGTGCCGCTCGGCGCCGGCAACCTCTACGCGCCGAATCCGTACCGCTACGACAGCCCGCACGGCTTCATCCAGTACCGCACGAGCGAGATCGTGCAGAAGGCGCTGTTCGCGAGCGACACCGTACAGCTCACCGAGCGCTGGTCGGTGCTCGCCGGCGTGCGCTACATGAACTACGAACAGCGCTCGTTCGAGCCGAGCGGCGTGGAGGATCCCGGCTACAGCCAGAATGGCGTGACGACGCCGACCTTCGCGGTGATGGTCAAGCTCGCGCCGACGACCACCGCGTACGCAAGCTACGCCGAATCGCTGGAGCCGGGCAGCCGCGTGAACGACGTGTACGCGAACGCCGGCCAGGTGCTCAAGCCGCTGCGCAGCAAGCAGTACGAGCTCGGCATCAAGAGCGAGCACGCGCGCTGGAGCGCGACGGCCGCGCTGTTCCGCATCGAGCGCAGCGCGGAATATGCGAACGCCTCGAACGTCTACGTGCAGGACGGCGAATCGATCATCCAGGGGCTCGAGTTCGGCGCACGCGCGAAATTCGGTGCGCGCTGGAACGCGGGCGTCGACGCGATGCTGCTCGACGCGTGGTACTCGAAGGGCGCGAGCAACAACGGCAACCGTGTCGCGGGCGCGCCGCGCTTCGTGTTCGCCGGCGACGTCGGCTATGCGGTGCCGGGCGTACCGGGGCTGACGCTCGGCGTCGATGCGAAATTCACCGGGGCGACGCCGCTGCGCGCGGCAGGCGGCCTCGACGCGCCGGGCTTTCTCGTCGTCAACGCGGGCGCACGCTACCTGACGCGGGTCGGCGGCCACGACGTGACGCTGCGCGCATCGCTCGACAACGTGCTGAACCGTCGTTACTGGGAATACCAGTACGCGGACTACGTGAAGCCGGGCGACCCCCGCACGGTGAGCCTGAACGCGAAGATCGACTTCTGAGCCCGGCGCGGCGGCGGGCAAATGCCGGCCGGCCGCCGGAAACGGCGAAACCGCCGCGCAGCCGCGCAGCCGCGCAGCGGCCGCTCGCGCGACGGCTCGCACTCCGTCACGACGGCGGAGCCAATCCGGCCCCCAAAAGCAAAACGGCGGAGCGGCTTCTTTCGAAGCACGCTCCGCCGTTTCGCGGCGAACCGTAAGACGCTCTTAGTGGAGCTTCTTCGGCAGCATCTGGCTGCGCAGGCGCTTGTGCAGGCGCTTGACGGCTGCCGCCTTCTTGCGCTTGCGGACTGCGGTCGGCTTTTCGTAGGACTGGCGTTCACGCAGTTCAGCGATCAGGCCATTTTTTTCGATAGCACGGCGAAAGCGGCGAATCGCCACTTCGAACGGCTCGTTTTCTTTCAGAAGAATCGTCGTCATGTCGTTCCTAAATTGCTTAAACGGTCAAAAACGTAGCGGCCAAGCGCCACGCACCGGCCATCCGGGCGTTCCCACAACAGGCGAAACGAGCGGAAATACGGCCTCGGAGGCCGGAAAAGAGAGGCGGAAAGCACCGCGAGTACGCTTCACAAGCCGCGTGCAGCGCCGCGTTTGACTGCCAGCAGACATGCCGAAAACGGCAGAGGCGTGACAGAAAATCTCAATTCAGCCCGCCATCATAGCAGGGAATCACAGACAAAACCACCCTTTTGTCGCTCGTGTATGCACAGGCGCGCGACTGCATGATGGGACCGGCCTCCGGCCCCTTTAGTCGGACATTCGGCCGGGTATCGCGCAGGAGTGCTCCGAAATGACAAAGAAGGATAAAAAATCGGGCCGAATCTCCACGTGCCCCTCAAGTTTTGTTTTGGTGCGCCGAAATCCTGCTCTGAGGCGGCCAGCAATGAACGAGTGCTTCCGCCGACGCCAAAACGGCTTTTCAGGGCTTTCGGCTTAAACAGGAGATTTTCCATGCTCGGAATTAACAGCAACATCAACTCGCTGGTTGCACAGCAGAACCTCAACAGCTCGCAAGACGCCCTGTCGCAGGCAATCACCCGCCTGTCGTCGGGTAAGCGCATCAACAGCGCAGCGGACGATGCAGCCGGTCTCGCGATCTCGACCCGGATGCAGACGCAGATCAACGGCCTGAACCAGGGCGTGTCGAACGCGAACGACGGCGTGTCGATGATTCAAACGGCGTCGAGCGCACTGTCGTCGCTGACCAACAGCCTGCAACGTATCCGCCAGCTGGCCGTCCAGGCGTCGACGGGCACGATGTCGTCGTCCGACCAGGCAGCACTGCAGCAGGAAGTTTCGCAGCAGATCCAGGAAGTGAACCGTATCGCGTCGCAAACGACGTACAACGGCACGAACATTCTCAACGGCTCGGCAGGCATCGTGTCGTTCCAGGTCGGCGCGAACGTCGGCCAGACCATCTCGCTGGACCTGAGCCAAAGCATGTCGGCGGCACAGATCGGCGGCGGCGTCGTTCAGACGGGCCAGACGGTCGGCACGATCACGGGCCTGAGCCTGAACGCCAGCGGCGCATACACGTCGTCGGGCGCGACCATCACGGCCATCAACGTGACGTCGGACGGCAAGGGCGGCTTCACGTTCACCGACCAGAACGGTTCGACGCTGTCGAGCACGGCAGCATCGGCAGTCTTCACGACGTCGTCGGCAACGGCATCGAACGGCCAGTCGGTCACGCAGATCTCGATCAGCTCGGGCGCGACCAGCTCCAGCATGTCGTCGGCATCGCTCACCGCGATCTCGAACGCCGTTGCGCAGATCAACGCCGTCAACACGCCGGCTACCGTGTCGAACCTCAACATCAGCACGGTCAGCGGCGCGAACGTCGCGATGGTGTCGATCGACAACGCACTGCAGACGGTGAACAACCTGCAAGCAGCACTCGGCGCGGCGCAAAACCGCTTCACGGCGATCTCCACGTCGCAGCAAGCGGAATCGACCGACCTGTCGTCGGCACAGTCGCAGATCACTGACGCGAACTTCGCGCAGGAAACCGCGAACATGTCGAAGAACCAGGTGCTGCAGCAAGCAGGCATCTCGGTGCTCGCACAGGCGAACTCGCTGCCGCAGCAGGTCCTGAAGCTCCTGCAGTAATCGCGTAGCACCCCACGGCCGGGCCCCGCGTAAGCACGCGCGGCCCGGCCGCAGGCACTTGGCACGCGGGGCCTTGCCCCGCGGCCGGCTCTTCATCCAGAATTTCACGGATCACCCGCCGCACGGAGCACTACGATGTCGACGATCAATTCCGCCGTTACCGCCGCCAACAGCTCGGCCAACAGCCAGCTGCAGCAGGCCGCCCAATCGATCATCAGCGGTTCGACCGGCAACTCGTCGATGGACGTCAACTCGCTCGTGACGGCGCTTGTCAATGCAAAGACCGCCGGTCAGACCGCCGCGCTCACCGCGCAGCAGACCAGCGACAACACCCAGATTTCCGCGTACGGCGCCCTGTCGGCCGCGCTGAGCGCACTCCAGGCGGGCGTCACGACGCTGTCGAACGGCACGCTGCAGAACACCTTCACCGCCAACATGAGCGGCACCGGCATCACCGCGACCGCAGGCGCGGGGGCCGTCGCCGGCAACTATTCGATCGGCGTCACGCAGATCGCGACCTCGCAATCGCTGTCGTCGGCCGCGTTCGGCGCGTCGACGGCGCTCGGCAGCGGCACGATGACGCTGTCGCTCGGCAGCCAGTCGTTCACGGTCAACGTGGACAGCACGAACAACACGCTGTCGGGCATCGCCGCCGCGATCAACACCGCGACCGGCAACCCGGGCGTCGTCGCGTCGGTCGTCAACGGCAGCGACGGCGCCCACCTCGTGCTCAGCTCGACGCCGACCGGCGCGGCGAACACGATCAGCGTCGCGCTCAGCAACGTGTCCGGCGACAACGGCCTGTCCAGCCTCGGCGTCACGTCGACGGCCAGCACGACGGGCGGCCAGTCGACCTTTACGTCCGCGAACAGCAACGCCGCATGGACGCAAAGCACGGCCGCGCAGGACGCCGCGTTCACGATCAACAACATCGCCGCGACGAGCGCGAGCAACACCGTGACGAGCGCGATCACCGGCGTCACGCTGAACCTGACCTCGGCCGCCGTCAGCTCGACCCAGACGCAGACGCTGTCGATCGCCACCAACACACAGTCCCAGGCGTCCACGATCAACAACTTCGTGACGCTCTACAACACGCTCGTCACGACGATGGGCTCGCTGTCGAGCTTCTCGTCCGGCGCGGCCTCGCAAGGCCCGCTGCTCGGCGACTCGACGCTGAACACGATCCAGAACGCGCTCGCGTCGGTCGTCGCGAACGGCGTGACCAGCAACGGCACGACGATCACCCTCGCGTCGATCGGCGTCACGCTGCAGGACGACGGCACGCTGCAGGTCGACAACACGGCGCTCAACAGCGCGCTGCAGAACAACCCGACGGGCGTCGCGGCACTGTTCAACTCGACGAACGGGATCGGCCAGCAGCTGACGACGGACATCACGAACTACACGCAGACGGGCGGGATGATCGCCGCACGCACGACGGCGCTCAACAACGACCTGACGAGTGTCTCGCAGCAGCAGACGAACCTGTCCAACTACGTGGCAGAACTGACCAGCCAGTACCAGGCGCAGTTCACCGCGCTCAACACGCTGATGGCGACGATGAACTCCAATTCGGAGTACCTGACGCAGCTGTTCGGCGGCTCGAACAGCGCCGGCGCGCTGTCGAGCAACAAGAGCTGACCGCCGGCCACACGGGAGAGCCACGATGGAACAGACCGAACTGATCGCCCGACTCGACGCGCTCACCGACGCGCTCGAGCATGCCGCCGCAATGTCCGACTGGATCGAGGCGGCGCGCCTCGTCGACGTGCGCGATCCGCTGATCGCATCGCTCGCGGCCGACCAGCCGCCGGCCGGCCTCGCCGCGATCCGCCGGATGCAGACCAGCAACGACCGCATCTTCTCCGACGCGCAGCGCGCGCAGCAGGAACTGGCCGACGAATACCACGCGGCGATGGGCCGCGTGCAGGCCGTCAGCCAGTACCAGCGCGTCGCGAGCCGCTGACGCGCGACCGGCGCCGCGACGCCGGCGCACCCACCCGACAACAAGAACTACGCGCTGATGTGAGGGCGTGCTCGTTCGCCTCCGCCCGCCTCGTGCGGGCGTTTTTTTTTGGGGTACGGCCGACCGCGCCGCCCCCGCGCCGGCCGGGCGTTCAATCGACCAAACTGACCGGGCTTTTACCGTCACCTCGCGGCATCGGCGCGGCGGCACGCTACCGATAATGGCATCGACCGACTTTCCGCAGAATTCATCATGCTCCCGTCCGAACTGCCCGCCCCCGCCGCGCTCACGCCCGAACAGCAGCTTGCGCAGGACATCGCGCTTGTCATGGACAGCGCGCTCGAACGTCAGCACAGCGGCGCGTTCGAGGACGCCCGGGCGCTGTACGAGGCCGTCCTCGACGCGATGCCCGCGCACGCGGACGCGCATTACAACCTCGCGGTGCTGCTGGTCGATACGGACCGGCCGGCCGACGCGGTGCCGCATTTCGAAGCCGCCATCGGCGCGAATCCGGCCAACGGCTACTACTGGGTCAGCTACATCCACGCGCTGCATCGCAGCGGACAGACGGCCGCCGCATGGGTCGCCGTCGAGATCGCGCAGCAGCGCGGCATCCGCGGGCCCGCGCTCGACGGCCTGATCGGACAAATGGCATCGCCCGACATCGTGCTCGCGACCGCGGCGATCGCGGTCGCCCCGAGCGGCATCGACACGGCGATCGTCCTGGAAACCGCGGCCGGCCCGGCCGACCCCGCCGGACGTCAAGGCAACGCCAAGTCCGCCCGCCGCCCCAATCAGGCGCTGCTGCAAAAGCACGCGGCGCTGTTCGACAAGAACAAGCACGCGGAAGCCACCGCGCTGGCGCGGCAACTGGTCGCCGACTATCCGGAAGAAGGCGCGTGCTGGCGCGCGCTGTCGGCCTCGCTTCACCGGGAAGGCCGCTTCGTGGAAATGATCGAGGCCGGCTTTCGCACGGTGGAATTGCTGCCCGACGAAGTGCTCGTGCGCATCCTGCTCGCCGACACGCTGCGCGCCGTCAACCGGCACACGGAAGCACACGCGCAATGCCGCCGCCTGCTCGAGATCCAGCCCGATCACCCGGAGGGGCTGCGGATCCACGGCCTCGTGCTGTTCGCGATGCGCCGCACGGAAGAAGCGCTCGCGGCCTGCCGGCGCGCGGTCGAACTCGCTCCCGGCGCGGCCGCCCCGATGAGCACGCTCGGCTTCGTGCTGCTCGAACAGGGCGCGACGCAGGAGGCCGTGGGCTGGCTGAGGCGCGCGATCGAAATCAACCCGACCGACAGCATCACCCACAGCAGCATGCTGTTCTGTATCGCGCACAGCAGCGACTTCGATCCGCAGGCGCTCGTCGCGGAACACCGCAAGTTCGGCCAGCGCTACGACAACCACAAGCGCAAGCGCGCGGCCGTGTTCTCGAACCCGCGCGACCCGGCGCGCAAGCTGCAGGTCGGCTTCGTATCGGGCGACCTGTTCAGCCACGCGGTCGCCTCCTACGCGGTGCCCGTGATCGAGCATCTCGCGGCCGACCCCGGCATCGCGATGCACTTCTATCACAATCACTTCGAGGAAGATCAGACGTCCGATCGCTTCAAGGCCCACGCCACGACCTGGCGCAACGTCGCCGGCATGAGCGACCCGGCCTTCCTCGAACGCGTGCGCAACGACCACATCGACATCGTGATCGACCTGTCGGGCCACACCGGCCGCAACCGGCTGGTCGCGCTGGCGCAGCGCGCGGCGCCGGTGCAGGCGTCCTGGATCGGCTATCCGGCCACCACCGGCCTCGGCGCGATGGACTACTACCTGACCGATCGCTTCGTCGCGCCGCACGGCGCATTCGACGACCAGTTCGTCGAGCAGATCGTGCGGCTGCCCGCGATCGCGCCATTCATGCCGCCGCAGAACTGCCCGCCGGTCAACGGGCTGCCGGCGCTGCACAACGGCTATACGACCTACGCCAGCTTCAACCGCCTGAACAAGCTGAGCCCGCACGTGGTCGAGGTCTGGGCGCGCGTGCTGCATGCGGATCCGACCGCGCGCATGGCCCTCGGCGCGATCAGCAACGACCGCGACCAGGACCAGCTGATCGAATGGTTCTCCGCCGCGGGCATCGACATCGGCCGCCTGACGTTCCACCGGCGCTCGAACATTCCGGTCTACATGCAGCAGCATCACGGCGTCGATCTCTGCCTCGACACGTTCCCGTACACGGGCTCGACGACCACGCTCAACGGGCTGTGGATGGGCGTGCCGACCGTCACGATCCCCGGCGCGACGATGGCCGGGCGCGGCAGCGCGGGCTGGCTGCAGCACGTCGGACTCGACGCCTACATCGCGGCGGACGAGGACGATTTCGTCGCGAAGGCGCTCGCGCTCGGCCGCGATACCGCCGCGCTGCAGACGCTGCGCGCGGGCCTGCGCGCACGCTGCGCGGAATCCGCCGCGTTCCGGCCGGCCGTCGTCGCGGCCGGGCTGTCGTCCGCGCTGCGCACGATGTGGACCCGCTGGTGCGGGAACGAACCCGTCACCGCATTCGACACCCCGCTGTTCGAGGACGCGACCCCTGCGCGCGCCTCGGCCGAGGCCTGAAGCACGCCCTATCGGGAGAGACCATCATGACCGCCAGCCTGCCCGCTTCGTCCGTCGCGCAACTGCCGCACGAGCGCATCTACGTCACGCAACCGCACCTGCCGCCGCTCGACGAGTTCTTGCCGTACCTCGAGAAGATCTGGGCGAGCCGCACGCTGACCAACGGCGGCCCGTTCCACCAGCAGTTCGAGCGTGCGCTGTGCGAGTATCTCGGCGTGCCGTACCTGTCGCTGTTCGCGAACGGCACGCTCGCGCTCGTCACCGCGCTGCAGGCGCTGCGCATCACCGGCGAGGTGATCACAACGCCCTACTCGTTCGTCGCGACCGCGCATTCGCTGCTGTGGAACGGCATCAAGCCGGTGTTCGTCGACGTCACGCCCGGCACGCTCAATCTCGACCCGGCCCGCATCGAGGCGGCGATCACGCCGCACACCACCGCGATCATGCCCGTGCACTGCTACGGCAATCCGTGCGACGTGGACGCGATCCAGAAGATCGCCGACAACTACAACCTGCGCGTGATCTACGACGCGGCGCATGCGTTCGGCGTGCGCAATGCCAGCGGAAGCGTGCTCACGCACGGCGACCTGTCGGTGCTGAGCTTCCACGCGACGAAGGTGTTCAATACGTTCGAAGGCGGCGCGATCATCTGCCCCGACGCGAAAACCAAGCAGCGCATCGACCACCTGAAGAATTTCGGTTTCGTCGACGAGGTCACGGTCGTCGCGCCCGGCATCAACGGCAAGATGAGCGAAATCAACGCCGCATTCGGGATGCTGCAGCTTCAGCACATCGACGGCGCGCTCGCGCGCCGCCGCGCGATCGACACGCTGTACCGCACGCTGCTGGCCGACGTGCGCGGCATCCGCTGCGTGCCGCTCGGCGGCCAGACCGTCGCGAACCACGCGTATTTCGCGATCCTCGTCGACGAGGACTATCCGCTCGACCGCGATGCGCTGTACCAGAAGCTGCGCGACTACGACGTGTATGCGCGCCGCTACTTCCATCCGCTGATTTCGGAATTCCCGATGTACCGCGGGCTGCCGTCCGCGAACCGAGACAACCTGCCCGTCGCCACCGAGGCCGCGCGCAAGGTGCTGTGCCTGCCGATCTACCCGGCGCTCACCGACGACATGGTCCGTCGCATCGTCGAGCTGATCGCGCACTGACGCGCGGCGCTTACAGGTAGCGCTCGCCGGCCGCCCGCGCGCGGATCCGGCGGGCCGGATTGCCGTACGCGACCGTGTACGGCTCGACATCGCGCAGCACCACCGAGCCCGCGCCGACGACGCTGTGCTCGCCCACCGAGATCCGGTGCCGCAGCATTGCACCGAGGCCGATCGCCGCGCCGCGGCCGATCCGGCAGTTGCCGCCGGTAACGACGCCCGGCGCGAGACTCGAGAAATCCTCCATCACGCCGTCATGGTCCAGCGATGCGTGCGTGTTGACGATGCAGCCGTCGCCGATCGTGCTGCACGGATTGATCACCGCACCGGCCATCACGACCGTACCCGCGCCGATCGTCGACGCCCTGCCGATGCGCGCGCCAGGGTGCACCGCCGACACGCACGGCAGGCCGGGCACACGGGCCGCGAGATCGGCCGTCACCTTCTCGCGCGCATGGTTGTCGCCGATGGCGACCAGCAGCCCGGCGACACCGTGCACGTCGACCAGATCCGGCAGGTCGCGCTCGGCACCCAGCACCGGGTAGCCGAGCGTTTCCTCGCCGCGGGGCCGGAACGAATCGATCAGCCCGGCGATCCGGTACCGGCCGGCCTGCTCGACGATGTCGATCACGACCTTGGCGTGACCGGACGAGCCGATGATGACGATGTTTTCCACGAGGGCCTCGATTGATCTGAAACGCGGGTACGGCAGGGCCGGGCTTCCCGCGGTATGCCGTGTCGCCGAACGCGCACGGCGGGCGTGGTCGTATCAGACGGCCCGCGCGGTTTCGTCCGCCATCGCGCGGCCCGCCGCGAAATGCGCGGCGAATGCCCCGCGCAAGCGCTCGGCCATCCGGATCCAGCTCTCGTCGCGCCCGCGCCGGAACAGCCGCACCGTGCCGGGATACCACGGCGAATCGTCGCGATCGTGCATCCAGCGCCAGTCCACATCCTGATTCGGCAGCAGCACCCAGCAAGGCTTGCCGAGCGAGGCGGCCAGATGGGCGGTCGACGTATCGACGCACACGACGAGATCGAGTTGCGCGACGATCGCGGCGGTATCCGCGAAATCGTCGATCTCCGAGCCCAGGTGCAGCAGCGGCAGGCCGCCCGGCGGCTGGCACGCCTCGTCCTCGCCCTGCCCTTTTTGCAGGCTCGCGAACTGCACGCCCGGCACGCTCCACAGCGGCGTCAGCAATGCGAGCGACGGCAGCGAGCGGTGCGCGTCGTTGTGATGCTTCGGGTTGCCTTTCCACACGAGGCCGACGCGCGGGCCGGCCGGCAGCACATCGAGACGCGCGCGCCAGCGCGCGACACGGGCCGGATCGGGCGCAAGCCGCACCGGCGGCGGGATCGTGTCGAGCGTCGTGCCCGTGTGCATCGGCGCGCTCAGCAGGCTTGTCCAGTAATCGAACTGCGCCGCCTGCGCCGTCGCCGTCTCGTGATCGAGCACCGCGTCGATGCCGTCGACCGCCTCCATCAGCCGATGCAGCGCGGGCTGGCACGCGAATACCACCCGCGCGGCCTGCCGCGTGCGAAACGCCGGGAAATAGCGGCTGAACTGCAGCATGTCGCCGAGGCCGTCCTCCTGCCAGACGAGCAGCGTCTTGCCGGCCAGCGGTTCGCCCTGCCACTGCGTGCACGGCAACACCTCGCGGGTCCGGCGATGCACGAACGCCGCCTGTTCGTAGCGCGATTCGTAACGCCGCCAGCCTTCCTCGAACCGACCGAGACCAAGCAGCAGCGTCGCCAGTCCGAAGTGCGCATCGCCGTAGTCGGCGCGCAACTCCAGCGCGCGGCGATACGCACGCTCGGCGTCGTCATGGCGACCGGCATGCGCGAACGTGGCGCCGAGGTTGTAGTGCACCTCGGCGATGTCGGGTGCGAGCGACAGCGCATCGGCGAAGACGGCCGTCGCCTCGTCGTGGCGGCCCTGCGCGCGCAGGACGCAGCCGAGATTGTTGTGCGGCTGGGGCAAGCCGGGGCGGCAACGGATCGCGTCGCGATAGGCCGCTTCCGCTTCCGGCAGGCGATCGAGGTTCTGCAGCGCGACGCCGAGGTTGTAGTGCGCCTCGGGATGATCCGGGCACAGCGCGAGCGCCTGGCGGCTGGCGGCTTCCGCTTCCGGCATCCGCTGCATGTCGACGAGGATCGCGCCGAGGTTCGCGTGCGCGAGCGTGTGATCGGCGCGCACGGCGATCGCGAGCCGGTACGCAAGCTCCGCCTCGGCATGCCGGCCGCGCACACGCAGCAGGTTGCCGAGGTCGGTCAGCACGTCGGCGGACTGCGGCTCGATCAGCAGCGCCTGCCCGAACGCCTGCTCGGCTTCGTCGAGCCGGCCGAGCGCTTCGAGCACCTTGCCGAACCGGTGATGGTGCGACACCCGCAACGGCGTGACGGACGCGATCTGCCGACGCAGGAGCGCCTCGGCGTCGGCCAGGCGCCCTTGCGACACGAGCAGCGCGCCCAGGCCGTCGTACGGCGGCTCGAACGCCGGCATCGCGTCGATCGCGCGTCGCCACCACGCCTCCGCGTCGGCCAGCCGGGTCAGGCCGAGCGCGCAGACGGCCGCGATGTGCAGCGCCGCGACGGCGGGCGCCGGCCGGTCGAGCAGCGGCACGACCCGCGACAGCGCATCGGCAAACTGGCCGTTCTGGCACAGGGTTGCCGCGTGTTGTATCGATACGGCTTCGTCGGAAACGGGTGTCATGTCACTGCGCGGCGCGAACCGACGGTCAGACCGGCGCCGCCGAGGCGGCCGGCTGGCCGGGCTGGCTCATGGCACGGTCCTTGGATTCCTGGAGTGCCGCGAGCGTATCGAGCGCGCGCCCTTCGTCGGCGGCGAGGTCGATCAGAAACGCGTCGTTGTGCCGCTTGATCCAGTCGAGCGGCATGTCCCACCACGCGAGCTGCAGCAGCCGTTCGCGCACTTTCTCCGTGAAGCGGAAACGAATCAGCCGGGCCGGCGATCCGGCGTAGATTCCGTATGCCTCGGTGCGGAAATTGGGCGGAATCACGGCCCGCGCCCCGATCACGCACCCGCTCTCGATCTGGCTGCCGCCGAGGAACAGCGCTTCGTCGCCGATCCACACGTCGTTGTGGATCACGGTGTCCTCGTATTGCGGCATCGACGCATTCGTGAGGCCGTTGCCGAAGATGCTGAACAGGGTCGTGGAAATGGTCCCGATCTCGTGCTGACCGTTCAGCAGGAAGCGCAGGCGCAGGCCGCCGGCCACGTTCTTGCCGATCACGAGCTTCTGCACGCCCTGGTCGTACTTGACGATCGAGCCCACGCCGAGCAAGGAGCAACGCCCGATATGAAAGGTGCCGACCTGCGCCTCTTCATCGAGCCAGTTGCGGAAGAAATTGTTCGGAATCGTCGACAGGGCGCCATCGCGGTAGCCCAGCACGATGAAGTGCTTCGACCACGGATGGTCAGGCAGCACGCCAATACAATCGTCGGAGGTCGTAACGTTCATTTGCGGTCGCAAGTGTGCCGTTGCGGCGGCTCGATACCGGGCCGCCCGATACGGCGATGGGAAACGCCGCGGCGCATGGACCGCGAGCATGAACGATGCAGTATAGAAAGCGGGCAGCGGCAACCTACAACGGATAAGAACGGCGTTCTGGCTTCTATTCACTCGATAGGCGCGGGGACGATCCGGAGCCCACGGGCCGGATGGGTCGGGCAATCAACCCGGGCCGGCGTTCGGCGACGGCCGGCGCGCGCACCAGCCGGCCCTCGACGGCTCGCACCCGGCACGCCGCCGCGACATCCGGGCACCGGCAGAAGCACCGCCTGGATCCGGCCGCCCCGCGCCGTCGGCAATGCCCTGACGGCGCGTTGCCGCGGCCGCCACCGACGGCGCGCCGCCTGCGTTCGCCTCCTACGCAGGCGCGACGCGCGCTCAGTTGCTCGACGAACACCCGCCGCAACTGCTCGAACTGCACGAGCTGGAACTGCACGAACTCGACGAACTGCAGCTCGACGACGAGCAACTGCTGTCGGACGAATCGAACGAACCTCCGCTGCCGGCTTTCACGGCGGCAATCGACGATATCCGCGACGCGGCCAGCATCGTGTTCGAGTACGCCGACCATGCGGTACCGGCCAGCGCATTCGCGCCGAACAGCGCGGCAGTCCACAGCAACGGGTCCGGATCGCCGCGTTCGCGATCCTGCGCCGGTTGCGAGCCGTGCGTATCCGATGTTTGCTGCGGGTCCCGCGCGGCCCGCGGATCGTGCGCGACACGGCGCGCAAGCAGCAGGGCCCGCCCGGCAGCCGTCGCGCCGCCCCGGCCGAAGCCTGTCATGCGCCGCGCGACGATCCGGTACGCGATCGCGAACACCACCATGCAGATGACGAGCAGCAGCACGGGCCGCCCGCGGCTCAGGCCGACCGCCAGCTTCGCGGCGCCGACGCCGAGCACGAGCAGCACGATCGCGCGCGCGGCCATGCGCGACGCGCGCATCTCGCCGGGCGCCCAGAGCCAGCCCTGCGCACGCATCCCGTCGGCGACCTCTTTCGCGTAACCGGCTAGCCGCTTGCGAAACAGGTCGTAACGCACGGTGCCGGACGGCTGCTCCTTGAGCCACGCGCAGTGGTCGTCATGCCGGCCCGCGCGGTCCGGATCGCCGATCCTCACGTAGCCGCCCTGCCCGGGGACCGTCCACAGGTCGACCGCGCCCGCATGCGCGAGCGACAGCGTCACGACCTGCGCGACCCGCGCCTCGCCGCCGGTGAGATACGCGACTTCGTCGGCGCTCAGGTCGGACGACGCCTTGCGCGTGCGCCCGCCCCAACGGCGGCGCCGGAACTCGATCGCCTGCAGCGCCGCGATCAGCAGCAACGCGATGACGCACGCCGGCACGTAGAACGCCAGGAACTGCGGGCCCGTGTAGTTCAGCACGTTGAAGTCCTGCGCCGATGCGCAGCTCGCGGCGACGCTCGCGGCCGTGGCCGCCCACGCGAGTGCCGGCAGCCGGTCGCGCCAGGTCCGGTGGGCAGGCGAGGCGGCCGGCGCACTCGCCGACGGTTCCGGCTGCCGCGCGCCGGATGCGGCGCGCAGGCCGGCGGGCGGCGGCCAGATCGACGCGGGCGGCTCGCAGCCGAACAGCCGGCGATAGCTGTCGAGCGTGTCGCGGTAACGCTGCGCGTACACGGCGGCCTCGTCCGGCGCGCCCGTGCCGGGCATGTGATGCAGCCTCGCGCGCAGGACGTCGGCGCAGAAGACGTCCCAGTACTCGTGCGTGTATTGCAGATGGAAATGCCACGCGGCATCGACCGCGACCGACGGCGTGACCGGGTGCCCGGCAATCTGCGCGAGCAACGCGAAGCGTTTGTATTCGTCGATCACGGCCAGCGCGTGCGCATGCGACCAGCCTTCGGCTTCGGCAAGGCGCCGGCTGTACGGCAGCAGCGCGTCCGGGTCGTCGGGGGAATACGCAAGCAGACGCGCGAGCAACGCCTGCTGTGCGTCGGTCAGGGTGCTGGCGTCGACAGCGGTCGAGGGAGACGGGATGGCAGCCATCTGAAGTCGGCGCGACGCGCGGACGGCCACCGCGATCGACGCCTGGAGTTGTCGTTGCGGAGGATTCTCGCACGACGGTGACGCGGCACGGCACGGCACGGCACGGCACGGCACGGCACCAGCATACGGGTGCGGGATGCTGCCGCAGTGGTTGGGATGCTGGTGCGCCGTGCCGGGCCGGCACGCGCGTCAGAAATCCAGCTGCGCCGGCGTGATGTCGAGCGCCGCCGCGATTTTCTTGCGCATCGACTTGCGCAGCTTCCCGCGCTTTTCATGTTTCGCGTAGTCCGCCCGGCTGATGCCGATCCGTCGTGCTACCTCGGTCCGCGTCAACCCGAGATACTCGCGCCACGCACGTGCCGGAGAGCTTCCGTCGAACACGGCGCGCGTCACGAGTTCGTGCGGAACCGGATCGCGTGCGGCAGACTGCTGCGCCATATAGTCGGCGTACGGAATCACGACGAAGGCCGGCGCGCCGTCCGGCCCGTTGATGAACTGAATGGGGAGTGATTTGCTCATGCGGTGAGCGCCGCCCGCGAGGCGACGCGGCTATTCCTCGTTTCCGCCGATATTGTCGATCGGCGCCTCGGACAAGGCTTCGGGCACGTCGAACCGGAATCGAACCAACCGGATGCGCACGCGATCGGAAGCCGCCAAACCGGCCGGAATGTTACTGCAAACGGGAAAACTGCGACGCGGCGGAACCGCGGAAAGCCTGGAGTGGCAATTTTTGGCGCGCCCGGCTGGGATCGAACCAGCAACCCCTGCCTTCGGAGGGCAGTACTCTATCCATTGAGCTACGGGCGCCTGTGACAGTGAAGCGACCCCAATATACGGACCGCCCACGATTGGCAAGACGGCAAGGATACCCGGTTTCCAATGACGCGTCCACCTCGCCCGCTGAAACCCCGCCGGGCCATGCTGGGTGCGGGTAAACACGCGCCATCGCGCCGCTCGCCGTGATGTAAACGTTCCGTCTATAATCGTCCGTGCTTCATTAGACTGCCATTTGCCGTTGCACCGCGCTCACAATTCCTATTCACGGAGACGAGGCAAGCATGAGCGAAGCACCCCACGAATCTCCCGTCAAAACTCCCGGGCAACTGATCGCCGTCATCATCGCGTCGTTCGCGATTCCGATCATCCTGATCGTGCTGTTCGCCAACTATGCGAACCATGCGTTCCGTCTGGGCGCCGGCACCGATGCCCTCTCCGACGAACAGGTCGCCGCCCGCATCGCCCCGCTCGCGCAGGTCGACGTGAAGGACGCCAACGCGCCCCGCACGTACAAGACCGGCGAGGAAGTCTACAAGGCCGTCTGCGTGACCTGCCACGGCACGGGCGCCGCCGGCGCACCGAAGTTCGGCAACAAGGACGACTGGGCGCCGCGCATCTCGCAAGGCTTCGACACGCTGCTGAAAACGGCCCTCGCCGGCAAGGGCGCGATGCCGCCGCGCGGCGGCACGAACCCCGACGACGTCAGCGACTATGAAATCGCCCGCACGATCGTCTACATGGCGAACAACGACGGCGCGAATTTCCCCGAACCGGCCGCACCGACCGCCAACGCGGCGCAGCCCGCCAGCGGCGCGACCGCTACGAGCGCGGCAGGCGCGACCGGCGCATCGGACACCGCCGACGCCGCCAGCGCGCAAATCGCCGCGGCGCAGGCCGCGATCGCCGCGATCCCGAAGGCCGGCGCAACACCCGCGGCCGCGCCGACCAGCGCCGACGCCGCATCGGCCGGCAAGGCGCTGTACTCGTCGGTCTGCCAGGCCTGCCACGCAGCCGGCGTACTCGGCGCGCCGAAGTTCGGCAGCAAGGAAGACTGGGCGCCGCGCCTGAAGGACTCGATGGACACGGTCTACAACTACGCGCTGCACGGCAAGGGTTCGATGCCGCCGAAGGGCGGGTCGAACGCGTCGGATGCCGACGTGAAGGCGGCCGTCGACTACATGGTCAACGCATCGAAGTAACGCCGGCGCCGGCCAGTAAAAAACCCCCGCGAGGCACACGCATCGCGGGGGTTTCGTTTTGGTGCCGGACTAACCGGCAACGGGCCAGCGAACCGGCGGTCCGTCGAACCGCCGGCGCCACCGCATCACTTCTGCAGCAACGCCTTCAGGCTCGCGAGCCGGTCCTTCGGCGACATCGGCGCTTCTTCCGGCGTGGGCGGCGGCGCGTCGTCGAGCCCCATCTCGGGGATGAAGCGCGACGGCTCGCACACGACCGTCTCGCGCGCCCGCTTGCGCTTCTTGCACCAGTTCAGATGCAGGCTGCGCTGCGCACGCGTGATCGCGACGTACATCAGCCGGCGCTCCTCCTCGATCCGCTCGCTGTCGACCGGGCCGTCGTCCTCGCTGCCGCCGCGGTGCGGCATGATGCCCTCCTCGACCCCGACCAGGAACACGTGCGGATACTCGAGCCCCTTCGACGCATGGACGGTCGACAGCCGCACGGCGTCCGGATCCTCGTCCTTGCCCTCGAGCATCGACATCAGCGCGACGGTCTGGATCAGGCCGAGCAGGTTCTTGCCCGTATCGGCGAGCCCGTCCGCGTTGTGGAAGCCTTCCGCCTCGCCGTCGACGGCCTCCGTCTCGGGCTTGGTGCCCTTGCGCTTCAGCCATTCGAGGAATTCGAGCACGTTCTGCCACTTCGACTGCGCCTGCCGCTCGTCGAACGCGTCGTACAGGTACGCCTCGTAGTGGATCGCCTCCATCATGTCATCGAGCACGACGGTGGCGGGATCCTTGTCCGCGCGCTCGGTCAGCCGCTGGATGAAGTCGCAGAACATCCGCAGCGGCTCGACCTGCCGCGCCGACAGCCGCGCCTCGATGCCGCCCATGTACACGGCCTCGAACAGCGACACCTTCGCCTGGCCCGCGAACGAGCCGAGCGCTTCGAGCGTCGTGTTGCCGATCCCGCGGCGCGGCGTCGTGATCGCGCGGATGAACGCGGGATCGTCGTCGGCGTTCGCGATCAGCCGCAGGTACGCGCAGAGGTCCTTGATCTCGGCCTTGTCGAAGAACGACTGGCCGCCCGACAGCACGTACGGGATCCGTTCGCGCCGCAGCACCTGCTCGAAGATCCGCGCCTGGAAGTTGCCGCGGTACAGGATCGCGTAGTCGCGGAACTGCGCACGCCGCTCGAACTTGTGCGCGGACAGCCGGAACACGACCGATTCGGCCTCGTGCTCCTCGTCGTTGCACGGCGTGACGGTGATCGAATCACCCATCCCGTGCTCGGACCACAGCTTCTTCTCGAACAGCTTCGGGTTGTTCGCGATCACGTTGTTCGCGGCGGTGAGAATGCGCACCGTCGACCGGTAGTTCTGCTCGAGCTTGATCACGTGCAGCTTCGGGAAATCCTTGCCGAGCTGCGCGAGGTTCTCGAGCGTCGCACCGCGCCAGCCGTAGATCGCCTGGTCGTCGTCGCCGACGGCCGTGAACGCGGCGCGCGGGCCCGCGAGCAGCTTCAGCAGCTCGTACTGGCACGCGTTGGTGTCCTGGTACTCGTCGATCAGCAGGTAGCGCAGCTTGTTCTGCCAGCGGTCGCGCACCTGCTCGTTCTTCGCGAACAGCTCGGCGGGCAGGCGGATCAGGTCGTCGAAGTCGACCGCCTGATACGCGTGCAGCGTCGCCACGTAGTTGCGATAAACCAGCGCGGCCTGGTGCTCGTCCTCGTTGGCCGCGATCGCCATCGCCTCCTCGGGCATGATCAGGCCGTTCTTCCACAGCGAGATGATGCTCTGGATCTTGCGGATCAGGCCCTTGTCGGTCGTGCCGATCTGCTCCTGGATCATCCCGAAGCAGTCGTCCGAATCCATGATCGAGAACTGCGGCTTCAGGCCGACATGCTCGGCCTCCTGGCGCAGGATCTGCACGCCGAGCGAGTGGAACGTGCAGACGGTGAGCTGGTTGACGGGCACCTTGCGGCCTTCCTTGCCGGGCGTGGTGAGCGTCTTGCCCTCGAGCAGCTTCGACACGCGCTCGCGCATTTCTGCGGCCGCCTTGTTCGTGAACGTGACGGCGGCGATGTGGCGCGGCTCGAAGCCTTTCGCTTCGATCAGGTGCGCGATCTTCTGCGTGATCACGCGGGTCTTGCCGCTGCCCGCGCCGGCGAGCACGAGACAGGGACCGTCGAGGTAGCGCACCGCTTCGTTCTGGGCGGGATTGAGGCCTGCGGACATGATGGCGGATGGTGTTGCGGTTGACGGCGGGACGCCGGGAGGATGCCGTGCGCGACGGGCTGGCGAAGCAGGCGGACACGCGGGCAGGACGCGCATGTTAACACGTCGGCGGCGCGCTTTTCCGAAGCGCCGCCGGGCGGGGCCGCGCGGGCCGATCGGCCGGCCGCCCCCTGTCCGTTCGGCCAATCCGGCCCCGTTCGCGCGCCGATCGGCCACAATATGTTCACCCCGGCGGCGCCGCGCGCCGGCCCGCCTGAACCGCCACCGGATCGACATCATGGGATACCCGCTCGCCACCGCCGCCCTCGGCCCGCTGCTGTTCGCGCAGGGGCGCTATGTGCGCCGCGTCACGCCGCGGCTGCCCGAGGCGGCCGGCCCGCGCGACGGCGTGGCCGGCGACGGCCCGCCGCTGCGCGTGCTCGTGGTCGGCGATTCCGCCGCCGCGGGCGTCGGCGTCGCGACGCAGCGCGACGCGCTGTCCGGGCAGCTGGTGCACACGCTCGCGGCCACGCACCGCGTGCGCTGGAAGCTGCTGGCGCGCACCGGGCTCACCACGCGGGAACTGGTCGACTGGCTCGCCGCCGAGCCCGCCGAGCCGTTCGACGTGGCCGTCACGTCGCTCGGCGTCAACGATGTGACGGGCGGCGTGCCGCCGGCCCGCTGGCAGGCGCAGCAGGCCGAACTGGTCCGGCTGCTCGCCGCGCGCTTCCGGGTCGGGCACGCGATCCTGTCGGCGGTGCCGCCGATGGAGCGCTTCCCGGCGCTGCCGCAGCCGCTCGCGTGGTATCTCGGGCTGCGCGCGAAGCGGCTCAACACGGCGCTCGCCGGCTGGGCCGCCACGCAGCCGCACTGCACGTTCCTGCGCGTCGCGCTGCCGCTCGAGCGCCACCTGATGGCCGCCGACGGTTTCCACCCCGGCGCGGCCGCCTGCTCGGCGTGGGCCGGGCAGGTCGCCACGGCCGTGCTGCGACGCGTGAACGCGTGACGCGGGGCGGCGCGGCCCCCCCCCGCCCCCCCTGCCGCACCCCCGCCGCAACCCCGCCGCCGCGCTTGTCGTGCGCTTGTCGTGCGCTTGTCGTGCGCTTGCCGTGCACCTGTCGTGCGCTTGCCGTGCGCCTGTCGTGCGCCCGCCGTACCCGACGCCACTCGGCAAGCGCCCCCGCCGCGCAGTCGCGCGCAACATGCCGGCGTTCCTTGCGCAAACGCGGCATCGCACCGCGCATTTCGCCCGAACCCGTCGGTGCGAGCGCCGGCGCCATGCCAAAATAGCCGGTCGTCCACGCGCCGTCTCGGCGCACCGTCCTTTAGTTTCCTTCGCAGCCAGGGATTGCCATGTCGTCATTGCTCAGGATTGGTTTGATGGGTTTCGGTTTCGCCGGCGCGACGTTCCACGCGCCCGTGATCGCCACGAGCGGCCGCACTGAAGTCGCCGCGATCGCGACGGGGCAGCCCGATCGCGCGCAGGCCGCCTATCCGGGCGCGCGCATCGTCGCCGACCTCGACACGCTGCTCGGCCTCGACGACATCGAGTGCGTGGTGATCGCCACGCCGAATGACACGCACTTCGCGCTCGCGCGCCAGGTGCTCGAAGCCGGCCGCCACGTGGTGGTCGACAAGCCCGTCACGCTCACCGCCGACGAGGCGCTCGCGCTCGCACGGCTCGCGAACGCGCGCAGCCGGCTGTTCGCGCCGTTCCACAACCGCCGCTGGGACGGCGACTTCCTCACCGTGCGCCGCATCGTCGAATCGGGCGAGCTTGGCCGGCTGACCTATTTCGCATCGCATTTCGACCGCTTCCGGCCGACGCCGCGCACGCGCTGGCGCGAGGAACCCGCCCGCGGCGGCGGCCTGCTGCTCGATCTCGGCCCGCATCTGATCGACCAGGCGCTCGCGCTGTTCGGTCTGCCGGAAACGGTCGGCGCGACCGTCAAGACGCGCCGCGACAACGGCACGGCGCCCGATTTCGTGCACCTGCTGCTCGGCTATCCGGACAAGGACGTCGCGCTGCATGCGAGCGCACTGTCGGCGATCGAGCCGGCGCGCTTCACGCTGCACGGCACTCGCGGCAGCTATCAGAAATTCGGGCTCGATACGCAGGAAGACCAGCTCAAGGCCGGCCTCACCGCGGACGACGTCGAATTCGGCGGCGGCAACCCGCCCGGCCTGTTGCGCGTGCTCGACGGCGACATCGAGGTCGAGCGCCCGGTGCCGACGCTCGACGGCCAGTACGCGGAGTTCTACCGCGCGCTCGCCGCGTCGATCCGCGACGGCGCGCCGTTCCCCGTCACCGCGCAGGACGCCGTCGACGTGATGACGGTCATCGAGCTCGCCGCGCAGAGCGAACACGACGGCCGACGGCTGCCGTTCGTCCGGCGCGCGGTCTGACCGGCCGCCGGACGGCGGCACGCCGCATGCCACCCAATCCGGCCGCGCGCGGCCGGGCCAGGGGCGCGCGGCCGGAACATTCCGTTACAAATGGGACGGGAACGACAGTCAGCCGCCGGCCCGTCTGGCGCGTTTCTCAAAAAGTCGACGAAACACACAACACAATCATCAGGAGAATGGGATGCAACGGTTGATTCGCGCAGCGGCGTGCTGCGCTCTGGTTTCCACGCTGGCGGCCTGCGTCGTCGCGCCCCCTCCGCAGCCGCATCCGGCGCAGCCGCGGCCGAACCCGCAGGTCGTCGCGAACGAGCGGCTGCAACAGATCCAGGGCCGGATCGATAACCTGCACCACCGCATCGACGCGCGCGTCAATGCCGGCTACTACCCGCCGCCCTACGGCGCCCAGCTGCACCACCGCCTCGACGTGATCCGCCAGGAATCGAACGACATGTCGGCGCAGCACGGCGGCGGCCTGTCCGGCGACGAGCAGCGCGTGCTGAACCAGGAACTCGACACGGCCGCGCGCGCGATCGGCGAGTAACGCACCGGCGCCCGCCGGAGCGGAAAAAGCGGCGGCACCGGGTGCCGCCGCTTGTCGCGAAACGACATTCTTTTGCTCAAATTGACAAGGCCCACCCGCTCGCGTACAGTCGCCCGCACGCGTCGGGAGAGCGTGCGACCGTGCTGTTTCAGCACCGGTTGCGCCGCCGAAGGGGCACACCCGCAAACTCTCAGGCAAAAGGACCGACCGCGTCGGGGAATCGCGTCCGCGCATCGCGCGGGCCACACTCTCCCCGCACTCTGGAGAGCGGCAGTAGCCCGCAGCGCCTAGGCTGCGCGGGCAAGCTGCCCACCGAAGGGGCGCGCGTTCGCCTGGCCTGGCCGGCGGCGCAATCTCTCAGGTATCGAGGACAGAGGGGCATGTACCGGATCGCTCGCAGGCCATCGGCCGCGGCGATCGGCGCATGGCCGTTCTGATCCGCGCGCAAGCGCCTTGCCTGAGGCCTCGATGACTGCACTGAACCAAACTCCGCTCAACGCCGCGCACCGCGCGCTCAATGCCCGCATGGTCGACTTCGGCGGCTGGGACATGCCGGTCAACTACGGCTCGCAGATCGAAGAACACGAAGCCGTGCGCACCGACGCCGGCATGTTCGACGTGTCGCACATGCGCGTCGTCGATTTCACCGGCAGCCGCGTGCGCACGTTCTTCGAGCATGCGGTCGCGAACAACGTCGGCAAGCTCAAGACGCCCGGCAAGGCCCTCTACACGTGCCTGCTCAATCCGCAGGGCGGCGTCATCGACGACCTGATCGTCTACTACTTCACCGAAGAATTCTTCCGCGTCGTCGTCAACGCCGGCACGGCCGAGAAAGACATCGCGTGGTTCAACCAGCTGAACGAGCAAGGCGGCTACGGCCTCACGATCGCCCCGCGCAGCGATTTCGCGATCGTCGCCGTACAGGGTCCGAACGCCCGCGAAAAGGTCTGGACGACGGTGCCCGCCGCGCGCGCCGCGACGAGCGAGCTGAAGCCGTTCAACGCCGCGCAGGTCGCCGGCACGCCGTTCGGCGATCTGACCGTCGCACGCACCGGCTATACCGGTGAAGACGGCTTCGAGGTCATCGTCCCGGCCGTGCATGTCGAGGCGCTGTGGCACGCGCTGCAGCAGAACGGCGTGCGCCCCTGCGGGCTCGGCGCGCGCGACACGCTGCGCCTCGAGGCCGGCATGAACCTGTACGGCCAGGACATGGACGACACCGTCTCCCCGCTCGACGCCGGCCTCGCCTGGACGGTCGACCTCGGCGCGCCGCGCGACTTCGTCGGCCGCGCCGCACTCGAGGCAAACGGCACCCGCGCCGCGTTCGTCGGCCTGATCCTGCAGAAGGAAAACGGCAAGGCGGGCGGCGTGCTGCGCGCGCACCAGAAGGTCGTCACGCCGCACGGCGAAGGCGAGATCACGAGCGGCACGTTCTCGCCGTCGATGCAGGAGTCGATCGCGTTCGCGCGCGTGCCGGCAGCCGTCCAGATCGGCGACACCGTCCAGGTGCAAATTCGAGACAAGAATCTTCCCGCGCGCGTGGTAAAACTGCCGTTCGTGCGCAACGGCAAGGTCCTCGCTGCGTAACGGCCGGGGGCCCGCCTCCCGGAAAGCCGGGAGATGGCGCCCGGCGCAACCCCACCCGGCACGCCCCGGCGGCGCGCCAGCAGAACGAACACACCCTTTTATCAGGAGCAACCGATGAGCAACGTCCCGGCCGAGCTGAAATACACCGACGAACACGAGTGGATCCGCACCGAGGCAGACGGCACGCTGACGATCGGCATCACCGATCACGCGCAGAACACGCTTGGCGACATCGTATTCCTCGAACTGCCGCCCGTCGGCAAGCAGGTGAAGGCAGGCGACGCGATCGGCGTCGTCGAATCCGTGAAAGCCGCATCGGACATCTTTTCGCCGGTGTCGGGCGAGGTGACCGCCATCAACGGGGACGCCGTCGACACGCCCGAGGAAGTGAACAGCGACCCGTACGACACGTGGCTGTTCAAGATCAAGCTCGCCGCCGGCGCATCGACCGACAGCCTGCTTGACGCCGCCGCCTACAGCAAGCTGATCGACTAATTTCCCTACCCGAACCGCGCGGGGCCGGTCAGCCGCCCCGCTCCGCGCGGGACCAGAGTCACGCCATGAAGCTCGAACACCCGGACCGCCTGATGAACCGCACGCCCCTCTCGCTCGCCGCGCTCGAAACGCACGACGCGTTCGCCGAACGCCACATCGGCCCCGACGCCGCCAGCCAGCAGGCCATGCTCGACACGCTCGGCTTTGCGTCGCGCGCCGCCCTGATCGACGCCGTGATCCCGGCCTCGATCCGCCGCGCCGAAACGCTGCCGCTCGGCCCGTTCGCGCAGCCGAAGAGCGAGGCCGAAGCCCTCGCCGCACTGCGGGTTCTCGCGGACAAGAACCAGGTGTTCCGCTCGTATATCGGTCAGGGTTACCACGACACGCACACGCCGGCCGTCATCCTGCGCAACGTGCTCGAAAACCCGGCGTGGTACACGGCCTACACGCCGTACCAGCCCGAGATTTCCCAGGGCCGCCTCGAGGCGCTCCTGAACTTCCAGCAAATGGTGGCCGACCTGACGGGCCTCGCGATCTCGAACGCGTCGCTGCTCGACGAAGCCACCGCCGCCGCCGAAGCGATGACGCTGCTGCAACGCACCGGCAAGCCGGCATCGAACGTGTTCTACGTCGCCGACGACGTGCTGCCGCAGACGCTCGAGGTGATCCGCACCCGCGCGCTGCCGGTCGGCATCGAGGTGAAGACGGGCCCGGCCGCCGACGCCGCGCAGGCGAACGCGTTCGGCGTGCTGCTGCAGTACCCGGGCGTGAACGGCGACGTGCGCGACTACCGCGCGCTCACCGAAGCGATCCACGCGGCCGGCGGCCACGTGGTCGTCGCGGCCGACCTGCTCGCACTGACCGTGCTGACGCCGCCCGGCGACTGGGGCGCGGACGTCGCGATCGGCAACACGCAGCGCTTCGGCGTGCCGATGGGCTTCGGCGGCCCGCACGCCGCCTACCTCGCGGTGCGTGACGAATTCAAGCGCCAGATGCCGGGCCGCCTCGTCGGCGTGACGGTCGACGCGCAGGGCAAGCCGGCGCTGCGCCTCGCGCTGCAGACGCGCGAGCAGCACATCCGCCGCGAGAAGGCCACGTCGAACGTGTGTACCGCGCAGGCGCTGCTCGCGATCATGGCCAGCATGTACGCGGTCTACCACGGCCCGCACGGGCTGAAGACGATCGCGCTGCGCGTGAACCGCATCGCGGCGCTGTTCGCCGCGGGCGTGAAGCAGCTCGGCTTCACGACCGTCAACGACACCTTCTTCGACACGCTGACGATCGACACCGGCGCGCGCACCGCGCAGGTCCACGCGTTCGCGAACGAGAAGCGCATCAACCTGCGCCGCGTGAGCGACACGCGCGTCGGCGTGTCGGTCGACGAAACGACCACACGCGACGACCTCGCCGACCTGCTCGCCGTGTTCGCGCAGGCCGCGGGCGGCACCGCGCCGGCCGTCGACGCGCTGGACGCGGGCCTCGGCGGCCTCGCCGCGCTGCCGGCCGGCCTCGAACGCACCAGCGCATACCTGACGCACCACGTGTTCAACCGCCACCATTCCGAAACCGAAATGCTGCGCTACCTGCGCAGCCTGTCGGACAAGGATCTCGCGCTCGACCGCTCGATGATCCCGCTCGGCTCGTGCACGATGAAGCTGAACGCGACGTCGGAAATGCTGCCCGTCACGTGGCCCGAATTCGGCGGCATCCACCCGTTCGCGCCGGCCGAGCAGACCGCAGGCTATCGCGAAATGATCGACCAGCTCGAGCAGATGCTCGTCGCGGCCACCGGCTACGCGGCCGTGTCGCTGCAGCCGAACGCGGGCTCGCAGGGCGAGTACGCGGGCCTGCTGATCATCCACGCGTACCATGCGTCGCGCGGCGAAGGCCACCGCGACGTGTGCCTGATCCCGGCATCCGCGCACGGCACGAACCCGGCATCCGCGCACATGGCCGGCATGAAGGTCGTGGTCGTCGCATGCGACGAGCAGGGCAACGTCGACATCGCCGACCTGAAGGCGAAGGCCGAGCAGCACGCGAAGGACCTCGCGGCCATCATGATCACGTATCCGTCGACGCACGGCGTGTTCGAGCAGAACGTCCGCGAGATCTGCGAAATCGTCCATGCGCACGGCGGCCAGGTGTACGTCGACGGCGCGAACATGAACGCGATGGTCGGCCTGACCGCGCCGGGCCAGTTCGGCGGCGACGTATCGCACCTGAACCTGCACAAGACCTTCTGCATCCCGCACGGCGGCGGCGGCCCGGGCGTCGGCCCGGTCGCGGTCGGCCCGCACCTCGCGAAGTTCCTGCCGAACCAGCGTTCGACCGGCTACACGCGCGCGGAAGACGGCATCGGCGCGGTGTCGGCCGCGCCGTACGGCTCGGCGTCGATCCTGCCGATCTCGTGGATGTACATCGCGATGATGGGTGCGAAGAACCTGACCGCCGCGACCGAAACCGCGATCCTCAACGCGAACTACATCGCGAAGCGTCTCGCGCCGCACTACCCGGTGCTGTATTCGGGCCCCGGCGGGCTGGTCGCGCACGAGTGCATTCTCGACCTGCGCCCGATCAAGGAGTCGAGCGGCATCACCGTCGACGACGTCGCGAAGCGCCTGATGGACTACGGCTTCCACGCGCCGACGATGAGCTTCCCGGTGCCGGGCACGCTGATGGTCGAGCCGACCGAATCGGAATCGCAGGAGGAACTCGACCGCTTCATCGCCGCGATGACCGCGATCCGCGAGGAAATCCGCGCGGTCGAGGAAGGCCGCGCCGATCGCGAGGACAACCCGCTGCGTCACGCGCCGCACACGGCGGCCGTCGTCACCGCGAACGCGTGGCCGCACGCGTACTCGCGCGAGCAGGCCGCGTACCCGGTCGCGTCGCTCGGCACGAACAAGTACTGGCCGCCGGTCGGCCGCGCGGACAACGTCTATGGCGACCGCAACCTGTTCTGCTCGTGCGTGCCGATGTCGGAATACGCATAACGCACGCCCGGCCCGGAGCCGTCCGATGGTGACCGCACCGCACGCAACGCAGTGTTGCGTGCGGTTTTTGCGTTCGCCGCGCGAAGCCGCTCACGTTCACCCGCCAATCCGGCTAACATCACACGCGATCCAGCCAATGAAGGAGTTCCGCATGGTGCGTCCGATGTTTCCGGGCCAGGGTGCAACCGGGCAGCGGCCGCGCGCGCGCCGCTTCGTACCGATGTTCGTCGCGTCGCTGTCGCTTGCCGCAGCCGGCCTCGGCGCGTCCGGCTGCGCGCGCGCGGCAATGAATTTCTGCGCGGCGCCGGCCCTGCAGGCGAGCGAGACGACGCAGGCCGAACCGGGCGTCCAGGCGCTGATTCGCAGCGTCGACGCGCACATCGGCGAGCAGCCGAAGGCGATGGCGCGCGTGCACACCGAGGGCACGCTGCCGCACGAAGGCATCTACGACCAGAGCGCCGCCGCGCTGAAGGATCTCGACCTGATGCGCGACGCGGCGCTCGCGTGGCGCGTGACGAACGCGCCGCGCTACCTGCAGCTCGTCGACCGCTTCCTGTCCGCGTGGGTCACGACCTACCAGCCGAGCTTCAATCCGATCGACGAGACGCGCTTCGAAAGCCTGATCGTCGCGTACGACATGACCGCGAGCGCGCTGCCGGTCAAGACCCGCAACGCCACGGCAGCATTCATCGCGACGCTCGGCGCCGGCTATGTCGCGCAGATCGACGCGCAGAAGCGCCCGCTCACGGGCACCTGGCGCAACAACTGGCAGAGCCACCGGATCAAGCTGATCGCGCTGTCCGCGTTCACGCTC
Source organism: Burkholderia paludis (assembly GCF_000732615.1). Taxonomy (GTDB): domain Bacteria; phylum Pseudomonadota; class Gammaproteobacteria; order Burkholderiales; family Burkholderiaceae; genus Burkholderia; species Burkholderia paludis. The sequence goes on from NZ_JPGL01000005.1 coordinate 129,206, forward strand.
GGCGATCGCAAGATGATGAACGCCGCGCAGCGGCTGTTCGTCGAGCATCTCGCCGACAACATCGGCCCGGACGGCAAGACGTGGGACTTCGAGGAACGCGACGCGCTGCATTACGCGGTCTACGACCTGCAGCCGCTGGTCACGGCCGCGCTCGCCGCGCGCCGCTTCAACCGCAACTGGCTGCGCGAGCGCGGCACGAACGGCGCGACGCTCGCGGCCGCGCTCGACTGGCTCGTGCCGTATGCGCGCGGCGAGAAGACGCACGAGGAATTCGTGAATTCGCCGGTGCCGTTCGACGCGAAGCGCCGCGAGGCCGGCCTGCCCGGCTACACGGGGCAGTGGGACCCGAAAAACGCCACCGAACTCTTTCATCTGGCCGCGCGGCTCGACGGGCGCTATGCCCGCGTCGCGCAGCAGCTTTCCCCAACGCCGCCCGCATGGCTCGCCGCGTGCCTGCCCCTGCAGGCGCGCTAGCACTACTCTTATAGCAAGGCAGGTATCGAAATGGCAGTCAGCGTCTTTGACCTCTTCAAGATCGGCATCGGTCCGTCCAGCTCGCACACGGTCGGGCCGATGCGCGCGGCGCTGATGTTCGTCCAGGGCCTCGAGCGCGACGGGCTGCTCGCGGCCACGGCCCATGTGAAGGTCGAACTGTACGGGTCGCTCGGCGCCACCGGCAAGGGCCACGGCACCGACCGCGGCGTGATGCTCGGCCTGCTCGGCGACGCACCCGACACCGTCGATCCCGGCACGGTCGACGCTCGGCTCGAGCACGTCCGCAAATCGAAGACGCTCGCGCTGCTCGGCACGCATCCGGTGCCGTTCGTGCTGAAGGAAAACATCGCGTTCTACCGCCAGGCGCTGCCCGAGCATCCGAACGGGATGAAGCTGCGCGCGAGCGACGCGAACGGCGCGGTGCTGGTCGAACGCACCTATCTGTCGGTCGGCGGCGGCTTCGTCGTGACGGCCGGCGCGCCGAACACGAAGGTGCTGAGCGCGGCCGAGCAGATGACGCATCCGTTCCGCACCGGTGCGGAGCTGCTCGCACTGACCGAATCGACCGGCAAGTCGATCGCGCAGCTGATGTGGGAAAACGAGCGCGCGTGGCACACCGAGGCCGAGACGCGCGACGGGCTGCTCAGGATCTGGGCCGTGATGCAGTCGTGCGTGTCGCGCGGCTGCGGGATCGGCAACCCCGACGCCGACGGCAACCTGCCCGGCCCGTTCCAGGTCAAGCGCCGCGCGCCGCAGTTGTACCGCACGCTGACGGGCAGCCCGGAGCGTGCGCTGCAGGACCCGCTGTCGATGATCGACTGGATCAACCTGTACGCGATCGCGGTCAACGAGGAAAACGCGGCCGGCGGCCGGGTCGTCACCGCGCCGACCAACGGCGCGGCCGGCATCATCCCCGCCGTGCTGCACTACTACACCCGCTTCACGCCCGGCGCGAACGAGCAGGGGGTGATCGACTTCCTGCTGACGGCCGCCGCGATCGGCATTCTCTACAAGCTCAACGCGTCGATCTCGGGCGCCGAGGTCGGCTGCCAGGGCGAAGTGGGCGTCGCGTGCTCGATGGCGGCCGGCGCGCTCGCGGCCGTGCTCGGCGGCACGCCCCGGCAGGTCGAGAACGCGGCCGAGATCGGGATGGAGCACAACCTCGGCCTCACCTGCGACCCGGTCGGCGGCATGGTGCAGATCCCGTGCATCGAGCGCAACGCGATGGCGTCCGTGAAGGCCGTCAACGCGGCCCGCATGGCGCTGCGCGGCGACGGCTCGCACTACGTGTCGCTCGACTCGGTGATCAAGACGATGCGCGAGACGGGCGCCGACATGAAGACGAAGTACAAGGAAACGTCGCGCGGCGGCTTGGCGGTGAACATCGTCGAGTGCTGACGCAGAGACGGCGGCCACGCGGGGAAATCGCCTCCCCGCGTTAGCGCCGGCCGTTCGGCCGGTTCTCCGGCCGCAGCCCCGGATGGCCGGCAAAAATCCCGCCCGTGGCAGGTCACGCGGGCGGCGCCGAGCGACATGGCGACGCAGTGTCCGGATCAAGCCGCGGTCCGACACTTTTCAGCGCCCCGCCGACAGGCGTAAGCTGTACATCCCGCTACCCAGGGAGACGGCAGCCCATGTCGCATTCCAAGGATGTCGAGCCGCGCGCCACCACCGGCGCGCGACTGCTCGTCGATGCGTTGCTCGCCAATCACGTCGAACGCGTGTTCTGCGTGCCGGGCGAGAGTTTCCTCGCCGTACTCGATGCGCTGTCGGACGATACCGAGCGCATCCAGACGATCGTCTGCCGCCACGAGGCGGCTGCCGCGAACATGGCCGAGGCCGTCGGCAAGCTGACCGGCCGCCCCGGCATCGCGTTCGTCACGCGCGGGCCCGGTGCGACCCACGCATCGATCGGCGTGCACACCGCGTTCCAGGATTCGACGCCGATGATCCTGTTCATCGGCCAGTGCGCGCGCGAGCACCTCGACCGCGAAGCCTTCCAGGAAATCGACTACCGGCGGATGTTCGGCCAGATGGCCAAATGGGTCGCGCAGATCGACGACCCGCTCCGCGTACCCGAATACCTGAGCCATGCGTTCCACGTCGCGACCTCCGGCCGGCCCGGCCCGGTCGTGCTGGCGCTGCCGGAGGACGTGCTGTCGGACGCATGCGCGGCGCAGCCCGTCGTGCCGGCCGCGAAGCGCGTCGCGGCCGCGCCGTCGGCCGCGCAGATCGACGAGCTGCGCGAGCGTCTCGCACGCGCGGAGCGGCCGTTCGCCCTGGTCGGCGGCAGCGGCTGGACGCCCGACGCGTGCGCGAACCTGCGCACCTTCGTCGAGCGCTGGCAACTGCCGGTCGCCTGCGCGTTCCGCTATCAGGACACGATCGACAACGCGCATCCGAATTACGCGGGCGACGTCGGGCTCGGGATCAATCCCGCGCTCGCGAAGCGCATCCGCGACGCCGACCTGCTGCTCGCGATCGGGCCGCGCCTCGGCGAGGCGACGACCGGCGGCTACACGCTGCTCGACATCCCGAAGACGCACCAGACGCTGATCCACGTGCACCAGGGCGCTGACGAACTCGGCCGCGTGTATGCGGCCGACCTGCCGATCGTCTCGGGGATGCCCGAGATCGCCGCGCCGCTCGCCGCGCTCGAACCGCCCGAGCGGCCCGCCTGGGCCGGCACGGCCGCGGACGCGCATCGCGCGTATCGCGAATGGCATGCACCGCTGCCGATGCCCGGCGACGTCCAGCTCGGCGACGTGATGGTGCAGTTGCGCGAGCGCCTGCCGCACGACGCGATCCTGACCAACGGCGCCGGCAACTACGCGATCTGGCTGCACCGCCACTTCGCGTACCGTCACTTCCGCTCGCAGCTCGCGCCGACGAGCGGCGCGATGGGCTACGGGCTTCCCGCGGCGCTCGCCGCGAAGTCGCTGTATCCGTCGCGCACCGTCGTCGCGCTCGCGGGCGACGGCTGCTTCATGATGGCCGGCAACGAGCTCGCGACCGCGATGCAGTACGGGCTGAACATCGTCGCAATCGTCGTCAACAACGGGCATTTCGGCACGATCCGCATGCATCAGGAGCGCAACTATCCGGGGCGCGTGCATGGCACGGGGCTCACGAACCCCGATTTCGCCGCCTATGCGCGCGCGTTCGGCGCGCATGGCGAGACGGTCGAGCGCACCGCCGATTTCGCGCCCGCGCTCGAACGCGCGCTGACCTGCGGACGGCCCGCGCTGATCGAGATCCGCATTCCGCAGAACGCCAGCACGCCGGCCGCGACGCTCGAACAGATTCGCGAGCAGGGCCGCCGCGCGCGCGACGGCTGACCATGGGCACGCGTGCCGCGCCGCCCGCCGTCGTGCTGTCGCACGACGAGGCGCTCGCGCTCCCCGGCACGCTGCTCGCGCCGGACGGCACGCTCGTCGCGCCTTACGACCTCGAGCAAGACAACGTGCGCGCCGTCGGCCATGTGCCGGCCGCGCCCGCCTGCGGCCTGCTGCATGCCGCGTCCCGGCCGTTCCGGCTCGACTACGACGGCGCACGGCACGTGCACGTGATCAACGGGATGGGCGTCACGCTCGGCGATTCGGTGATCGGGCTCACGGCCCTCGCCGCGCTGCGGGCGGCACATCCGGGCCTGTGTTTCACGCTGTACCGGCCGGCCCGCGCGCCGCACTATGTCGACGCGCTCTACACGCTCGCGGCCGGCGTCGTCGCGCCGTCGCGCGCGCTGCCCTGCCCCGCTGACGCGCTGCCCGCGGGTGCGCCGTGCGTCGACGTCGGCAATCACCTGTACTGGCCCGCGTTCGCGCGGCTGCCGATGATCGATTTCTTCCTCGACGCGCTCGGCGTGGAACCCGCGTCGATACCGGCGTCGGCCAAGCGCAACCGCTGGCTCGCGCGGCTGCCGCTGCCGGGGTTGCCGTCGGGATGGCGGCGCCCGTATGCGCTGTTCTGCTCGACCGCGACCACCGCGGTGCGCAGCGTGCCGCCCGCGCTGCGTGCGTCGTTCGTCGAGCTGCTCGTGCAGCGCTACGGATTGCCGGTGGTCGGGTTCGGGCCCGTCGCGCATCCCGCGTATCTCGACGTGAGTGCCGGGGCGCCCCTCGATATCGCACGACTCATTGCGTGGATCAAGGGCGCCAGCCTGCTGTTCGCGTCCGATACGGTCGCGCCGCATCTCGCGGACGGTTTCGACGTGCCGACGCTCGCGTGCTTCACGACGATCGGGCCGGTGCTGCGCGTGCGCGACTATCCGCATTGCGTGGCGGTCGCGCTCGACATGCCGGTCGAATTGCGCGGGGTGCATCGCAGCGAGCAGCCGGCCGATCTCGCGGCGGTCGAAGCCGCTTACCGGGCGATCGACTGGAACGCGATCGCCTGGCCGTTGCCGCGCACGGCCGCGACGCCGACCGGATGATTCGCCCCGGCGCGGCGCGCCGGCCGCACCGTTCCCGTCACCCCGCCGCGACCGTCGCCGCGCGATCGCGCAGCGTTTCCGACGGACGCTTGCCGAACAGCCGGCGGTAATCGGTCGCGAACTGGCTGAGATGCCAGAAGCCCCAGGCCGCTGCGACATCCTGCACCGAGCCGGCCGCGCGGCCGCACAGATCGCGCCGCGCACCGTTCAGCCGCAGCGTGCGCAGGTAAGTCGCGGGCGCCATCCCGAGCACGTCCTGGAAGCAGTACTGCAGCGTGCGCCGGCTCACATGCAACTGCTCGCACAGCTCGGGCACGCCGACCGGGCGCGTGCGGTGCGCGAGCACGTAATCGCGCGCCTGCTCGACGATCCAGCGGCGCATCGACGGCGCGCGGCCGGCGCCGTCGTCGGCCGGTTGCGCGCACACGTCGAACAGCGCGGCCAGCACCTCGGCCTGCAGGTCGTCGCGCTGCACGCCGGCGAGCGGGCCGGCCATCGCCACCGCGCCGTCGAGCCGGCTGCCGAGCAACGCGCACAGGCGCCCGAGCCGCGTATCGCCGACCTGCATCACCGGTTGCGTGAACAGCCGCTCGTCGAGCGCGCGGCATTCGACGTCCTCCGCATAGCGGCGCAACACGTCGCCGCGCACGACGACGCCGTAGATCGAGAACTGCGCGGGCGTCACCAGTTCGAATTCGACGTTGCCGGGCCGGAACGCCAGCGCGCCGGGCCCGATGCGGCAGGTATCGACGCGCGCGGCGCCGTCGCACACGAGCGGGATGCCGAACCAGTACGCATCGCCGCGCACCTCGCACGCCTGGCGCAGCAAGTGGCTCGTCGATTCGCGAAACAGCTTCATCGTGTCGAGCGGCAGCTCGGTCAGCGTGCCGACGAAGCGGCCGGCCGCGAGCTGGTCGTAGGTCTGCCGCCAGCCGATCAGGTTGCGAGCCTGCTCGTCCGCGTCGTGCGCGACGCTGACGACGGCCTGCCCCGCCAGCGCGTCGTCGCCCTGCGCGTTGCGACGCGTGTCTTCGGCCGTCGGTTCCTCGATACTCGCCACGTGTCGATCCATCGTGTCCTCCCTCACTGCGCGGAACCGCGTGTGTCACGCAAGTCCCGTGCCGAACGGCGCGTTGCGGCGGGCGGCCCGTCATGCCGGGCTGCCCGGCCGGTGCGCGCCCGCCGCGCGCACCCGGAGGCGGCGCGCCGCGCACGCCGCCGGTGCGAACGGCGCGACGACCGCGCATGCCGGCCGCCGCCGGCGGTCGGCTACCCGGCCGGCTTCAGCCGCACGACCCGGGTGCCGCAGTTGCCGTACGCCTGCGCGACCGCCAGCTCGACGATCTCGCTGCCGGTCGGCCAGGGCGCCGCGTCCGCATCGCGCAGATCGGCGCGCAGCGTCGCGCGGCCGTTGATCCGGTAGCGGATGCCGCGCACGAAATCGACGAACAGCAACCCGACGCCGCTGCCGTCGCATGCGATCGTATCGATCCGGCCACCGTCGCCGCGTGCCGGCAGCGCGAAGCGCAGCGTCTTCGTGTCGATCACGCGGACCACCGGCAATAGCTCGCCGTTCGCATCGCGCAGGCTCTGCACGATGTCGCAGGTCAGCGGGGCGTGCGCGCCGCCTGCGACGCCGACGAACATGAACGGCTGCGATTCGACGAACTGCCGCACGCCGATGCTCACGCGCGTCGTCACCACGTCGCTCATCCGCTCGGCTTCGTCCGCGACGCCGAAGCGGTGCTGTGCGTCGAGTTCGCCCGGGTGGAACACGGGGTGGCGCGGAAAGGATCGGGGCGGTTCTGCCATGCTGGGTTGCCTTCACGGACCTCGGCGCGCCGTGTCGCCGCGAGCGGGCGGCTGCCGGTGTCGTTGCCGGCGCCCGCCGCGACGCGGCACGGCCGACGCCGGGTGTCAGTCGGATGTCGGGATCGGAAGCGGCGCGGCATGCGGATGGCCGGCGCGTGCGCCCGTCCCGCCGCGCACCGCCCGACGGCCGGGCACATGCCTCCGACCGTCGGGCGACGGGCGCGGCCGGAATGCCGCGCGCGTTACCGTCGCACGTCCGAGACCGTACCGGCCGGCCCTGCGTGCCGGCCAGCCCGCCCCGTCGCCTCGCGCCGCCCCGGTTGCTCAGAAGAACCCGAGCGCCTCGGCCTGATAGCTGACCAGCAGGCACTTCGTCTGCTGATAGTTCGACAGCGCCATCTTGTGCGTCTCGCGGCCGATCCCCGACTGCTTGTAGCCGCCGAACGCCGCGTGCGCGGGGTACAGGTGGTAGCAGTTGGTCCACACCCGCCCGGCCTCGACCTCGCGGCCCATCCGGTAAGCCCGCGTGCCGTTGCGCGTCCACACGCCCGCGCCGAGCCCGTAGAACGTGTCGTTCGCGAGTTCGATCGCGTCCTGCTCGTCCTTGAAGGTCATCACCGACGCAACCGGCCCGAAGATCTCTTCCTGGAACACGCGCATCTTGTTGTTGCCGAGCAGCATCGTCGGCTTCACGTAGTAGCCCGTGCCGAGCTCGGCGGCCGGCGCCGTGCGCTCGCCGCCCGTCAGGCATTGCGCGCCTTCGCCGCGGCCGATGTCGATGTACGACAGGATCTTGTCGAGCTGCTGCTGCGACGCCTGCGCGCCGATCATCGTCTGCAGGTCGAGCGGGTGGCCGGCCTTGATGCGCTCGACGCGCGCGACGGCCTTCTCGATGAACCGCTCGTAGATCGATTCCTGGATCAGGATCCGCGACGGGCACGTGCACACTTCGCCCTGGTTCAGCGCGAACATCGCGAGCCCCTCGAGCGCCTTGTCGAGGAACGCGTCGTCCTGGTCGAGCACGTCGGCGAAGAAGATGTTCGGGCTCTTGCCGCCCAGTTCGACCGTCGACGGAATCAGGCTGTCGGCCGCCGCGCGCAGGATGTGCTTGCCGACCGGCGTCGAGCCCGTGAACGCGATCTTCGCGATGCGCTTGCTGGTTGCGAGCGCTTCGCCCGCTTCCTTGCCGAAGCCGTTCACGATATTGATCGTGCCGGCCGGGAACAGGTCGCCGATCAGCTCCATCAGCACCAGCACCGACGCGGGCGTCTGCTCGGCCGGCTTCATCACCACGCAGCAGCCGGCCGCGAGCGCCGGCGCGAGCTTCCACGCGGCCATCAGCAGCGGGAAGTTCCACGGAATGATCTGGCCGACGACGCCGAGCGGCTCGTGAAAATGGTACGCGACGGTGTTGTCGTCGATTTCGGAGATGCCGCCTTCCTGCGCGCGGATGCAGCCGGCGAAGTAGCGGAAGTGGTCGATCGCGAGCGGCAGGTCGGCCGCCATCGTCTCGCGCAGCGGCTTGCCGTTGTCGATCGTCTCGGCCACGGCCAGCAGCTTCAGGTTCCTTTCCATCCGGTCGGCGGCGGCGAGCAGCAGGTTCGCGCGCTCGGCCACCGAGGTCTTGCCCCACTTGCGGCGCGCGGCATGCGCGGCGTCGAGCGCCAGCTCGATATCGTCGGCGCCCGAGCGCGGCACGCGGCAGAACGGCTGGCCGTTGATCGGGGACACGTTCTCGAAGTACTCGCCCTTCGCCGGCGGAACCCACTTGCCGCCGATGTAGTTGTCGTACTGCTGGCGGTACGGATATTCGACGTCGAGGCCCAGTTGTTTCAGGTCAAACGGGTTCATACATGTCTCCTGTTCATCGTGCTTGTGTGAGTACAGCGCCGGTTGGATCGCGCTGCATGCGTTAACGCAACATGCGTGCCAAACGGGGCCGGCACGCCGCGAAGGCGCGACGGCAGCGGCCGCCCCGCGTGCGTGCCGTGCGGTGTTCATTCGCGCAGCACGACGGGTGCGCCGTTTCTGAACAGTGCGACTGCGCAACGGCGCGGCCGGTGTTCGGATTCGGCACAGTGCGCACGGGCAACCGCACGCGCTGCGGGCCGCCGCCCGTGGCATGGCGCTTGCGTGCGGATCGCGCATCCCCTTGCCGCGGCGTTCACGCCGCCCGACGCCATGAGCGACTCCGGCCCCCTGACCGACGACGCGATCGCGTTCATCCGCGAGCAGGCGTTCCTGATCGTCGCGACCGCCGATGCGGCGGGCAACGGCGACTGCTCGTACCGCGGCCGCCAGCGGCGCGCCGACGGTTCGTACGAGCCGCTCGTCGACCTGCCCGACCGCCGCACGCTCGTGCTGCCCGACTTCGCGGGCAACAACCTGTTCAACACGATCGGCAACCTGCTGGTGAATCCGGCGATCGCGCTGCTGTTCGTCGACTTCGTGCGCCAGACGACCTGGCTCGTGCAGGGCCGCGCGACGATCGACGAGCACGTGGCAAGCCGTGCGCACCTGTGGCCCGACGCGCGGCGGCATGTCGTGGTCGACGTGGAGCGGGCTCAGGCTCGCGCGGATCCGGCGCTGCCGCCGCTCGTGCCGGCTTGATGCGCACGGCGGGCCCGCCGGCGCTCGAACGCGGCCGTGCCGGTATCCGGCGGCGTTCCGGCAACTGCGGCCCACGCCGCCATGCGCGGCAGCGCGACGCCTAGCGCCCGTGCGCCTCGGCGCACGCCGCGTCGATCCGGTCGCGCCGCCCGCTTCGGCAGCCGCCGGGCGGCCGCCAAGAAACGCGAACACCACTGCCGCGCACAGCACGGTGACAATGGCCAGCCCGGTCAGCAGCCGGTCGAACGCATGGGTATAGCTCGCGAGCAGCAGCGCGTGACCGGCGCCCGGCAGCGCCGCCGCCGCACCCGCGAGGTCGCCGGTCGCGAGCCGCGCCGCCGCACGCAGCGCCGCGTCGGGCGTACCGGCCGCGCCCGCCGCGTGGCGCAGCCCCGTCTGCGCGAGCGCGGCCAGCACCGCGCCCGCGATCGCGAGTGCGATGCCTTCTCCGGCCACGCGCGTCGTGCTGAAGATCCCGGTCGCCATCCCCGCGCGCTCCTTCGGCACGACGCTCACCGACAACCCGTCCATCAGCCCCCACGGCATGCCGGCGCCGATGCCGATCACGAGCATCGGCGCGATCGCCGCGGGCCCCGCGCCGCCGCGCAGCGCGACGCCCAGCCACACGAGCCCGGCCGCCGCGATCAGGAGCCCGAGCCCCGAGATCACGCCGGCCGACAGCCAGCGCGTGAGCGTCGCCGCGACGAGCGGCACGACCAGCATCGGCGCGGAAATCGCGAGCATCAGCCAGCCGGCGTCGATCTCGCTGAAGCCGTCGATGCCGATGAATCGCAGCGGCAACACGACCAGCAGCACGATGTAGCAGCAGCAGGTCGACACCGGCAGCACCTGCACGCCGACGAAGCGGGCGATGCGGAACAGCGACAGGTCGAGCATCGGCCGCGCGACGCGCATCTCGATCGCCACGAACGCGCCCGCCCCGAGCGCCGCGCCGGCCAGCAGCGCAAGCACGGGCGCGCTCGTCCAGCCGCGCGCGGGCGCCTCGATCACGCCGAACGTGAACAGCGTGAGCGCGGCCGTGAAGGTGATCGTGCCGGGCCAGTCGAGCCCCGTCGCGTGCGGGTCGCGTGACTCCTGCATGCGCGGCAGGCCGAACCCGAGCGACAGCACGCCGGCCACCGCGCTCGTGACGAAGATCGCGCGCCAGCCGTAATGCCCGATCAGGCCGCCGGCCAGCACGGGCCCGAACGCGAGCCCGATCCCGAAGGTCGTGCCGAGCAGGCTGAACGCGCGCGTGCGCGCCGCGCCGTCGAACGCCTGCGCAAGCGCGGCCGTGCCGCCCGCCAGCGCGGCGGCTGCCGCGAGCCCCTGCGCCGCGCGCAGCAGGTCCACCGCGAGCATCGACGGCGCGAACGCCAGCGCGACCGACATCAGCGTGAAACCGCCGACGCCGACCGCGAACACGCGCCTGCGGCCGAACTGGTCGGCCAGCGCGCCCGCCGCCATCAGGCAACTGCCGAACGCGAGCATGAACGCGTTGGTGATCCAGTTCATCGCGACCGTGCCGCCATGCAGGTCGCGGCCGATCGCCGGCGTCGCGACCGCGCCGCCCGAGAACGACAGCGGCAGCGCGACGGCGGCCAGGCAGACGGCAGCCAGTACCCATGCGCGCCGGTGCGCCGAGCGGGCCGAAGCGCCTGAAACAGGGTGATCCATCATCGCTCCTCGAAAAACCGGCGCGGATGCGCCGTCAGAGCGACAAACGATAAATCCGATTCAATCTACGAAAAACCACGCGAAACTCCGCATATAACGGACTATAATTCCGCAATTCACCTGCCGCGCCGCCCGGCGCCCGCCCTTCGATGGAAAACCTGACCGGCATCGTCGCGTTCGTCCGCACCGCCGAGGCGCTGAGCTTCGTCGCGGCCGGCCGCACGCTCGGCATCTCGGCGTCGGCGGTCGGCAAGACGATCGCGAAACTCGAGCAGTCGCTCGGCGTGCGGCTGTTCAACCGCACGACGCGGCGCGTCACGCTCACCGAAGAGGGGCGGCATTTCCACGAACGCTGCCAGCGGATCCTCGAGGATTTCCGCGATGCGGAGGCGACGGTGACGGCCTCGGCGCAGCGCCCGCGCGGCAAGCTGCGCGTGAGCCTGCCGGTGATCGGCTATCGCTTCCTGCTGCCCGTGCTGCCCGAGTTTCAGCAACGCTACCCGGATGTCGAGCTGGATCTCGATTTCAACGACCGGATGGTCGACGTCGTCGAAGGCGGCTTCGACGCGGTGATCCGCAGCGGCCCGCTGTCCGATTCGCGCCTGATGTCGCGGCGACTCGGCCCGTTCGCATTCGTACTGTGCGCAACGCCCGCCTATCTCGCGCGGGCCGGCACGCCGCGCGCGCCGCGCGACCTGGAAGCGCATGCATGCGTGCGCTACTGCTTCCCGACCACCGGCAAGCTGCAGGACTGGGCGCTCGCGGCCGCCGACGGCACGCCGTTGAAGCTGCACACCGCGCTGACCTGCAACAACATGGAGGCGCTGCGCGGCAGCGTGCTCGCGGGGCTCGGCATCGGCTACATGCCCGACTTCCTCGCCCGCGACGCGCTCGAGCACGGCGCGCTCGTCACCGTGCTCGACGACTTCCGGATCGCGCCGGGGCAGTTCTCGATCGTGTGGCCGTCGAGCCGGCTGCTGTCGCCGAAGCTGCGTGTGTTCGTCGATTTCCTGTGCGACCGGCTGTTCAAATAGCCGGAGGGCGAAGGCCCCGACAGCCGGCGCGCGGGCGGCTCGAACCGAACGACGGCCGCCCCGCGCCCGCCGCCCTCGTCAGTCCGCCGCGATCCGCTCCGCTTCCGCCTGCGGCAGCAGCGCGTCGCTGTCGTCCTTCAGCCCGACGCCCGTCAGCCGGAGCCTGCGCGCATGCGTCATCAGGTAATGCAGCTTGTGCGCGGCCGCCGCGTACGGCAGCCCTTCGGGCCGCACGTTCGAGATGCAGTTGCGCAACGCGTCGTGACACCCGACCCGCGGCGCCCAGGTCAGATACACGCCGAGGCTGTCCGGCGAGCTGAGCCCCGGCCGTTCGCCGATCAGTATCGCGACGAGCTTCGCGCGCAGCAGCTCGCCGATCTCGTCGCCCAGCGCGACGCGCGCCTGGGTCGCCACCACCACCGGGCCGATCCGCCAGCCGTCCCGGTCGAGCCTGGGCCGCACCGCGTCGAGCAGCGGCAGCGCCTGTTTCGCGGCAGCAAACGCCGACAGCCCGTCGCCGACCACGAACACGATGTCGGGCGCCTCGTCGAGCGCCGCACCGTAGTCGGCCAGCAGCGCGCGCCCGTCATCGGACAGCTTGCGGCCGAGGTCGGGCCGGCGCAGGTAATGCTGGCGATCGGGCGCGGCGCTTTGCACGCCGAGCGTCGCGAAGCCGGCCGCGTCGAGCGCGCGCCGCAGCGCGTCCACGTCGAGCGGCTGGTGCACCGCATCGCGCGCCTGCGCGTGCGACAGGTTGAACGCGAGCAGCGGCGCGGTCGGCAGGCTGTTGCCCGCGCGGCCGAGCGCGATCCGCGCCTGCGTGAACGACTTCAGCTGCGCCCACGGGTTCTTTTCGACGGCGTCGCTCATGCGGACAACCCCATCCAGTCGGTCGCGCCCGCCAGCAGCGGCACGCGCGCCGTCGCGCTGCGCAATGCGCCGTGCGCATCGGCGATTTCCATCGTCTCCAGCCACTCCTCGAATTCCGGCGCGCGGCGCAGGCCGAGCACCTCGCGCACATACAGCTGATCGTGGAACGACGTGCTCTGGTAGTTCAGCATCACGTCGTCCGCGCCGGGAATGCCCATGATGAAGTTGATGCCGGCAGCGCCGAGCAGCGTCAGCAGCGTGTCCATGTCGTCCTGGTCGGCTTCCGCGTGGTTCGTGTAGCAGATGTCGCAGCCCATCGGCACGCCGAGCAGCTTCCCGCAGAAGTGATCCTCGAGCCCCGCGCGGATGATCTGCTTGCCGTCGTACAGGTATTCGGGCCCGATGAAGCCGACGACCGTGTTCACGAGGAACGGCTCGAACCTGCGCGCCACCGCGTATGCGCGCACTTCGCAGGTCTGCTGGTCGACGCCGAAATGCGCGTTCGCCGACAGCGCGCTGCCCTGGCCCGTCTCGAAGTACATGAGATTGTTGCCGATCGTGCCGCGCCGCAGCGACAGCGCGGCGTCGCGCGCCTCGCCGAGCAGCGCGAGCGAGATGCCGAAGCTCGCGTTCGCCTTCTCGGTGCCCGCGATCGACTGGAACACGAGGTCGACCGGCGCGCCCTGCTCGATCGCGGCGATCGTGTTGGTCACGTGCGTGAGCACGCACGACTGCGTCGGCACGCCGTAGCGTTCGCGAAACCCGTCGATCATCGCGAGCAGCTTCACGATCGCCGCGAGGCTGTCGGTGGCCGGGTTGATGCCGATCATCGCGTCGCCGCAGCCGTACATCAGCCCGTCGAGCATCGACGCGGCGATGCCCTTCACGTCGTCGGTCGGGTGGTTCGGCTGCAGCCGCACCGACATCCGGCCGGCCAGCCCGACCGTGTTGCGAAAGCGCGTGACCACGCGGCGCTTGCGCGCGGCCACGATCAGGTCCTGGTTGCGCATCAGCTTCGACACGGCCGCGACCATCTCCGGCGTGAGGCCCGGCGCGATCCGTTCCAGCGCCGCGCCGTCGGCCGCGGGCGACAGCAGCCAGTTGCGGAAATCGCCGACCGTCAGGTGCGAGATTTCCGCGAATGCGGGCGCGTCGTGCGTGTCGACGATGAGGCGCGTGACCTCGTCGTCTTCGTACGGGATGAGCGCCTCGTTCAGGAATGCCTTCAGCGGCACGCCCGCGAGCGCGATCTTCGCGGCGACGCGCTCTTCCTCGCTCGCCGCGGCGACACCGGCGAGCTGGTCGCCGGAACGCAGCGGGCTCGCCTTCGCGAGCAGCGTCTTCAGGTCCGCGAAGCGGTACGTGCGCGGGCCGATCGTCTCCGTATAGGACATCGTGCGAATCTCCTTCCTTGCCAAACGCCGACGGCGCGCCCGTTCGACGGGGCGCGCCGGATGCCGTCAGGGACGGCCTGTCACCTTCGCCATGCTCACTCCTCCAGCAACGCGTCGCCCGGCGCACTCTCGCGCTGCGAACGGGTCGCGAGGAAGTACGCGTAGCCGAACGCGAGGAAGCCCAGGAACACCAGCGCGACCAGCCCGTTGAAGTACACCATCGTAGCGAGACACACGAGCGCGGCCAGGATCGCGAAGGCCGGGAAGATCGGGTACAGCGGCGCGCGGAACGGCCGCGCCATGTTCGGCTGCGAGCGGCGCAGCTTGAACAGCGACGCCATGCTCACGATATACATCACGATCGCACCGAATACCGACATCGTCACGATATTCGCGGTCAGCGTCTGCCCGCCGAACTGGATCAGCTCGTCGCTGTAGATCGCCGCGATGCCGACCACGCCGCCCGCGAGAATCGCGCGGTGCGGGGTCTTGAAGCGCGGATGCACCTTGCCGAGCCACTCCGGCAGGTAGCCTTCACGGGCCAGCGCGAAGATCTGGCGCGAATAGCCGAGGATGATCCCGTGGAACGACGCGACCAGCCCGAACAGCCCGAGCCACACCAGCATGTGCATCCAGCCGCTGTTCGCGCCGACGATGTACTTCATCGCCTGCGGCAGCGGATCGTTGATGTTCGCGAGCTTGGTCCAGTCGCCCGCGCCGCCGGCGAACACCATCACGCCGATCGCGAGCGCGACGAGGGTCAGGATCCCGGCCACGTACGCGATCGGGATCGAGCGCTTCGGGTTCTTCGCTTCCTCGGCGGCCATCGCGACGCCTTCGATCGCGAGGAAGAACCAGATCGCGAACGGGATCGCCGCGAACATCCCGTGGAACGCGCCCACGCTGAAATGATCGGCGCCCGACCAGCCGCCCTTCATGAAGTTGCTCCACGCGAAGCCCGGCGACACGACGCCCATGAACACCAGCAGTTCGAAGATCGCCAGCAGCGTGACGACCAGTTCGAAGGTCGCCGCGATCTGCACGCCGACGATGTTCAGCGCCATGAACACGAGATACGCGCCCATCGCCGCGTGCTTCGGCTCGAGGCCGGGAAACTGCACGTGCAGGTAGGCGCCGATCGCCAGCGCGATCGCGGGCGGCGCGAACACGAACTCGACGAGCGTCGCGGCGCCGGCGAGATAGCCGCCCGTCGGGCCGAACGCGCGGCGCGCATACGCGAACGGGCCGCCCGCATGCGGGATCGACGTGGTCAGCTCGGTGAAACTGAAGATGAAGGTCGTGTACATCGCCGCGACGAACAGCGCGGTGACGACGAAGCCCAGTGTGCCAGCGCTCGCCCAGCCGTAACTCCAGCCGAAGTATTCGCCGGAAATCACGAGGCCGACCGCAATGCCCCACAGTTGCCAGGTCCCGAGCGTCTGCTGCAACGCGGGCTGGCCAGACGACCTGACGCCGGCGGCGGGCCGGCCATTCGACTCTGCTTTCATCGGACGCTCTCCTCAAAGGCGCCGGGCCTGCCGGCCAGCGCAACTGAGAATCGATGCTAGAGAGTCATTAAACGACGTGTTATCGAAATTCGGCAAAGACCGCGGCTGACATTTCGCTGACGGAAACGTCGGCCGCGGTCCGCGCCCCGGCCGTGCGAGACGGCCGGATTGCCCGCTTACTGGCCGCCGCCGCGCTGGTTGAACCAGCGGTCGAGCAGCTTGCCTGCCGCTTCGCGGCCGCCGAGGCCGAACGACAGCGCCACCGCCACCGCGATCGCACCGAGCACGAGGCCGAACGCGAGCTGGACGATTTCGTTCGCGATGCCCATCGCGCGCAGCCCCATCGCGAACACGAGGCCGAGGATCGCGAATTGCGCGATGCGCGCGAACAGCACGCTGTGCTCGCGGTCGGCCTGCTCGATCACGCGGCGCGCGAGGCCCGCGAGCCACACGCCGATCACGAGGATCACGCCGCCGGTCAGCACGTGGCCGCCGAACTCGATGAACAGCGTGACGACGTCGCGCACCTGCGAGAAGCCGAGCCGGTTTGCGGCCTCGACCGACGCGAACAGCATCGCGAAGAACACGATCAACCGCGCCGCCAGCACCGACGGCTGCAGGATTCCCGAGAACACGCGCTCGACGCCGAGCACGGCCGGCAGCCCGTCGGCGCCGGCGGCTTCCAGCAGCTTCTGCGCGAGCGCCGCGACGAAGCGTGCGAAGTAGAACGTCACCAGCACGATCACGATCGCCGCGACGATGTCCGGCACCGCGCCGAGGAACTGGTTCAGCATGTTGGTGGCCGGCACCGAGATCGCGTCGATCTTCAGCGCGTCGAGCGCGGAGATCAGCGTCGGCACGAACACGAACACGTAGACGATCGTGCCGATCAGGCTCGATACGCGCACGGGCGTCGGGCTCTCGAGACGCTGCGTGAGGCGGTCGGCGCCGGCGGCGACGAGCAGGTTCGTCACGAGGCCGCGCAGCACCCGCGCGACGACCCAGCCGACGAAGCCGATCACCGCGGCCGCGAACAGGTTCGGCACGATCGCGAGCAGCTTGTCGACCATCCCCTGCACCGGCGACAGCAGGCCCGACAGCGCGAACGACGCGAGGATCGCCGGCAGGAACATCAGGATCACGAGCCAGAACAGCACGTCGCCGAGATAGCCGCTCATCGGCTGCATGCCGGCGCCCTCGGACAACTTGTCGTCGATCTTGCTCGCCTTCAGCGCGCGGTTCGCGAGGCTGCGCAGCAGCGACGCGATGAGCCACGCGATCAGCGTCAGCGCGGCGCCGCCGATCAGGTTCGGCAGGTAGTTGACGATGTGCGTGATGAGCAGCGAGAACGGGTTGGAGACCGCGTACAGGTTGAGCACGTTGAAGATGCCCACCGCGGTGACCAGCAGCACGAGCCAGAACAGGCCGCCCGCGATGATGCGCTCGACGCATGCGCCCTGGCCGGTGCTTTCGTTGATCCGCTGGTCGACCTTCAGCGCGCCGAGCAGGCGCATCGCGCCGGCCCGCACCACGACGGCGATCAGCCAGCCGATCACCAGGATGCCGATCGCGCCGGCGATCTTGGGCAGATACCCCCCTAGCGTGGTCTGCAACGACGTGATGAAGCTGGAAGCATCCATTTCTTGTTCTCCCGAAACGTGGTGTTGCGATTGAAAATCGACGAACTCCCTGCGTACTTCTAAAAACATGCGGCCCGGACGGAGCAACTTACCCGAGAAAAATGACGCGATCACCCGATTTCACCGTCTTTAACTTTAGTCATAGATCGCAGGGGGGCGAGACCCCATTTCGGCGAAATAAAAAGGGCCTGATTTCATTACTCCATCGCATTTCCGCAAGATTCATGCAGTCCGGGCGTGCTACCGTGACCTCGGTTCCGGCCCGGGCACGCCGATGACGGACGAAATGCGCGCCGGATCGCCGACGTCGCGGGGCTGTCGCCCCCTGTCACCCCCTGTCACCGGCGGCGGTGCGTCCATCGCACGCCGTATGGCGGGCCGGGCGCGCCGACGGTGCGGCGGCTATGCGGATGCGGATCGTGAACCAATACATGCGCCCGAAGATCTCGTGCGCGCAGCGTGGCAGATCGACGGAATCGCGCGACGCACGGGCGTGCGCCGGCCAACCCATCCATGACGGAGAGGAGGAGAAGAGATGTTCGAGCACAAAGTCGAGATCCGGCGGTTGCCGGCGTTGCACGGCTACGCGATCGCCCACACGGGCCCGTACATGAAGGTCAGCGAAGCGTTCATGCGGATCGGCATGTGGGTCGGGCAGCACGGGCTGATCGGGCCCGGCGCGAAGATGGTCGGCATTTTCTACGACAACCCCGACACGACGCCCGAAGCGCAGTTGCGCGCCCGCGCCTGTTTCATGCCGGCCGGCGGTGCGCCGGACGTCGAGCCCGTGCCGCCGGTGGAGCGCGTGACGGTAGCGGGCGGCGAATACGCGGTGCTGCTGCATACGGGGCCGTATGCGGACCTGAAGCCGGCCTACCAGTGGCTCTACGGCGACTGGCTGCGGCACTCGGGCCGCGAGGCCGCCGACGCGCCGCCGTTCGAGCTGTACCTGAATACGCCGATGGACACGGCGCCGGCCGACCTGCGCACCGAAATCCACCTGCCGTTGCGCTGATCGACGGGCCGGTGCGCCGGCCGTCGAACGGCCCGAGCCGGCCCGCGCTCAGGCGCGGCCGGCGCGCACGCGCGGTACGGCGGTGCGCTTACGCGGCCGGCGTCCCGCAGCCGGGACAGAAGCGCGTGTCGGCCGCCAGCGCGGTATGGCAGCGGCTGCAGGCCTTGCTGCGTTGCGCCGTGCCGCACTGCGTGCAGAACCGCGCATCGGCCGCGTTGAGCGCGCCGCAGCCCGCGCACGCGAGCTGCCGCAGCGGTACGTTGGCGCCCTGCCCGCGAGCTGTGTCGGCCGGCGCCTGCCAGCCCCAGCCGTGGCGATCGCGGCCGCGCGCCTCGTGGCCGCCGTGCGCGTCCCGGCCCGCCCCGCCGTGATGCCCGCCGCCATGGCTGCCGTAGCCGCCGTTGCCGTGCCCGCTGTCATGACCGCCGCCATGGCCGCCCAGGATTCGTTTCAGAAAGCTCATCGCCCGCTCCTCAACGCTTGGCCTGTGCCCCGCCGAACGCCCCCGAGGACGACAGCAGCCGCAAGCCGTTGGCCACGACGATCAGGCTTGCGCCCGCGTCGGCAAAGACCGCCATCCACATCGTCCCGAGCCCCGCGACCGTGAGGCCGAGGAACACGATCTTCACGCCGAGCGCGAAGCCGATGTTCTGCACCAGGACGCGATGCGTCGCGCGCGACAGCCGCACGAACGCGGGAATCTTGCGCAGGTCGTCGTCCATCAGCGCGACGTCGGCCGTCTCGATCGCCGTGTCGGTGCCCATCGCGCCCATCGCGAAACCGATGTCGGCGCGCGCGAGCGCCGGCGCATCGTTGATCCCGTCGCCGACCATCCCGACCGCGCCGGCCCCGCCTGCCGCCAGCTCCTCGACCGCCGCGAGCTTGTCTTCCGGCAACTGGTTGCCGCGCGCGTCGTCGATGCCGGCCTGCCGTGCGATCGCCTGCGCGGTGTGCGGGTTGTCGCCCGTCAGCATCGCGGTGCGGATGCCGAGCGCATGCAGATCGGCGATCGCCTCGCGGCTCGTATCCTTGATCGTGTCGGCCACGGCGAAGATGCCGAGCACGCGCGCCTCGTCGACCAGCACCACGACGCTCTTGCCTTGCCGCTCGAGCGCGTCGAGCTTCGCTTCGAGCGCCGGCGAGCAGCGCTCGAGCTCCTCGACGAGGCGGTGGTTGCCGAGCCAGTAGCGCGCGCCGTCGATCGTGCCGCGCACGCCGCGCCCGACGATCGCTTCGAAATCCTTCACATCGGCGAAGGCCGTCGTGCCGGCCTCGCGGGCCGCGGCCGCGATGGCCTGCGACACCGGGTGATCGGAGCGCGCCGCAAGGCTCGCGCCGAGGTGCCGGACCCGCGCCGCATCGGCGTCGGTCGCATGCAGGTCGAAGTCGGTCTGCACCGGCTTGCCGTGCGTGATCGTGCCGGTCTTGTCGAGCGCGAGCCACGCGAGCTTGCGCCCTTCTTCCAGATAGACGCCGCCCTTCACGAGAATCCCGCGTCGCGCCGCGGCCGCGAGCCCCGACACGATCGTCACCGGCGTCGAGATCACCAGTGCGCACGGGCAGGCGATCACGAGCAGCACCAGCGCGCGGTAAATCCAGTCGTGCCATGCGCCGCCCGCGACGAGCGGCGGCACCACCGCGACCAGCAGCGCGACCGCGAACACGATCGGCGTATAGACGCGCGCGAACTGGTCGACGAAGCGCTGCGTCGGCGCCTTCGCGCCCTGCGCTTCCTCGACCGCGTGGATGATCCGTGCGAGCGTCGAGTTGGCCGCGACGGCCGTCACGCGGTATTCGAACGAGCCCGATTCGTTGATCGTGCCCGCGTACACGGCGTCGCCGGCCGCCTTCTCGACGGGCAGGCTCTCGCCGGTGATCGGCGCCTGGTTGACCGTCGAGCGGCCCGCCACGACTTCGCCGTCCAGCCCGATCCGCTCGCCCGGCTTGACGCGCACGACCGCCCCGAGGGCGACCTGCGCGGCCTCGATCGTGCGCCACGAGCCGTCGGCGTCCTGTACGGTCGCGGTGTCCGGCGCGAGCTGCATCAGGCCCTGGATCGCGTTGCGCGCACGGTCGAGCGACTTCGCCTCGATCAGCTCGGCGATCGTGAAGAGCACCATCACCATCGCGGCCTCGGGCCACTGGCCGATCGCCATCGCGCCCGTCACCGCGATGCTCATCAGCGCGTTGATGTTCAGGTTGCCGTTGCGAATCGCGATCCAGCCCTTCTTGTACGTCGTGAGCCCGCACGCGAGCACCGCCACGAGCGCGAGCGCCGCCGCGAGCCACACGGGCAGGCCGGCCCACGTCGCGCCCTCCGACGCGATCGCGGCGACGCCGGCCAGCGCCAGCGGCCACCACGGCTTCGCGGGCGCATCGGCGACGCGCGCCGCCGGCGCGCCGGCCGTCGCGGCCTCGGGCGTCATCCCGAGCGTGCGGATCGCGCTTTCGATCGCCGGCTGGGCGCCCGGCACGTGCTCGACGGTCAGCATCCGCTGCATCAGGTTGAATTCCAGCGCCGACACTTCGCTCATCCCGCCGAGCTTCTTGCGGATCAGCGTTTCCTCGGTCGGGCAGTCCATCTGCATGATCCGGAACGCGGAGCGCACGTGGCCCGACGCGGTCGCCTGCGCAACCGGCAGCGGCGCGAGCGTCAGCGCAGCGGGCGCGCAGCAGGCGCCGGCCGCGTGGTCGTGGTCGTGGTCGTGGTCGTGACCGGCATGGTCATGCGCCGCGTGGCCGTGCGCGCACGAGGCGCCATGCACATGTGTGTCGCCGTGCGCATGCCCGTGGCCATGATCTTCATCGCCATGCGCGGCGTGATCGTGCGAGCACGCGGCACCGTGCACATGCGCGTCGCCGTGTGCGTGCCCGTGGTCGTGGTCGTGATCTTCGTCGCCGTGGGCGGCGTGACCGTGCGAGCACGCCGCGCCATGCGCATGCGCGTCGCCGTGAGCATGGCCGTGATCGCGGTCATGGTCGTGGCCGCTCGATGCGGCCTTGCCGTGCGCGCGCTCGCCGGCCGCCGGCGCCGCGTCGGCAACGGTCGCCAATTGCGTGTCGCGCGGGTCGGCGCAGCACGTATCGGCGCCGTCGGCATGACGGTGTCGTGGGTCGTGGGTACGCTGGGCATCGGTCATGACAACCTCCTTGATGGCTTGACGGTGTAGAGTTAACACCCTGAAGCCACTACAAGGTCAACCCTTGCACGGGAGAAAGACATGAAGATCGGCGAACTGGCCAAGGCGGCCCGCTGCACGACCGAAACGATCCGCTTCTACGAGAAAGAGGGTCTGATGCCGGATGCGGAGCGCACCGACTCGAATTACCGCAACTACACCGACGTGCACGTCGAACGGCTGCGCTTCATCCGCAACTGCCGCGCGCTCGACATGGCGCACGACGAGATTCGCGCGCTGCTGCAGCTCACCGACACGCCGGCCGACCCCTGCGATTCGATCAACACCCTGCTGGACGAACACATCGGGCACGTCGACGCGCGCCTCGCGGAACTCACGCATCTGCGCGACCAGCTCACCGAATTGCGCCGTCAGTGCGTCGGTGAGCATTCGGTCGAGGATTGCGGCATCGTGCATGGTCTTGCGACGATGGAAACGGTCGCGCCAGCCGCAAAGCGCTCGCACCTCGGCTGAAACCCTTGTAAAACAAGATAGTCTGGATGAAAATAGTTATATTCTTACTAGATTTTATATAACTATTTATGTCCTCAAGTCGTCCGTCCCCTCTCGCGCTGGCCGTCCTCGCGACGCTCACCGAAGCGCCCATGCATCCCTACGGGATGCTGCAGCAACTGAAGTCGCGCGGGTACGACGAAGTCGTCAACGTGCGGCAACGCACGAGCCTCTACCAGACGATCGACCGGCTGCTGCGCGACGGGCTGATCGTCGTGCACGACACCGAGCGCGACGGCGCGTTTCCGGAGCGCACGCTCTATGCACTCACCGAGGCCGGGCACACGGTGGGGCAGGCGTGGCTGCATGCGCTGCTCGCGGAGCCCGCCCGTGAATTTCCGGCATTCGGCGCGGGGCTCGCCTTCCTGCCGTTGCTCGACGCCGAAGATGCCCGGCACCAGCTCGAGCTTCGGATTGCCCGGCTCGATGCCGAACGCGGGCGCCTGGAAGCGTTGCGCAACGCCGCGCAGGCCGAGCAGGTGCCGCGCCTGTTCCTGCTGCAGAACGAACACGCGCTCGTGCTGCTCAATGCGGAACTCGACTGGGCGCGCAGCGTCGTCGATCACCTGAAGATCGGCGCGCTGCGCTGGGTGGACGGCTGACGCACCGCACCGGCGCTGCCGGCCGGCAGCGCCTCACTCCGTCAAAGCACCTTGCCGGGATTCAGGATGCCGTGCGGATCCAGCGCGGTCTTCAGGCGCCGCATCAGCCCGATTTCCGCGTCGCTGCGCGTATGCGCGAGATAGGGGCGCTTGAGCGCGCCGATCCCGTGCTCCGCCGACACCGAGCCGCCCATGTCCCGCACCACCGCGTACACGCAGTGATCGAGCGCGTCGGCATCCGTCCCGGTCATCCCGGCCAGCGATACGCCGATATGCACGTTGCCGTCGCCGACATGGCCGAAGAACAGGCACGTGAGCGCCGGCCAGCGTGCGCGTAACGCCGCCTCGCAGCGTTCGGCGAAAACGCCGAGT
The DNA here is from genome assembly GCF_000732615.1 of Burkholderia paludis. Lineage (GTDB taxonomy): Bacteria > Pseudomonadota > Gammaproteobacteria > Burkholderiales > Burkholderiaceae > Burkholderia > Burkholderia paludis. The sequence continues at coordinate 152,359 of NZ_JPGL01000005.1, forward strand.
TCGCCCGTCGGCAGGCTCACGTCGAAGTTGACGAGATGCGGCAGCGCGTCGATCGCGAGGCCTTCGCGCAACGTCCACAGGTCGCGCGCCTGCCGCTCCGACGTCGCCAGCACCGCATCCTCCACGAGCCCCGCCTCGATCCCCGCCGCAAGGCCGGTTTCCAGTGCGTGGCGCGCATCGCCGCCCGGCGCGCTCGTCGCGCACTCGATCAGCACCGCGAAACCGCCGTCGCCCGCGAACGGCGCGGCGACCCCCGGCGTGTGACGCGCGACGTAGTCGTAGAACGACGGCCACATCGCCTCGAAGCTGACCAGCTCCGGCAGCGTGCGCATGCGGTTCCACAACGCGACTGCCGCGTCGTAGTCGCGCACGCGACAGAGCGCCGTGGCCGGCGCGGCGAGCCGCGGATGCAGCCGCAACACGGCCCGCGTGACGACGCCGAGCGTCCCCTCGCTGCCGATGAACAGCTGCTTCAGGTCGTAGCCCGCGTTGTTCTTCAGCATCCGGTTCATCGACGACACGACCGTGCCGTCTGCGAGCACGGCCTCGAACCCGAGCACCTGTTCGCGCATCATCCCGTAGCGGATCGCACGCGTGCCGCCTGCGTTGGTCGCCAGCATCCCGCCAATCTGGCACGAGCCGCGCGCCCCGAGATCGACGCCGAACGTGAAACCCGCCGCTTCGGCGGCCTCCTGCACCGTCTGCAGCGGCGTCCCGGCCCGCACGGTCAGCGTGCCGGCCGCCGCATCGAGCGCCTCGATGCCCGCGCAACGCTCCATCGACAGCACGACCTCGCCGCCGAGCGCGACCGCGCCGCGCGCGAGCCCCGTCAATCCGCCCTGCGGCACGACCGGCTGGCCGAGCCGCGCGCACAGCGCGAGCGTGCGCGACACGTCGTCGACACAGCGCGGGCGCACCAGCGCGCGCGGCCGCACGCCGGCCGGCTCGTTGTACGCCGTGAAGTAACGCGGATCGATGTCGGCGGCGCGCGTGACGAGCGCGTCGCCCAGCTCGGCCGCGAGCACGGCTTCGAGCGCGTCGCCCGACAGCCGCGCGCCGTCCTGTCCGCTGCCCGCGGCGGTCGTGTTCCGGATCTGCATCGCGCGCGGCTCCGCTTACTTCGCCGAGATGTCGATATCGCCGAAATACTTCAGGCCCAGCGACTTCACGGTGCCGTCCGCCTTCAGCTTGTCGATCGCCTCATCGAGCTTCGCCTTCAGCGCGCCGTCGCCCTTGCGCAGCCCGAATGCGATGCCGCTGCCGAGGATCCGGTCGTCGTGCACGGGCTGGCCGACGAACGAGAAGCCCTTGCCGTCCGGGCGCGACAGGAAGCCGCGCTGGCCGGACGGGGCCAGCACGAGCGTCGCGTCGAGCCGGCCCGACACGAGGTCCGCATAGGCCTGGTTCTGGTCCTGGTACGCGACGATCGCGACGCCGGCCGGCTCCCAGTGCGCCTTCGCGAAGGTTTCCTGGATCGACGCCTGCAGCACGCCGACGCGCTTGCCCTTCAGCGATTCGGGCGTCGGCAGCAGGCCGCTGCCGGTGCGCGCGATCAGCTGGGTGGGCACGCGGTAGATGATCGTCGTGAAGTCGATCGCCTGGCGCCGCTGCTCCGTCGCGTTCATCGCCGAGTTGATCGCGTCGAACTTGCGCCCCTTCAGCGCGGGAATCAGGCCGTCGAACGACGTCTCGACCCATTTGCACGACAGCTTCGCCGTCTGGCAGACGGCCTTGCCGACGTCGATGTCGAAGCCCTGCAGATCGCCGTTCGGCGCTTTCGATTCGAACGGCGGGTATTGCGCCTCGAGGCCGAAGCGCAGCGTCTGCGCATCGGCGAGCGCCGCGCCGGAGCCGATCGCGCAGGCGAGTGCGAACGCGAGTTTCAGGGGGGCCGTGTGCTTCATCGTGATCTCCTTGTGTCTGTCTGGTCGATGCGACGTGCCCGTCGCCGGTTTCCTTACAGCGAACGCAGCCGCCGCGCGCCTTCGACCAGCGTCGCGTCGTCCTTCGAGAAACTGAGCCGGATCACGCCGGCGTCGGTGCCGTCGGTATAGAACGCCGACAGCGGAATCGTCGCGACGCGCGCGTCGCGGATCAGGCGCAGCACGAAATCGCTGTCGCTTTCGTCAGAGAAGTGCCGGAAGCGGGCGAGCATGAAGAACGAGCCTTCGCTCGGCAGCAGCTCGAAACGCGAGCCGGCCAGCTCGCGCGCGAGCAGGTCGCGCTTGGCCTGGTAGAACGCCGACAGCCCGAGATAGCTGTCCGGCCGCGCGAGGATTTCCGCGAACGCGACCTGCATCGGCGTGTCGGCCGCGAACACCATGAACTGATGCACCTTGCGGATTTCGTCCATCAGCTCGGCCGGTGCGAGGCAATAGCCGACCCGCCAGCCGGTCACGTGGAACGACTTGCCGAACGACGACACGATCACGCTGCGCTCGGCCAGCTCGCGATGGCGTGCCATGCTCTCGTGCTGCGCGCCGTCGAACACGACGTGCTCGTACACCTCGTCGGACAGGATCACGATGCCGGTGTCGCGCGTGAGCTGCGCGAGCCGCGCGAGATCGTCGGCGGCGAACACCGTCGCGGTCGGGTTGTGCGGCGTGTTCACGATGATCATCCGCGTGCGCGGCGTGATCGCCGCGGCCACCTCGTCCCAGTTCACGCGGAAATGCTCGGGCGACAGCTTGATCGCCACCGGCGTCGCGCCCTGCAGCCGCACGATCGGCGCATAGCTGTCGAACGACGGCTCGAAATAGATCACCTCGTCGCCCGGATGCACGAGCGCGCTGATCGCGGCATAGAGCCCTTCGCTCGCGCTCGCGATCACCGTGATCTCGGTGGCCGGGTCGTAGCGCGCGCCGTACAGCGCCTCCGTCTTCTCGGCGAGCCGCTCGCGCAGCGCCGCGACGCCGGCCATCGGCGCGTACTGGTTGTGCCCGTCGCGCATCGCGCGCGCGACGCCCTCGACGAGCGCCGGATCGGGCGCGAAATTCGGCGCGCCCTGCGACAGGTTCAACGCATCGTGTCGGGCCGCCAGTTGGCCGATCACCGTGAAGATCGTCGTCCCGACGTCGGGCAGCTTCGAACGGGGCGCGGTGGCGCTTCGCATGACTCCTCCTTCTGATGTCCTTCGGGCGGCGCCGCGCGGCGCGCGCGGCCCTGCACCTGCCGCATGATTTAGCCCGAGCCAATATCGGCGGACAATCGAAAGTTCGTCATGGCAGCCATGCATTTTTCTCATGGCACCCGACATGAGGCGCTCAACCGCAACGGCGATTCGCCCGGCCGACATGCGAATCAGGCATTTCGTCCAGGCGCACGCGCGCACGACGGCTTGCGCCGTCCTTGCGGGCGATTTTTCCAGCCAGGGAACATGGGTTGCCGGCCGAAGCCGAGCGCCGGCTGTCGCCCCGGCGGCTTCCGCCGTGGCGCCTCGTCGGGGCGCACGAACGTCGCGCGTCGCGCCCCGCACCGCGGCCGGCGCGAACGGGCGCCGGAACGCTACGCGCCGGCCGCCGCCAGGTAGGCGAGCAGCACGGCCCGCAGCTCACCGCGCAACGCGGCGACGTCGAACGCGGGCCCGAGCGTCAGCAGCGCCTGCGAAAGGCCGCCGTAGCAGACCGTGTGCGCCATCCGCGCGAGCCCGTCGAGCCGTGCCGCGGGCGGCGGATCGGCCGCGTGCGCGAGCGCGTCGCGCCACAGTGCGACATACGCGTCGTAGTGGCGGCGGTAGGCGGCGAGCGGCGACACCTGCCGCTCCAGCGCGAACAGCGCGCCCCACAGCGCCGCGTCGGCGCCGATCGCGTCGACCTGCAGGTCGACCAGCGCCGTGGCGAGCTCCGCACGCGGCGCGCCGCGCAGCCGCGCGATCGCGTCGCGCAGCCGGTCGGCCATCGCCTGCACGTGCCGGTGGATGCAGAGCGCCGCGAGGCTCTGCTTGTCGCCGAAGTATTCGTAGAAGGTGCCGACGCTGACACCCGCGACGGCCGCGATCTCGCGGATCGTCGCCTTCGCGTAGCCGCGCTCGAGCAAAAGCTGAACGAACGCCTGCTGCAGCGCGTCGGAGCTCGCCTGCGCACGCGACTGGCGCGGCCGGCGGCGCAATGCGGGCGCGGGTTGCGCCGCCGGCTGGCCGGGCGGCGCCGGAACCTGAACATGTCGCGGCGGCATATTTGCTACTCTGGAATTCAGCGGGGCAGGCATTTCACCGGAAGCCGGAACCGGGGCCCGAGCGCCATGCCTGCGGCATGACGCCGGCTGCCCGCGACGCATGAGACCGGAGACCTCCCGATGACCGAATCGACTCACGCCGTCACGAACCAGTTCGACGAACTCGTCGACTATAACCTCTTCGCAACGGACCTCGCGCTGCGCGATGCGCTTGCCCGGGCAGGCGCGGACTGGGCCGTGCCGCAACTCGACGCGTACGGCGCCCGGCTCGGCAGCGCCGACACCGCGCGGCTTGCCGACGAAGCGAACCGTCACACGCCGGAACTGAACACGTTCGACCGGCGCGGCCGGCGCATCGACCGCGTCGACTTCCACCCGGCCTGGCATGCGCTGCTCGGCCAGTACCGCCGCGAGGGCTTCGTGTCGCTCGCGTTCCGCGAGTCGCGCCGCGGCCGCTGGGCCGCAACCGCGGCCGGCTTCTACCTGCACGGCCAGATCGAGGCCGGCACGCTGTGCCCGGCGACGATGACGCAGGCCGCGATCCCCGTGCTGCAGAAGGAGCCCGCGCTGTGGAACATGCTGCGCGACAAGCTCTACAGCGACGCCTACGATCCGCGCGACGTGCCGGTCGCCGACAAGCGCTCGATCTGGGTCGGCATGGGCATGACCGAGAAACAGGGCGGCTCCGACGTGCGCGCGAACACGACGCTCGCGACCGCGGTCGGCGCGGGCGGGCGCGGCGGCGACTACCTGCTGCGCGGCCACAAGTGGTTCTTCTCCGCGCCGATGTGCGACGCGCACCTCGTCGTCGCGCGTACCGAGGCCGGCGGCTCGTCGTGCTTCTACGTGCCGCGCTGGCGGCCCGACGGCACGAAGAATGCGGTCGAGATCCAGCGGCTGAAGAACAAGGTCGGCAACCGCAGCAACTCGAGCAGCGAGATCGAGCTGAACGATGCGTGGGGCATCATGCTCGGCGACGAAGGCCGCGGCATTCCGACCATCATCGAGATGGCCACCTACACGCGGCTGAACTGCGTGCTCGGCAGCGCGGCGATGCTGCGCCAGGGCGTCGTGCAGGCGATCGCCTACACGCGGCAGCGCCACGCGTTCGGCCGCGCGCTCGCCGAGCAGCCGCTGATGCGCACCGTGCTCGCCGATCTCGCGCTCGAAAGCGAGGCCGCGCTCGTGCTCGCGATGCGCCTGGCCGATGCGTTCGAGCGCGACGACTCGCCGCGCGAACGCGCGTGGAAGCGCATCGTCACGCCCGCCGCGAAATTCTGGGTCTGCAAGCGCGCGGTCGAGCTGACCGGCGAGGTGATGGAAGTCTTCGGCGGCAACGGCTACGTCGACGACGGCCCGATCGCGCGGCTGTTCCGCGAGGCGCCCGTCAACTCGATCTGGGAAGGCTCGGGCAACGTGATGTGCCTCGACGTGCTGCGCGCGGTGTCGCGCGAGCCCGACGCGGCCGCCGCGCTGTTCGCCGAACTGGCCGACCTCGGCGCGGACGAGCCGCGGATCCGCGCGGCACTCGACGCGCTGCGCACGATGCTCGCGGCGCCGGCCGACACGCTCGAGGCGTCGGGCCGCGTGTTCGCGCAGCGGCTCGCGGTGGTCGCGCAGGCCTGCCTGCTGCGCCGCGCCGCGCCGGCGGCCGTCGCCGACGCCTTCGTCGCGACCCGGCTCGCCGCGCCCGACTGGGGCCGCATCGCGGGCGGTTTCGACCCGCACGCGCTCGACGTCGCCGCGCTGCTGCAGCGCGCGTACCCGGCCTGACGCCCGCGCGTACGGCTCAATACGGCCCAGTCCGCCCTCGTTCGTCCGCCCGGAGCCCCGATGAACCTCGTCGCCGCCCTCGACCGCGCCGCCCGCGCGACGCCCGGCAAGCCGTTCCTCGTCAGCGAATCCGCGACGATCACGTATGCCGCCGCGCGCGAGCGCTCGCACCGCGCGGCGGCCGTGCTGAGCGCGCTCGGCATCGCCGCCGGCGACCGCGTCGCCGCGATGTGCTTCAACACGCCGGCCTTCGTCGACCTGATGTTCGGCGCGTGGCGACTCGGTGCGACGTTCGTGCCGATCAACCACCGGCTGCAGGCGCCGGAAGTCGACTACGTGCTCGAACACAGCCGCAGCAAGGCGCTCCTGTTCGACGTGGCGCTCGCGCCGGTGGTCGAACGCATCGTGCATCCCGCGCGGCGGCTCGTGACCGAAGGCGAGCTCGACGGCGTGCCGAGCTTCGACACGATGTGCGCGACGCTGGATGGCCTCGCGGGCATCGAGCCGGCCGACGGCGACCTCGCGCAGATCCTCTATACGTCCGGCACGACCGGCCGCCCGAAAGGCTGCATGCACAGCCACCGCACCGTGACGCTCGCGGCGATGTCGGCGGCGCTCGCGATCGGCATCGGCCGCCACGAGCGCACGCTGATGGCGATGCCGATCTGGCATTCGTCGCCGCTCAACAACTGGTTCGGCGGCACGTTGGTCGCGGGCGGCACCGTCGTGCTGCTGCGCGAATACCATCCGCTGCGGTTCCTGCAGGCCGTCGAGCGCGAGCGCGTGACGCTGTATTTCGGCGCGCCGGTGTCGTACACGCTGCCGCTCGACACGATCGACGGCTTCGCCGCGTTCGACCTGTCGAGCGTGCGCGCGTGGCTGTACGGCGGCGGCCCGATCGGCGCCGCGCAGGCCGAACGGCTCGCGCGCGCGTATCGCAGCGATGCGTTCTTCCAGGTGTACGGCATGACGGAAGCGGGCCCGGCCGGCACGACGCTGTATCCGGACGAGCAGGTCGCGAAGGCCGGTTCGATCGGCCGCCACGGCGGCCCGGGCGTCGACCTGCGCGTCGTGCGGATGGACGGCATCGACGCGCAGCCCGGAGAAACCGGCGAGATCTGGCTGAAGACCGACAGCATGATGCTCGGCTATCTCGACGACCCCGCCGCGACGCGCGCCGCATTCGCGCCGGACGGCTGGTATCGCACCGGCGACGTCGCGCGGATCGATCAGGATGGCTACCTGTTCATCGTCGACCGGCTGAAGGACATGATCGTGACGGGCGGCGAGAACGTCTATTCGAAGGAAGTGGAGGACGCGCTCGGCGCGCACCCGGACATCGCGGAGGCGGCCGTCGTCGGCGTGCCGCACCCCGACTGGGGCGAGACGGTCGTCGCGCACGTCGTGCTGCGCGCGGGCGCCGTGCCCGATGCCGACGCGCTGCGCGCATTCTGCGGCGAGCGGCTGGCCGCATACAAGATCCCGCGCGAGTTCACGTTCGCGCAGGCGCTGCCGCGCACACCGACGGGCAAGCTGCAGAAGTTCCTGCTGCGCCTGCACCGCAAGGACTAAGTATCCACGATTGCGCCAGCGCACTTACAACTCACGCACTCATATTCCCCTTGCGAACGGCAAAGCGAGATACGGCGTCACGCCTTGTCCGCGTCAACTAACCAGCGCATTCGCGCACGCACGGTCAATGCAAAAGGCATAACGGAACAAGTAGTAAAACTTACCAGCCCTGAATCATATTCGTCCGATTGATCGACGTTTCCTATCTGGAATAGCGTCTCCAGGCAGTCATTCCATTTACTGAGACAGGGAAGCCGGATGAAAAACGAACGCAAAGCACCGCTCCACCTTTTCGCCACCGTTGGTGCACTCACGGAACGCGGTGAGCGCGTCACCACCGCAACCAGCGGCCTGCCCCCGGCTGCATTGGAAGTCGCCTGTGTCGGCGACGTAGTGACTCATGACGACGGCAACGAGGCCGCGATTATCGACGACGCGGGAAACAACCATAGCGGCGGCAAGCCGTTCGCGTTGGTCGGCAGCCTGTCGAGCAACGGTGACCGCATTACCGAAACGCCGCGCACCTCATGGGGCATTCACGTGCGGGATGGGCAAAGCGCTGCGGGCCTGTTCGATCCGACCTATGTGCCGCCGCCCGCCTGCAGATTGGCGGTATGTGGCGCGACAACCGCGCGCGGCGCATGGCGCGAGCCGTCCGGCACATGGGACGCAGCGCCGCACTTGGGCAAGGCTGCCACGGTGGGCGACCTGATCCACTATCCGGACGGTTCAATCGCGCGCGTGACGACGGGCCAGGGTTTGGCCGACGGGCCCGACTTCGCGCCGCTCGCATTCGTTGGCAGCGAACTCGATAACGGCGACACGATCACCGATAGTCCCGAGCGACAAGGCGTAGCGTCATCCGTTGTATTGAGCGTCGTCACCCGCTCGTCCATGCCCCGCTGAGGTAGCGTCCATGATCCGCTACTTTCTTGCCAAAGGCGACCGTGCCGGGGAAGCGGCGATTGTCGAAGGCCTCGACACCGTAACCTGTTCCAATCCGCCGCCGAGGGTTCATATCGCCACGCTGGATATGAAGACCTACTGTTCTGCCTGCAAGCGTGAAGGGTACATCGCACCGCAAGGTCCGCGCTGGCCAGGTACCGGTCCGAACGGCAAACAGTGGGCATTGAGCGGGGATATCAATGTCTGCGGATGCAACCCACCGCCGATCTTCTACGCTGAGCGCGGCATGCGGATGATTTTTACCGCGAGAGAGACTGCGACGCCGAATGGGCGCCAACCTGATGCAGCCGCGCGGTCATCTGCTCGATCGGCCGTCGTACACGACGAGCAATTCACCTTGCTCGATGACTCCCGCCGCCCGCTCGCGAACATTCGCTACCGAATCGTTACCGACACTGGGCAGATTTTCACGGGCACCACGGACACGGCCGGGAAAACACATCGAATCGCCACCGACGCCTCGGCAGCCCTGAAAATCTATACGAAGGAACATTGAAGCAATGAAAAATTTCGATGTGAATGCCGGCGGAGAATGGTTCCTCGTACACTCAGGCGCAGTTACCAATACCCATCCCGGGTCGATGGTGGAAGTAACGATCAATACCGAGAAAATATGTCACAACATGACAAACAAGGAATTCCGGGAAATGGTATTGAGCAAACGCGATCGCGCCGTTTCTCTCGTCGACAGAAGAATCAAGGATCTGCAGCGCTGGTCCAGCACTGACAAGGCACGCGTATTACAGTGGTTCGGCAGAGCTGACGAAGGCACCCGCATAACGTTATTAACAGGCCTGACTGCAATCGTCCGAGTACTAAAGGCACTCACAGGATGCAATTTCACGCGATGGGACAGCGAACGACTCAAACATATTGGATGCGTTCCAAATCCGAACAGATCGGGAGTTACGGCATCAGTGTGTTCGCCGGATACCGTAACTCATACGATCGCAATACATTCCGATTTTTGTACAATGCGGGACTTCTCATGGGAAAAAGATTCCGTAGTTTCCACCCTGATTTATGAGGCGAGTCATTTTGACGACACAATGGGAACCCGGGATCACAGATATTTCATGGAGGAGTGTTTGACGTTTGGAGCCGAAAACCCGAATCAAGCAATCGACAATGCCGACAGCATTGCAGGATACGTCATCTACAATGCTTAAGTTCATTCTGGCCCTAAGTCTTCTCGCCTCCAATCCGGTATTCGCATGCATCGCCAGCGAGAACCTCGACATCTACTTTTCAAGAGATAGCTCGCACATATCGAATGCCGAGATCGTCCGAATTGCAAAATGGACAGCCGACCAAAAGCTCGATTACGCAAATCACCTAACCAAGGAGACAACGCTGATCAGCGGCCATGCCGAGGAAAGCGAAGCGGGAGCACTGGCCCTTGCGCAATCAAGATTGCAAACCGCGTATGCACTGCTGGAGCAACTCGGCTTTTTACGCGGCACCATCAAGAAGAGCGCCCGCGTCTATTCGCATGGCGACGTGGACAATGGGCGACGTGTGGAAATTTCCTTCCTGCCCGATTGCCCTAACAAGTGCTGCGACGGCAAGTAACCTCATACTGCCGCCGATCACGGCGATGCGGTATCGACGTACACAAGCGGCGACCCTGCTGCACCACTGCCTGCGAGATCCCCATGTCCTGTCGGCCGTGTCCCACCAAAGAAAAAGCCACCGGACCCGACGGCCCGGTGGCTTTTTCGCATGAGGCGCGGGACGACGCGTTGCAACGCCGCCCGTGCGCCACATCACATCTGGCTGTTTACTTGCCGCCGATGCTCTTCAGCGGCTTCCACTCGCCCTTCTCGACCTTGTACATCGTGATGCCGCCGTTCTTCAGGTCGCCCTTCGCGTCATACGCGACGTGCGTCGACGTCACGCCGGCCATGTCGGTCTTCGCGAGCAGCGGCAGGTACTTCGCCGGATCCGTCGAATCGGCCTTCTTCATCGCGTTGAACAGCGCCATCGCGCCGTCGTACGCATACGGCGAGTACGTCTGCACATCTTCGCCGAAGCGCTTCTTGTACTTGTCGGCGTACGTCTTGCCGCCCGGCATTTCTTCGAGCGGCAGGCCGGCCAGCGATGCGATCGTGCCGTCGGCCGCGTTGCCCGCGATCTTCAGGAACGTCGGCGTCTTCACCATTTCGCCGCTCATCAGCGGCGCGGCGATGCCGAGCGTCTTCATCTGCTTGACCATCGGTGCCGCCTGCGAATCCGCGCCGCCGTAGTAGACGAGATCCGGCTTCGCAGCCTTCAGCTTGGTCAGGATCGCCTTGAAGTCCACCGCCTTGTCGTTCGTGAATTCACGGTCGACGATCGTCGCGCCGCCGGCCTTCGCGGCCTTCTCGAACTGGTCGGCGAGACCCTGGCCGTAGGCCGTGCGGTCGTCGACGATCGCGATCTTCTTCATGCCGAGGTCCTTCGATGCGAACGCGCCGGCCACCGAGCCCTGCTGCGTGTCGGACGTCATCATGCGGAAGGTCGTCTTGTAGCCCTGCTGCGTGTATTCCGGTGCGGTCGCCATCGCGATCTGCGGAATGCCCGCATTCGCGTAGATGCGCGAGGCGGGAATCGTCGTGCCCGAGTTGAAGTGGCCGAGCATGCCCTTGATGCCGTCGTCGACGAGCTTCTGCGCGACCGTCGTGCCGGTGCGCGGGTCAGCCTGGTCGTCCTGCGTGTCGAGTGCGAACTTCACCGGCTTGCCGCCGATCTTCGGGTTCGTCGCGTTGAAATCCTCGATCGCGAGCACGATCCCGTTCTGCATATCCTTGCCGTAGTGCGCCTGCGCGCCCGTCATCGGCCCTGCGTAACCGATCTTCACGTCGTCCGCATGGGCCGTCCCCGCCAGCGACATGACCGCGACGAACGTCGCGCCTGCCAGCTTTTTCATCGTGTGCTGCATAGCATCTCCTTGGTACCAGGGTAAATGGAGCGGCATCGGGATCGCCTTGCCGCTTCCTTTGTTTGATCCGAACGGCAAGGATGATCAGCCGATCGTCATCAAATTCGCATTGCCGCCCGCCGCAGCCGTGTTCACGCTCACCGAGCGCTCCGTCAGCAGCCGCTCGAGCGCGTAGTCTTCCGCGTCGCCGTTCTCGAACGCGCCCACCGACACGCCCTGCACCGACACGATCGGGCCCGGCCGCTGCGCGACGTCCTTCACGAGCGTCTGCAGTTCGTCGCTGTCGCCTTCGAACAGCACCGCATCGAACGGCGTGTCGGCCTGCTTGCGCACGGCCGCATGCGCCTTCAGCGACGCCGGCAGCGCCGCGACGAGCGCCTCGCCGGCCGCGCCGGCGAACAGCGCACGGTTGCCGGTCGCCAGCACCGCCGCGAACTGTGCGCGCGCGCCGCCCGGCGTCGCCGCGACACACAGCACCGTGCCGCGCGGGCCGAGTGTATACGTGTTTCGCTCGCCCGTCGGGCCGCTCAGCACCGCGGTCGCACCGGCCGGCACCTGCGCCAGATAGCCGTCGCAACGTGCGGCCAGCGCCGGCTCGCGCTGCTCGATCAGCCAGTCGCGCAGCGTCGTGAGCGCCGCCGCCGGATTGCTGCGCGCGTCGCCGTCAACCGCGCCGTCCGCCACCAGCGACTGCGCGAGCGAGCGCGGCAGGCCCGACGGACGCGTCGCGAGCAGCCGCTGCAGATACAGCGCGCCGCCGGCCTTCGGGCCCGTGCCCGACAGCCCTTCGCCGCCGAACGGCTGCACGCCGACCACCGCACCGATCACGTTGCGGTTCACGTAGATGTTGCCGACGTGCGCGTTCGAGATCACGTGCGCGATCGTCTCGTCGATCCGCGTGTGGATGCCGAGCGTCAGGCCGTAGCCGGTCGCACGGATCTGCTCCAGCAGCTTGTCGAGCTGGCTGCGGCGGTAGCGCACCACGTGCAGCACCGGGCCGAACACCTCGCGCTTCAGCTCGTCGATGCTGCCGATCTCGATCAGCGTCGGCGGCACGAACGTGCCGTGCGCGCATGCCTCGGGCGCCGGCAGCTGCGTGACCGCATGGCCCTTGTCCTTCATCGCCGCGACGTGCGTGTCGATCGTCTGCTTCGCTTCGCCGTCGATCACCGGGCCGACGTCCGTCGACAGCCGGTCGGGGTTGCCGAGCGCCAGCTCGTGCATGGCGCCCTTGAGCATCGTCAGCGTGCGGTCCGCGACATCGTCCTGCAGACACAGAACGCGCAGCGCCGAACACCGTTGACCGGCCGAGTCGAACGACGACTGCATCACGTCCGCGACGACCTGCTCCGCGAGTGCCGACGAATCGACGATCATCGCGTTCTGGCCGCCCGTTTCGGCGATCAGCGGGATCGGCTTGCCGTCCGGGTCGAGGCGCGCGGACAGCGTCTTGTTGATCAGGCGCGCGACTTCGGTCGAGCCCGTGAACATCACCGCGCGCGTGCGCGGATCGGCGACCAGCGCCGCGCCGACGGTCTCGCCGTCGCCCGGCAGCAGTTGCACCGCACCGGCCGGCACGCCGGCCTCGCGCAGCAGGCGCACGGCCTGGGCCGCGATCAGCGGCGTCTGTTCGGCCGGCTTCGCGAGCACCGTGTTGCCGGCGGCCAGCGCCGCCGCCACCTGGCCCATGAAGATCGCGAGCGGGAAGTTCCACGGGCTGATGCAGACCACGGGCCCGAGCGGACGGTGCGTGTCGTTCGAGAATTCGTCGCGGATCTGCGCGGCGTAGTAGCGCAGGAAGTCGACCGCTTCGCGGATCTCGGCGATCGCGTTCGGCAGCGACTTGCCGGCTTCACGCACGATCAGGCCCATCAGCGTGTGCATCTGCGCTTCGAGCAGGTCCGCCGCGCGCACCAGGCAATCGGCGCGCGCATCGACCGGCGTCGCCTGCCAGATCGGCGCGGCGGCCACTGCGTGCGCGAGCGCCGCGCTCACGTGTTCGGCCGTCGCCTCGCTGACCGTGCCGACCGTGTCGCGCTGGTCGGCCGGGTTGCGCACGTCACGGGCCGGCGCCTCGGCGAGCGTGTCGTCGGCCAGCATCGGCGCCGCGCGCCACGGGAAATGCGCGCTCGCGAGCAGCGCGGACGACAGCGACGCGAGACGATGTTCGTTCGACAGGTCGAGGCCCATCGAGTTGGGGCGCTCGTCGCCGTACAGGTTGCGCGGCAGCGGGATCTTCGCGTGCGGCGCGCCGAGCGGCACGACCTTCGCCGCTTCGTCGACCGGATCGGCGACCAGTTCCTTCACCGACACCGTCTTGTCCGCGATGCGGTTCACGAACGACGTGTTCGCGCCGTTCTCGAGCAGACGGCGCACGAGGTACGCGAGCAGCGTCTCGTGCGTGCCGACCGGCGCGTACACGCGGCACGGACGGTTCAGCTTGTCGCGGCCCGTGACTTCCTCGTACAGCGGCTCGCCCATCCCGTGCAGGCACTGGAACTCGTACTGGCCCGGGTAGTAGTTCTGGCCCGCGAGCTGGTAGATCGCCGCGAGCGTGTACGCGTTGTGCGTCGCGAACTGCGGGTAGACGGCGTCGGGCGCCGCGAGCAGCTTCTTCGCGCACGCGAGGTACGACACGTCCGTGTAGATCTTGCGCGTATAGACCGGATAGCCTTCGAGGCCGTCGACCTGCGCGCGCTTGATCTCGGTATCCCAGTACGCGCCCTTCACGAGGCGGATCATCAGGCGGTGACGGCTGCGGCGCGCGAGATCGATCAGGTAGTCGATCACGAACGGGCAGCGCTTCTGGTAGCCCTGCACGACGAAGCCGATGCCGTTCCAGCCCGCCAGATCCGGATCGAAGCACAGCGCCTCGAGCAGGTCGAGCGACAGTTCGAGGCGGTCGGCCTCTTCCGCGTCGATGTTCAGGCCGATGTCGTAGCGGCGCGCGAGCAGCGCGAGCGCGCGCACGCGCGGCAGCAGTTCGCTCATCGTGCGGTCCTGCTGCGAGCGCGAGTAGCGCGCGTGCAGCGCCGACAGCTTGATCGAGATGCCCGGGCCTTCGTAGATGCCGCGGCCGCCGGCCGCCTTGCCGATCGCGTGGATCGCCTGTTCGTACGATGCGTAGTAGCGCTGCGCGTCCTCTTCGGTCGTCGCCGCCTCGCCGAGCATGTCGTACGAGTAGCGGAAGCCGCGCGCCTCATACTTGCGGCTGTTCGCGAGCGCTTCGGAAATCGTCTCGCCGGTGACGAACTGCTCGCCCATCAGGCGCATCGCCATGTCGACGCCCTTGCGGATCAGCGGCTCGCCGCCGCGGCCGATCAGGCGCGTCAGCGCCGACGACAGGCCGGCCTCGCTGTTGGTCGTCACGAGCTTGCCGGTGATCATCAGCCCCCAGGTCGCCGCGTTCACGAACAGCGACGGCGCGTGGCCGACGTGCGAGCGCCAGTCGCCCTTGCTGATCTTGTCGCGGATCAGCGCGTCGCGCGTCGCGCGATCGGGAATGCGCAGCAGCGCTTCGGCGAGGCACATCAGCGCGACGCCTTCCTGGCTCGACAGCGAGAACTCGTGGATCAACCCCTCGACGCCACCGCCCGAGCTCTTCTCGCGCAGCGCCTCGACGAGCCGGGTCGCGAGCGCCTGCACGTCCGCCTGCAGGTTCGCGGGCAGGCGCGCCTGGCCGAGCAGGAACGGCACGCATTCCGGCTCGGGCCGGCGGTAGGCGGCCGTGATCGCCGCGCGCAGCACCGATTGCGGTTGCACGTTCTGCGCGAACTCGAGGAACGGATGCGGCGAGTTGTCGTCGTCGCCATCCGCGCCCTGGCCGTCGGCGAGCTCGGTGACGCCGCTGTGACCCGACAGTTCGGGCGGCAGCTGGCCGTGCTCGATCCGCTCGAGATACGCGAAGATCGCCTGCTTGATCAGCCAGTGGGGAGTGCGCTCGAGACGCGCGGCGGCGTCCTTGAGACGCGAGCGGAGAAGGTCGTCGACTTTGACGCCGAGAGTCGTGCTAGCCATGGTGGGTTCGTGCGCCGGTGCGAGCCCGGCAATATGGTGTAAGAGGATGCGCGAAATCCTACGGCACACAATAAAAAGGTGCAACCGAATTACGAGACCGGTTGCACCCTGTAGTTAGCCAATATAATCAATGGCTTACAAAGTCGCAACCTAGGAGTTGCCCGTGGTCGGGGGATCGGTGTTTTCCCTGATCGGGCTGGTTTGGCATGGGTAAGCAACCGCCGGCTCGGCGGGCCGGGGCGTGAAACGGGTTGCACTCGGGGTACGCCGGCGGGTGCGGCGCAGAGACTGGAGGGGTGAAAAGAACGGCGCGACGGCGGGCGCATCGGGCACGCAGGGGCCGCGTCGGTACGCCAAGCACCCGCTGCGCGGGCGCCAGCGACTCAGATATCCAGCGGATCGACCTCGACGCTCCAGCGCAGCACGCCCTTCAGCGCGCGCAGCTCCGGCTGCCACGCGCGCAGCGCATGCTGCAGCGCCGCCCGCGACGCGCTTTCGAGCAGCAGCTGCGCGCGGTGGACGTTCGCGACCTTGACGATCGTCATCGGCACCGCGTCGTACACGGTCACGCGATCGGCCCCCGGCAGCCCCGGCAACACGGCCGCGGCCTGCTGCAGGAATGCGAGCGCCGCGTCGAGCGTGCGCCCCTCGGCGCGCAGCAGCGCCTGGTAGACGAACGGCGGCAGGTGCGCGTCGCGACGCTCGCCGAGCGTCGAATTCGCGAAGCCGACGTAATCCTGCCGGCCGAGCGCGTGGTACAGCGCGTGACGCGGGTAGCGTGTCTGCACGAGCACCTCGCCCGGCAGCCCGGCCCGCCCCGCGCGGCCGCTCACCTGCATCAGCTGCGCGAA
This sequence comes from Burkholderia paludis, assembly GCF_000732615.1. Lineage (GTDB taxonomy): Bacteria > Pseudomonadota > Gammaproteobacteria > Burkholderiales > Burkholderiaceae > Burkholderia > Burkholderia paludis. The sequence goes on from NZ_JPGL01000005.1 coordinate 168,631, forward strand.
CAGCCGTTCGCTCGCGCGGAAGTCGTGCGAGAACAGCGCGGTGTCGGCGTTGAGCACGCCGACGAGCGACACGCGCTGGAAGTCGTGCCCTTTCGCGATCATCTGCGTGCCGACCAGGATGTCGACCTCGCCCGCATGGACGTCGGAAAACAACGCCTGCGCACTGCCCTTGCGGCGCGTGCTGTCCGCATCGATCCGCAGCACGCGCGCACCCGGCACCGCTTCGGCGAGCGCCTCCTCGATGCGCTGCGTGCCGCGCCCGAGCGGCGCGATGTCGACGTTCCCGCACTCCGGGCACGACCGCGGGATGCGCGCTTCCCAACCGCAGTGATGGCAGCGCAGCGCATGCTCGGGCTTGTGCAGCACGACGTACGCGCTGCAGCGCGGGCAACCCGCCACCCAGCCGCACGCGTCGCACGCGAGTTGCGGCGCGTAGCCGCGCCGGTTCAGGAACACGAGGCTCTGTTCGCCGCGCTCGAGCCGCGCCTTCAGCGCCGCGACGAGCGGCCCCGACAGGCCGCCCATCGACGCGCGCCCGCGCCGCCGCTCCTCTTCGAGATCGATCAGCCGCACGGTCGGCAGCGTCGCGTCCGCCACCGCGCGGCGCGACAACGTGAGCCGCGTGTAGCGGCCCTGCTCCGCCTGCCACCAGCTTTCGAGCGAAGGCGTCGCCGAGCCGAGCACGACCGTGATGCCGAGCTGCTTCGCGCGCCACACGGCGAGATCGCGCGCCGAATAGCGCAACCCTTCCTGCTGCTTGTACGCGGGCTCGTGCTCCTCGTCGACGACGATCAGCGCCAGCGTCGGCATCGACGCGAGCACCGCGAGACGCGTGCCGAGCACGATCCGCGCGCGGCCCGTATGGGCGGCCAGCCAGTGGCGCGCCCGCTCGCCCTCGGCGAGCCCGCTGTGCAGCGTGACGATCGCGTCGTCGGCGAGCGCGCCCGCGAAGCGCGCGCGAAACGCGGCCTCGAACTGCGGCGTCAGGTTGATTTCGGGGACGAGCACGAGCGCCTGCGCATCGGGCCGTGCGTCGAGCAGCGCCGCGAGCGCGTGCAGATAGACCTCGGTCTTGCCGCTGCCCGTCACGCCGTGCAGCAGGAACGGCGCGAAACCCTGGGCCGCGCGGAGCGCGTCGAGTGCTTCGGCCTGCTGGTCGGTGAGCGCCGGCGGCACAGTTCGTCCACCGGTTGTCGACAGGTTATCCACAGCGTTGGGCACAGGGGTGTCGGCCCAGCCGATTTCCTCGACCGCGACCCAGCCGCGCGCCGCCCAGTCGTCGAGCGTGGCGGCCGCCTTCGGGTGCAGCGCACGCGCTTCGGGCAAGGCCAGCGAGCCGGCTTCGACGAGCGCCTGCGCGAGCCGCCGCAGCGCGGCGCCGCGCGCGGGCAACGCGTCGGGCAGCGCCGCGCGGCCGGCCTCCGTCGGACGATAGCGCACCTCCGGCGCCAGCAGCCGCCCCCAGCGTCCGGCGTCGCGCAGCGCCTGCGGCAGCGCCGGCAATGCGACCTCGCCGCGCCCGCGCTGATAGTAGTCGGCGGCGAACGATACGAGTGCGAGCCAGTCGGGCGACAGCGGCGGCAAGTCGGCGCAGATCGCATCGACCGCGCGCAGCCGGCCAGGCGGCACGTCGGTGTGAGTCGTCACTTCGCAGACGAGCCCGACCGCCTGCCGCTTGCCGAACGGCACCTGCACGAGCGTGCCGGGCACCGGCGCCGGCTGGACGTCGCATCGGTAGTCGAACAGGGTCGCGAGCGGATGGTCGAGCGCGACGCGCAGGTAGGTGCCGCTCATCACGGCGCTCCTGCCGCAGCCCGCACCGTACGGACGGCTTGCAGCCGCGCCCGCATCGCGGCAGCGCACTTAAAGTAAAACTTCAGATTCGGCGCTAAGTTTTGGATTCGCATTAGGAATCGCCGTATACCCTGCCCAGCCTGTGGATAACTTTGTTGAGAACTCGCCGTTCAACGGCCGCAACGCGCGCGGGGACGTGCTTTGCGGCGTTTTTCGCCGCTTGCGGCGGTGCCCCGCGGAGCCTTATTCCATAAGGCTGCTATTCAAATTACCTAACCATAGCGAGACAATTTGACCGATACGGGGCTCTACCGCGCTGCAACGTGGAAAATGTGTATAAGTCAAGTCTTGACAAGCATCGAATCGGCAACCGGTGGCGAGTTGCGCCCTGTTTAGTGCCGATCGCGAAACGCCGTCATTCCGCAACGCAGCATGACGGCGCTTGCGTTCAGCCGGCGGCTCCGCTACGGATCGCGCGGCTGTGGCTATGCACTTCGTCGACGAGTTCGGCGACGTGATCGGGCGACGTGAACTGCGAAATGCCGTGCCCGAGGTTGAACACGTGGCCCGGATGGTTGCCGTAGCTGTCGAGCACCGCGCGCGCCTGCTCGCGCACCGCGGCCGGCGGCGCAAACAGGATCGTCGGGTCGAGGTTGCCCTGCAGCGCGACACGCCCCGCGACGCGCTCGCGCGCGGCGCCGAGGTTGACCGTCCAGTCGAGCCCGACCGCATCGACGCCGGTCGCCGCGATCTCCTCGAGCCACAGCCCGCCGCCCTTCGTGAACGTGATCACCGGCACGCGCTCGCCGTCATGCTCGCGCTTGAGCTGGCCGACCACGCGGCGGATGTAGTCGAGCGAGAAGCGCTGGTACGCGCCGTCGGCCAGCGCACCGCCCCACGTATCGAAGATCATCACGGCCTGCGCGCCCGCTTCGATCTGCGCGTTCAGGTAGGCGGCCACCGCCTGCGCGTTCACGTCGAGGATCCGGTGCATCAGGTCGGGGCGCGAATACGCCATCGACTTCACGGTGCGGAAGTCGTCCGATCCGCCGCCTTCGACCATGTAGCACGCGAGCGTCCACGGGCTGCCGGAGAAGCCGATCAGCGGCACGCGCTGGCGGCCCTGGCCGTCGGTGAGCGCGCGGCGGATCTCGCGCACGGCGCCCGTCACGTAACCGAGCGTCGCTTCGATATCCGGCACCGCGAGCTTCGCGACGTCGGCCTCGGTGCGCACCGGATGCGCGAACTTCGGCCCTTCGCCGACCTGGAAGTCGAGGCCGAGCCCCATCGCGTCGGGAATCGTCAGGATGTCCGAGAACAGGATCGCGGCGTCGAGCGGAAAGCGTTCGAGCGGCTGCAGCGTCACTTCGGTCGCGTAGTCGGGCTGCTTCGCCAGGCCGAGGAAACTGCCGGCGCGCGCGCGCGTCGCGTTGTATTCGGGCAGGTAGCGGCCGGCCTGGCGCATCAGCCAGATCGGCGTGTAGTCGGTCGGCTCGCGCAGAAGCGCACGCAGGAAGGTGTCGTTGAGCAGGTTATGGGCCACGGTAGGAGCGACGATGCGAAGGCAAAGCGGCATTTTACCGGACAGCCGCCGACCAGCTGCGCTTGCCCGCGCGATGGCGGCCATATGACGCGCGCGATGGCTCCGTTATGATCGGACGCTCATATTGAACGACACGAAGGAGGAGACCGATGAAGACATTCGCCACGCTCGCCGCGGCCGCGCTGCTGTGCTGCACCGCCGCACATGCGCAAACCGGCGCGGGCCCGGCGGCGGCCGCGCCTGGCGCCGGCTCGCGGCTCGACGAGGTGCTGGCGCGCGGCACGCTGCGCGTGTGCACGACGGGCGACTACAAGCCGTATTCGTACTACCGCGCGGACGGCCGCTTCGAAGGCATCGACATCGACATGGCCGAATCGCTCGCGAAGTCGCTCGGCGTGAAGACCGACTTCGTGAAGACGAGCTGGCCGAACCTGACCGGCGATTTCGTCGCGAAATGCGACATCGCGGTGGGCGGCGTCTCGACGACGCTCGAGCGCCAGAAGCGCGTGTTCTTCACGCAACCGTACGTGGTCGACGGCAAGACGCCGATCGTGCGCTGCGCGGACGCCGGCAAATACCAGACCGTCGAGCAGATCGACCGGCCGGAGACGCGCGTCATCGTGAATCCGGGCGGCACCAACGAGCGCTTCGCGAAGCAGTTCTTCACGCACGCGAACCTGACCGTCTATCCGGACAACGTGACGATCTTCAAGCAGATCCTCGCGGGCAAGGCCGACGTGATGGTCACGGACGCTTCCGAGACGCTGCTGCAGCAAAAGCTGAATCCGGGCCTGTGCTCGGTCCATCCGGACAAGCCGTTCCAGTTCGGCGAGAAGGCGTACATGGTGCCGCGCGGCGACGTCGCGTTCCAGCAGTACGTCGACCAGTGGCTGCATCTCGCGCTGTCGACCGGCGAATACCAGGCAATCTCGGACAAATGGCTGAAGTAGGCCGCTCCCTGCCGCGGCGGCCGATAACGGGCATCGACCCCGTGGCCGCTGCCGCCTGACATCCCCGCGCGACGGCAACCCGCACGCCGTCGCGACGCATCGCCGCCGCCCGGCGCCCGCGCAACCTCCGACGAATTGGCCGATCGGCCAGCTTCCGCGCATTCCAATCACGTTTCAAAATCTTTCTGACGAATGAATCGTCATACGCGGCCTCAATCCCGCCGCGCACTTTCTCACGTGAAAATCGGCAATTCATCGATCTCGATGCGCATGAAAAACGCATCGTGCGCACGCGATGAAAACGCTGCGGAAAATATGGGTAAAAATGACCTTTTTCAGGACCCCGAAAACAGCAAAAAATCCCGGAAAGCCTTATCTGGCGGGCGTTACAACCTGAAACACTTTGTTACCGCGACAGGGCATTAATTCGCCCACAATGGCCTCAACGGTTTCAACACGGATGCGGTCTCGTGTGCCAAGTGTGAGCGGACGCGAAGCGCTGCGAGCCAGTCGGTCACGTACCGAAGCCCTTCCGGGGGGCATCCCTGTTGGAGTCGTTTCCGGCCCCCCGCCGGATCCGGTTTCATCTTTGGTCTCCTCGCGCTAACCCCGTAGCGTGTGGTTTTTAGCGGGCTAATAAGCCCGCTTTTTTTCGTCCATCGAAAGCGCAACGGCCCGCAGGCCGCCGCGTCGTTCCTGCCTTCACGCGGTCTTCTGCACGTCGAGCTTCAGTTCCTCGATCATCCGGTCGCGCATCACGAACTTCTGCACCTTGCCCGTCACCGTCATCGGCAGTTCGTCGACGAAACGGATGTAGCGCGGAATCTTGTAGTGTGCGATCTGCCCGTTGCAGAACGCGCGCACGTCGTCCTCGGTCATCTGCTCGTCCGCGCGCAGCACGATCCACGCGCACAGCTCCTCGCCGTACTTCGCGTCGGGCACGCCGAATACCTGCGCGCTCTGGATCTTCGGATGCCGAAACAGGAATTCCTCGATCTCGCGCGGATAGACGTTCTCCCCGCCGCGAATCACCATGTCCTTCAGCCGGCCGACGATGTTGCAGTAACCGTCCGCATCGAGCGTCGCGAGATCGCCCGTATGCATCCAGCCGTCCACCAGCACCTCGCGCGTCTTCGCGTCGTCGTCCCAGTAGCCGAGCATCACCGAATAGCCCTTCGTGCACAGCTCGCCCGTCGCGCCGACCGGCGCGATGTCGCCGCCCGGATCGACGATCTTCACTTCCAGATGTGGCTGGATGCGGCCAACCGTCGTCGTGCGCTTCTCGAGCGGATCGTCGGTCGAGCTCTGGAACGACACGGGGCTCGTCTCCGTCATCCCGTAGGCGATCGTGATCTCCGACAGGTGCATCTGCGACACGACGCGCTTCATCGTCTCGATCGGGCACGGCGAGCCGGCCATGATCCCGGTGCGCAGCGTCGACAGGTCGAATGTCGCGAACGCCGGATGATCGAGTTCCGCGATGAACATCGTCGGCACGCCATGCAGCGCGGTGCAGCGTTCGTCGGCCACGGCGGCGAGCGTCGCGACCGGGTCGAACGCTTCGCCGGGAAACACCATCGCCGCGCCCTTCGACACGCACGCGAGCACCGCGAGCACCATCCCGAAGCAGTGGTACAGCGGCACCGGAATGCACAGCGTGTCCTGCTCGGTGAAACGCATCGCCGTCGCGATCGAGCGCCCGTTGTTGACGACGTTGCGGTGCGTGAGCGTCGCGCCCTTCGGGCTGCCCGTCGTGCCGCTCGTGAACTGGATATTGATCGGGTCGTTGGCCGCGAGCGTCGCGCCGATCGCGTCGAGCAGCGCGGTATCGACAGCCTGGCGGCCGCGCGCCATCACGTCGGCGAAACGGAACATGCCGGCCGGCGCGACGTCGCCCATCGTCACGACCGTGCGCAGGCTCGGCACCCGGGCCGCATGCAGGTCGCCCGGCGTCGCGGTCGCGAGTTCCGGCGCGATGGTCTGCAGCATCTCGACGTACGCCGAGGTCTTGAAGCGTTCGGCCGCGATCACGGCCTTGCAGCCGACCTTGTTCAGCGCGTATTCGAGTTCCGACAGCCGATAGGCCGGATTGATGTTGACGAGCACCGCACCGATCCGCGCGGTCGCGAACTGCGTGAGCAGCCACTCGCTGCGGTTCGGCGACCAGATGCCGACGCGATCGCCCTTCACGATGCCGAGCGCGGCGAGGCCCGCTGCCAGCACGTCGACCTCGTGCGCGAACTCGCGCCAGGTCCAGCGCACCTGCTGCTCGCGGAACACGACGGCCGGACGATCGGGGAAGCGGCCGGCCGTGTCGAGCAGGAAGCGGCCGATCGTCGCTTCGGATAGCGGCGCGTCGGTCGTGCCGCGCACATACGACAGTCCGTTTTCGGGCGCGATCAGCGCGCCGGCGCCAAGGTCTGCTGCCATGAGTGTCTCCGTCCTTTTGGTCTGATCGGTGCGCGCGCGATCGCGGCGCCCGCCTGCGCCGCCGCGATCGCGACGGCGGGCGTCAGCGTCGATGATGACGCGCTCCGCTGACGACACTCTGACATCAAATCGCGGCGGACGGATGAAATAGCACGACCGGCCGAAACCCTCGGCGCACACAGGCCGGACGAAAAAAAAGCAGCCCGGAGGCTGCTTTCTTTCGCGGGATGCGCGGCGCGGCTCAGTGCCGGCTGCGAATCTTCGCCAGACGCTGGATCGCCTCGAGCTGCGCCATCGCGGTCGCGAGCTCGGATTGCGCTTTTGCGAGGTCGAGGTCCGACTTCGCGTTCTGCAGCGTTTCCTCGGCGCGCTTGCGCGCTTCCTCGGCTTTCGCCGCGTCGAGGTCCTTGCCGCGGATCGCGGTATCGGCGAGCACCGTCACGGCGCCCGGCTGCACTTCGAGAATGCCGCCCGCGACGAACACGAATTCGTCGTTGCCGCCCTCGACTTCGATGCGCACCGCACCCGGACGAATCCGCGTGATCAGCGGCGTGTGGCCCGGCAGAATGCCCAGCTCACCCGTTTCGCCCGGCAGCGCGACGAATTTCGCCTCGCCCGAGAAGATCTGCTCTTCCGCGCTGACGACGTCTACTTTGATGGTTGCCATATCGAACTCCTGTCGGCGGGAGTGAGCGCTTCAGCACTCACCCCCGCCCCATGCCGCGGTGGGCAGGAACCTGCGCGTCGGCGCTTGCCCTTGCCCTGCGGCGGTCGACGGGAGCAAGCGCTTCGGCGCCTACTCCGATCCCATGGACCCTTACTGGATCTTCTTGGCCTTTTCGAAGGCTTCGTCGATCGTGCCGACCATGTAGAACGCCTGTTCCGGCAGGTGGTCGCACTCGCCGTCGACGATCATCTTGAAGCCACGGATCGTTTCCTTCAGCGGCACGTACTTGCCCGGCGAGCCCGTGAACACTTCAGCGACGTGGAACGGCTGCGACAGGAAACGCTGGATCTTCCGCGCACGCGCGACCGACAGCTTGTCTTCCGGCGACAGTTCGTCCATGCCCAGAATCGCGATGATGTCGCGCAGTTCCTTGTAGCGCTGCAGCGTCTGCTGAACGCGACGGGTGATCGAGTAGTGCTCTTCACCGATCACGTTCGGGTCGATCTGGCGCGAGGTCGAGTCGAGCGGGTCGACTGCCGGGTAGATACCCAGCGAGGCGATGTCACGCGACAGCACGACGGTTGCGTCCAGGTGGCCGAAGGTGGTCGCCGGCGACGGGTCGGTCAAGTCGTCCGCAGGGACGTACACGGCCTGAACCGACGTAATCGAGCCCTTCTTGGTCGACGTGATGCGCTCTTGCAGCTTGCCCATTTCTTCAGCCAGCGTCGGCTGATAGCCCACTGCCGACGGCATACGGCCGAGCAGTGCCGACACTTCGGTGCCGGCCAGCGTGAAACGGTAGATGTTGTCGACGAAGAACAGCACGTCGAGGCCTTCGTCACGGAAGTGCTCGGCCATCGTCAGGCCGGTCAGCGCGACGCGCAGACGGTTGCCCGGCGGCTCGTTCATCTGGCCGTACACCAGCGCGACCTTGTCGAGAACGTTCGAGTCCTTCATTTCGTGGTAGAAGTCGTTCCCTTCACGGGTACGCTCGCCCACGCCCGCGAACACGGAGTAACCGCCGTGCTCCTTCGCGATGTTGTTGATGAGCTCCATCATGTTGACGGTCTTGCCCACGCCAGCACCGCCGAACAGGCCAACCTTGCCGCCCTTTGCGAACGGGCAGATCAGGTCGATGACCTTGATACCCGTTTCGAGCAGTTCGGTCGACGGCGACAGTTCGTCGAACGCCGGCGCCTTCTGGTGGATCGAACGCGTCGTTTCGCTTTCGATCGGGCCCGCTTCGTCGATCGGACGGCCGAGCACGTCCATGATCCGGCCGAGGGTCGGCTTGCCGACCGGCACCGAGATCGGCTTCGCCGTGTTCTTCACGGTCAGGCCGCGGCGCAGGCCGTCGGATGCACCCAGACAAATGGTACGGACCACGCCGTCGCCCAGCTGCTGCTGGACTTCGAGCGTCAGTTCCGAGCCATCGAGAATGAGCGCGTCGTAGATCTTCGGCATGCTGTCGCGCGGGAATTCCACGTCGATAACGGCGCCGATGCACTGTACGATCTTGCCTTCTACCAAAGCAGCAGTACTCATCGCTTTTCCTTTAAATACCTGATTCTTTACTCGCGCAAAGGCGCAGTTGTCGTCCCGGGCGCGCGCTTAAACAGCGGCTGCGCCGCCGACGATCTCCGACAGTTCTTTCGTGATCGCAGCCTGACGGCTCTTGTTGTACACGAGCTGCAGTTCGCTGATCACCGTCTTCGCGTTGTCGGACGCGGCCTTCATCGCGACCATGCGCGCCGATTGCTCGGAAGCCATGTTTTCCGCGACGGCCTGGTACACCAGCGCCTCGACGTAACGCACGAGCAGTTCGTCGACGACTGCCTGCGCGTCCGGCTCGTAGATGTAGTCCCACGACGTGGCCGGCGTACCGTCATCGGCTTCGAAGTGCTCCGACGACAGCGGCAGCAACTGCTCGATCACGGCTTCCTGCTTCATCGTGTTGACGAAGCGCGTGTAAGCGACATAAACCGCCGACAGCTTGCCTTCCGAGTACAGGTCGAGCTGCGTCTTCACGGCGCCGATCAGCTTGTCCAGATGCGGGGTGTCGCCGAGGTGCACGACCTGCGACATCACCTTCGCGCCGAAGCGGTTCAGGAAACCGAGGCCCTTGCTGCCGATCGCCGTAGCTTCGACCTTCTGGCCCTTCTCTTCCAGTTCCTTGAACTTCTGCACCGTCGCACGCAGCACGTTGGTGTTCAAACCGCCGCACAGACCCTTGTCGGTCGTGACGAGGATGATGCCGGCCGTCTTCGCGCCTTCGTTCGCCACCATGAACGGGTGGCGGTACTCCGGGTTCGCGCGGCTCATGTGCGCGGCGATGGCACGGACCTTGTCCGCATACGGACGAGCGGCGCGCATGCGTTCCTGCGCGCGGCGCATCTTCGATGCGGCCACCATCTCCATCGCCTTCGTGATCTTGCGCGTGTTCTGCACGCTCTTGATCTTGCCGCGAATTTCCTTCATTCCAGCCATAGCTTGCTCCTTGACCGAAGCGGCGCGGGCGCCTCAGCACCCGCGCGGCCTCAGTGTGTCACTCGCGGATCAATAGGCACCGGACTTCTTGAAGGATTCGATCGCCGAGCGCAGTGCGCCTTCGTCGTCCTTCGAGAGATCCTTGGTGTCTTCGATGCGCTTGATGAGGTCAGCGTGGCTGGTCTTCAGGTATTCGCGCAGGCCCTTCTCGAACGACAGCACTTGCTTGACGTCGAGGTCGTCGAGGTAGCCGTTGTTCGCGGCGTACAGCGACACGGCCAGTTCCCACACCTGCAGCGGCTGGTACTGCGGCTGCTTCAGCAGTTCCGTCACGCGGCGGCCGCGCTCGAGCTGCTTGCGGGTCGCTTCGTCGAGGTCCGACGCGAACTGCGCGAACGCTGCCAGTTCACGGTACTGCGCAAGGTCGGTACGGATACCGCCCGACAGCTTCTTCACGACCTTCGTCTGGGCGGCGCCGCCGACGCGCGACACCGACACGCCGGCGTTGATTGCCGGGCGGATGCCTGCGTTGAACAGGTCGGTTTCCAGGAAGATCTGGCCGTCGGTAATCGAGATCACGTTCGTCGGAACGAACGCGGTCACGTCGCCTGCCTGCGTTTCGATGACCGGCAGTGCCGTCAGCGAACCGCTCTTGCCCTTCACTTCGCCGTTCGTGAACTTCTCGACGTACTCTTCCGACACGCGAGCCGCACGCTCCAGCAGACGCGAGTGCAGATAGAACACGTCGCCCGGGTACGCTTCACGGCCCGGCGGGCGGCGCAGCAGCAGCGAGATCTGACGGTATGCCCAAGCCTGCTTGGTCAAATCGTCATAGATGATCAGCGCGTCCTGGCCGCGATCGCGGAAGTATTCGCCCATCGTGCAGCCGGCGTACGGTGCGAGGTACTGCATCGCTGCCGAATCCGAAGCCGAAGCGGCGACGACGATCGTGTATTCCATCGCGCCCGTTTCTTCGAGCTTGCGAACCACGTTCATGATCGACGAAGCCTTCTGGCCGATCGCGACGTAGATACAGATCAGGTCCTTGCCCTTCTGGTTGATGATCGCGTCGAGCGCCACCGCGGTCTTGCCGCACTGACGGTCGCCGATGATCAGCTCACGCTGGCCACGGCCGATCGGCACCATTGCGTCGATCGACTTGATGCCCGTCTGCACCGGCTGCGACACCGACTTACGCCAGATCACGCCCGGGGCGATCTTTTCGATCGCGTCGGTCAGCTTCGCGTTGACCGGGCCCTTGCCGTCGATCGGGTTGCCGAGCGCATCGACCACGCGGCCGACGAGTTCCGGACCAACCGGGACTTCGAGAATGCGGCCCGTCGTCTTGACGATGTCGCCTTCCGAAATGTGTTCGTATTCGCCGAGAATCACCGCGCCGACCGAGTCGCGCTCGAGGTTCAGCGCGAGGCCGAACGTGTTGCCCGGAAACTCGAGCATTTCGCCCTGCATCACGTCCGACAGGCCGTGGATACGCACGATACCGTCGGTCACGGAGATCACGGTGCCCTGGTTGCGAACGTCTGCGCTCGCTTCAAGGCCCTGGATCCGGCTCTTGATCAGCTCGCTGATCTCAGAGGGATTGAGTTGCATTATTCGCTCCTGATAGTCAATTCTGTTGCGTGCCGGCCGCCTGGGCGCTCAAGCGCTCAAGGCTGTCTGCATGCTGGCGAGCTGCGCGCGGACCGAGGTATCAAGCACTTCGTCGCCGACCGTCACGCGCACGCCGCCGATCAGCGACGAATCGACATCGACCGTCGGTTTCAGCTTGCGCTTGAACTTGCGTTCGAGGCCCGAGACGAGACTGTCGAGATCCGCGCCGTTCAGCGGGAACGCGCTCACGATCTCGGCGTCGGCTGCGCCTTCACGTTCGTTCTTGAGCGCCTCGAACTGCTCGGCAATTTCCGGCAGCAGCGCGATGCGATGATTGTCGACCAGCATCTGCACGAAGTTCTGTGCTTCGGCACCGGCCCCGAGCGGCGACTTCACCGCAGCAAGCAGCAGCTCGGCCACTTGCGTGCGCGTCACCTTCGGGCTCGACGCGACCGACAGCACTTCCGGCAGACGCGCAACCTGGGCCAGCTCTTGCACGAGCGTGGACCAGGCGGCGATGTCACCGCCCTCGGCCACGCGGAACAGCGCTTCTGCGTAAGGGCGGGCGATGGTTGCAAGTTCGGCCATGATCAGAGCTCGGCTTTCAGTTGATTCAGCAGTTGGGCGTGGGCCGTTTGATCGACTTCGCGCTTCAGGATCTGCTCGGCGCCCTTAACCGCCAGCGTGGCAACTTCACCGCGCAGCGTCTCACGCGCCTTCACGATTTGCTGATCCGCGTCCGCCTTCGCCTGAGCGATGATGCGGGCGGCTTCGGCATGGGCTTGAGCCTTGATTTCTTCGGCAACGGCCTGCGCGCGCTTTTCAGCGTCGGCAATGCGTTGTTGACCGTCGTTACGGGCCTGCGCGAGTTCCTGATCGACGCGCTTGTGCGCCGCTGCGAGTTCCGCCTGACCCTTTTCCGCGGCCGAGAGGCCATCGGCAATTTTCTTCGAGCGCTCGTCGAGGGCGTTGATCAACGGGGGCCACACGAACTTCATCGTGAACCACGCGAGGATCAGGAACACGACCATTTGCGCAAACAGGGTTGCGTTAAGATTCACGGTGTTTCCTTATCTGCTATTCCGGAAATTGAAACGAGGAGGAGCGCGTCGAATGTGAATTCGATTGGCGCTCGTCATCCGTTCCACCCTGCGCCGGCGATCGCTGGCGCAAACCTTCCGAGGAACCTTAGCCTGCGAGCTTCGACAGGAGCGGGTTCGCGAATGCAAACAGCATTGCCACGCCGACACCGATCAGGAACGCCGCATCGATCAGACCAGCCAGCAGGAACATCTTCGTTTGCAGCGGGTTGATCAGCTCGGGCTGACGCGCGCATGCTTCGATGTACTTGCCACCCATCAGACCAATACCGATACAGGCGCCGATCGCACCGAGGCCGATGATGATACCGATACCGATAGCGGTCAGACCTTGGATGTTGGCGATGAAAGCTTGCATGATCACTCCTTTGTGAAAAGACTTGGAACTGGAATTAAAAGAAAAACTAAAAACAAACCTGCTTGATTGTCCGGCTGCTTAGTGCGATTCGTGAGCCTGGCCGAGATACACCAGCGTCAGCATCATGAAAATGAACGCTTGCAGCAAAACAATCAGGATGTGAAAGATCGCCCAGATGCTGCCCGCGAGGATGTGGCCGATGAAGCCCAGCACCGATGCGTCCGCACCGAAACCCCACATGCTGCCGAGCAACGCGATCAGCAGGAACAGCAGTTCGCCTGCATACATGTTGCCGAACAGCCGCATACCGAGCGACACGGTCTTGGCGACATATTCAACGATGTTCAGACCCAGGTTCGGGATCCACAGCAGCGGATGCGCACCGAACGGAGCCGACACGAGTTCATGCACGAAGCCGCCCGCGCCCTTGATCTTGATGCTGTAGTAGATCATCAGCACGAAGACGCCAAGCGCGATGCCGAGCGTGCCGTTCAGGTCGGCCGTCGGGACGATGCGATGATGCGGGATGACTTCCGACAGGCCCAGCAAACCGATCACGCGGCCCGGCAGGTCGACGGGGAGAAAGTCGAGGGAGTTCATCAACGCGACCCAAACGAACACGGTCAGCGCGAGCGGAGCAATGAAGGTACGATTGCCGTGAACGACCGCTTTCGACTGGTCTTCCACCATCTCGACGATCATTTCGATCATGCACTGGAAGCGCCCCGGCACGCCCGGCGTAGCCTTGCGGGCAGCCATGTACAGGATGAGGATCGTAGCGAGACCGCAGACGATCGACCAGAACAGCGTGTCGAGATTCCAGACGTGAATATCGAAAATCGACGTCTGATGCGCGGTGGAGAAATTCTGCAAGTGGTGCGCAATGTACTCGGACGGATCCAGAGCACGCGAGCCTTCGCTGGTTGCCATATCGTTAGTGCCACCCAAATTGTCGAAAATCGGTCTATCCGCTTCGCCGCAACAATTTATTGCGGGAACGCGCCGGCGCATGTTCTTGTCGAACTGCGCAGGGTCTCACAGCCTATCGCCAGGCCAACGCAATCCAGTACGTTTTCAGCACGAGCAAGTACGTAATGAGCAACGGCACCCAGTGCACGCCGGGGTACCACACGGCAATCGCCACGAACAGCGCGATCGTCGCACCCATCTTGAGTACTTCGCCGACCACCCAACCCATCACGGTGTCGGCACCGCCTCGCCTCAAACGCGCCGCAAACAATGCGCTCGGCACCCAGCCAATCGCTCCGCCCAGAAATGCAGATTGCGCAGCGACGCCCGGCGGCTTCGAGGAAAACAGCCACCACGCCAGCGTTACAACCAAGGACAAGACCACTTGCGCGATCACCACCCGGTAGGGCGTGACCCGCGAGGGTCGGCTTACATCCGGCCCGAACAGCGTTTCCGCTTCGGCCCGCGTAAGCGGAACGATTGTTGTGTCGTCTTGCTGCTCGGCATCCCAATCGTCGGCAGCTACGTGCCGCGTCTCGACAACCGGTGCGGTATTGCGGCGTGCGCTGTGCTTGTCGTGCCCATTGTTCGGCTCCTCCTGACCCGCCATCGCAACCTTCCGCAAAATCCCAATCCGCCCCAATCTTTCCGAAAGCTTTCGGGGATGCCTAGCTAACAAATCCGGGCGATTGTAAGCGATAGTTGCAGGTGATTCAAGGCTTTAGACGCGACAAAAATCTGCGTAAAACGTCGCCTCATCATGTGAAACCGCGCGATTCGACGACGTACGATGACAGTTGTAAGGTCGCTTTTTTGCACCGGTATTTCCGGCCCGAAAAAGGTCCGGCGATGGCGGAACGGCACGGAAACGCCGCCCGGGGCGGGCATCTGCCGGGCGGCCCGGGCGCCGCCGCACATTCGCGGCGAAGCGGCTGGCGGTTCAGGCGCCGCGCGAAACGCCGGAACCCGCGAAAGATCACGGCTGGACGGCCGCGCCGGAAGCGCGAAATCCAGCCCGACGCCGGCGCATCGAATCCGCCAGTCAGTTGTCATGCCACCACAGTCGACACACTGTGAATGGCCGCACTTATCCACAGCCCGCAACCACCGCAAACGCTGTGCCCTCTTCGCACCACCCGAGCGGCACACCTGTGCCGATCGCATCCACCTCGCTCAGCCGTGGACGAGCAGCCACGCGCCCAATGCCGCGCTCGCAAGCGCGAACGGAATCGAGACGACGTGGAACGGCAGCCACATGCGCGGCTCCTTCGCGAGACGCACCGCGATCAGGTTCGCGAGCGAGCCGATCGCGAAACCGAAGCCGCCGACCGATACGCCGAACGCGAGTGCGCGCCAGTCGCGCGTGAACTCCGACAGCAGGATCGCGGCCGGCACGTTGCTGATCCCCTGCGACAGCACCGCACCGGCCGCGAATACGCGCAGCGGCGAATCGAGTTGCGCATGCGCAATCGCGTCGTGCACGACCGGCAACGCAGCCGCGCTGCGCAGCACGACGAACATCAGTACGAAAATCAGCAGCAGCAGCCAGTCGATCTTCAGGACTGCGTCACGTTTGACGACGAGCAGCACGATCGCAACGGCAGCCAGCCCCGGCAGTGGATGATGCACATCGGCGAGCAGCACGAATGCCGCGAACAGCACCGCCGCGATCAGCGCGTGCATGCGTTGTACGGGAATGGCGGCGACGTCGCCGGACAGGTCGAGCGGCTTCGCGCGAAAGGCGCACGCCGTCAGCACGAGCAGCAGCGCCATCAGCGCGAGCGCGAGCGGCCCGAGCGTCGTCACGAAGCGGCCGAACGACACGTCGCTCAATTGCCACAGGAACAGATTCTGGGGATTGCCGAGCGGCGTCGCGACGGACCCCGCGTTGACGGCCAGCGCGACGACGATCACGAGCCGCCGGAACGGCAGCGGCGTCAGCGCACGCAGCGACACCATCAGCGGCACGACGACGAACAGCGCGACATCGTTGGTGAGCCACATCGACAGCACCGCGGCGAACAGAACGAGCAGCATCGCGAGCCCGCGTTCGGAATGCACGTGATGCACGATGCGATGTGCGAGCCACATCAGGCAGCCGGACAGCTCGAGCGCCTTGGTCAGCATCAGCAGGCCCGCGAGCGTCGCGACCGTCTGCCAGTCGACGCGGCCGGCCAGTGCGGAAAATGGTTGCGGACGCACCCATTGCAGCAGGATCAGGCCCAGCGCGAGCACCGACAGCACGGGCTCCTTCGTCAGCCATCCGAGCCACCGGCGCGGCGCCGGTGCGCCCGTCTCGTCCATCGGCCGCCCGTTACTCTTCGGCCGCGACGTTACCGCGCAACCGCGCGAGAATGCCCTCGAGTGCATCGAGGTTGCCGAAGTCGATCAGGACCTGCCCGCGCCCACGGCGGCCGAGCTTGATCTTCACCGTCGACGCGAGCAGGTCCGACAACTCCTCCTCGAGACGGCGCGTATCGCGGCCGCCGTCGTCCTTCGCACGCGCCTTCACCGCCGGCGCTTCCTTCGTCGTATGTGCGACGAGCTTCTCGGTTTCGCGCACCGACATGCGCTTGTTGACGACCTGATGAGCCAGCGTGATCTGCGTCGCCGCATCGACGGCGAGCAGCGCGCGCGCGTGCCCCATGTCGAGATCCCCAGCCAGCAGCATCGTCTGCACCGGCGTCGCCAGGTTCAGCAGGCGCAGCAGGTTCGACACCGCGCTGCGCGAACGGCCGACCGATTCGGCCGCCTGCTCGTGCGTGAAACCGAACTCGTCGAGCAGGCGCTGGATGCCGTGCGCCTCTTCAAGCGGGTTCAGATCCTCGCGCTGGATGTTCTCGATCAGCGCCATCGCCGCGGCGGCCTGATCGGACACATCCTTCACCAGCACCGGCACTTCGTCGAGGCCGGCCAGGCGCGCCGCACGGAAACGGCGCTCACCCGCGATGATTTCGTATTTGTCTGACGAAATGGGCCGCACCAGGATCGGCTGCATCACGCCCTGCGCGCGAATGCTCGCGGCGAGCTCCTGCAGGCTGCCTTCGTCCATCCGCGTCCGCGGCTGATACTTGCCGGCCTGCAGCTTGCCAAGCGCCAGCGTGTTCGGCGCCCCTTCGATCTTCACCGCCTCGGTGATATCGGCACTGCCGCCGAGCAGCGCTTCGAGGCCACGTCCCAAGCCCTTCTTCTTTGGTACCGCGCTCATGTCTTTCTTCCTCGCTTCGCTCATATCCGGATCACGACACCTCGAACGTGCGAACGCGCTCGATCATCTCGGCGCCGAACTGCAGGTACGCTTGCGCACCGCGCGAGCTGCGGTCGAACACGACGCCCGGCAGCCCGTAACTCGGCGCTTCCGCCAGGCGCACATTGCGCGGAATCACCGCGTCGAACACCTTGTCGCCGAAGTGCGCTTTCAGTTGATCGGAGACTTGCTGCTGCAGCGTGATGCGCGGATCGAACATCACGCGCAGCAAGCCGATGATCTTCAGGTCGCGGTTCATGTTCGCGTGAACCTGCTTGATCGTATTGACGAGATCCGACAATCCTTCCAGCGCGAAGTACTCGCACTGCATCGGAATCACGACGCCATGTGCCGCACACAGCCCGTTCAGCGTCAGCAGCGACAGCGTCGGCGGGCAATCGATCAGCACGAAGTCGTAGTCGTCGCCAACGTGCTCAAGCGCGGCCTTCAGCCGGCGCTCGCGATTGTCGATGTTGATCAGTTCGATCTCGGCACCGGACAGTTCGCGGTTCGCCGGAAGCACGTCATAGGTGACGCCTTCCGGGCGCACGCGCGCCTCGGTCACCGACACGCCGTCAACCAGCACCTCGTACACGGTCGCTTCGCAGGCCGCCTTGTCGATCCCGCTGCCCATCGTCGCGTTGCCCTGCGGGTCGAGGTCGATCAGCAGGACACGTTGCTCATGCGCTGCAAGGCTTGCGGCGAGATTGACCGATGTCGTCGTCTTGCCGACGCCCCCCTTCTGGTTCGCAACGCAGAAGATCTTTGCCATCGTTGGTGTGTTCCTTTACCTTCAAACAAACAGCACGCTCTCGCGCGCCTTCAATTCGCTTCGTCGACGGCCACTTCGATCAGATGCCGTTCGGCATCGAGCATCGGCACCGACAGCCGCATCGTCTGCGTGACGCGGCTGCCTTCCGGCAACCGTGCAATCTCGTCGTCCGGATGGACGCCCTTCATCGCCCAGATCGATCCACCCGGTGCGACCAGATGTCGAGCAAGTTTAACGAAGTCGGATAGATCCGCGAAAGCGCGCGACACAATCATGTCGAATTTTTCCGGCACTTCGACACCCGGCTGAAGCGATTCAACCCGCCCGGTCACCACCGACAGGTTCGCGAGCTTCAGCTCCGCGCGCATCTGGGTCTGGAAAGCAGACTTCTTCTGCACGATATCGTTCAGCGTGACCTGCCAGCCCGGCTCAACAATCGCGAGCACGATACCAGGCAATCCGCCGCCCGAGCCGACATCGAGCACGCGGGCCGACGCGCGGCCGCGCAGATGCGGGACGATGGCAAGCGAATCGAGGATGTGCTGGATCAGCATCTGCTTCGGGTCGCGGATCGCTGTCAGGTTGTAGACCGCGTTCCACTTGCCGAGCAGCGCAACGTAGTCGAGTAGCTGGTTGCGCTGGATATCCGTCAGCGCGAGGTCGAGCGCCGTCGTGCCTTCGACGAGCATCTGTTCCAGTACGTCCCGATTAACCGCCGGCGCGCGACGCGCCGTCATTGTTGCGTCGGGACAGCGTCGTCCCCCTGCTCCGTTGCCGCTCCGGCAGTGCCATTGCGACGGCCCAGGCCGCGGCGCTTCAGGTGCACCATCAGCAGCGAGATTGCCGCCGGCGTAACCCCCGAGATGCGCGATGCCTGCCCGATCGTTTCCGGGCGGAACTCGTTCAGCTTCTGGCTCACCTCGAAAGACAGGCCGCGAACTTCACGGTAATCGATACCGTCCGGCAGGCGCGTGTTCTCGTTCGCATCGTTGCGTTCGATTTCCGATGCCTGCCGCTCGATATAGCCCTGATACTTGATGCCGATCTCGACCTGCTCCTTGATCTGCTCGAGCAACACCGGATCGTCGGCCAGCGGCTCCGCGGGGCCGCACTCGCCGCCCTTCAGGCCGCACACGCCGTCGTAGCCGATACCCGGCCGGCGCAGCAGCTCGGCAAGGCTGTATTCGTGGTCGATCGCCTTGCCGAGCAGCGCGGTCGCCTCTTCCGGCGGCAACGTCTTCGGCGTTACCCAGGTCGACTTCAAGCGTTCGGTTTCACGTGAAACAGCGTCGCGCTTGCGACTGAATGCGTCCCAGCGCACATCGTCGACGAGCCCCAATTCGCGGCCGATCTCGGT
This sequence comes from Burkholderia paludis, assembly GCF_000732615.1. GTDB lineage: Bacteria > Pseudomonadota > Gammaproteobacteria > Burkholderiales > Burkholderiaceae > Burkholderia > Burkholderia paludis. Next base: position 187,916 of record NZ_JPGL01000005.1, read on the forward strand.
GAGGCGCATGTCGGCGTTGTCTTCACGCAGGCTCAGGCGGTACTCGGCACGACTCGTGAACATCCGGTACGGCTCGGCGACGCCGCGCGTCACAAGATCGTCGACCAGCACGCCGAGGTAGGCCTGGTCACGGCGCGGGCACCATGCGTCCTTCTCCTGCACATAGCGGCCCGCGTTCAGGCCAGCCAGCAGGCCTTGCGCAGCCGCTTCTTCGTAGCCGGTCGTGCCGTTGATCTGGCCCGCAAAGAACAGGCCGTTGATCGCCTTCGTCTCGAGCGACGCCTTCAGCGCGCGCGGGTCGAAGTAGTCGTACTCGATCGCATAACCGGGGCGCAGGATATGCGCGTTCTCGAGGCCGCGCATCGAATGCACGAGCTCGAGCTGGACGTCGAACGGCAGGCTCGTCGAGATCCCGTTCGGGTAGAACTCGTTGGTCGTCAGCCCTTCCGGCTCGAGGAAGATCTGGTGTGACTCCTTCGATGCGAACCGGTGAATCTTGTCCTCGATCGACGGGCAATAGCGCGGCCCGACACCTTCGATCACGCCGGTATACATGGGCGAACGGTCGAGGCCGCCGCGAATGATGTCGTGCGTGCGCTCGTTCGTGTGCGTGACCCAGCACGGCAATTGCTGCGGATGCTGCTCCGCACGCCCCAGGAACGAGAAAACGGGGATCGGATCGAGGTCGCCCGGCTGCTCGTCCAGCTTCGAGAAGTCGATCGAGCGGCCGTCGATACGCGGCGGCGTACCGGTTTTCAGGCGGCCCTGCGGCAGCTTCAGCTCCTTCAGGCGCGACGACAGCGACACGGCTGCCGGATCGCCCGCGCGGCCGCCCGTGTAGTTGTTCAGGCCGACGTGGATCTTGCCGTCGAGGAACGTGCCGGCGGTCAGCACCACCGCACGTGCGCGGAAACGGATGCCGATCTGCGTGACGGCGCCCACTACCCGATCGCCTTCGACCATCAGGTCGTCGACGGCCTGCTGGAACAGCCACAGGTTCGGCTGGTTCTCGAGCCGGTGGCGAATCGCGGCCTTGTACAGGATACGGTCGGCCTGTGCACGCGTCGCGCGCACGGCCGGACCCTTCGACGAATTGAGGATCCGGAACTGGATACCGCTCTCGTCCGTCGCGGCCGCCATTGCGCCGCCCAGTGCGTCGACTTCCTTGACCAGATGGCCCTTGCCAATGCCGCCGATCGACGGATTGCAGCTCATCTGCCCAAGCGTTTCGATGTTGTGGGTCAGCAGCAGTGTCTTCGCGCCCATTCGGGCAGACGCCAGCGCGGCTTCCGTGCCGGCATGGCCGCCACCGACGACGATGACGTCAAATTCTGTGGGAAAAAGCATGGTGGATTCCGTACGCAGGGCTGCGCACGAACCTATCAGAGAAATGTATGGGCCGAATTATAGCGGGTTCGCTTTTCACCCGAATGCCGTCCGAATGGTAGGGTCTGTGTATTTCGTCGTTTTTTCGACGATGGACGGCCAAACCGGCGGCGCCACGCCGGTCACAGGCCATGCGTCCCGTCCGCCCGGCGCGCGCAGCGTCGCATCTGTGCAAAGAACCGCTCGCCGGGATCGCCCCCGATGAAACCCGACAGATCGACGCCTGTGATCGGCACCACAGGCTGGACACGGCACGCTGTGCGCCCAACCCGCACATGCACTTCCCCACAGAATTTCCAACTGCTCGCCCAATACTTATCCCCTGGCGACGCCGCTGCACATCAATGATCTGTGGAACACGCCGTCGCCCGCTACTGCCGAACCACACTCAAGACCACACGCTCCACTGTGGATATCCTTGCCCGTCAACGCCGCACAGTACTTCCGACTGTCCGCCCTGCACTTATCCCCACGAATGCAGGCCGTCAGCGCATCCCGCCTCCAAACAAAAACGGCGTGTTTCACGTGAAACACGCCGTCCGTTTCTCGCCGTCCACGCCGTCGATCAAGCCGTCTTCTTCGCCAACCCGAGATACGTCTCGATCACGCGCGGATTCTGCGCAAGCTCGGCAGCCACGCCTTCCAGTGCAAACTCGCCCGTCTCCAGCACGTAACCGTAGTCGGAGATTTGCAGCGCGGCCCGCGCGTTTTGCTCGATCAACAATGTCGCCACGCCCGTCCCGCGCAGTGCGCTGATGATATGAAAGATCTCCTTCACGATCAGCGGCGCCAGCCCGAGGCTCGGCTCGTCGAGCATCAACAGGTCGGGCTTGCCCATCAGCGCGCGGCCAACCGCGAGCATCTGCCGCTCGCCGCCGGATAGCGTGCCGGCCGCCTGCTTGCGCCGCTCCTTGAGCCGCGGAAACAGTGCGAACACGTGATCGAGCTGGTCGAGGAAGTTCGCTTCCCCGGCCTGCTTGCGCCGATACGCGCCCAGCACGAGGTTGTCCTCAACCGTCATCGTGCCGAACAGCTCGCGCTTTTCCGGCACGAGACACATCCCGCGCGCAACGCGCTGCTCGATCGGCAACGCACTGACGTCGTGGCCGCGATACACGACCGCGCCCGATGCGTGCCCGTTGACCGGCAAGGCTCCCATGATCGCGTTCAGCAGCGTCGACTTGCCCGCCCCGTTCGGCCCGATCACGCTGACGATCTGCCCCGCGCCTACCCGGATCGCCGCGCCGTGCAGCGCCTCCACCTTTCCGTATCGGACCGCCAGGCCGCGCACTTCGAGAATCGGCATCGTCGTGTCCGTCATCATTCCACTCCGCCCAGATACGCTTCGAGCACGGCCGGGTCCTGCTGCACGTCCTGCGGCAGCCCTTCCGCGATCCGCGTGCCGAATTCCATGACCACCAGCCGGTCGGTCAGATTCATCACGAAATCCATGTCATGTTCCACGAGCAACACGCTCATGCCTTCCGCCTTCAGCCGCCGCAACAAGTCGGCGAGTTGCTGCTTCTCCTGGTAACGCAACCCGGCCGCCGGTTCGTCGAGCAGCAGCAGCGTCGGATCGCAGCACAACGCGCGCGCGATTTCGAGAATCCGCTGCTGGCCGAGCGCAAGGCTGCCCGCCTCGTCGTACATGTGCTTTTCGAGCCCGACGCGCCGGATCTGGCGTGCGGCTTCGGCCAGCAACTGCGCTTCCTCATGCGCATTGAGCCGCGCAATGCTCCGCCAGACGCCAGTGTGGCCACGCAAATGCGCGCCGATCGCGACGTTCTCGAGCACCGTCATCGCCGGCAACAGCTTCACGTGCTGGAATGTCCTGCCGATGCCGCGGCGGACGATCTGGCGCGATGTCAGCCCGTCGATGCGCTCGCCGCGGAACGTGATCGTGCCGCCGGTCGGTTTCAGCACCCCTGTCACGAGGTTGAACGTGGTCGACTTGCCCGCGCCGTTGGGGCCGATCAGCCCGATGATCTGCCCTGCTTTCACGTCGAAGCTGACATCGTTGACGGCCACGAGCCCGCCGAACTGCTTGCGTGCGTTGTCGACGACGAGCAGCGCTTCGCCGGCCACAGGCTTCGCGCGCTGCGGCAGCGGATCGGCATGCTCGGGCACGTGCGCACGCGGCCCGCGCGGGAACAGCCGTGCGACGAACGGCCAGACGCCCTGGCGCGCGTACTGCAGAAGCAGCACCATCAGCACGCCGAACACGATGATCTCGAAGTTGCCTTCCGAGCCGAGCAGCTTCGGCAGCAGCGTCTGCAGGTAGTCCTGCAGCACGGTCAGGATCGCCGCGCCGAGCACCGCGCCCCACACGTGCGACACGCCGCCGACCACGGCCATGAACAGGAATTCGATCCCGTGATTCAGCCCGAACGGCGTCGGGTTCACCGCGCGCTGCAGATGGGCATACAGGAAGCCCGACACGGCTGCGAGTACGGCCGCATAGACGAAGATCACGACGCGCATCCACGCGGTGTTCACCCCCATCGCCTCTGCCATCACGCCGCCGCCGCGCAGCGCGCGGATCGCGCGGCCCGGCCGGCTGTTCAGCAGGTTCTGCACCGACACGATCGCGGCCAGCACGACGGCCCAGATCACGAAGTACAGGCTGCGGCCGCTTTCTAGCTCGAGACCGAACAGGTTCAGCGCCGGGATCCCGTTGATCCCGTCGTACTTGCCGAGCAGCTCGAGGTTGCCGAACAGGTAGAACAGCGCGAGGCCCCAGGCGATCGTGCCGAGCGGCAGGAAGTGCCCGGACAGCCGCATCGTGACCGCGCCGAGCACGAGCGCGACGAGCGCCGTCAGCACGACGCCGACGATCAGCGCGAGCCACGGCGACACGCCGTACCGTGTCGTCAGGAACGCGGTCGCATACGCGCCGATACCGACGAACGCAGCCTGCCCGAAGCTCGTCATCCCGCCGACGCCCGTCAGCAGCACGAGCCCGATCGCGACGATCGCATAGAGGCCGATATAGTTGAGCAGCGTGATCCAGTACTCGGGCACCTGCAGCGCGCCGGGCAGCACCGGCAGCGCGAACAGCACCACGAGAAACACCCAGAAGGTCTTGTTGCGTACCATCGTCTTCATCGTGTCACTCCTCTTCCTCTTCCGCATGAGGCGTCGCGAAGCTCCGCCACAGCAGCACCGGAATGATCAGCGTGAACACGATCACCTCCTTGTAGGCGCTCGCCCAGAACGACGAGTACGATTCGAGCACGCCGACGAGCAGCGAGCCGGCGGCCGCGAGCGGATAACTGACGAGGCCGCCGATGATCGCGCCGACGAAGCCCTTCAGGCCGATCAGGAAGCCCGAGTCGTAGTAGATCGTCGTGAGCGGGCCGACGAGGATCCCGGACAGCACGCCGAGCCCCGCCGCGAACGTGAACGCGAGCCGCCCGGCCTCGGTCGTGCCGATGCCGACGAGCCGCGCGCCGAGCCGGTTCACCGACGTCGCGCGCAGCGCCTTGCCGGCGATCGTGCGGCCGAAGTACAGGTAGAGCGCACCGATCAGCACGAGCGCCGTGACGACGACCAGAATGCTCTGCACCGACACGGTCATGCTGCCGATCGCGACCGACGCATCCGAGAAGCCGTTGGTGCGCGAGCCCTCCGCGCCGAACATCACGAGCCCGAGGCCGACCATCGCGAAATGAACGGCGACCGACACGATCAGCAGCAGCAGCGTCGTGCCTTCGGCGATCGGCTGGTAGACGAGCCGGTAGACGAACGGCCCCATCGGCACGACGATCGCGAGCGTCAACGCGATCTGCGCGAGCATCGGCATCGGCTGGGCGGCAACGCTGCGCGTGATCGCGAATACCGCGAGCGGCAGCAGGATGTAGCGGCTGCCGAGCGTCGCAAGCGTGCGGCCGAGCTGATGGCGGCGTTCGCGATGCCGAATCAGCCCGCCGACTTCGAGCAGGAAGCACGCGATGCCCATCACGAACAGCAGCCAGCAGGTGGAGGGAAACTTCTGCGCCTGCAACGCCGCCAGCGTCAGCGCACCGTAGGCGACGAATTCGCCCTGGGGAATGAAGATCACCCGCGTGACGGAAAACACCAGTACGAGCGCCAGCGACAGCAATGCATAAATGGCGCCGGTCGTGATGCCGTCTTGCGCGAGGATCGCCGCAATCGAGAGATCCATACGTTTCGTGTATCGAAAATGCTGCGGAGCAACGGAGACGGAAACGGCCGGGGAACACGGACGGCAAGAGCGGCGCCTTGCAGGCGCCCCGCTGCCGGCCCCGGCGGTTCCACGCGGCACCGGCGCGGCCCGTCGGCCCGCGCCCTGCCGACGGCACGCACGGCGCCGTTGCGCCGCGCATGCCGGTTTCACGTGAGACTTACTCGGCCTGCAACTTCCACTTGCCGTCGACGATCTGCACCATCACGCGCGCACGCGTGTCGAAGCCGTTGTGATCGGTCGTCGTCGTGTTGATCACGCCGTGCGACACCGGCAGGTCCTTCACGCTCTCGAGCGACGCGCGCAGCGCTTCGCGGAATGCCTCGGTGCCCGGCTGGCCCTTCTTCAAGGCGTCCGGAATCGCACGCTGCAGCAGCAGCCCCGCATCCCATGCATGGCCGCCGAACGTCGACAGCGAACCTGCGCCGTACGCCTTCTCGTATGCGGCCTTGTACCCGAGCGCCGGCTTCTTCACCGGATTCGAATCGGGCAGCTGATCGGTCACGAGCACCGGGCCCGCCGGCAGGATCTCGCCTTCGCAATCCTTGCCGCACACGCGCAGGAAGTCGTTGTTCGCGACGCCGTGCGTCTGGTACACCTTGCCCTTGTAGCCGCGCTCCTTCAGCGTCTTGGCCGGCAGCGCCGCCGGCGTGCCGGAGCCGGCGATCAGCACCGCATCGGGATTCGAGCCCATCAGCTTCAGCACCTGCCCCATCACCGACGCGTCGGTCCGGTTGAAGCGCTCGTTCGACACGAGCTTCAGGCCGTTCTTCGCGGCCGCCGCGCTGAACGTGTTGTACCAGCTGTCGCCGTATGCGTCGGCGAAGCCGATGAAGCCGACCGTCTTCACGCCGTGCTTCGCCATGTAACCGGCGATCGCATCGGCCATCAGCTGGTCGTTCTGCGGCACCTTGAACATCCACGCGCGCTTCGCGTCCATCGGCGCGATGATCTGCGCGCTCGCCGCGAGCGAGATCGTCGGCGTCTTGCCCTGCGATACGGGGTCGAGCATCGCGAGCGAGTTCGGCGTGACGGACGAACCGATGATCGCGTCGACGTGATCCTCGTCGATCAGCTTGCGCACGTTCTGCACCGCGCGGCTCGTGTCGGATGCGTCGTCGAGCACGATGTACTGCACGCTCTTGCCCGCGATCTCCTTCGGCAGCAGCGCGATCGTGTTCTTCTCCGGAATCCCGAGCGACGCGGCCGGCCCGGTGGCCGACAGCGTCACGCCGATCTTCACCTGCGCCGACGCCGTCGCCGCCGCGCACGCGAGGCCCACGGCAAGCACGGCCTCCATCCATCGATTCATTTTCATTTACGTTGTCTCCAAACGCTGCCCGAAAAGCCAGGGGTCGCCCGGGCGGCGCCCTGCTCCCCAAACAAGTTAATAATTTAACTATCTCGACTTGCCACGCCTACGCTCGTTTTCCCGTGACACGCGGCATCCGTGACGGGGCCGGGCCGGCACCCCGCACGCGCGCACGATCGGCCCGCCGAAACGGTCGTTCGACCGCCACGATGTGCAGCGGCGGTGTCGTCAGGATGAAGGAAGCGAAGAAACGCGGGAGCGCGCGAGCAATCGATGCGCGCACAACGATGATCGGCATGTCCGCCGATCCGGCCGGGCGCGACCCGAACCGCAAGCGGAACAGGATCGGCTGGCCGGTGGCTCATGCGACCGCACATCCGGCCGCGATTGCCGATACGGGTGCGGACGCAACGACCGGCAAGGACGCCCGGGCGCGCATACGGGCCGCAGGACGGCCCGGGAAAGCCGCGGGGACCACGGGCCCAGCCCACGACGAACGAGCGGCGCCAGCCGCCCTTCCTGCCCTGATCCATCGCCCTGCGCGTCTCATCCAACCGTACTCCCTCTTCTGCATTCTGCTTCTAGGAGAACTACCGCCCGATTTTCCCGACCGCCCGGTCGGCGAAAGCCAAGTGTAACGGAGGCGTTTCGGGCCCGCCAACCGGGTAAGCCCGAACGGCCGGCGCACGCGTGCACGCCGTTGCGGGCGGATATGACAAGGGGAAAACAGGAGGTGCGACGATGCGCGGAAATGGCGAGGCAAAAGCGCGGTGCGAACGCAGGCGCGGAACACGGAAACGGCGCAGGTCGATGCACCACGGGTGAAAATCCGTGCACAAAAATGAAAAAGCGCTGTTGGATTCCGTCCAACAGCGCTTTGGGGTCCGGGCACTTTGTGCCTCGATTGTCTCCTCGTTCTCCACCTGCAAATTCGTTTCGCGGTGCATCAGAACTGGGACGAAGATTAAAGGACCTTTCAAATCGCGACAACTTAGCATTTACCCCTATGGTGCATCGCCGCACGAAAATGGGGCGCCAGCCAGCCGCGCGGCGCCGTGTCGAGCCGGTTGCGACACCCTTCCGGAGCACGCCGGATGGTGCTTCGCATCAACGCGCGGCGGCCTGTGCGGCACGCACTCAGGAGGCCCTGAGCGGCTTGATCCGCGCGACCATTTCGCCGACGATGCCGCGCCGGAACGCGAGCACGCACGCGATGAAGATCAGCCCCGTGACGATCGTCGCCGATTCGCCCAGCGAGTGGAACCACGCGATGCCCGTCGTCGACGCGAGCCATTCGCCGATGTCGCCGAGCCGGTCTTCCAGCGCGACGATCAGCGCCGCGCCCAGCAGCGGCCCGAACAGCGTCCCCATCCCGCCGACGAGCGTCATCAGCACGACGAGGCCCGACATCGTCCAGTACGCGTCCGAGAGCGTCTCGAAGCCCAGCACGAGCACCTTCAGCGAGCCGGCCAGCCCCGCGAGCCCGGCCGACAGGATGAACGCGAGCAGCTTGAAGCGGTCGGTGTCGTAGCCGAGCGAGATCGCGCGCGCCTCGTTCTCCTTGATCGCGACGAGCACCTGGCCGAACGGCGAATGCACGACCCGCACGATGAACGCGCACGCGGCGACGACGACCGCCAGCACCACGTAGTACAGCGCGACGTCGTCCGACAGGTCGAGCAGCCCGAACAGATGGCCGCGCGGCACGCCCTGCAGGCCGTCCTCGCCGTGCGTGAACGGCGCCTGCAGGTAGATGAAGTAGACCATCTGCGCGAACGCGAGCGTGATCATCGCGAAGTAGATGCCCTGCCGGCGGATCGCGAACAGCCCGACCACGAGCCCGAGCAGCGTCGCCGCGACGGTGCCCGCCAGCACGCCGAGCTCCGGCGTGAAACCGAGCGTCTGCAGCGAATAGCCGGTCGCATAGCCGGCCGTCGCGAGAAACATCGCATGGCCGAACGACAGCAGCCCCGTATAGCCGATCAGCAGGTTGAACGCGGCCGCGAACAGCGCGAACGCGAGCACCTTCATCACGAACACCGGATACGCGCCGATGAACGGCGCGGCGAGCAGCGCGGCGAGCAGCACGCCGTAGAGCACTTTTCTCTGCATCATTTTTCCTTGCCGAAGAGGCCCGCCGGGCGGAACAGCAGCACGATCGCCATGATCACGAACACGACGGTGGCCGACGCTTCGGGATAGAACACCCGCGTGAAGCCCTCGATCACGCCGAGCAGCAAGCCCGTGACGATCGAGCCGAGGATCGAGCCCATCCCGCCGATCACGACCACCGCGAACACGGTGATGATCATCGGCTGGCCCATCAGCGGCGACACCTGGATCACCGGCGCGGCCAGCACGCCCGCGAACGCGGCGAGCGCGACGCCGAAGCCGTAGGTGAGCGTGATCATCATCGGTACGTTCACGCCGAACGCCTCGACGAGCTTCGGGTTCTCGGTGCCGGCGCGCAGGTACGCGCCCAGGCGCGTCTTTTCGATCACGAACCACGTCGCGAGGCATACCGCGAGCGACGCCACCACCACCCATGCGCGGTAGTTCGGCAGGAACATGAAGCCGAGATTGGTCGCGCCGGAAAGCTGCGACGGCACGTCGTACGGCTGGCCGGACGAGCCGTAGATCGACCGGAACACGCCTTCGACGACCAGCGTGAGGCCGAACGTCAGCAGCAGCCCGTACAGGTGATCGAGCTTGTACAGCCAGCGCAGCATCGAGCGCTCGATCACGATCCCGAACGCGCCGACGACCAGCGGCGCCAGCACGAGCATCGCCCAGTAAGGCAGCCCGAAATACGACAGCCCCATCCACGCGAGCATCGCACCCAGCATGAACAGCGCGCCGTGCGCGAAGTTGATCACGTTGAGCAGCCCGAAGATCACCGCGAGCCCGAGGCTCAGGATCGCGTAGAACGAGCCGTTGACGAGCCCGAGCAGCAACTGGCTCAGCATCGCCGGCAACGGAATGCCAAAGATTTCCATCGACTTAGCCGTCAGAATGAGTTTCGTTGCGCATGCAACCTTATGGCATTGCGTACGCGGGCGGCGCAGCGGGCGCTTCGCTGCCGCCTGACGGCGCGCCGCTCGCGCGCCGCCAAACCGCGCTTACTTCCACAGCGCGCAGCGCGATTCCTGCTTGGTCGCGAACGCCTGCTCCCCCGGAATCGTCGCGAGCACCTTGTAGTAGTCCCACGGCTCCTTCGATTCCGACGGCTTCTTCACTTCCATCAGGTACATGTCGTGGATCATGCTGCCGTCCGTGCGGATGTAGCCCTTCGCGTAGAAGTCGTTGATGCGGATCTTCTTCAGCTCGGCCATCACCTTGTCGGAGTCGGTCGTGCCGGCGGCCTGCACCGCCTTCAGGTAGGTCGTCACCGACGAGTAATCGGCCGCCTGCAGGCTCGACGGCATCTTCTTCATCTTGCCGAAGTAGCGCTGCGCCCACTGGCGCGACGCCGCATCGCGGTTCCAGTACCAGCTGTCGGTCAGCACGAGGCCCTGCGTCGTCTCGAGGCCGAGGCTGTGCACGTCGTCGATGAACATCAGCAGCGCGGCGAGCTTCATCGTCTTCGTGATGCCGAACTCCTTCGCGGCCTTGATCGAGTTGATCGTATCGCCGCCGGCGTTCGCGAGGCCCAGGATCTGCGCCTTCGACGACTGCGCCTGCAACAGGAACGACGAGAAATCCGACGCGGACAACGGGTGGCGCACCGTGCCGAGCACCTGGCCGCCGTTCGCCTTCACGACATCCGACGTGTTCTTCTCGAGCGCCTTGCCGAACGCGTAGTCGGCGGTCAGGAAGAACCACGTCTTGCCGCCCTGCTTCACCACCGCCGAACCGGTGCCCTTCGCGAGCGCCATCGTGTCGTACGCGTAATGCACGGTGTACGGCGTGCACTGCTCGTTGGTCAGTGTGTCGGCGCCCGCGCCGATGTTGATGTAGACCTTCTTCTTCTCGGCCGCGACCTGGTTCATCGACAGCGCGGTGGCCGAGTTGGTGCCGCCGACCAGCAGGTCGAGCCCGCCGCGATCCATCCATTCACGCGCCTTCGACGCCGCGATGTCGGCCTTGTTCTGGTGATCGGCATAGACGACCTCGATCGGCTTGCCGAGCACCTTGCCGCCGAAGTCGGCAACCGCCATGCGGATCGCCTCGAGGCCGCCCTGCCCGTCGATGTCCGCGTAAAGCCCCGACATGTCGGTGATGAAACCGATCTTCACGGTATCCGCGGCCTGCGCGGCGCCGGCGGCAAACGCGGCGGTCGCGAGCGCGAGACAGGCGTGCGCGAGGGTCTTCATTTTCATTGACGTCTCCTGTTGTTCTGATGCGTTGTGGTTATTCGAGGGCCGCCACGGCTAGCGGCAAGGGATACGGAGCGGCGTCACACCCCGAGCAGGTCGTGCAGCGTCGGCATCTTCCCTTCCAGTTCGGATGCCTGGAAATGCTCGACGATGCTGCCGTGCTCCATCACGTAGAAGCGGTCGGCGAGCGGCGCGGCGAAGCGGAAATTCTGTTCGACCATCACGATCGTGTAGCCGCGCGCCTTCAGCGCGACGATCATCCGCGCGAGCGCCTGCACGATCACCGGCGCGAGGCCTTCGGAGATCTCGTCGAGCAGCAGCAGGTTCGCGCCGGTGCGCAGGATCCGCGCGACCGCGAGCATCTGCTGCTCGCCGCCGGACAGCCGTGTGCCCTGGCTCTGCCGGCGCGACGCGAGGTTCGGGAACATCGCGTAGATCTCGTCGAGCGACATCGCGTGCTCGCGCGGCCCGATCGGCGGCGGCAGCATCAGGTTTTCCTCGCACGACAGGCTCGAGAAGATGCCGCGCTCCTCCGGGCAGTAGCCGACGCCGAAATGCGCGATGCGGTGCGTCGCGAGGCCGATCGTTTCGTTGCCCGCGACCTTGATCGACCCGCTGCGGCGGCCCGTGAGGCCCATGATCGCGCGCAGCGTCGTGGTGCGGCCCGCGCCGTTGCGGCCGAGCAGCGTGACGACCTCGCCGCGATGCACGGTCAGGTCGACGCCGTGCAATATGTGGGATTCTCCGTACCAGGCCTCCAGGCCCGTGATCTCCAGCGCGGGCGTACCGCTTTCGACGCCGCTCAATTCGCGTTCCTCCCGTTCGCTGTGCTTCATGCGTGCGCCCCCGCGAGCGCCGCATCGGCGCTGCCCATGTAGGCCTCGATGACGAGCGGATTCTTCGACACCTCCGCATACGAGCCTTCGGCCAGCACCTCGCCGCGCTGCAGGACGGTGATCGTGTCGGAGATGCCCGCGATCACGTTCATGTTGTGCTCGACCATCAGGATCGTGCGGCCGCTCGCGACCTTCTTGATCAGCGCGGTCACGCGGTCGACGTCCTCGTGGCCCATCCCCTGCGTGGGCTCGTCGAGCAGCATCAGTTCGGGTTCCATCGCGAGCGTGGTCGCGATCTCCAGCGCGCGCTTGCGGCCGTATGCAAGCTCGACGGTCGGCACGTGCGCGAAATCGGTGAGACCGACCTGCGTGAGGAGATCCATCGCGCGATCGTCGAGCCGCTTCAGCGTGCGTTCGCTGCGCCAGAAATGGAATTCGGTGCCGAGTGCGCGCTGCAGGCCGATGCGCACGTTCTGCAGCGCGGTCAGGTGCGGGAACACGGCCGAGATCTGGAACGAACGGATGATGCCGCGCCGCGCGACCTGCGCGGGCCGCTCGTCGGTGATGTCGATGCCGTTGAAGACGATCTGCCCGGCCGTCGGCGTCAGGAACTTGGTGAGGAGGTTGAAGCAGGTCGTCTTGCCCGCGCCGTTGGGCCCGATCAGCGCATGGATCGCACCGCGACGCACCCGCAGGTTCACGCCGTTGACGGCCGTGAAGCCCCTGAACTCCTTGGTCAGTCCGCGTGTTTCGAGAATCGTGTCGCCGAGAATCATGTTCCCTTCCGTACGAAGTCAGGCGAAGCACCGGGAAGATTCGCGCAAGCGGCCGCGAAACAGGTCAGCGGATGAGCGGGCTGCCCCGGGGCGCCGTGTCACGCCTCGAGGGTGGTCTCCCGCGCCGACGCGTATGCACGCTGCGCCACATTGTCTCGCCGTTGGTGCAGTGCAATCATCGGGATTTGCACTTATAGGGCTGTCCGCCATGCCGCATGCGGCTGTGCACGATTTTTCGCCCTGTCTTTCGACGCGTGCGTCATCGCCCTTCGCCCCTTCACGCGGGCCCGCGGGCACGCAACGAAAAAGCTGCGCGGAGGCACGGCCCGCGGCAATCCTGCCCGTCGAACCGATGCCATCGGCACGGTCGATACGAAGGCCGCATGTTTGTTTCGCATAGCGAATCAGCGGGCATCATCATGACGGGCCGCTGGCGCGCATGTCGGCGTTCCGTCACGGGGCCGTCACTGCCTCCGGTCGCACCGGCGCCGCATCGCGTGCCGCGCGGCGATCGGCGCGGATCATGTCGCTCGCGCGCTCGGCGATCATCAGCGTCGGCGAATTGGTGTTGCCCGACGTAATGAACGGCATCACCGATGCATCGACGATCCGCAGCCCCGCGAGGCCGCGTACGCGCAGCCGGCTGTCGACCACCGCGCGGTCGTCGTCGGCGCGCCCCATCCGGCAGGTGCCGACCGGATGGAAGATCGTCGTGCCGACGGCGCCGGCCGCCTCCATCAGCTCGGCCTCGCTCCGGTACCGCGCGCCCGGCAGGATTTCCTCGGGGCGATAGCGCGCGAGCGCCGGCGCGGAGGCGATCCGGCGCGTGAGGCGCAGTGCGTTCGCGGCGACGTGGCGATCGTGATCGGTCGACAGGTAGTTCGGCGCGATCACGGGCGCGCTGCCCGGGTCGGCGCTCGCGATGTGCACGCTGCCGCGCGACGTCGGCCGCAGGTGGCACACGGATGCCGTAAACGCGTTGAAGCTGTGCAGCGGCTCGCCGAATCGGTCGAGCGACAGCGGCTGCACGTGGTATTCGAGATCGGGGCGCGTGAGCGCCGGATCGTCCGGATCGGATTTCGCGAACGCGCCGAGTTGCGACGGCGCCATCGACATCGGCCCGCGCTGCAGCAGCGCATATTCGGCGCCGATCATCAGCTTGCCCCACCAGTGCGCGGACAGCGTGTTGAGCGTGCGCACGCCTTCGACGCGAAACGCCATGCGCAACTGCAGGTGATCCTGCAGGTTTTCGCCGACGCCCGGCAGATCCTGCACGACGTCGATGCCGAGCGCCTGCAGCCGCCGGCCGTCGCCGACGCCCGACAGTTCGAGCAGTTGCGGCGAATTCACGGCGCCTGACGTCAGCAGCACTTCCGAGCGCGCCCGCGCGACGTAGTCGGTGCCGTCGCCGCGATACTCGACGCCGGCCGCGCGCCGCCCGTCGAAGATCACGCGCCGGGCCTGCGCGCCGGTGATCACGGTCAGGTTCGGGCGCGCCATCGCGGGCCGCAGGAACGCCTTCGAGGTATTCCAGCGCACGCCGCGTTTCTGGTTGACTTCGAAATAGCCGACCCCGGCGTTGTCGCCGCGGTTGAAATCGTCGGTTGCCGGGATGCCGGTTTGTTGCGCGGCCTGGGCGAACGAATCGAGGATTTCCCAGCTCAGCCGCTGTTTCTCGACCCGCCAGAAGCCGCCTGCGCCATGCGCGTCGCTTGCGCCGGCGTGATGATCCTCGCTGCGTTTGAAGATCGGCAGTACGCTGTCCCATGACCAGCCGGCATCGCCGGTTTCCTGCGCCCAGCTGTCGTAATCCTCTCGCTGGCCGCGCATGTAGATCATGCCGTTGATGGACGAGCAGCCGCCGAGCACGCGCCCGCGCGGATACGACAGCGCCCGGCCGTTGAGCCCTGCTTCGGGCTGCGTCTTGTACAGCCAGTCGGTGCGCGGGTTGCCGATGCAATACAGATAGCCGACCGGGATATGGATCCAGTGATAGTCGTCCTTGCCGCCTGCCTCCAGCAGCAGCACGCGGATGTCGGGATCCTCGGTCAGGCGGTTCGCGAGTACGCAACCCGCGGTGCCTGCGCCGACGATTACGTAGTCGAATTCGACTTCCAGCGTTCGTTCTGTTGTCATTTTGTGTCTCCTGTCGACCCGCGTTAGCGCTTTAGCGCTTACGCGGGTCCCATGGCGTGGCTGGATGGAGTTGGCGCTTCAGCGCCTACTCCATCCCCACGGCGGTCGACCCGCATTGGCGCTTCAGCGCTTACGCGCGCCGCATGGCGTGGCGGGATGAAGCTGGCGCTTCAGCACCTACTCCATCCCCACGGCGGTCGATCCGCGTTAGTGCTTCAGCGCTTACGCGCGCCGCATGGCGTCGCGGGATGAAGCTGGCGCTTCAGCACCTACTCCATCCCCACGGCAGCCAACCCACGTCAGCACCTCCGCACTACCCCGCCCCCACTGCACGCCTGAATTGGAGCCAACCCTTCAGCCCCACACCCATCCGATACAACTCTCGTCCTTATGCACCGCACAGCGCGATACCACGCGTCCTTTCCAGCATAGTGCGTCGCGAGCCGCGCTTGCGACACCGCACGCCACGACCCGACGAAGCGTACTCCGGCTGCCGGGCGCCGATCCAATGAGTTATGCTGAACTGCGTTATAAGCCGCGCTCATATCACGACGATGGATCTCACCCTGCTCCGAGCGTTCGCGACGGTCGCGCGCGAAGGCAACCTGACGCGCGCCGCAGCGCAATTGCACCTGACGCAGCCGGCCGTCAGCCTGCAGATCAAGCATCTGCAGGAAACCCTGGGCGTGGCGCTGTTCACCCGCACGTCGCGCGGGCTCGCGCTCACGCGCGACGGCCAGACGCTGCTGCCGCATGCGGAGCGCGCGCTCGCCGCGGCCGCCGACGTGCAGCGCGCCGCTGCTGCGCTGCGGCACGAGGTGCGCGGCCGGCTGCGGATCGGCACGATCCTGGATCCCGGCTTCCTGCGGCTCGGCGGCTTCCTGCGCGCGCTCGTCGAGACCCATCCGCAGATCGAGACGGCGCTGCGGCACGGGATGTCGGGCTGGGTGATCGAACAGGTGCGCGCGCAGACGCTCGACGTCGGCTACTACATCGGCCGGCCGGGCGAACACGATCCGCTCGACGGCGCGCAGTTCCAGACCGTCACCCTCACGCATTTCCAGTATCGCGTGCTCGCGCCGGCCGGCTGGAAGGAGCGCGTGCATCGCGCGCACGACTGGCGGGCGCTCGCGGCGCTGCCGTGGATCTGGACGCCGCCGGCGTCCGCGCACCACCGGCTGTTGTCGCGGCGCTTCGCGAACGCCGGCGCGCAGCCGGTGAAGGTGGCCGAGGTCGACCAGGAGCAGTCGATGCTCGATCTCGTCAAATCGGGCATCGGGCTGACGCTCGCGCGCGACGCGATCGCGCTGGCCGAAGCGCACGCGCATGCGCTGACGATCGTCGAGCACGTGACGGTGCCGACCGAGCTGACGTTCGTCACGCTCGCCGAGCGGCGCGACGAACCGGCGATCGCGGCCGCGCTGCGGCTGATCGAAACCCAGTGGGCGATATGAGCGATGCTGATGATGGCCGGCCGGGCCCGCGCGCGTCATCTCGCCGCGCCCCCGGCCCGCCGTCACGCCACCATCCCCGCGTTTTTGCTAGATTGTGCGTTCGCACACCGCGAGACCCCGATCGAAGGAGACCCGCATGGCCCGCAACATCGAGATCAAAGCCCGCGCCCGTGAATTCGACTTGCTTCGCGAACAGGCTGCCAGGCTCGCGACCGAAGCGCCGCTGTTCTACCGCCAGCAGGATTTCTTCTACGACGTGCCGCGCGGCCGGCTGAAGCTGCGCCGCTTCGAGGACGGCACGCCGGCCGAGCTGATCTTCTACCAGCGCGACGACCGCGACGGCCCGAAGGCGTCGTACTACACGCGCAGCCCGGTGACGAACCCCGATGCGATGCATGCGCTGCTCGCCACCGCGCTGACCACGCGCGGGATCGTGACGAAGGAACGGCACGTGTATCTCGCGGGCCGCACGCGCATCCACCTCGACCGCGTCGACGGCCTCGGCGATTTCATCGAACTGGAAGTCCTGCTCGGCCCCGATGACGACGAAGCCGGCGGCGAAGCCGAAGCACACGACGTGTTCGCGAAGCTCGGCGTGTCGCCGGACGATCTCGTCGCGGTCGCGTATGTCGACCTGCTGAACGCCGACACGCAGCACGAATCCGCGTGATCCGGCGTTGAACCCGGCGGCGCAGGACGCGCCGCCGCGGCCGGTTCCCTGCGGCAACGGGCGCGCGCCGGTCCGCCCGCCGCGTCAGGCGGCGCCGGGCGCCAGATGCGCGAGCGGCAGCGCGCCGTTGCGCTTGAAGGTCGTCAGCACGATGTTCGAGCGCACGCTGTCCACGCCCGGCACACGCATCAGCTTCTTCATCACGAACTGCGACAGCGCATTCAGGTCGGGCGCGACGATCCGCAGCAGGTAGTCGGCATCGCCCACCACCGCGTGGCATTCGAGCACTTCGGGCAGCACGTCGATCTGCTGCTGGAACTGCTCGATGATCGAATCGCCGTGGTGCTTGAGCTTCAGGCTCGTGAACGCGGTCACGCCGAGCCCGAGCCTTTCGGGCCGCAGCATCACACGGTAGCCCTCGATCACGCCGGCCGCCTCGAGCCGCTGCAGCCGCCGGCCGATCTGCGACGGCGACAGCGGCACCTCCTCGCCGAGCTGCTGATGCGTCGCGCGACCGGAGCGCTGCAGCACGTCCAGCAGCGCGAGATCGAAGTGATCGAGTTCCACCATGAGCATTCTCCGCATTGATTCGTGATTTGATGCGCGATTATCGCATCAACAAGCCAATACGCGCCAATATTGCGCCCTTTCCGCGCCCTACCCGCTCTACACTTGCATGGTTCCCAACCACAGCATCCAGAGCCTGATCATGTCCACCGTCGTCACCGCGAAACTGCAGGAGCAGTTCGACGCGGGCCTCGAAACCCGCGCAGATTTCACCATCGACCAGCCGCTCGCGCTTTACGGCCAGGTCGATCACGCGGTGTGGAAGCAGCTCTATGCACGCCAGTCGGCGCTGTTGCGCGGGCGCGCCTGCGACGCGTTCGTCGCGGGGCTCGGGAAGATCGACCTGCCGGCTGATCGCGTGCCGTCGTTCGCCGACGTGAACCGCCAGCTCGAACCGGCGACGGGCTGGGAAATCGTCGCGGTGCCGGGCCTCGTGCCGGACCGCGTGTTCTTCGAGCACCTCGCGAACCGGCGCTTTCCGGTCACCTGGTGGATGCGCCGCCCCGACCAGCTCGACTACCTGCAGGAGCCCGACTGCTTCCACGACCTGTTCGGCCACGTCCCGCTGCTGATCGACCCCGTATTCGCCGACTACATGCAGGCGTACGGCCGCACGGCGCTGGCGGTCGCGGATGACGAAGCCGCATTGGCGCGGCTCGCGCGACTCTACTGGTACACGGTCGAATTCGGCCTGATCCGCGACCCGCGCGGCGCCAACGGGCTGTCGATCTACGGCGCCGGGATCGTGTCCAGCAAGGGCGAAAGCCTGTACAGCCTCGAAAGCGCGGCGCCGAACCGGCTCGGCTTCGACCTCGAACGCGTGATGCGCACGAAGTACCGGATCGACACGTTCCAGAAAACCTACTTCGTGATCGACGATTTCGCGCAGCTGTTCGCGCTCGCCGGCGTCGACGGCCGCGCACTGGCCGACCGGCTGGCGTCGCTGCCCGAATTCGCGGCCGGCACGGTGCTCGGCACCGATCGCGTGCTGCACCGCGGCACGGGAGCAGGCTGGCCCGACGACGCCGACGCGTGACACCCGCGCGGCAACGCGCGTCGGCCGGCTGCCGGCTGGCCGTCCCCGGATGGCCGTTCCACAACTATGAAACAATGACCGGTGCCGGCTGCGCCGCGCGGCGCAGTCGCGCGCGGGCGCCGTTACCGAACGAGAGGTGCAAGATGATCCACAAGCTCACATCAGAAGAACGCAAGACCCGGCTCGAAGGCCTGCCGCTCTGGACGGCCGTGCCGGGCCGCGACGCAATCCAGCGCAGCCTGCGCTTCGCCGATTTCAACGAAGCGTTCGGCTTCATGACGCGCGTTGCGATCAAGGCGCAGGAAATGGACCACCATCCGGAATGGTTCAACGTGTACAACCGCGTCGACGTCACACTGTCGACCCACGATGCCGACGGCCTGACCGAACGCGACATCGAACTGGCCCTGTTCATCGACCGTGCCGGCGCGCACGCGCGACCGGCCGCCTGAGTCGTTCCTCTACCGCCGCGCGTCTTTCGACGCGCGGCGCGTCAACTTTTCATTTCGATGAACGTTTTCTAGGATGTACTTAGCGAAAGCCTTCAGCTTTCCAAGCCATCCTTAAGGCGCACGTAAGTCTCGTATGCTTTCCGTGCCTTGGGGTCCAAACCTTCCAGTTGCAGCGCGCTTTGGCGCTGTACAATCAGCAGCGCATACGGCTTGGAAAGCGCGCTGGCCTCTTCGCAGAGTTTGAGTTCGTCGCCGCTCGACGGCGAGCGGGCGCGCCAGAAATTGATCGCGGCTTCTAAGTCGTTGATCGAAATATCGGACATGATTGGATTTAATCGTTCGCTGGCCGCCATGCTTGATGTCAGGTGTTGCGGCGCCCCTGTGGAAACGGCGTCGTGCTGTCCGCGTGCCTGAACCGCCAACCCATTGTACTTGAGCGAACTTCATGCGACTCCTTCTGATCGAAGACGACCGCCCCATCGCACGCGGTATCCAGAGCAGCCTCGAGCAGGCTGGCTTCACCGTCGACATGGTGCATGACGGCATTTTTGCCGAACAGGCGCTGGCACAGAACCGCCACGAACTCGTGATCCTCGACCTCGGCCTGCCGGGCATCGACGGGATGACGCTGCTCACGCGTTTCCGCCAGACCAACCGCCACACGCCCGTCATCGTGCTGACCGCACGCGACGAGCTGAACGACCGCATCCAGGGCCTGAACTCGGGCGCCGACGACTACATGCTCAAGCCGTTCGAACCGGCCGAGCTCGAAGCGCGCATCCGCGCGGTGATGCGCCGCAGCGGCCCGCACAGCGACATGCCGCGTCCGGAAGTGTCGCTCGGCGGCGTCCGCCTGTCGGGCGTCGACCGCCGCATCTTCAACGACGACAAGCCGCTCGAACTGTCGCCGCGCGAGTTCGCGGTGCTCGAGATGCTGCTGCTGCGTCATGGCCGCGTCGTCAGCAAGGCCCAGCTGCAGGATCACCTCACGCACTTCGGCGGCGATCTCGGCGACACCGCGATCGAAGTCTACGTGCACCGGGTGCGCAAGAAACTCGAGCAGTGCCGTGTCGAGATCGTCACGGTGCGCGGTTTCGGCTACCTGCTGCAGGAAATCCGCCAGACGGCAAGCGTCTGAGCGGCGCCACGCGCGGGCGGCTGTCTGCCGCCGGCGCGGGCGCGCTGCTCCGTATCGCTGCCCGGCATACGACCGCGCCGCTCCCCGTGAGCGGCGCTTATCCATTTGCCCGTCGAAATGTCTCCTGATCCGGCTGTCACCACCAGCCTGCGCCGCTCACTGCTCCGGCGCCTGGCCGCACCGCTGTCGATGCTCGCGCTGATGAGTGGCCTGATCGCCTACTGGCTCGCGTGGCAATACACGCAGCACGTGATCGACCGCTCGCTCGCCGATCTCGCGACCGCCATCTCGAAACAGATCCAGATCGCCGGCCCCGACGCGCCGTTCACGGTGCCGCCGCTCGCGCAGGCCATGTTCTCCGATCCCGCCGAAGCGCTGATCTACCGGATCAGCGACGGCGAACAGGAACTCGCCGGCGATCCGAAGCTGCCGCTGCAGGGCATCAACGTACGCCGCATGCATCACGCGTACGTGTTCGAGGCCGAGTACGACAACCGGGCGGTACGGGTCGCGCAGGTGCGCGTCGACGACGTCGACGGCGGCAAGCCGATGGTCGTCGAAGTCGCGCAGCCGGTGCGGCACCGCTACCGGATCGCGGCCGAATTCCTCGTTGCGATCATGATGCCGCTGCTGCTGCTGCTGCTCGCCGGATGGGGCATCGTGTGGCGAGTCGTGAACCAGCAGCTCGGCCCGCTCACGCATCTGGCCGATTCGCTGAACCGGCAGACCCACATGTCGCTGGAGCCGGTCGACGAAACCGAGGTGCCGCTGGAGATCCGGCCGCTGACGAGCGCGATGAACGCCCTGCTCGGCCGCCTGAAGACCGCGCTCGACGCGCAGCGCAAGTTCATCGCCGATGCCGCGCACCAGTTGCGCACGCCGCTCACGGCCGTGAAGCTGCACGCCGAGCAGGCGGCCGTCGCGCGCGACCCGCACCAGACCTTCACCGCCGTGCGCGAATTGCGCGCGGCCGCCGATCGCGCGGTGCGGCTGTCGAACCAGTTGCTGTCGCTCGCCCGGGCGGAACCGGGCGAACAGGCCGCGCGCTTCGTCGACGTCGACCTCGCCGCGATGGCGTTCGAGACGGGCGCCGAATGGGTGCCCCGCGCCCTCGCCTTCCATGTCGACCTCGGCTTCCAGCGCAGCGACGACCCGGGCGACGACGAGAAACTGACCGTGCGCGGCAACCCCGTGCTGCTGCGCGAGGTGATCGCCAACCTGCTCGACAATGCGCTGAAATACGTGCCGCTTGCCCGGCCGGACGGCGCGCGGATCACGGTGAACGTCGCGCGCGGCGCGCTCGAGAACGGCCAGCCGGCCGCCGAGATCGTCGTCGAGGACAACGGCCCCGGCGTTCCCGCCAACCAGCAGGCCGACCTGTTCAAGCGCTTCTTCCGCGGCGACGCGCAAAGCGGCAACGGCGTCGAGACGGGCGCGGGGCTCGGCCTCGCGATCGTGCACGACATCATCGCGATGCACGGCGGCACGGTGTCGTACGAGGATGCGCCGGAAGGCGGTTCCCGCTTCGTGGTGAGGGTGCCGCTGACGGCAGGCACGCAGCAGAAGCCGGCCAGCGAGGCGCCGGCCACCGCGTCGACGCATTGAGCGATTCGCGGCGGCCGGCCGGTCAGGCCGCGCGCCGGATCACGAAGGAGAAAGGACGGCCGCGCGACGCGGCTGCCCTGCGCTGAAACGGCAACGGCGGCGCATCGCGCGCCGCCGCCTGCCTTACTTCCTGTTTTTCTTGTCCTTCGATCGGGACTCGGGCTTGTCTTCCTTCCGGTCCTTCTTCTTTTTCTTCTTCTTGCTCTCGCCGGACGTCGCGAGCAGCGTGCCGCGGCACGACGACGCACCGCAATGGCACGCGTATTCGCGCTTGAGCGACTTGGTCAGCTTCGCATCGATCACGAGGCCGTAGTCGTAGAACAGCTCCTCGTCCGTCCCGATGTCGCGCAGCGCGTGGATGAACACGCGGCCCTTGACCTCCTCGGCTTCGCAGTTCGGCGCACACGAATGGTTGATCCAGCGCGCGCTGTTGCCGTCGATCTTGCCGTCGATCACGCCGCCTTCGTCGAGTGCGAAGTAGAACGTATGGTTCGGCTCGCTCGGGTCGTGCGGATGGCGGCGCAGCGCTTCCTTCCACGAGATTCGTTCGCCCTTGTATTCCACTACGCGCTCGCCGGCCTTGATCGGCTCCACGGCGAACACGCCCTTGCCGTGTACTCCCGAGCGGCGCACCGCGATCCTGCGTGAACTCATCGAACGAATCCTTGTGAAGACGACTTGAATCAAAACGGCCGCGATCGCGGCCTGGCGTCGCGCAAAACGAAAACGCGGCACCGGTCGGTGCCGCGTCGGGGCATGCGGCGAATCACCCGCATCCTACACGTTCACGATTGCTTCGTTCAACATCATGCGCAATATTGCGCGCCGGGCGTTCAGCGCTGGCCGAACGCGACGTCGCCGAACAACGCCTTGTGCTCGCGCGGCTGCGAGCGCCAGTATTGAGGCGGCGCCGTCACCTGCGCGCCGAGCTCGGCCGCCGCATGCCACGGCCAGCGCGGGTCGTACAGCATCGCGCGCGCCATCGCGACGAAATCGGCGTCGCCGGACTCGATGAGCCGGTTCGCATGCGCGGGATCGCTGATCAGCCCGACCGCGATCGTCGGCATGCCGACCGCGCGCTTCACGGCCTGCGCGAACGGCACCTGGTAGCCGGGTGACAGCGGAATCTTCTGCAGCGGCGACACGCCGCCGGAGGACACGTCGATCCAGTCGCAGCCGCGGCGCTTCAATTCGTGCGCGAATGCGATCGTATCGTCGAGCTCCCAGCCGCCCTCGACCCAGTCGGTCGCCGACACGCGCACGCCGACCGGCCGGTCGTCCGGGAACGCCGCGCGCACGATCTCGAAGATCTCGAGCGGAAAGCGCATCCGGTTTTCGAGCGAGCCGCCGTATTCGTCGGTGCGGTGGTTCGCGAGCGGGGACAGGAACTGGTGCAACAGGTAGCCGTGCGCCGCATGCACTTCGACGGCGTCGATGCCGAGCCGCGCGGCCCGCCTGGCGGCGGCCGCGAACGCTTCGCGGATCCGGTTCAGGCCCGCCGCATCGAGCGCGAGCGGCGGGGTCTCGCCGTCCTTGTGCGGCACGGCCGACGGCGCATGCGGCAACCAGCCGCCGTCAGCGACGGACACGAGTTGGCCGCCCTGCCAGGGCACGTCGCTCGACGCCTTGCGCCCCGCGTGGGACAACTGCATCGCGACGCGCACCGGCGAATACCGGCGGATCGCGGCCAGCACCGGCTTCAACGCGGCCTCGGTCGCGTCGTCCCAGAGGCCGAGGTCGCGATCCGTGATGCGCCCGTCGGGTTCCACGGCGGTCGCCTCGATGCAGAGCAGCCCCGCCCCGGACAGCGCGAGATGGCCGAGGTGAATCATGTGCCAGTCGGTCGCCTCACCACGGTCGGCCGAGTACTGGCACATCGGGGAGATCACGATCCGGTTCGGAAGGGTCACGCCTCGTAGCGTGAACGGAGAAAACAGCGCAGTCATGGAAGCCGTTCGCCAGGGTTGGAAAGAGCGAACGAGCGTAGCACGCGGGCCGCAAGCGTGCAGACGGCGCGCCTGGCAGTAAGCGGATGGTCAGGGTCGGCCGGTGGCCGGCCAGGCAGAACAGGAAAAAGCCGCGCGCGGCGCGTGGCGGCGCCCGCGGCGTCAGAGTCCGATGCCGTCGAGCCATTCCGCGAACATGCGTCGCGCGGCGGCCTCGAGTACGGGGCCGTACCGTGCGGTATCGGCCCGCAGCTGGCGCGCATCGATACCGGGCGTCGCCGCGATTTCGGCGGCGTTCGCGATCAGCCAGGGTTCGAAGCGGTCGGTGCGGATTTCCGGATGGCATTGCAGCGCCAGCACGTGCCGGCCCCACGCGAATGCCTGGTGGCGGCAGGCCGGGGTCGACGCGAGATGGATCGCGCCGCCCGGCAGGTCGAACGTATCGCCGTGCCAGTGCAGCATCGACGTCGCCGCGCCATCGAGATGGCGCAGCGGCGATGCGCGGCCGGCATCGGTGAGCGTCAGCGGCGCCCAGCCGAGTTCGTGCTGCGCGGCCGGATAGACGCGCGCGCCGAGCGCCCGGGCGATGAACTGCGCACCGAGGCAGATGCCCAGGATCGGCAGCCCCGCGTCGATGCGCCGGCCCACGAGCGCCGCGAGCGGCGCGATCGTCGGATACTGCGCATCGTCGTACACGCTGAGCGGCCCGCCCAGCACGACCAGCAGCGACGGCTCGAGCACGTCGAGCACCTCGACCCGCGACGATCCGACATCGACGTAGCGCACCCGTCGGCCCCGTTCGCCGAGCACCTGCTCGAAACTCCCGAGATCCTCGAAATGCACGTGGCGGATCGCCACGACTTCAGCGTTCATCATCGGCCTCCCGGTCGATCGACGGACGTCAGCCTGCGAAAATCTTCCAGGTCTTCTTCTGCGTCGCCGCGTCGGCTTCTTCCTGCACCGAGCAGTCGAGACGCAGATCGCTGTCGGACATCGCGAGGTCGAGCGCCGCGCAGTGATGCACGGTCTTCTTCGACAGCTTGCCCGGCTGGAAGTGGGCGCACGTCACGCACATGCGCTGCGGCGGCGTCGCACCGGCCACCTGCAGTTCGCGCAGCGTCTTCAGCAGCGCGCGATACAGGGCGCCCTGCTCGTCCGCGCCGAGCTTGCCGACCGCTTTCGTCAGGAATTCAGGCCATTGCAGCGCCTTCTTCGCGGCCGTGCGGCCACGGGCCGACAGGCGCACGGCCAGCGCGCGGCCGTCGTCCAGCGCACGGCGCTTCTCGACGAGCCCCTTCGTCTCGAGCGTGCTGACCGCATCGCTCGTGGTCGCCGCGGTCAACTGCGTCTCGCGCGCGATCTCGCCGAGCCGCATCGGGCCCTTGCGCTGCAGCAGCAGCACGAGAATCTCGCCCTGCGTCGGCGTGAGGCCGGCGCCTTCCGCCCAATCCCATGCCTCGCTTCGCATGGCCGTACTCAACCGCAGCAGACTGTGGGTCACACGTCCCGCAGCCTGATTCCCGTAAACGCCTTCGCTCATAGTCTTTTCGCTTTGCCGCCGCCCGGAGTGCCGAGCGGCCGTAGTGTGGAGATCGAATCTATCTCAAAACAGACACGCTCTTCCGAGTGCGTCAGCACGGCCGTCGCGAGGCACACGCGGCGGTCGCGTTCGCGGCGACCGGTAAGACACTCATCAATCCGGTGTCCGCAAAGCCGACATTCTAAGCGAGAGCGGAAAATCGCACAGCTAAGTTATCCCCTTTGCTCTGTGGAAAATCACTGGATAACCGGTTTTTTTCGTTGTGCCTGCAATGCCGCGCGCCCGCGCAAACGGACGCGACGGCATTTTCCTGTTCGGATCGGCCAACCGGACGACCGCAATGCTCCACCGGGTTATCCCGACCGCAAATCGTTGACTTTGCAGCGGAATATCAGGTTATCCACAGATTTTCAGGACGCCTGCAAACGATTTCGGGCTGAAACCGCGGCGCGCGCCTTTCAGTGAATCGACACGCGGTCGAGCCTGCAATCTGCAAAACATTTTTTCATTCGCGCCAGCGCAGGCACTGCTGGCGGACCGTCTCATTCAGCGATTTTTCCTGTTTGAAAACGGTTCTCAACCACGATGCGTCGTTCACGCGCGCCTTCGCGAGCGCGCCGATCTCGTCGAGCGCCGCGCGCGACCCGAGCGCGGCCGCATGCGGCGCGATCCGGTCGAGCGTGTCGAGGATGTCTTCGGCGATCGTGCGGCGCTCACCCGTCTGAGGATTCACGCAGGTCCCTTCGAGCCCGAAGCGGCACGCCTCGAAGCGGTTGAACGTGTAGACGAGGTAGTCGTCCTCCGACAGCTTCAGCGGCCGGTCGGTCAGCAGGTAGCGCGCGAGCGTCTGGATATAGCAGGCGATCGCGGCCGCACGGTCGACCGACAGCGGCGTGTCCATCACGCGCACCTCGATCGTCCCGTAGCCGGGCTTCGGGCGAATGTCCCAGTAGAAATCCTTCATCGAGTTGACGACGCCCGTGTTCACCATCTTCGTGAAGTACTCCTCGAAGCTGTCCCAGGTCAGCACGAACGGCGCGCGGCCCGACAGCGGGAACGCGAACACGGAATTCAGCCGTGCCGAATGGAAACCCGTGTCGACGTTCTGCACGAACGGCGACGACGCGGACAGCGCGATGAAGTGCGGAATGAAGCGCGACATCGAGTGCAGCAGGAACAGCGCGCTGTCGGGATCGGGGCAGCCGATATGCACGTGCTGGCCGAATACGGTGAACTGCTTGGCGAGATAGCCGTACAGCTCGGAAATGTACTGAAAGCGCGGCGCATCGTAGATCTGCCGGTCGCTCCATTGCTGGAACGCATGCGTGCCGCCGCCGGCCAGCCCGACGTTGAGCTGGTCGGCCGCCTTCACGAGCACGTCGCGGATCGCGTGCAGTTCGCTGACCGCCTGCTCGTGCGAATGGCAGATGCCGGTCGACAGCTCGATCATGCTCTCGGTGATTTCAGGCGTGATGTTGCCCGGGAAGGTCTCGCCCTGGATCAGGCGCATCAGGTCGGACGCCGCTTTGGTCAGGTCGTAGTTGTGCGTGTTGACGACCTGGATCTCCAGTTCGACGCCGAACGTGAACGGCTCGGAATTGACGAAGGTTTCGAGTGCCATGGCAGGTTCCGGAATCAGTTGCTGTCGCTGCGTTCGCCGACCGCCGACAGGCAGCGGTAGACGACGAACGGGCTGACGAGCTGCAGGACCACGATCGTGCACATCACGATCGCGCGCAGGTGCGGGTCGAAATTCGGGTAGAGCTGGTAGGTATCGTCGACGAGCAGGTACGACAGCGCGGACATCGGCGTGAGCGCGATGCCGAGCGCGACGCCCTGCTTCATCCCGATGCCGCTCGGCTTCGCGAACGCGACCACGCCGGCCAGCTTCGCGACGAGCCGCGTGACGATCAGCACGATCGCGAGCAGGCCGCCGAGCGCGATGTCGCCCCACGTGAACGACGTGAGCGTCAGCACGAACAGGATCACGGTCAGCAGCCAGCCGGCCGTGCCGAAATGCTCGGGCCACAGTTGCGGGCGCGCCTCGAGGTTCTTCACGATGATGCCGGCGAGCAGCAGCGTGAGCAGCGTCGACAGCTTCAGCGCCTGGGCCACCGCGATCGCGAGCATCACGAGCCCGAACAGCGCGACGAACGAATGCTCGTCGCGCATCGTCGACGTCATGTGGCGAAACAGGTAATTGCACGAACGCGCGACGACATACGCGACGATGAGCGAACCGGCGAGCAGGTAGAGCGGCTGCAGGACCGTCGCGAAGACGTTGCCGTAGGCTTCCTGGTGGAGCCAGCTCGTCACGAGCTTGGTCAGCACGATCGCATACACGCTGTTGAGCGCGGTCAGCGTGATGAGGCGTTGCGACACCTGCCCTTCCGCGCGCAGCTCGGTCTTCAGCTGGATCACCATCGAAGGCGACGTCGCGATCGCGATCGCCGACAGCACGAGCGCGACCATGCCCGACACGCCGAGCGCGAGCATCATGAACAGCACGAGCACGAACGTCAGCGTGGCCTCCGCGAGGCTCGACGCGATAAGCCACGGATTGCGCCGGATCCAGCGCAGGTCGAGACGGCTGCCGAGCTCGAACAGCAGCAGGCCGAGCGCGACGTTGATCAGCAGCCGCGAGGTTTCGTCGGTGCTGGAATCGATCACGCCGAATCCGAACGAACCGGCGACGAGACCGATCACCGCGTAGCCGGTGATGCGCGGCAGGCGCCATGCGCGATAGCACAGTTCACCGCACAGGCCGGCCGCGAACAACGCGAGTCCGGCCCAGAACACGGCATCCGGCGTAAGCGGCCAGTTGGGCAGGAATGAGAACGCCGACTTCATCGTGGTGACTTCTCCTTTGGAAGCGACCGCCAGCGACGCGAGATCAAGCGTCAGACATGGATGCGTGCCGGCAGGGATCGCCCCGAACGTGATTGCTGTGGTCGACGAGGCGGGACATGGGGTCCGCCTTTTCCGTCACTCGACGGAAAGTCGCTCAGGTTGCCGATCTGGATTGTCGGCCTGGTGTGTGAACGGCCTGCGCAGTCTCGAAGATTCAGATTCGAAATCGTGCCGACCGTTCCATTGAAGCATGTCCGGCGCCTGGCCGGATGAACGCGAAGGAAACCGATTGTGCCACAGCTTTTTCGGTCTGGAACCCATTGAATCGACTCGCGGCGCTGTGCGGCACCACAGGTCTTTGGTTTCAAAGGTTTACCTGTATATATACGTAGTAGAAGTTAACAAAGGGCGCACAGTTCTGTGGATAACTTCGGTTTACGCTGACGGATCAAGGTGTTGGAGAACCCATAACCCGTTGCACAGGCTGTTCGTGCACAGAAGTTTGAGATGAGTAACTTTTGGGGTGTCTCACAGCTGTGCGGAGTTGCCCAGTTTACGTCCACTGTGATTACACACGAAGTGCGCGCGGATTTCGTGCGGTTATCCACAGCATCGCGTGGATAACCTGGCGCACAGAAATCAGGAAGCTGTGAGGAGAATGGCGGGGGGTCAATCGGTCGGGCCGACGCGGCGTGCACGCAGTGCGCGGATCAGGAAGCGCGCCGGATCGACGGCTTCGGCGAGTTCGCGCTCGAGCGGCCAGGGTTCGCCTTCGAGCTGCGAAGCGATCAGCTCGGCGCCGAGCGCGGCCCACACGAGGCCGCGCGAGCCGAACCCGAATGCGCCGTAAAGGCCGGGCGTGCGCGGCAGGTCGCGCGCCTGCGCACCGCTCAGCGCACGCGCATTCGCGATGGCCTGCGTTTCGTCCGCGAGCCGGCCGATCAGCGGCAGCCGATCGCCGACGACCCAGCGGAACGCCACGCGGCCGCGCAGTGTGTCGAGATCCGGTACGTCGCCGATCAGGCCGGGCAGCAGATGTCGCACGCGGTCGAGGTTTTCGGCGTGGCCGGCCGCCCGCATCGCGGGATCGACGTCGTCCGGTTCGAACGTCGCGCCGATCAGCAGCGTGCCGTCGTCGAGCGGCACCGCATAGCCGTCGCCGATCGTCGGACACGCGAGCGGCTTCGTGCTGCCCGGCGGCAGCAGCGTGAGCTGGCCGCGCACCGGTTGCAGCGCGACGTGCCGCAGCCCCGCGAGACGCGCCGCATCTCCGGCATTCGCCAGCACGACGACGGGCGCTTCGGCCAGCGTGCCGCCCGCTTCGTCGAGCGCATGCCATGCGTCGCCCCGCCGCTCGAGCCGCGCGACGCCGGTGGACGCGAGCAAGCGCACGCGCTCGCCGGCCGCCGCGCACTGCGCCGCGCAGAGTCCGGCGGGCCAGATTGCGCCGCCGTCCGGAAACAGCAGGCCGCCATGCGCGACCGGCAGGTTCAGGTGCGCACGGGCGGCATCCGTGTCGAGCAGCGACGCATAGTCGGCCGGCGCGCCGAACGCATCGAATGCGTCGCGCATCCGTGCGAAGTCGTCGGCCGATTCGGCGAGATGGATCATCCCGTGCGTGCTGCGCGCGAATGCGTGACCTGCGCGTTCGAGTGCGCGCCAGCGTGCGAGCGCGTGCAGGAAGCCGCTGCGCGTGAGCCGGCTCGCGACGTTGTCGTCGCGCGTCATCAGCGGATGGAATACGCCGGCCGGATTGCCCGACGCATCGCTTGCGATCCGCGCGTGTCGTTCGATCAGCGTGACGTCCCAGCCGCGCGCGGCCAGCCGTTCGACGACCGCGCAGCCGGCGAGGCCCGCGCCGATCACGATCGCATGGCGTGACGCGACGGGCAGCGCGCGCGGAGGTTCGTGCCGGCGTGCGCGCCAGCGCGGCGCATATTCGCCGACGAGCATCGCGAACTTGCCGGCAAACCCGTCGACCTTGCGATACGTGAACCCCGCGTCCGTGAGTGCCTGTTTCACGACGCCCGAACTCGAATACGTCGCGAAGGTTGCGCCTTCGGCTGCGATGCGTCCGAGTGCGCGGAACACGTCGGCCGACCAGATGTCCGGGTTCTTCGCCGGCGCGAAACCGTCGAGATAGAACGCATCGGCGCTTGCGACGAGTTTCGGCAGCATCGTCAACGCATCGCCGAACGCGAGCGTGAGCACGACTCGCCCGGCCTCGAATTCGAGCCGGTGCAAACCGGGCACGAGCGTCGGCCACGCATCGGCAAGCATCGCGGCTTCGGCCGAGATGGTTGTGTTCGCAACGATATGGGAAAGGGCCCGGCGCAGGTCGTCGCGCGAGAACGGATGCTTCTCGACCGACACGAAATGCAGTCGCTCGCAGCGCGCGGGATCCTCGCGCCAGGCGGCCCAGGTCGCGAGGAAGTTGGCGCCCGCGCCGAACCCCGTCTCGACGATCGTGAACGTGCGGCGGCCCTGCCAGCGCGCCGGCAGCCGGTTGCCCGCGACGGACACGTGGTTCGCCTGCGCGAGCGCGCCCGCGACGTTGTGATAGATGTCGCCGTACTCGGGCGACATGAGGGTGCCGTCGTCGCGGAATGCAAGCGTGGCGGGAACGAGTCTGTCTGGCATGCGAAACAAAAAACGTGGCAGCCAAGCCTGGCAAGGGATTGCGCGGGGCCGTCCGTCCGGTCGCTGGAAAAGGCCAACGAGGCGGCGCATGGGCGGACCGCGCTGCGCGTCCTGTCCGGTTGGCGCTGGTCAAAAAACGGGCAATCAGTGATTCATTCGGCGAAATACCGATGAAAATCTTTGAAACCCTTGTCGTTATTGGGTTTGCGCTGCGCTATCATAGCAACGCCGTACCGCGGGGTGGCCGCCGGCAAACCGGAGGGCGCGTCGCGCGGGCCAGGATTCGGCGCTGTGTCGTCGGAGTCTGACTCTCGACGGCACGGTTCGCGCACGTATAATCGGCGCGTTCGCGCTGTTCGTGTCAACCTAACCTGATAAAGGAACCTTAATGAACAAACAGGAACTGATCGACGCCGTCGCCGCCCAAACGGGCGCCAGCAAGGCTCAAACCGGCGAAACGCTGGACACGCTGCTCGAAGTGATCAAGAAGGCCGTGTCGAAGGGTGATGCGGTTCAGCTGATCGGCTTCGGCAGCTTCGGTTCGGGCAAGCGCGCAGCACGTACGGGCCGCAACCCGAAGACCGGCGAAACCATCAAGATCCCGGCTGCCAAGACGGTGAAGTTCACGGCTGGCAAGGCGTTCAAGGACGCCGTCAACAAGCGTTAATCCAGCGCCTGTTCCAAGAAAAACCCGCCTTTCGGCGGGTTTTTTGTTGGGCGCGCGCGGCATTTTCGCCACAGTCCGAGCCTCTCTTGCAAGATTTAACGCTTGGTTTTACAACGCGTTACACATGCACGATCTGCGTGTCGCCCTGATCGTCGTCGTCGTCGTGCGAATCGACATCCCACGCCGGGAACGGATCGTCGAACGCTTGCCATTGCGCCGCGCCGAGTGCGAATTCCGCATCGGTCAGCAGGCAGGCGTCGAGTTTCGCGCGCCACGCGTCGGCGTCGAGCGCGATGCCGATCAGCACGAGTTCCTGCCGGCGATCGCCGACCGTGCGATCGTCGATATCGCCCTGCCATTCCGTGCGAATTTCGGCGAGCAGCTCGTCGTCGTCCGGCCATTCCGCGCGATCCTGCGCGGCCCACCAGAGACCCGCCGGGCCATGCCGGCATACGCCGCCCGCCTGCGACAGCGAGCCCGCGATGTCGTTGCGCGTCGCGAGCCAGAAAAAGCCCTTGCTGCGCAGCACGCCCGGCCACTCCTGGTGCAGCAGCGCCCAGAGTCGTGCCGGGTGAAACGGCCGGCGCGCGCGGTAGACGAAATTGCCGATGCCGAATTCGTCGGCTTCGCCGTGCACGTGCGCATGATGTTCGCCGTGGCAGTCGGGGTCGTCGCAATGCGTGTGATCGTGATCGAGCGACGCGAGCCAGCCCGGCGCATTCGCGGCCTCGTCGAAATCGAAACGGCCGGTGTTCAGCACTTCGCCGAGCGGCACTTCGCCGAACGTCGACACGACCTGGTGCGCGCGCGGATTGAGGCGCGCGAGGATGTGCCGCAGGCGCGCGAGGTCGTCGGCGCTCACGAGGTCGGCCTTGTTGATCACCAGCACGTCGCAGAACTCGATCTGCTCGATCAGCAGCTCGACGAGCGTGCGGTCGTCCTCTTCCGATGCAGCGAGACCGCGCGTCGCGAGCGCGTCGTCCGAGCCGTAGTCGCGCAGGAAGTTGTACGCGTCGACCACGGTGACGAGCGTGTCGAGTCGCGCGATGCTCGACAGCGACGTGCCGTCGTCGTCGACGAACGTGAAGGTTTCGGCGATCGGCATCGGCTCCGCGATCCCGGTCGATTCGATCATGATCGCGTCGAAGCGGCCTTCGGCCGCGAGCGTGCGAATCTCGACCAGCAGGTCGTCGCGCAGCGTGCAGCAGATGCAGCCGTTCGACATTTCGACGAGGCGTTCCTCGACGTGCGACAGCGCCTGCGCGTCGCGCACGAGCGACGCGTCGATGTTGACTGCCGCGAGATCGTTGACGATCACCGCGACCTTCAGGCCCGCGCGGTTCGCGAGGACATGGTTGAGCAGCGTGGTCTTGCCGGCGCCGAGAAAGCCGGACAGCACGGTGACGGGCAACGGCTGTTTCATTGCCGGATTCATAACGATTTGCACCAACGGAAAAATTGAAAAAGCGGCCGCGGCGCCCTTCAGGGCACGATCGGCCCGCGGACGCCGAAATTGCGGCGTAAGCCCGCATTGTGCATCAAACGCCGCGCGCCGGCCGGGATGGCATCAGGCCGGGCTGCGGCACGGCATCATTGCGCGGGCGGCAGCAGTTTCCACTGTGTCAGGATGCCGGCGATCTGCCGCGCGTACTTGTCGCGCAGCGACGGCGTTTCCGAATGATAGGCGCCGACGGCTTGCCACGTGTTGCCGTAGCGGTTCATCTTCTGCTTGAGATGCCACGCGGCGATGTAGACGTTCTTGCACGGCTCCATCAGCGTGTCGCGGCCGATCCCGTAGCGCGACAGCGTCGGCAGGTGGATCGAATTGATCTGCATCAGCCCGTAGTCGACCGAGCCGTTCGTGTTCTTGTTCAGCGCGTCGGGCCGGTTATGCGATTCCTGCCACGCGATCGCACGCAGGATCAGCGGATTGACCTGCTGATATTTGGCGGCCTCGTCGAAACAGTCGGCGCGAGCATTCGCGCTGGCGAAACTGGCGCCGGCGGCAATCAACGCGATCGAGGCGAACCGTCTGTTCATTGGTGCGAAATCGATAGGAAATTGCACGAGGGTCGGGAAAACCCGTGGCAGTTATTCGTGCGACGAGAAACGCGCCGCCCGTATCATACCGGCAGTCCGTCAGCTTGCGACAGGCAGGAATACGGCAGCCGGGTTATACCGCATTTCCGTGTCGGTTCATCGTGAAACGGGGACGATGAACGCACACCGGGTGCCGTGCCGAATATTACAGATTGCATACGGTTTACCGGGTACATGTCGTATATGAGACAGTCCTCGGATCAATGTGATATTTCGGACATGAAAAACTGCTAATGTCGCCTCTTTCGGACTTGGATCCCAGCACTACCGCCGGAAGTGGCCTGAGCCGGCATCGACCCATTCATCCATGACAAGAAATCGCTTCGTTATGCGGCGTGTCGCCACGACCCTGATCGTTGCCGGCCTCATCGCCTCGCAGGCCGCCTACGCTCAGGTCACGCTCAACTTCGTGAATGCGGATATCGACCAGGTCGCCAAGGCGATCGGCGCCGCAACCGGCAAGACCATCATCGTCGACCCTCGCGTGAAGGGGCAGCTCAATCTCGTGGCCGAACGGCCGGTGCCGGAAGACCAGGCGCTGAAGACGCTGCAGTCGGCGCTGCGCATGCAGGGCTTTGCGCTCGTGCAGGATCACGGCGTGCTGAAGGTCGTGCCCGAGGCCGACGCGAAGCTGCAGGGCGTGCCGACCTACGTCGGCAATACGCCGCAGGCGCGCGGCGACCAGGTGATCACGCAGGTGTTCGAACTGCATAACGAATCGGCGAACAACCTGCTGCCCGTGCTGCGGCCGCTGATCTCGCCGAACAACACCGTGACGGCCTATCCGGCGAACAACACGATCGTCGTGACCGACTATGCGGACAACGTGCGCCGCATCGCGCAGATCATCGCGGGCGTCGACAGCGCCGCGGGCGCGCAGGTGCAGGTCATTCCGCTGCGCAACGCGAACGCGATCGACCTCGCCGCCCAGCTGCAGAAAATGCTCGACCCGGGCGCGATCGGCAACAGCGACGCGACGCTGAAGGTGTCGGTCACGGCCGACCCGCGGACCAACGCGCTGCTGCTGCGCGCGTCGAGCGCGTCGCGCCTCGCGGCCGCCAAGCGGCTCGTGCAGCAGCTCGACGCGCCGAGCGCGGTGCCGGGCAACATGCACGTCATCACGCTGCGCAACGCCGACGCGGTGAAGCTCGCGAAGACGCTGCGCGGGATGCTCGGCAAGGGCGGCAACGACAGCGGCTCGTCGGCGTCGTCCAACGACGCGAACAGCTTCAACCAGAACGGCGGCTCGTCGTCGGGCAGCAACTTCTCGACCGGCACGTCCGGCACCCCGCCGCTGCCGTCGGGCGGCCTGGGCGGCTCGTCGTCCTCGTCCTCCTACGGCGGCACGTCCGGCAGTGGCGGGCTCGGCACCGCCGGCCTGCTCGGCGGCGACAAGGACAAGGGCGACGACAACCAGCCCGGCGGAATGATCCAGGCCGATGCGGCGACCAACTCGCTGATCGTCACCGCGTCCGATCCGGTTTACCGGAACCTGCGCTCGGTGATCGACCAGCTCGACGCGCGGCGCGCGCAGGTCTATATCGAGGCGCTGATCGTCGAGCTGAACTCGACGACCCAGGGCAACCTCGGCATCCAGTGGCAGGTGGCGAGCGGCCAGTTCCTCGGCGGCACGAACCTGGCGGCCACGGCCGGCTCCGTGGCGGGCAACAGCATCATCAACCTGACGACGGGCGGCACGGCCACCACTGTCGGGCTGGCCAGCAATATCGCGAACCTGAACCAGGGCCTCAACATCGGCTGGCTGCACAACATGTTCGGCGTGCAGGGGCTCGGCGCGTTGCTGCAGTACTTCTCGGGCGTGACCGACGCGAACGTGCTGTCGACGCCGAACCTGATCACGCTCGACAACGAGGAAGCGAAGATCGTCGTCGGCCAGAACGTGCCGATCGCGACCGGCTCGTACTCGAACCTGACGAGCGGCACCACGAACAACGCGTTCAACACCTACGACCGCCGCGACGTCGGCCTGACGCTGCACGTGAAGCCGCAGATCACCGACGGCGGGATCCTGAAGCTGCAGCTCTATACCGAGGATTCGGCGGTCGTCGCAAGCACGACGAGCGCGCAGACCGGCCCGACCTTCACCAAGCGCTCGATCCAGTCGACGATCCTCGCGGACAACGGCGAGATCATCGTGCTTGGCGGCCTGATGCAGGACAACTACCAGGTGTCGAACAGCAAGGTGCCGCTGCTCGGCGACATTCCGTGGATCGGCCAGCTGTTCCGCTCGGAATCGAAGCAGCGCCAGAAAACCAACCTGATGGTGTTCCTGCGCCCGGTGATCATCACCGACCGCGGCACCGCGCAGGAAGTCACCGCGAACCGCTACGACTACATCCAGGGCGTCACGGGCGCGTACAAGTCGGACAACAACGTGATCCGCGACAAGGACGATCCGGTCGTCCCGCCGATGCCGCTGGGCCCGAGCCAGGGCGGTACGCCGGCCGGCAACCTGTTCGATCTCGACAAGATGCGCCGCCAGCAGATGCAGCGTCAGGCCACGCCGCCGGCCGCTCCGGCGCCTGCGCCGGCGCAGCCGCAGAGCGTGCCGCTGCAGTCGGTGCCGCAACAGCCGCTGACGAGCGCGCCGGGAGCGTCGCAGTGAGCGACGTGCTCGCCTCTTCCGCCCACGACGGCGCACCGGGCGAACGGCAGCCGCCGTCGCCGCTCGCCGCGCGCCTGTTGCCGTACGGCTTCGCGAAGAGCGGCCAGGTGCTGATCGCGCACCAGCTCGACGATACGCTCGAGGTGTGGATCAGCGAGCGCACGAGCGATGCCGCGCTGGCGGAGATCGCCCGCAACTTCGGCTCGATCTCCGTGCATCGCGTGCCGGCCGACGAGCTCGCGCAGGCGATCAACCATGCGTACGCCCGCCAGGACGGCAGCGCCGCGCAGGTGGTCGGCGAGGTCGAAGGCGAAGTCGACCTGTCGCGGCTGATGCAGGACATCCCCGAAGTAGAGGATCTGCTCGAATCGGAAGACGACGCGCCGATCATCCGGATGATCAACGCGCTGCTCACGCAAGCGGCGCGCGAACAGGCGTCGGATATCCACATCGAGCCGTTCGAGAATGCGTCGGTCGTGCGCTTTCGCGTCGACGGCACGCTGCGCGACGTCGTGCGGCCGAAGAAGGCGCTGCACGGCGCGCTGATCTCGCGGATCAAGATCATGGCGCAGCTCGACATCGCGGAGAAACGCCTGCCGCAGGACGGCCGCATCACGCTGCGCGTCGGCGGCCGGCCGGTCGACGTGCGGGTGTCGACGCTGCCGACCGGGCACGGCGAGCGCGCGGTGCTGCGTCTGCTCGAGAAGGACGCGCAGCGCCTGAACCTCGAAGCGCTCGGGATGGGACGCGACACGCTCGTGCAGTTCGACAAGCTGATCGCGCGCCCGCACGGCATCGTGCTCGTCACGGGCCCGACGGGCTCGGGCAAGACGACGACGCTGTATGCGTCGATGTCGCGGCTCGAAACCGCGACGACCAACATCATGACCGTCGAGGATCCGATCGAATACGATCTCGGCGGCATCGGCCAGACGCAAGTGAACGAGCGGATCGGGATGACCTTCGCCCGGGCGCTGCGCTCGATCCTGCGCCAGGATCCGGACGTGATCATGATCGGCGAAATCCGCGACCTCGAAACCGCGCAGATCGCGGTGCAGGCGTCGCTGACGGGCCACCTCGTGCTTGCGACGCTGCACACGAACGATGCGGCCTCGGCCGTCACGCGCCTGACCGACATGGGCGTCGAGCCCTACCTGCTCGCGTCGTCGCTGCTCGGCGTGCTCGCGCAGCGCCTCGTGCGCCAGCTCTGCCCCGTCTGCAAGGAAGAGCGCCACGAAGAAGGCCATACCGTGTGGCATCCGGTGGGCTGCGACAAGTGCGGGCATTCGGGCTATGCGGGCCGGCGCGGCGTATACGAACTGCTGCTGGTCGACGAGTCGATCCGCACGCTGATCCATCGCAATGCGGCCGACGCGGAAATCCTGGCGGCAGGCCGCGCGGCGGGGATGCGCACGCTGCGCGACGACGCCGAGCGCTGGCTCGCGTCCGGCGCGACGTCGCTCGAGGAAGTGCTGCGCGTGACGGGAGGCGCATAGCGCGATGCCGGCATTCCGTTTCGAAGCAATCGATTCGGCGGGACGCGCGCAGAAAGGCGTCATCGATGCCGACAGCGCGCGCGCCGCGCGCGGGCAGCTGCGCACGCAAGGCCTCACGCCGCTCGTCGTCGAGCCGGCCGCCAGCGCGACGCGCGGCGCCCGGTCGCAGCGGCTCGCGTTCGGCCGCAAGCTGTCGCAGCGCGAACAGGCGATCCTCACGCGCCAGCTCGCCAGCCTGCTGATCGCGGGGCTGCCGCTCGACGAGGCGCTCGGCGTGCTGACCGAGCAAGCCGAGCGCGACTACATCCGCGAGCTGATGGCCGCGATCCGCGCCGAGGTGCTCGGCGGCCATTCGCTCGCGAATGCGCTGGGCCAGCATCCGCGCGATTTCCCGGAGATCTACCGCGCGCTCGTCGCGGCGGGCGAGCACACCGGCAAGCTCGGCATCGTGCTGTCGCGCCTCGCCGACTACATCGAGCAGAGCAACGCGCTGAAGCAGAAGATCCTGCTCGCGTTCACGTATCCCGGGATCGTCACGCTGATCGCGTTCGGCATCGTCACGTTCCTGCTGAGCTACGTCGTGCCGCAGGTCGTCAACGTGTTTGCGAGCACGAAGCAGCAACTGCCGGTGCTGACGATCGTGATGATGGCGCTGTCGGATTTCGTGCGGCACTGGTGGTGGGCGATCCTGATCGCGACCGTGCTCGTCGTGTGGTTCGTGAAGGCGACGCTGTCGCGCGACGGGCCCAGGCTCGCGTTCGACCGCTGGGTGCTGACCGCGCCGCTCGCGGGCAAGCTCGTGCGCGGCTACAACACGGTGCGTTTCGCGAGCACGCTCGGCATCCTCACCGCGGCCGGCGTGCCGATCCTGCGCGCGCTGCAGGCGGCCGGCGAAACGCTGTCGAACCGCGCGATGCGCGCGAACATCGACGATGCGATCGTGCGCGTGCGCGAAGGCTCCGCGCTGTCGCGCGCGCTGAACAACGTGAAGACGTTTCCGCCGGTGCTCGTGCACCTGATCCGTTCGGGCGAGGCGACGGGCGACGTGACGACGATGCTGGACCGTGCGGCGGAAGGTGAGGCGCGCGAGCTCGAGCGGCGCACGATGTTCCTGACGAGCCTGCTGGAGCCGCTGCTCATCCTGGCGATGGGCGGCATCGTGCTCGTGATCGTGCTGGCCGTGATGCTGCCGATCATCGAGCTGAACAACATGGTGCAGTAACGGCCCGACGATCGGCGGGCCGTGACCGTTCAGCGCATGTAGATCGCCGGAGACGGCGTGTTCGCCGGCAGCTGGATTTCGGCGCGGGCGCCGTTGCGGTCGACGACGATCGAGCGGGGGCGGACTTCGGCGAGCTTCGCGCCGGGCGCGACCTCCGCGCCGAGCGACACGGCGCGCGGCGGTTCGCCGCCGATGCCGATGATCGCGGCGGCGCCGCGGTCGAGCGCGAGAATCCCGAACAGGTGGATGTCCTGCACGGGATTCTTGTCGAGCTGACCGCCGAAGAGCGCCGCGGCGTCTTCGGTGCGGATCGGCAGCCGCGCGGCGGCGGCGGGCAGCGGCGCTTCGCGGGCCGACAGCGTGACGACCCAATAGGTGGCCGTCGCGCACAAACCCGCGAAGAGGGCTAGGGAGAGGATCCGGATCGAGAGCGCGTTCATGCGCGCTATTGTACGGATGTATGTGAAATTTGCGTTGGGTGAAAGCCCTCGGCAAAGCGCGCCTTACAATGCGTGCTCCGCGCCCGCGGGTCCGGAAGCTTGCCGTCAGGCAAACCGTTCCGGCGCGCCGGGCGTGTCACTCAACCAACGACATTTTTTGGAAAGAGGTAGTCAGTCATGCAAACGTGGATCACTCGCCGCAACGCGGCCGTGCGTCGTCAGCGCGGTTTCACGCTGATCGAGATCATGGTGGTGGTCGCGATCCTCGGGATCCTGGCGGCGCTGATCGTGCCGAAGATCATGAGCCGCCCGGACGAGGCGCGCCGCATCGCCGCGAAGCAGGACATCGGCACGATCATGCAGGCGCTCAAGCTGTACCGTCTCGACAACGGCCGCTATCCGACCCAGGAGCAGGGCCTGAACGCGCTGATCCAGAAGCCGTCCACCGATCCGATCCCGAACAACTGGAAGGACGGCGGCTATCTCGAACGCCTGCCGAACGATCCGTGGGGCAACACGTACAAGTACCTGAACCCGGGCGTGCACGGCGAAATCGACGTGTTCAGCTACGGCGCCGACGGCAAGGAGGGCGGCGAAGGCAACGATGCCGACATCGGCTCGTGGCAATAAGCCCTCGCTGACCGGCCCGGCACGTCCTCCCCGCTCTTCATGCTCGCCATTCGCACGACCTCCCGCTGCGGCCGCGATTGCCGTGTGCGTCGCGGCGCGGCTTCGTCCGTGCCGGCGCGCGCCGGCGTCGGGCCGCTGAAGCACGGCGCGCGGCCCGGCCGCGTGCGTGGCTTCACGCTGCTCGAGATGCTGGTCGTGCTCGTGATCGCGGGGCTGCTCGTGTCGCTCGCGTCGCTGTCGCTGACGCGCAATCCGCGCACCGACCTGCGCGAGGAAGCGCAGCGCGTCGCGCTGCTGTTCGAGACCGCCGGCGACGAAGCGCAGGTGCGCGCGCGGCCGATCGCGTGGCAGCCGACCGCGCACGGCTTCCGTTTCGACGTGAGCTCGCCCGACGGCTGGCGCACGCTGCGCGACGACCTGCTGCGCCCGCGCGACTGGGACGGCGGCGTAACGGGCGCCGAGATCGACTACCCGGGTTCCGACACGCGTGCGACCCGCGTCGTGTTCGGCACTGAGAGCATCGACACGCCGGTGCGCGTGACGCTGCATTCGGCCGTCGGCAACGCAACGATCGTCGGCACCGGCAACGGCCGCTACGAGGTGCAATGACGATGCGTCGTCGCCTGCCCCTGCCGGTTTCCTCATCGCGCGCCAGGTTTCCGGGCGTGCATTCCGCGCGCGCTTGCGCCGGCGCCCCGCCCGCGGCCGTCCGGATCGGGGCGCGCGGCTTCACGATGATCGAGGTGCTGGTCGCGCTTGCGATCATCGCGGTCGCGCTTGCCGCGTCGATCCGCGCGGTCGGCACGATGGCGACCAACTCGGCCGACCTCCATCACCGGCTGCTCGCCGGCTGGAGCGCCGACAACGCGCTCGCGCAGATGCGGCTCACCCATGCGTGGCCGGAAATCGGCGAGCAGAGCTTCGACTGTTCGCAAGGCAACGTGCAGCTCGTCTGCACGCAACGCGTGAGCACGACGCCCAATCCGGTGTTCCGGCGCGTCCGGATCTCGGTGAGCATGCCCGGGCATGCCGGCGTCCTCGCGCAGATGGTGACGGTGGTCGCGAATGAAACCAGCCGTCCGCTCTGACGCGCCGATGCGACGCGCGTCCGCCCGCCCCGCCCGCGGCTTCACGCTGATCGAGCTGATGATCGCGATCGCGATCCTCGCGGTGGTCGCGATCCTCGCGTGGCGCGGGCTCGACCAGATCATGCGCGGCCGCGACAAGGTCGCCGCCGCGATGGAGGACGAGCGCGTCTTCGCGCAGATGTTCGACCAGATGCGCATCGACGCGCGGCTGGCCGCCACCGACGACGAGGCTGGCCAGCCGGCGATCGGCGTCGCCGGCAATACGCTGCAGATCGTTCGCGAACTCGAGGTGCCAGGCGCCGCACCGCGGCTGCAGGTGGTCCGCTACCGGATCGCCGACGGGCGCGTCGTGCGCTACGCGTCGCCGCCGATCGACGACGCGAACCGACTGCGCGGCGTGCTGAAGGACAGCAGCGTCGACGGCTGGAGCTGGGTCGCGCTGATGCGCGGCGTCGGCGCGATCGACGCGAAGCTGTACGTGCCGCGCGTGGGCTGGACCACCAACCTGCAGACGGCCGACGACGCGCTCACGCAGAACAACGATGCGCTCAAGGTGCCGCAGCTCGGCAATGCACCGCCGGCGCGCGCGGTGACGGGGCTGCAGGTCAGCATCGGCGCGACGTCGCTGCGCGTGCCGGTCACGCGCATCTTCCTCGTCGGGGAATGACGATGCGCGCCCGCCCTCACCGCTCATTGCTTGTGCGCCGTGCCGCCGTGCGCGCGCCGGCGCGCGGTCGCCAGCGCGGCGCGGCGATCATCACCGCGCTGCTCGTCGTCGCGCTGTCGGCGATCCTGGTCTCGGGGATGCTGTGGCGCCAGCAGGTGCAGATCCGCCGCATCGAGAACCAGCGCGTGATCGCGCAGGCGCAGTGGATCGCGCGCGGCGCGCTCGACTGGACGCGGATGATCCTGCGCTCCGAAGGCGACACGGCGCCCGGCATCACCTATCTCGGCGGCATCTGGGGCGTGCCGATCGCGAAGACGAAGCTGTCCGACTTCCTCGGCCGGATCGGCGCGCCGAACGACACGAGCGGCGAAGACACCTACATCTCCGGCTCGATCGAGGATGCGCAGGCGAAGTTCAATCTGCGCAACCTCGTGGCGTCGCCGGCGCCCGGCGTGCTGCAGCTGAACGTCATGCAGGTGCAGGCGTTCCAGCGCCTGCTGACGACGCTCGGCTACGACGGCGCGCTGGCGAAGCGCATCGCGCTGCAGATGCGCGCGGGCCTGCTGCATTCGGCGACGCGCTTCCAGATGCCGACGCTGCCCGGCAGCGGCACGGCGCCGCCCGTCACCGCGCCGGTGGCGTCCGATCAGCAGGGCGGCGGCGGCTTCACGGACGACCCCGGCATGACCGACGGCGACCGCGGGCCCGCGCCGCTGATGATGACCGGCGTCGAGAGCCTGCTCGACGTCGATGGCGTGACGCCCGAGATGGTCGCGCGGCTGCGCCCGTTCGTCGCCGTGCTGCCGACCACGACGCCCGTGAACATGAACACCGCGCCGGCCGAAGTGATCGCCGCGCTGGTGCCGGGGATGAGCGTGTCGTCCGCGCAGGCGCTGGTGTCGCGCCGCGAAACCGTGTTTTTCCGTAACGTCGGCGACGTGCAGCTCGCGCTGCGCGGGGCCGGCGCGCCGCCGAACGTGACGATCGATTCGAACCTCGTCGACGTCAATTCGAGCTATTTCATCGTGCATGGCCGGATCCAGCACGAACGCGCGGAGGTCGACCGCACCTCGCTCGTGTATCGTGATCCGACCACGCACTCGACACGGGTCGTACGCATCCGCGACCAGCTATAACGACGCCATTCGGGAGAGGAGCTCTTGTGAGCACGTTGATTGTTTCTTTGCCGCCGCGCGAGCCCGCCGTGCCGTTGCAGGAATGGCAGTGGCCCGAGCTGCCGTTCACGCTCGTCGACAAGGCCGGCCATGTGCAGCGCGCCGGCCGCGCCGCGCTCGCGCTGCTGCCGCGCGCGAATGCGACGGTGCTGATCGTCGCCGCGCGCGACGTGCTGCTGCTGGCCGCGGCCGTGCCGCCGCTGAAGGGACCGAAGCTGCGCCAGGCGCTGCCCAACATCGTCGAGGATCAGCTGATCCAGGATCCGCTCGGCTGCCACATCGCGCTCGATCCGGACGCGCTGCCCGACGGGCGCCGCGTGCTGGCCGTCGTCGATCGCGCGTGGTTCCGCACGATCTGCGAAGCGTTCACGGCGGCGGGCCACCGGCACCTGAGCGCGGTGCCCGCGACCCGCTGCCTGCCGGCGCCACGTGCGGCTGCCGCGGCGGGCGGCAGTGAAGCCGACGCGGCAGCGGTCGCCGCGGAGGCCGTCGAGGAAGCGCCGGTTCGCCCGACCACGGTGGCGGCCGTGCTCGGGCTCGCGGCGGCGGTCGAACAGGTGCTCGTCGAGGCCGGCGCGCAACCGGCCGCGGCCGGTGCGCCGCGCCTTGAACTCGCGGTCGCGCGCGGCGCGCTCGGCGAAGGCTTCGCGGCGCCGGCGTCACG
Source organism: Burkholderia paludis (assembly GCF_000732615.1). GTDB lineage: Bacteria > Pseudomonadota > Gammaproteobacteria > Burkholderiales > Burkholderiaceae > Burkholderia > Burkholderia paludis. Next base: position 231,555 of record NZ_JPGL01000005.1, read on the forward strand.
CGCGGCCGGCACGCTGGCCGCGCTCGCGGGCGGCGGCGACGTCGAACTGTACGAACTCGGCGAACCGGGCGCGGAACCGCGGCTGGCATCGGTCGGCCGCGCCGACGGCCCGCTGTTGCCGGGCGCCGCGCCGCTGGCATTCGACGCGTTCGCGCGGCGCGCGCTGACCGAGACGTTCGACCTGTGCCAGTTCGAGTTCGAGTCGCAGCCGTGGCGCTTCGACCGGGCGACGGTGAAGCGCCTGCGCGTGCCGCTCGCCCTCGCCGCGGTGACGCTCGGCGTCGCGGTGATCGGGATGAACCTGCACTGGTGGAAGCTGTCGCGCGAGCGCGATGCGCTGTCCGCGCAGATTACCGAGACGCTGCTGTCCGCGTTCCCGAAGACGACCACGGTGCTCGATCCGCCCGCGCAGATGCAGCGCCAACTCGACCAGTTGCGCCTCGCGGCCGGCGAGCTGTCGCCGAACGATTTCCTCGCGCTGTCGAGCGGGCTGTCGCGTTCGATGGGCGCGCTGCCGCTGAACGGCATCGCGTCGCTCGACTATCACGACCGGCGGCTCGACGTCGGCTTCAAGCCGGAGGTCAAGGTCGACCCCGATTTCACGCAGCGCCTCGCGCGCAACGGACTGTCCGGCGAAGTCGACAGCAACACGGGCAAATGGACCATCCGGAGCCGTTCATGAAGACGGAACAACTGAACCAGACGCTGACCCAGTTCTGGGGCGAGCGCTCGCCGCGCGAAAAGATGCTGCTCGGCTGGGGCGGCGCTGTGCTGGCGATCGCGATCGCCTACTCGGTGCTGTGGTCGCCCGCGCAGGAAGGCCGCGCGCGGATCCAGCGCGAGCTGCCGACGATGCGTCTCGAGCTTGCGCAGATGACCGCGCAGGCGAACGAGGCGAAGTCGCTGGCCGCCGCCGCGCAGGGCGTCGCGCCGACCGGCCTGGCGCTGAAGGACGCCCTGACCTCGTCGCTGTCCGACCACGGGCTGCAGGGGGCGCAGGTGCAGATCGTCGGCAACGGTGTGCAGATCCAGATGAAGAACGTGTCGTTCCCGGCGTGGACGCAGTGGCTCGACGATGCGCGCCGGCAATTCAAGGTGCAGGTCGGCGAGGCGCATGCGACCGCGCTGAAGGACGATGGCCAGGTCGACCTGACGGCCGTGATGCAACCGTCGACGCAGAAATGACGCAGTGGATGACGCAAGTGGCGGTCGGCCGATGAGGCCGTGGACGAAGCGGCTCGCCACCGCATTGCCGTGGGCACTGGCGGGCGGGCTGGCGACGGCGGTGACGCTCGTCGCGCTCGCGCCGGCCGCGTGGATCGCGCCGCAGTTCGCGCGCGCGACCGGCGGGCACGTGAATCTCGTCGATCCCGACGGGTCGCTTTGGCACGGCTCGGGCACGCTGATGCTGGCGCCGGGCGCCGACCAGAGCGCGGCGACGCTGCTGCCGGGCCGGGTCGAATGGACCACGCGGTTCTGGCCGCTGCTGATCGGGCGCGTGCAGATGCGCATGCGGCAGACCGAGGCGATGCCCGATGCCGTCACGCTCGACGCGACGTGGCGCGGCGCGGTGCTGTCGGCGGGCACGATGGCCGTGCCCGCGTCGCTGCTCGCGGGGCTCGGCACGCCGTTCAACACGCTCGACCTGCAGGGCGACGTGCGGCTCGGCTGGACCGACTGGCGGCTGTTCGGCAACAACGCGTTCGGCCAGCTGACGGTGACGATCGACTCGATGAGTTCGCGCGTGTCGCGCGTGAAGCCGCTCGGTTCGTACCGCGCGGTGCTGCAGGCGAAGGGCGGCGGCGCCGATCTCGACCTGACGACGTCGCAGGGCCCGCTGTTCCTCGACGGGCACGGCAGCTTCGGCCCCGGCGAGGGCGCGTTTCGCGGCACCGCGCATGCGGCGCCCGAGCAGCAGGCGAACCTCGCGGGGCTGCTGAACCTGCTCGGCCACCCGATCGGCAACAACGCGGTGTCGCTGATCTTCGGCGACGCGCAGCGCTGACGCGCGCGCCGCCCTTCCCGACTTACTTCTGAGCGAGCGGCGCGGCTGCCGCGGGCGTGGCCGCACCGGCAGCCGGCACGGGCGCCGGCGCAGCCATGCCGCCGTTCTCGCGCGCCATCTCCGACACGTTCCAGCCGCCGCCGAGCGCCTTCACGAGCCCGACCGACGACACCATCCGCTGCCCCGCGATCGTCGCGAGCTTCTGCTGCGCGGTGAACGCGGTGGTCTGCGCGGTCAGCACGTTCAGGTACGCGACCGTGCCGGCCTTGTACTGGTTCGTGACGATCGCGAGCGCGTGCTCGGCGCTGTCGACGGCCTGCCGCTGCACGTCGACCTCCTGCGCGAGGATGCGCTGTGACGCGAGGTTGTCCTCGACGTCCTGGAACGCCGACAGCACCGTCTGCCGGTACGTCGCGACGTCCTGGTCGTAGGTCGCGCGCGCCGCTTCGGTCTGCGCGGCGCGCAGGCCCGCATCGAACAGCGTCGCGGCGAGCTGCGGGCCGACCGTCCAGAAGCGGGCCGGCAGCGTAAACAGCTGCGACCACACCGAGCTCTGGAAGCCGCCGCTCGCCGAGAGCGTGAGCGTCGGGAAGAACGCCGCGATCGCCACGCCGATCTGTTCGTTGGCCGCTGCCGCGCGCCGTTCGGCGCCCGCGATGTCGGGCCGCCGCTCGAGCAGCGTCGACGGCACGTCCACCGGCGTGACGGGCGGCACCGCGGTGAGCGGCGCCGGCGGCAGCGAGAACGTCGAAGCCGGCTGGCCGACCAGCGTCGCGATCGCATGCTCGTACTGCGCGCGCGCGACGCCGTTGTCGATCGCCGACGCCTGCGCGCTCTGCAGCTGGGTTTGCGCCTGGATCACGTCCGCGCGGGCCGCGACGCCTTGCGCATACTGGTTTTCGGTGAGTTTCAGCGACTGCTCGTACGACTTCACGGTGTCGTCGAGCAGCTTCTGCAGCAGATCGGCGGTGCGCAACTGGTAGTACGTCTGCGCGAGCGTCGCCTGCGCGGACAGCCGCGCGTTCGCGAGATCGGCGGCGGCGGCGGCTTCGCCCGCCCGCTGCGCGCTGACGGTGCGGCTCACCTTGCCCCACAGATCCGGCTCCCACGATGCGTCGAGGCCGAGGCTGTAGTTCGTGCCGATCGGGCCGCCGTTGCTGCCGCTGCTCGCAGCCGCCGCCGACACCGCGGAGCGCGAGCGCGTGCCCGAGCCGGTGAAGCCGACGGTCGGGAAATACGCGGCGCGGGCTTCGGTGACGAGCGCGCGCGCCTGGCGGTACGCGGCCGCGTATTGCGCGACGGTCTGGTTCGACGTGTTGAGCTGGTCCATCAGCGACGCGAGCTGCGGATCGTCGTAGACGTTCCACCATGCGCCGCGATCGGTCCGGTCGGCCGGCTGCGCGACCTTCCAGCCGGCGGGGGCTTCCTTGAACGCGGCGGGGATCGACGTGTCGGGGCGATGATAGTCGGGCCCGACGGCGCAGCCGGCGAGCAGCACGGCCGTCGCGACGGCAACGGCGGCGCTCAGCGGGCGCGCGGCGCGCGGGAAGGAGGCGTACGGCATCGTGGTTTTCCTGTCTGGGCGCAACGGCCGGCGGGCGGCGTTGCGCGATGCGGTCGTCATGCCGCTGGCGGACAAATGGTAACTGACGGCGGGGAAGCTGCGCAGCCCTAAGGGTACGGTGCGCGACGACAGGAATGTGTTACCGGCACGGCCGGCCGGGTTACCGCGCATTACGGCGCCTTGCGGCGCCGAAAGGGGTGCAGGCCGGACGCAGGGCGGACCGCCTCGGCCGCTCGGCTGGGCGGTGTCAGTGGCAGCGGGCGGGCAGCGGGACGGGGTCGGCGGCGGCCGGCCATGACGACGGCTCCGTTGCCGCCGGCTGGCCCGTGCCGCGTGCGTCGCCCTTCGCGTTGCGCTGCCGGCGATGATCGAACCATGCGAACCCGAGCGCCGCGAGCGAGCCGCCCGGCACGACCAGCATCGTCACGTACAACGCGATCTTCCAGCCGCGGTGCGGCCCGGAAAACACATGATGAGCGGTATCGGTCAGGTTGCGGCGCAGCGCGCCGGCGGCATTTTTCAGGAACAGCATCGCGAACATCCTCGGGTGCCCGCCAGCGCGGGCGAATCGGTCAGAACATAGTCTCCGGCAGTGCAACATGCACGTCGTAACTGGTTGCCTTAAATAATATTGACTAAGCAATCAATTTTCAAGATACTGGGCGCGTCTTAATCTGAAACGCACTGTTGCTGCGCGCGCAATCGTATGACCGGCGGCCTCTACGATCCCGAGAACATCGCGCTGGAAACGAGCCTCGGCTATTACCTGTCGAAGGCCAAGCAGGCGCTCGTCGAGCGGATGGACCGTGCGCTCGAGCCGCTCGACCTCACCGCGCAACAGATCGGTGTGATCCTGCTGCTGTCGCGCGGCTACGCGCGTACGCCGTTCGAGCTGTCCCGCAAGATGGCGTACGACAGCGGCTCGATGACGCGGATGCTCGACCGGCTCGAACGCAAGGGGCTGATCGCGCGTTCGCGCAGCGAGCAGGATCGCCGGATGATCGAGCTGACGCTGACCGAACGCGGCACCGACGCGGCCCGTGCGCTGCCGTCGCTGATCGCGACCGCGCTCAACGCGCAGCTCGACGGTTTCTCGGCCGACGAACTCGCGACGCTGACCGGCCTGCTGCAGCGCTTCATCGCCAACGGGCCCGGCACCGCCGGTTGTCCGAAGCCGGACGAAGCGGATCGTTGAGGCGCGCGGAGGCCCCATGTCCAAGTTAAGCGTCCGCTTATTTATCTGTCTGGGCAGAAGATGACAGGGCACGCGCTCCGCTTTTTCCCTTATCCATTCCACCCGGCCGGGCTGCGCTGCGGCGCACACCCGTGCGTTGTGCCGGCGCGTCGCGCGCGCCGCGTCTAGGAGATTCCGATGTCCGCCACCCCGGCATCCGCGGCCTCCCCCGCCGCCCAACCCGCGCCGCTGTCCGGCGGCGCCCTCGCGCTGCTCACCGTCGGGCTCGCGCTCGGCACCTTCATGGAGGTGCTCGACACATCGATCGCGAACGTCGCGGTGCCGACCATCTCCGGCAGTCTCGGCGTCGCGACGAGCGAAGGCACCTGGGTGATCTCGTCGTACTCGGTCGCGTCCGCAATCGCGGTGCCGCTCACCGGCTGGCTCGCGCGGCGTGTCGGCGAGGTGCGCCTGTTCACGCTGTCGGTGCTCGCGTTCACGGTCGCGTCGGCGCTGTGCGGCCTCGCGAACAACTTCGAGACGCTGATCGCATTCCGGCTGCTGCAGGGCCTCGTGTCGGGGCCGATGGTGCCGCTGTCGCAGACGATCCTGATGCGCAGCTACCCGCCCGCGAAGCGCGGGCTCGCGCTCGGGCTATGGGCGATGACGGTGATCGTCGCGCCGATCTTCGGCCCGCTGCTGGGCGGCTGGATCAGCGACAACTACACGTGGCCGTGGATCTTCTACATCAACCTGCCGATCGGCGTGTTCTCGGCGACCTGCGCGTTTTTCCTGCTGCGCGGCCGCGAGACGAAGACGTCGAAGCAGCGGATCGACGCAGTCGGCCTCGCGCTGCTCGTGATCGGCGTGTCGTGCCTGCAGATGATGCTCGACCTCGGCAAGGACCGCGACTGGTTCAATTCGTCGTTCATCGTCGCGCTCGCGCTGATCGCGGTCGTGTCGCTCGCGTTCATGCTGGTGTGGGAAGCGACCGAAAAGGAACCGGTGGTCGACCTGTCGCTGTTCAAGGATCGCAACTTCGCGCTCGGCGCGCTGATCATCTCGTTCGGCTTCATGGCGTTCTTCGGCTCGGTCGTGATCTTCCCGCTGTGGCTGCAGACGGTGATGGGCTACACCGCCGGCAAGGCCGGCCTGGCGACCGCGCCGGTCGGGCTGCTCGCGCTCGTGCTGTCGCCGCTGATCGGGCGCAACATGCACCGGCTCGACCTGCGGATGGTCGCGAGCTTTGCGTTCTGCGTGTTCGCGGGCGTATCAATCTGGAACTCGACGTTTACGCTCGACGTGCCGTTCAGCCACGTGATCCTGCCGCGGCTCGTGCAGGGGATCGGCGTCGCGTGCTTCTTCGTGCCGATGACGACCATCACGCTGTCGAGCATCCCCGACGAGCGGCTTGCGAGCGCGTCGGGGCTGTCGAACTTCCTGCGCACGCTGTCGGGCGCGATCGGCACCGCGGCCAGTTCGACGTTCTGGGAGAACGACGCGATCTACCACCACGCGCGGCTGTCGGAATCGGTGAGCGTGTATGCGCAAAGCACGACCGACTACCAGGGCGCGCTGTCGCAGCTCGGCGTCGTCGGCCAGACCGCCAACGCGCAGCTCAACCAGATCGTCACGCAGCAGGGCTTCATGATGGCGACCAACGACTTTTTCCTGCTGTCGGCGTTCATGTTCGGCGCGCTCGCGGTGCTCGTATGGATCACGAAGCCGAAGAAGGGCGCGGGGCCGGCGATGGGGCATTGAAATCGGCAGGGCTGACGGCTGCCGCACACAGCGGAAGGGCTGGCCTTGCTTGCTCCCCTTGATTGAACCAAGCAAGCCAATTACTTGAACTTGGTTCAATTGGAGGGGGCGATGCATACCTACAGCACGCACGACGCGAAGACGAACCTGTCGCGTTTGATCGACGAAGCCGTTCATGCCGGCGAGCCGTTCGTGATCGCGAAAGCCGGCAAGCCGCTCGTCAAGGTGGTCCCGATCGATACGCCGGATCCCGTCCGGCCGATCCGGATCGGCTTCATGAAGGGGTAGATCCGTGTCCCGGACGATTTCGACACCATGGGAAGCGACGAAATCGGCAAGCTGTTCGAGGGTGACGCATGAACTTGCTGCTCGATACACGTCTGCTTCTTCGGGCGGCAGCCGGTGCGGCCGAGCTGCCCGTCCGCGCCAGTGCACTCACCGAGGATCCCGCCTGTCCGCCGCTTTTCGGCGTTGCGAGCCTTCGAGAGATCGTCATCAAGCGTGGACTGGATCGCGACGCTTTCCAGGTGGACACAAACGTGTTCCGTCGCAATCTCCTCGATGTCGGCGACGTGGAATTGCCGATCACGAGCCCACACGCACTGGCGGTCGAACAACTGCCGTCGATCCGCCGCGACCCGTTTGACCGTCTGCTGGTCGCGCAGGCGATCTCGGAAGGCATTGCGCTGCTCGCGCACGAGACCATACCGTCGCCCGCTATCCGGGGCCGATCCAGCACGTCTGATTGCACCGGGCATCGCCCGGGCGTCACTCCCTCGCCCGCAACCCGCCGAACGCCAGATCGTCGCCGGGCGCGATCGGCAGCGTCGCTCGCGCCACGTCCAGCCACGCGCGCGCCGCGTGCGACAGGTAGCCCTTCTTCAGCCAGCCGAGCGCGATCGCCCACGTGATTTCCGGCTCGACGATCGGCCGGCAGGTGAACTGGCCGGCGTCGAGCCGCCGGCAATACGGTTCGGGCAGCAGCGCAATGCCGACACCCGCATGCACGAGCGCGGCCATGAAATCCCAGTGGCCGCTGCGGCTGACGATCGACGGCGTGAAACCGGCCAGCCGGCACGCGTCGAGCACCGCGTCGTGCAGCGCCAGGCTTTCCGCATAGAACACGAACGACTCGCGCGCGAGATCCGCGAGCGGCACGGCCGCGTGATCCTCCCAGCGCGACTCGCGCGGGGCGACCAGCCACAGCGGCGCGCGCACCATCGGCAGCCGCTCGAACGTGCCGGGATCGACCGGCTCCAGCAGCCCGCCGAGCTCCAGCTCGCCCGACGTCAGCGCCGCCTCGATCATCCGCGCGCCCTGCTCGAACAGCTTCAGCTCGATGTTCGGGTAGCGCTGCTTGTACGCGGCGATGATCGGCGTGAACAGCGATCCGCCGAGCGGCGGGATGCCGATCGTCAGCTCGCCGCGCCCGAGCGTGCCGAGATCGTTCAGCTCCGACTGCAGTTGCGCCTGCGCGGCGAGCACGTCCTGACCGCGCTGGAACACGATCCGCCCCGCGTCGGTCAGCACCATCTGCCGGCCGTCGCGCAGCAGCAGCGGCGAGCCGATCTCGTCCTCGAGCGCCTTCACCATCTTGCTGATGGTCGGCTGGGTCACGAACAGCCGGTCGGCCGCCGCGGTGAAGCTCTGCTGACGGACCACCTCGACGAAGTACCGCAGCGCGCGCAATTCCATCGATCACTCCCCAGATTGGTGCGACACGCACCAGTGAATTCCGAATTGGAATAACAAGGATAGAGACAAGTCATTTTATTTATGGTTAGGGGAAACCCTATACTCACACCATCGACGCAATATCTGTATGGAGCCCGCCATGACCAAGCCGACCACCACTGCCGCTGCCCGCCCCGCCGCTTCCGGCAGCATGGCGCGCACGGGCCGGATCGCGCTGCAATCCGCCGCGCTCGGTGCGCTGTGGCTGGCGGTCGACTGGGCCGTGCGCAAGGTCGGGCTGCCGATCCCGTCCGGCGTGATCGGCCTCGCGGTGCTCCTCGTGCTGCTGTTCTCGGGCCGTGTCGCGCCCGCCTGGGTGAAGGACGGCGCGAACTGGCTGCTGTCCGACATGCTGCTGTTCTTCGTGCCGGCCGCGGTCGCGGCCGTGCAGTACGGCGGGCTGTTCCGCGAGGACGGCTGGCGCATCGCGCTGGTGATGCTGGCCGGCACCGCGTTCGTGATGGTCGCGGTGGCCGTCGCGGTCGACCTCGCCGCAAAGCTCGAGCGCCGGCTCGCCGCGCAGCGCGTGTTCGCCGAGCGCCGCCGCGCGCGCCTGAGCGCCGTGTCGGCCCACTGAGCCGGAGCCGACCATGCTCGCCGCCCTGTCCAGTCTGTTCGCCGACCATGCGAACACCGCGATCTCGTTCGGCTGCTTCGTGCTGACGATCGTGCTGTATTTCGCGTCGAAGCGGCTCTACGCGTACAAGAAAACGCTGCTGTTCTCGCCGCTCGTGTTCGTGCCGGGCGTGCTGGTGCTGCTCGTCCTGCTGACCGGCATCCCGTATTCGGTCTACTTCCGCGACACGCGCTGGCTGATGTGGCTGCTCGGCCCGGCGACCATCGCGTTCGCGGTGCCGATCTACGACTATCGGGACCTGATCCGCCGCCACTGGCTGTCGCTGTCGGTGGGCGTCGCGGTCGGGATCGGCGCCGGCGTGTGCGGGTCGCTGCTGCTCGCGAAGCTGCTGCACCTGTCGCCCGAGCTGCAGCGCTCGCTGATGACGCGCTCGGTGTCGACGCCGTTCGCGCTCGCCGTATCGGACAAGATCCACGCGCCGAAGGACCTCACCGCGCTGTTCGTGATCGCGACCGGCATCATCGGGATGCTGCTCGGCGAGATCGTGCTCGCGCTCGTGCCGATGCGCACGCGGCTCGCGCGCGGCGCGCTGTTCGGCGCGGCCGCCCACGGCGTGGGCACCGCGAAGGCGCGCGAGATCGGCAGCGAGGAAGGCGTCGTGTCGAGCCTCACGATGATGATCGCGGGCGTCGCGATGGTGCTGATCGCGCCCCTCCTGACGCTGCTGCCGATCTGACCGGCCGCGCCGGGCGGCCGCCGCCCGCCGCGCGTGCCCGACTGCCCTGACCGCCCCGATCCCTCCCGCCGCGCGGGGCCAGACCGCCCTGCGCCGCCGGCCCTACCCTGCATCCGGCCGACGCCCGCCCGACAATCGGCTGAGATAGCCGCAATTCCCCCCTCTTTTCCGCCCATCGGGCTCGGCCCGGATGCCGAACAATGCATGCTACGAGACATCACGCACGCATTCACATGGCCTCCACGACCGCAAACCCGACCGCCGACAAGCCGGCTTCGTCCGGCAAGTTCAAGCGCATTGCGCTCATCGCCGTCATCGCGCTGGGCGCGGCGGCCGCCGCTGCCGGCGGCATGTACGTGTTCCTGAGCAAGGAAGGCGTCGGCCATGCGGGCGCGCCCGCCGCGCCGCCGCCGCTCGCCGTGCCGGTGTTCTTCCCGCTCGACCCGCTGACCGTGAACCTGCAGTCCGACGACGGCGCGCAGCACTACCTGCGCGTCGGCCTGTCGCTGAAGCTCACCGATCCGAAGGCGCAGGAGCAACTGACCGCGCGGATGCCGGAGATCCGCAGCCGGATCCTGCTCGCGCTGTCGAACAAGCATCCCGAGGATCTCGCGACGCCGGACGGCAAACGTACGCTCGCGAAGGAACTGCGGGAGCTGATCGAGCAGCCGACGCAGCCGGGCAACCAGCGCGCGAAGGTTGACGACGTGCTGTTCACCGAGTTCGTCGTCCAGTAACGCGGCCGCGAAAGGAGCGCGTATGGGTCACCAGGAGTTCATGTCCCAGGAGGAGGTCGATGCCCTCCTCAAGGGCGTCACGGGCGAATCCGATTCGGTCGACGAGCAGCGCGACACGTCGGGCGTCCGCCCCTACAACATTGCGACGCAGGAGCGGATCGTCCGCGGCCGGATGCCCGGCCTCGAGATCATCAACGACCGCTTCGCGCGCCTGCTGCGGATCGGCATCTTCAACTTCATGCGGCGGACGGCGGAAATTTCCGTCAGCCAGGTGAAGGTGCAGAAGTACAGCGAGTTCACCCGCAACCTGCCGATCCCGACGAACCTGAACCTGGTGCACGTGAAGCCGCTGCGCGGCACGTCGCTGTTCGTGTTCGACCCGAACCTCGTGTTCTTCGTCGTCGACAACCTGTTCGGCGGCGACGGGCGCTTTCACACCCGCGTCGAAGGCCGCGATTTCACGGCCACCGAGCAGCGGATCATCGGCAAGCTGCTGAACCTCGTGTTCGAGCACTACACGGTCGCCTGGAAGAGCGTGCGGCCGCTGCAGTTCGAATTCGTGCGCTCGGAGATGCACACGCAGTTCGCGAACGTCGCGACGCCGAACGAGATCGTCATCGTCACGCAGTTCTCGATCGAATTCGGGCCGACCGGCGGCACGCTGCACATCTGCATGCCTTACTCGATGATCGAGCCGATCCGCGACGTGCTCAGTTCGCCGATCCAGGGCGAAGCGCTCGAGGTCGACCGCCGCTGGGTGCGGGTGCTGTCGCAGCAGGTGCAGGCCGCCGAGGTCGAGCTGAGCGCGAATCTCGCCGAGATCTCGTCGACCTTCGAGAAGATCCTGAACCTGCGCGCGGGCGACGTGCTGCCGCTGGAGATCGAGGACACGATCACCGCGAAGGTCGACGGCGTGCCGGTGATGGAATGCGGCTACGGAATTTTCAATGGTCAATATGCGCTGCGCGTGCAGAAGATGATCAGCGCGGGCGATTCGATGAAGGAAGGTGGATATGAGTGAGCTGAACCAGACGCCCGAAGACGACGCGCAAGCGATGGCCGATGCGGCCCTCGCGGCCTCGGCCGCCGCCGCGCAGGCGGCCCCGACCCCGGCCGCGGCGGAAGAGGATCCCGGCCTGGACGACTGGGCCGCCGCGCTGGCCGAGCAAAACCATCAGCCGGTGCAGGCGGGCGCGACGGGCGCAGGCGTGTTCCAGCCGCTGTCGAAGGCCGCGGCAAGCTCGACGCACAACGACATCGAGATGATCCTCGACATCCCGGTCAAGATGACCGTGGAGCTCGGCCGCACCAAGATCGCGATCCGCAACCTGCTGCAGCTCGCGCAGGGTTCGGTGGTCGAGCTGGACGGCATGGCCGGCGAGCCGATGGACGTGCTCGTGAACGGCTGCCTGATCGCCCAGGGCGAAGTGGTGGTCGTCAACGACAAGTTCGGCATCCGCCTGACCGACATCATCACGCCGGCCGAACGCATCCGGAAGCTGAATCGGTGAAAGCAGTCATGTCCGGCCGCCGCGTGCGCGTCGCTTGCGCGGCGGCTTCGGCCGTCGCCGCGTCGCTTGCCTGCGCGCCGGCCGGCGCCGCCGACATGAACGCGGTGAACAACCCCGGCTCGATCGCGTCGAGCGTGATGGTCGGTTCGGCCGCGCCGTCGCTCGGCATCGGCGCGGTGCTGCAGACGCTCGTCGGGCTCGCGGTCGTGATCGGCCTCGTGTTCGCCTGCGCGTGGCTCGCGCGCCGCTTCGGCTTCCAGCCCGCGCGGCGCGGCGGCCCGCTGAAGGTGGTCTCGAGCGTCGCGGTCGGCGCGAAGGAAAGCGCGACGATCGTCGAGATCGGCGACACCTGGCTCGTGCTCGGCGTCGCGCCCGGCAACGTCAGGCTGCTGCATACGCTGCCGGCCGGTTCGGCGGCGGCCACGGCTTCGGCGCCGGCCGACGCACCCGCCGGCGCGGCACCGTCCGAAGGCGGCCTGCCCGGCACGTTCGGCTCGCGATTTCGCGACGCACTCGCCGGCGAAGCCGCGAAACGCCTCGGTCGCGACAAGGACCGCTGACATGGCGGCGCGCCCTCTTTCCGTACCCGCATTCCGATGAAACACGAATTCCTGCGTCGCGCGGCGCGCGTCGCGCCCGTGCTGATCCTCTGCCTCGCCCCCGCGCTCGCGCTCGCGCAGGCCAACGGCCTGCCCGCGTTCAACACGAGCCCGGGCCCGCACGGCGGCACCACGTATTCGCTGAGCGTGCAGACGATGCTGCTGCTCACGATGCTGTCGTTCCTGCCGGCGATGCTGCTGATGATGACGAGCTTCACGCGCATCATCATCGTGCTGTCGCTGCTGCGCCAGGCGCTCGGCACCGCGACGACGCCGCCGAACCAGGTGCTCGTCGGCCTCGCGATGTTCCTCACCTTCTTCGTGATGTCGCCGGTGCTCGACCGCGCGTACAACGACGGCTACAAGCCGTTCTCCGACGGCTCGATGCCGATGGAGCAGGCCGTGCAGCGCGGCGTCGCGCCGTTCAAGACCTTCATGCTGAAGCAGACCCGCGAGACCGATCTCGCGCTGTTCGCGAAGATCTCGAAGGCCGCGCCGATGCAGGGCCCCGAGGACGTGCCGCTGTCGCTGCTGGTGCCCGCGTTCGTCACCAGCGAGCTGAAGACCGGCTTCCAGATCGGCTTCACCGTGTTCATCCCGTTCCTGATCATCGACATGGTCGTCGCGAGCGTGCTGATGTCGATGGGGATGATGATGGTGTCGCCATCCACCGTGTCGCTGCCGTTCAAGCTGATGCTGTTCGTGCTGGTCGACGGCTGGCAGCTGCTGATCGGCTCGCTCGCGCAGAGCTTCTCGTAAGTGGCGGAGGAATACGCGCGATGACGCCCGAACAAGTCATGACCCTTGCGCACCAGGCGATGATGGTCGGCCTGCTGCTCTCCGCCCCGTTGCTGCTGGTCGCGCTCGCGGTCGGCCTCGTCGTGAGCCTGTTCCAGGCCGCGACGCAGATCAACGAGGCGACGCTGTCGTTCATCCCGAAGCTGCTCGCGGTCGCCGCGACGCTGGTGATCGCCGGCCCGTGGATGCTGACGACGATGCTCGACTACCTGCGGCAGACGCTGCTGCACGTCGCGACGCTCGGCGCCGGCTGAGCCGCGCGCATTCGCACGATCCGGCGGCGATGTTCTCGGTTACCTACGCGCAGCTCAACGGCTGGCTCACCGCGTTCCTGTGGCCGTTCGTGCGGATGCTGGCGCTCGTCGCGACGGCGCCCGTCGTCGGCCATGCCGCGGTGCCGGTGCGCGCGAAGATCGGCCTCGCCGCGTTCATGGCGCTGGTCGTCGCGCCGACGCTCGGCGCGATGCCGGACGTGACCATGTTCTCCGCGCAAGGCATCTGGATCCTCGTCACGCAGTTCCTGATCGGCGCCGCGATGGGTTTCACGATGCAGATCGCGTTCTCGGCCGTCGAGGCGGCGGGCGACTTCATCGGGCTGTCGATGGGGCTCGGCTTCGCGACCTTCTTCGATCCGCACACGAGCGGCGCGACGCCCGCGATGGGCCGCTTCCTGAACGCGATCGCGATGCTCGCGTTCCTGGCGGTGGACGGCCACCTGCAGGTGTTCGCCGCACTCGTCGCGTCGTTCCAGTCGCTGCCGGTATCGGCCGACCTGCTGCACGCGCCCGGCTGGCGCACGCTCGCCGGGTTCGGTGCGACCGTGATCGAGATGGGGCTGCTGCTCGCGCTGCCGGTGGTCGCTGCGCTGCTGATCGCGAACCTCGCGCTCGGCATCCTCAACCGCGCGGCGCCGCAGATCGGCGTATTCCAGGTCGGCTTTCCCGTGACGATGCTCGTCGGGCTGCTGCTCGTGCAGCTGATGATTCCGAACCTCGTGCCGTTCGTGTCGCACCTGTTCGACATGGGGCTCGACGCGATGGGGCGGGTACTGATCGGCTGGCGGTGATGCGTAGGTGATTCGTCACGAGATCGGGGTGCCGCCTCGGCCGGTTCATCGCGATCTCGTATCGGTTCAGGGCGCATTCGTCCGGCTAAATGGCGACGATTCTGCCGAGCGATCCAGAACTGATTCGATCGTCAGATGACGATACTCGCCAGCGTGTTGCGAGCAGCATGGGCGGTGGCGACGACCAAGAACGGACGGCCGCCGGGGTAATCACGCAGCACGAACGCTGTTGCGAAAATCAGGCCGCCCCATAAGGCAACTGTCACGTACAGGACGCTGTAGCCGTGCGTTGCACCGAACACAAGCGTTGAGGCACCAATGGCCGGCCAAACGCTCGCTCCGAATGCGCGGCGAATCAACCGAATGGGCAACCACTGGAAAAGAAATGTTTCCACTATCGGCGCAACGAGTGAGCCGACAAGCAGGCGAGTCAGTAGGTCGTGCCGCATTATTTCCGGTAGTGCACCGGACGATGGGCCAAACGGGAGTTCGAATACGAATTGGGCACCCCAGACGACAATGCCGGAAACGTACGTGAGAACCCAAGTCAGAAATGCCGAAACGAGCGCCGGGCCGCGCGAGATAATGCGAATCACGCTGCTGCCAAGACAATTTTCCATTGCGATTCATCAATCATTAAAAAGGAATTTTTTAGATAAAATTCCATCAATGAAAATTCTCGAAAAATGTGACGCTTGAGGTTCTCTGACAAACCTCGAGACGGCCTCTGCCTGGCTCTCCAAAGTGAACGGCGCCACCAAAGTGTCGATAAAATAACTGGATTTTATATTAAAATTAATCATGTGAATTCACCTCCAACAATGTCGCCTCACCATCCCGCATGAATTCTTCGATTGGTCAGGGAAAAGGATGATATTTACAGGGGTGAGCCAAATGCTCCAGGCTCTTGTTTGAACAATAGTCCTAAGTAAACTGCCGAATCTGTAGCAAAACATCCATTTTTTGTGGATGACGCTGCTTGCCGAAAGCAGGCCAGGCGTTGACCGCCGCCAACGTCGGCACGCTAGTGCCGCGGTTGCGCCCGTCCAGGCTTGTCAAACTGTCGATGTGTTTGCTGGTGATTGTGTTTCGCTCCGACCGGACTACCTCGGCGCGTTCCTGTGCAACAACGCGCACGCCGATGCTTTGCCCGGCGTGCCGCTATTTCCGCTCGGCGCTCCGTCGCATCGCACCGTTCGCAAGCCTGCCGGCACCCGTCCGAAATTGGACGAACGGCGATATCGTGCCGCTCCCCGCCACTGAATAATCTCCGCTTTGCGGCGCGACTTCGCCGCGGTTCTCGCGACCGTCAGGCAGCGGCGCGTACAGGCAGATGATCTCAACACGATTCCTCCGGCTGGTGGCCGTTCTCGGCTGGCTTGGCGCCGTATGGCCGGCGCACGCGGCCGACCTGCTCGACGCGGTAAACGCGGCACTGCGCTTCGATGCCGGCATCGGCGCGGCACGCAACGCGCAGCTCGCGGGCCGCGAGAAACGCTGGCAAGGTCTCGCCGGCCTGCTGCCGCGCGCGGAGCTCAACGGCAACTACACGAAGCAGGACCAGCCCACCGCGTCGTATGCGGCGGCGGTCCGCCGTCACAGCGCCGCCGCCGTCCTTACCCAGCCGCTGTTCGACGTGGCCCGCGTCGCCGATTTCAAGCGTGGCGGCACACTGGCCGACCAGGCCGACATCGAGTACGAGAAAGCCTGGCAAGCGCTGATCAACGATGTCGCCAATGCCTATTTCGACGTGCTGTACGGACGCGAGGTACTGCAGGCGGCCGAAGCCGCGCAGCAGGCGTTCCGCACCCAGTTCGACCAGGCGCAGGCCGCGCTGCGGCTCGGCGACGGCACGCGCACCGACGTCGACGAGGCGCGCGCGAATCTCGACGAAGCGCTCGCGCGCAAGGTGGGCGCGCAAACCGATCTGGCGGTCGCGAACGGCACGCTGCAGCGGCTGACCGGCCTGAGCGACGCTGAACTCGAGCCGATCGCGTGGTCATGCGCCCGGCAGGCGGCGCCATCCGACCTCATGGCCGCGATGGACGAAGCGGCCCGCGACAACGTCGACGTGCGGATCGCCGGCAAGCAGCTCGACCAGTCGCAGGCCGACATCGTCGCGGCGGCGGGCGCGCACCTGCCGGTCGTGAACCTGCAGGCGAGCTACGGCACGAACTGGAGCCGCGGCGCCAACGAGAACGGGCTCGACACGATCTTCGGCACGACGTCGAAAACGCGCTCGTCGACGATCGGCGTGACGGTCACGATCCCGCTGTTCGCCGGCGGCGGCCCGCTGTCGGCAAGCCGGGAGGCCTACCGCCGGCGCGATCAGGCGCGCGACGTGCTCGAGGATGCGCGCCGCAAGGCCCGCGAACAAGCCCGGGCCGCCTATCTCGGCATCACCAACGGCCTCGCGCTGATCCGCGCGCAGGAGCGCGCGCTCGCATCGGCCGACGGCAAGGTGAAGTCGACCCGCCTCGGGCGCGAAGTCGGGCTGCGCACGCAGATCGACGAGCTGAATGCGCAGCAGCGCTATTTCGAAGCGATCCGCGATCTCGCCGACGCCCGCTACCGCTATCTGCGGGCGCGACTACGACTGTCCACAGCGCTTGGCGCACTCGGCGACGGCGACATTGCCGCCATCGCGTGCCGCGCCGACAGCCGGCCCCCCGTCGCTGGAAGCCGCTCATGACCGATTCCCTGTTCCGCCAGGAAGCGCTCGATGCGACCCGGCACAAGCTGATGGGTACGGTGAGCCTGTATTCGCCGCCCTGGCGCTGGCTGACGATCGGGATCGCGGCCGCGCTGACGCTCGCGGTCGTCGCGTTCTTCGTGTTCGGCAGCTATACGAAGCGCGAGCGCGTGGCCGGCCAGTTGTTGCCGGAAAAAGGCCTGCTGACGGTTGCGCCGCCGATCACCGGCACCGTGATCGGCATGCGCGTGCGCGAAGGACAGGCAGTGGCGGCCGGCGGGGAACTCATGGCGATTTCCGCCGAAGTGGCGACCGAACTGGGCGGCACGCGCGAAACGGTCGCGCGGCAGTTGAAGTTTCAGCGTTCGCGCCTGGAAACCGATCTCGCCGGCCAGTCGCAACTGGGCACGGAAGCGCAGCGCGGCCTGCGGGCGCGCGCCGCGGCGCTGGAAGACCAGCTGGTGCAGATCGCGCGGCAGAACACGCAGCGGCGGCGTCAGGCCGAGCTCGCGCAACGGCAGCTCGACAAGCTGCAGTCGATGCGCGCGCAAGGTTACGCGTCGAACAGCCAGGTCGAGCAGCAGGAGGGCGTACTGCTCGACGCGCAGGCACGGCTGCAGGAGCTTGCCCGCCAGCGGCTCGACGTCGGGCAGCAGCTCGACCAGACCCGCCAGCAACTGCGCGAGCTGCCGCTCACCACCCGCAATCAGCAGAACGACATCGAGCGCAAGCTCGCGGATGTCGACCAGTCGATCGCCGAGAACGAGGCGCGTCGCGCGGTCATCTTGCGCGCGCCGCAGGCCAGCGTCGTGGCCGCGCTGCTCGTGAAACCCGGGCAGATCGTCAACGCGGGCCAGTCGGCCGTGTCGCTGCTGCCGCAAGGCGCGCCGCTCGAGGCGCAGCTGATGGTGCCGAGCCGCGCGATCGGCTTCGTGCGCACCGGCGCGCGCGTCGTGCTGCGCTACGAGGCCTACCCGTTCCAGAAATTCGGCCAGCAGTTCGGGCGCGTGACCGAGGTGTCGCGTACCGCGCTGTCGCCGCAGGAAGTCGCGCATCTGACCGGGCGCACCAACGTGCCGGAGCAGCTGTACCGCGTCGTCGTCGCGCTCGATCGCCAGGACATCGTCGCATACGGCAGGCACGAGCCGCTGCGGCCCGGGATGGCGCTCGAGGCCGACGTGCTGATCGACCGGCGCCGGTTGATCGAGTGGGTGCTGGAGCCGCTGTATGCGCTCGGCCGCCGCGTGTCGGCCTGACGCGCGCCTTCAACGGATTCGTTACGGAGCCCCCCAATCATGAAATGGATCGACGCGCTGCAATTCGGCTGGCGCCGCCGCCTGCCGGTGATCCTGCAGACGCAGGCCGCCGAGTGCGGCCTCGCGTGCGTCGGGATGGTCGCGAGCCACTACGGCCATGACCTCGACCTCGTCAGCCTGCGCCGGCGCTTCAGCCCGTCGCTGAAGGGGGCGACGCTCAACGACGTGATGCTGATCGCGTACCGGCTCGGCCTCGCATCGCGCGCGTTGCGGCTCGATCTCGACGAGCTCGGCAAGCTGCGCCGCCCGTGCATCCTGCACTGGGACATGAATCACTTCGTCGTGTTGAAAGCCGTGTTGCGCAACCGGATCACCATCCACGATCCCGCCCGCGGATGCCGCGACGTGCCGCTTGCCGAAGTGTCCGAACACTTCACCGGGGTCGCGCTCGAGCTGATGCCGTCGCCGTCGTTCGAGCGGACGCAGGCGCGCGAAGCGATCTCGATGGCGAAGCTCGTCGGCAGCGTGACAGGCATCCGTACGACGTTCGCGCAGGTGCTGCTGCTGTCCGCGGCGCTGGAAGTGTTCGGCATCGTCACGCCGTTCTACATGCAGTGGGTGATGGACCAGGTGCTGGTGTCCGCCGATGCGGACCTGCTGACGCTGCTCGGCATCGGCTTCCTGCTGGTCGTGCTGTTCCAGAACGCGGTATCGGCGTTGCGCGCGTGGGTGGTAACGTGGTTCTCGAGCCTGCTCGGCGTGCAGTGGACCGCCAACGTCTGCGCGCACCTGCTCCGGCTGCCGATGGCGTATTTCGAGCAGCGCCACATCGGCGACGTGGTGTCGCGATTCGGCGCGATCAACACGATCCAGACGACGCTGACCACCCAGTTCATCGGCGCGCTGCTCGACGGCGTGATGGCAATCGCGACGCTCGCGATGCTGTTCGTCTACAGCCCGGCGCTCACCTGGCTGGTGCTCGGCCTGTTTGCTGCGTACGGCGCGATTCGCTGGATCGCGTACCGGCCGTTCCGGCAGGCGAATGAGGAGCAGATCGTCCATGCGGCACGCGCCCAGTCGAACCTGCTCGAATCGATTCGCGGCGTGCAGGCGATCAAGCTTGCGAACAAGCAGGAGGCACGTGTCGCCACGTATGCGAACGCGGTCGTCGAGACCACCAACAAGCACGTCGCGATCGAGCGGCTGTCGATCGGCTTCTCGACGGTGCAGGGCGTGATTTCCGGTGCGGGGCGCGTGGCGCTCGTCTGGCTCGCGGCGAAGCAGGTGCTCGACGGGCAGTTCTCGGCCGGGATGCTGGTCGCGTTCGTCAGTTTTTCCGACCAGTTCATGACGCGCGGCGCCGGGCTGGTCGGCACGCTGATCGACTTCAGGATGCTGCGCCTGCACGGCGAGCGTCTCGCCGACATCGTGCTGACCGACGTCGAAACCGACATGGAGGCAAAGGTCGCGCAATCGACGGAGGCTGGTTGCGCGACGCCGCCTGCGATCGACGTGCGCGACGTGCGGTTCCGCTACGCGGAAACGGAACCGTGGGTGCTCGACGGCTGCTCGTTCTCGATCGCGCCCGGCGAATCGGTCGCGCTGGTCGGCCCGTCGGGCCAGGGCAAGACGACGATGGCGAAGCTGCTGCTCGGCCTGCTCGCGCCGGAGCACGGCAGCGTGGAAGTCGACGGCATCGACATCCGCAAGCTGGGCCTGCACCCGTATCGCGACCGGATCGGCTGCGTGATGCAGGACGACATCCTGTTCGCGGGCTCGATCGCCGACAACATCGGCTTCTTCGACCCGCAGCCCGACGACGCACGCATCGAACGGGCCGCGCGGCTTGCGCAGATCCACGACGACATCGCCTCGATGCCGATGGGCTACCGGAGTCTCGTCGGCGACATGGGGTCGTCGCTGTCCGGCGGGCAGTGCCAGCGCGTGCTGCTTGCCCGCGCGTTCTACCGCCAGCCGGCGATCCTGGTGCTCGACGAAGCGACGAGCCATCTCGACATCGAGCGCGAATCCCGGATCAACGACGCGGTACGCGCGATGAACGTCACGCGGATCATCATCGCGCACCGGCCGGAAACCATCCGCAGCGCGGACCGCGTGATCGAGATCGCGCGAGGCACGGCACGCGAACTGCCCGTCGGCGCCATCGTCATGCCCGAACCCGCTTAGCGCCGCGGGATGGCACGGTATGCCGCTGCCCGGCGGGCAACGCGACGGACGACACCGATCCGGCCCGGCGACACCGGCACACCGGCGGTCGCGAGGCTTCACGCGCATGCGTGCGTGGAATGAAGGGAGCGGCGGCGGGTTACACCTTCAGCGCAATCAGATCAGGCCGCTTTCGTACGCATAGCGGATCAGGTGAATGTTCGAATCGGCCTGCAGCTTGCACATCGCCGTGTATTTTTGCGTCGACACGGTGCTGACCGAGCGGCCGAGCTGCTTCGCGATGTCCTGCAGCGTATGGCCGGCCGCGAACAGCCGGACGACATCGAGTTCGCGGGCCGTGAGCGCCGTTTGCCGGCCGCTCCCGCCACGCTCGACGGCCGCCCGGGCCGACGGCGACAGGTAGCAGGCGCGGCCGGCGCCGAGCCGCCGGCATGCGTGGACGATCTCGTCGACCGGATCGTCCTTGCTGACGATCGCGGCCACGCCGAGCTTCCGCGCGGCCGCGAACACGCTCGGATTCGAGTGCGCGGTAAACATCACGCACCGCGTGCGCGGCGCGACATCGCGCAGCTTGCGCAGCAGCGGAAGGCCGTCGAGCGGCTGCTCGCCGCGGCTCATCGAATAATCGACTACCGCAATATCGATGGGAGATTGCGCCAGCGCGGCGATCAGTTCGCGGCCGCTACGGCAGAGGTGCATGAGGTGAAACGGCGGATGCAGACACAACAGTCGATGAAGCGATTCCAGCACGACAGGATGGTCGTCGGCCACGGCCACGGTCACTGTTTTCATAGGCTCAATCATGTCTTTCGAAAAATACGGCAACGCCCGTCGACGGGGTGTTGCCGCATGCGATAACACTCATGAGCCGAAGCGGGTGTTGGCCTGAACTTTAATGCCCGCCTTTATTTAATGAAAGCGCGATCGTTATCGGGATAGGCGCGCGGATAATTATCCTGTCCGAATGCCGCAGCGAATATAACCTGAATTGGATAATAACGGCTTTGTCCGGTTATCTTTTCCGCATTTATCGAACTTGTCCTAAGTTTGATTGAATAAATCACGTACCGGACCGGTAATGCGACGAGTCGCCGTCGCTTGCCGGGTTTCGGCCCCGTTTTACGGAACACCCATGAAGGTATCGCCGGCCCGCGAACGGGAGCGAGAGCGGGAGCAGAAGCAGGAGGCTTCCCCGCCCTGCGCCCGCCGTGACGATCCGGCAGGCGTCGCATGTCGCGAACGCAATGAACGCCGGCGCCCCGTCGACGTGCCATCCGGCCGGAGCGAGGTGCTTGCCGCTCACCCCATGGTCGCGGCAGGCCCACGTCCACGCGACCGTGCCCTTTTTTCGTCCATTCTTCCCCGGTTCCCGGGGGCCGCGCCGCACCCTCGGGCCGGCCCGTGCGACAACCGGCCAGAAACCGCTTGCGGCCCGTCCGGCGGGCGATCGCGGCCGATGCGCGCACGATCGGCCCACATCGGCGCTTGACCTCGGCCGACCGACTCGCTAGCGTTTCGGGTTTGCCCGGGCGGCCATTGCCGCCGGTGCCGCGAGCGCGCCCGACGTCCTGGCGCGCGCGGCCGGGCTCCGATGGAAAAGACGATGCAGAAACTCGATGCGGCGAGCCCGCAGGCGATGTCGACGGATTTCACGGCCGACAACGTCGCGCGCCTGAAGGCGCTGTTCCCCGAACTCGTGACCGAAGGCCCGGACGGCGCGTCGGTCGACGTCGACGTGCTGAAGGCGCTGATCGGCGAACGCACGGTCGGCGACGCCGACGAGCGCTACGGCTTCCACTGGCACGGCAAGCGCAGCGCGCGCCAGGCCGCGCTGACGCCGTCGACGGGCACGCTGCGGCCCTGCCCCGACGACAGCGTCGCATGGGACGACACGCGCCATCTGGTGATCGAGGGCGACAACCTCGACGTGATGAAGCTGCTGCACAAGAGCTATGCGGGCAAGGTGAAGCTCGTCTATATCGACCCGCCCTACAACACGGGCAGCGATTTCGTCTATCCGGACGACTTCAGCGACAGCATTCGCCACTACCTGGCGATGACCGGCCAGACCCAGGGCGGCGCGAAGCGCAGCACGAACACCGAGGCGAACGGCCGGTTCCACACCGACTGGCTGAACATGATGTATCCGCGCCTGAAGCTCGCGCACGCGCTGCTGTCCGACGAAGGGCTGATCGCCGTGCACATCGACGAGCACGAGGTGCACGCGCTGGTGCTGATGCTGCGCGAGATCTTCGGCGAGGAGAACGAGCTCGGCGTGGCCGTGTGGGACAAGCGCAACCCGAAGGGCGACGCGCGCGGCGTCGCGTACCAGCACGAATCGCTGGTGCTGTTCGCGCGCAACGCCGAAACGCTGCTCGAACAGGCGCCGCTCAAGCGCCCGAAGCGCAACGCGCAGCGCATGCTCGACGCCGCGCACGACGCGGTATACCGCAGCGGCAACGCGAAGGATGCGCAGAAGGCGTACCGCGCGTGGATGAAGGCGCAGACCAACCTGTCGGGCGGCGAGGTGATGTACGACCGGCTGTCGGAGGACGGCCGCGTGTACCGCCTCGTGTCGATGGCCTGGCCGAACAAGAAGAAGGCGCCGGAAGAGTATTTCACGCCGCTGATCCACCCGGCCACCGGCAAGCCGTGCGCGATGCCGGCGCGCGGCTGGCGCAACCCGCCCGCGACGATGCAGGCGCTGATCGAGCGCGGCCAGATCGAATTCGGCGCGGACGAAACCACGCAGCCGCAGCGGATCTACTACCTCGACGAGAACATGTACGAGAACGTGCCGTCGGTGCTCCCGTTCGCGGGCTCCGACGACGCGCTGCTGAAGACGCTCGGCATTCCGTTCGACCAGCCGAAGCCGGTCGATTTCGCGGCGGCCGTGATCGGCTGGTGCACGCGCGGCGACGACATCGTGCTCGACTGCTTCGCGGGCTCCGGCTCGACCGGCCACGCGGTGATGCAGGTGAACGCGACCGACGGCGGCGCGCGCCGCTACGTGCTCGTGCAGTTGCCCGAGGCGCTCGACCGCCGCGACAAGACGCAGACGAGCGCGGCCGATTTCTGCGCGAAGCTGAAGAAACCGTCGACCCTCGCCGAAATCACGAAGGAGCGCCTGCGCCGCGCCGCGCAGCAGGTCGCGCGCGATTATCCGGAAAGCTATGGCGACCTCGGCTTCCGCGTCTACCGGCTCGACACGACCAACGTGATCGAGTGGGACCCGCGTCGCGACGATTTCGATCATGCGCTGTTCGCCTCGGTCGAGCACGTGAAGACCGGCCGCACCGAGGACGACCTGCTCGCCGAGCTGACGCTGAAGCTCGGCCTCGACCTGTGCACGCCGGTCGAGCATCACCAGGTGGCCGGCAAGGCCGTGCACCTGATCGGCCGCTCGATCGTCGCGTGCTTCGACGCGCGCATCGCGCGCGACGACGCGGGCCCGCTCGCCGACGGCATCGTCGACCTGCTCGACGCGACCGGCGCGACGCGCGACGTCACGTGCCTGTTCCGCGACAGCGGCTTCGTCGACGACGTCGCGAAGCTCAATCTCGCCGCGCTGCTCGAACAGCACGGCGTGAAGCGCGTGCGGAGCCTGTGATGCGGCTGCATTTCGAAGCGGATCTCGACTACCAGCGCGAGGCGATCGACGCCGTCTGCGACCTGTTTCGCGGCCAGGAATCGTATCGCGGCGACTTCAGCGTGCTCGCGAACGCCGCGCCCGGCACCACGGCCGCCGCACAGGGTTCGCTGGGCTTCGCGGTATCGGAACAGGGCGTCGGCAACCGGCTGTCGCTGACCGACGACGCGCTCGCGCGCAACCTCGCCGACGTGCAGCTGCGCGGCGGGTTGCCGCCGTCCGGCGGCCTGCCCGGCTCGCGCGACTTCACGGTCGAGATGGAAACCGGCACCGGCAAGACCTATGTATACCTGCGCACGATCTTCGAGCTGAACCGCCGCTACGGCTTCACGAAATTCGTGATCGTCGTGCCGTCGATCGCGATCAAGGAAGGCGTGCACAAGACGCTTTCCATCACCGAGGATCACTTCCGCGCGCTGTACGCGGGCGTACCGTACGACTACTTCCTGTACGACTCCGCGAAGCTCGGCCAGGTGCGCCACTTCGCGGCGAGCGCGGCGATCCAGATCATGGTGATGACGGTCGCCGCGATCAACAAGAAGGAAATCAACAACCTCTACAAGGACAGCGAGAAGACCGGCGGCGAGAAGCCGATCGACCTGATCCGCGCGACCCGGCCGATCGTGATCGTCGACGAACCGCAGAGCGTCGACGGCGGGCTCGAGGGCCGCGGCCGCGAAGCGCTTGCCGCGATGGCGCCGCTCTGCACGCTGCGCTACTCGGCCACGCACGTCGACCGGCACCACATGGTGTACCGGCTCGACGCGGTCGACGCGTACGAGCGCAAGCTCGTCAAGCAGATCGAGATCGCGTCGGCGATCGTCGAGGACGCGCACAACAAGCCGTACGTGCGGCTCATCGGCGTGTCGAACCGGCGCGGCGCGATCAGCGCGCGCGTCGAGCTCGACGTCGCGACGGCGGCCGGCGTGAAGCGCCAGATCGTGTCGGCCACCGACGGCGACGATCTCGAACGCCTGACCAGACGTGCGCTGTACGCGGGCCTGCGGATCGGCGAAGTGCATGCGGTGAAAGGCGCCGAATACGTCGAGCTGCGCCACCCCGAGGGTGAAGCGTTCCTGTCGCTCGGCGAGGCGTTCGGCGACATCGATACGCTCGCCGTGCAGCGCGAGATGATCCGCCGCACGATCCGCGAGCATCTCGACAAGGAGCTGCGCCTCGCGGAGCGCGGCGTGAAGGTGCTGTCGCTGTTCTTCGTCGACTCGGTCGAGCGCTACCGCCGCTACGACGAGAACGGGATGCCCGCGAAGGGCGACTACGCGCTGATCTTCGAAGAGGAATATGCGCGGGCGGCACGCGTGCCGGCCTACCGCGCGCTGTTCGACGGCGTCGACGTCGCGCTCGAAGTCGGACGCGCGCACAACGGCTATTTCTCGATCGACCGCAAGGGCGGCTGGACCGACACGAGCGAGAGCAGCGCCGCGGCCCGCGAGAACGCGGAGCGCGCGTACGGCCTGATCATGCGCGAGAAGGAAGCGCTGCTGTCGTTCGACACGCCGCTGAAGTTCATCTTCTCGCACTCGGCGCTGAAGGAGGGCTGGGACAACCCGAACGTATTCCAGATCTGCACGCTGCGCGACATCCAGACCGAGCGCGAGCGCCGCCAGACGCTCGGCCGCGGGCTGCGCCTCGCCGTCGACCAGGACGGCGAACGGGTGCGCGACGCGGGCGTGAACACGCTCACCGTGATCGCGACCGAGCGCTACGAGTCGTTCGCGGAGAACCTGCAGAAGGAAATCGAGGCCGACACGGGCATCCGTTTCGGAATCGTCGAGGAACACCAGTTCGCGGCGCTGCCCGTGCAGGAAGGCGACGGGCCCGCGCATGCGCTCGGCGTCGAGCTGTCGCGCGTGCTGTGGAATCACCTGCACGAACAGGGCTACGTCGATGCGCAGGGCAAGGTGCTCGACCGCCTGAAGGACGCGCTGCGCCAGAGCGCGCTGGTGCTGCCGGATGCGTTCGAGATCCTGCGCGCGCCGATCGTCGCGACGCTGCGCAAGCTGTCGGGCCGCTTCGCGGTGCGCAATGCGGACGAGCGCCGCGCGATCGCGTTGCGGCGCGACGCGTCGGGCAAGGCCGTCGTGTTCGGCGACGATTTCGGTGCGTTGTGGGACCGGATCCGTCATCGCACCGTCTACCGCGTCGAATTCGACAACGCGAAGCTCGTGCGCGATTGCGCGGCCGCGCTGCACGACGCGCCGGACATCGCGCGCGCGCGGCTGCAGTGGCGCAAGGCCGAGATCGACATCGGCAAGGCCGGCATCGAGGCGATCGAGGTGGCCGGCGCCGGCACGGTGCTGCTCGACGAAGGCGAACTGCCGCTGCCCGACCTGCTCACCGAACTGCAGGACCGCACGCAGCTCACGCGCCGTTCGCTCGCGACGATCCTGGCCGACAGCGGCCGGCTCGACGATTTCCGGGTGAATCCGCAGCAGTTCATCGCGGTCGCCGCCGAGGCGATCAACCGCTGCAAGCGGCTGGCGCTCGTCGCGGGCATTGCGTACCGCAAGCTCGGCGAGCGCCACGTGCACGCGCTCGAATCGTTCGAGAGCGAGGCGCTGACCGGCTATCTGCGCAACCTGCGGCCCGACGCGCGCAAATCGATCCATGAAGCGGTCGTGTGCGAGACGGACGCGGAACGCGCATTCGCCGATGCGCTCGAGGCGCACGACGGCGTGAAGCTGTATGCGAAGCTGCCCGCGTGGTTCCGCGTGTCGACGCCGCTCGGCAGCTATCACCCGGACTGGGCCGTGCTCGCGGAGCAGGACGGCGGCGAGCGGCTGTACTTCGTCGTCGATACGCCGAATGCGGACGGCAACGCGCCGAGCGAGCACGAGCGCGCGAAGCTCGCGTGCGGCGAAGCGCATTTCCGGGCGCTGGTGGATGGCGACGGCGCGGCGCGCTTCGTGCGCGTCAGGCAGGCGGATGCGCTGTTCGAGCCCGCGGCGCTGCTGAAGGGCGCCGGGCGCTGAAACGAAGGGCGGCGCGAGCCGCCCTTTTTTCATGAGACTTCATGAGGCGCGCGCGATGCGCGCCAGCCGGGGCAACCTGCCGTATCGGCGCCCCGGCAACGACGCGGCTTACTGCACCGGCTGCATGCCCTGCGCGGCGGCCTTGTGTTGCGCGGCCAACTCTTCCGCGTGTTTCTTCGCCATGTGATGGCCGACGATGCAGCCGCCGACCGCGCCAACGACCGCATGGTGGCCGGCGTAGTGGCCGGCAACCCCGCCGACGACCGCGCCCTTCATGCAACCCGCCGCATGCGCGCTGCCGATCGTGGCGAACGCAACGACGGCGGCGATCGCGTACTGCCCGATGTGTCGAATGGACGTCATGTGTTCAAGCTCCTCTTGTTTTCATCGATCCAGCCGCTCAATACCAGCGGCCACCGCGATCATGCCACGCATGTTCGCGCCATTCATGGCGACGCCACTCGCGTTCGCGCCATTCGCGCGCGCGCCAGTCGTCGTAACGATAGCCTACCGGCGCGTACGCGACCGGCGGCGGCGGAGCCTCGTAGACGGGTGCCGGCGCCGCATAGACGGGCACGCCGATGCCGACCGACACGTCGACGTGGGCCGATGCGACGCCCGAGGCTGCCAGCGCCGCCACGCCGAGAACTGCACCGAGAAGAAGTTTCCTGCTCATCTCGCGACTCCCTGCACGTATCGTGCTTCATGTGAATACGGTTCGGAGTCTAGGCATCGGGCGCGGACACAGGTGAAACGGGTATGCGAGAGCGGTAACGGACGTTTACCGGCACGCGTGGAACCCGGCGGGACAAGGTAGAGGCGCGACTCTACACACCGTTGCAACGGCGCATCGAATCGGCAGATCGGGGATGTCCGGCATCGGTCCCGGCCATCGGGGCGCGCCGGCGCGCGTCAGGAACGAACCGCCCGCCGCATGCGCAAGCGGTTCGCAAGCGCGCGTTACGCGCGGATATCGTCGACGCTGCGCAGCCAGTGCACGCTGAACAGGTTGTCCGCATCGGTCCACACGGTATCGGGTACGAATCCCGCGCGGCGCGCGATCGCGCGAAAGCCGTCGATCGTGAACTTGTGCGAGTTCTCCGTGTGGATGCGCTCGCCGGCGTCGAAGCGAAATGCATGGCCGCGCACGTGCACGGTCTGCGCGACGTCGCTGACGAGATGCATCTCGATGCGCTGCCGCTCGCGGTCGTAGAACGCGCAATGCGAAAACGCGTCGACGTCGAAATCCGCGCCGAGTTCGGCGTTCGCGCGCACCAGCAGGTTCAGGTTGAACTGCGCGGTCACGCCCTGCGCGTCGTTGTACGCGTCGTGCAGCGTACCTTCGTCCTTCACGAGATCGGCGCCCACCAGCAAGCCGCCGCCGCGCAGCAGTCGCGCGGCATCGTGCAGGAATGCGTCGGCTTCCTCCGGCGAGAAGTTGCCGATCGTCGAGCCGGGGAAGAAACCGATGCGCCGCCGCGGCGTTCCGGTCAGCTCGGCCAGTTGCTCGGCCTTCGTGTAGTCGGCCGCGAGCGGCGCGACGTCGAGCCACGGATAGGCCGCCCGCAACCGTGCGGCGGCGTCGTGCAGGTGGTCGGCGGAGATGTCGACCGGCACGTAGCGCGCCGGCGCGTTCGCGTAGTTGCCCGCGAACGCGTCGAGCAGCACGCGGATCTTCTCGAGCGAGCCCGCGCCGAATTCGACGATGTCCGCATGCGGGCCGACGCGCCGCACGATCTCGGCCGCGCGGTCGCGCAGGATGCCGAGCTCGGTGCGCGTGGGGTAATACTCCGGCAGTTCGCAGATGCGGTCGAACAGCGCGGAGCCGGCCGCATCGTAGAAGTATTTCGGCGGAATGCTGCGCGGCGTGCGCGACAGTCCGTCGATCAGGTCGCGCTCGAACGCGCTCGGCCGCGAATCGCGGGCGGGTTGCTGGCCACCGCTCGTGGCCGTCTGGTCAGACGTCTCGCGCAAGTCGCACTCCCGTGAATTGCCAGCGCGCGGCCGGCGGAAAGAAATTGCGGTACGTCGGCCGTTCGTGCCCGGGCGGCGTCGCGATGCTGCTGCCGCGCAGGACTTGCTGGCCGACCATGAACTTGCCGTTGTATTCGGCCGCCACGCCCGCGAGCGGCCGGAAGCCCGGATAGGGCTCGTAGGACGAGCGCGTCCACTGCCACACGTGCCCGAGCATCTGCCGGATGCCTTCGGCGGGGAACGCCGTTTCCCATTCGAATTCGGTCGGCAGCCGCGCGCCGGCCCATTCCGCATACGCGGCTGCTTCGTAGAAGCTCACATGGCACACCGGGGCATCGGGCGCGAGCGGTTCGACGCCGTGCAGGCCGAACGTGCGCCAGGCCTGCGTCGCGGCCGCGTCGCCTTCGCCGCGCAGCCAGTACGCGGGCGCCTGCCACCCTTCCCGCTGCACGGTCGCCCAGCCGTCGGACAACCAGTATTCGGGACGCGTGTAGCCGCCCTCTGCGATGAACGCCGCGAATTCCGCGTTCGTCACGAGGCGGTTCGCGATTTCGTACGGCCGCACGAGCGCCGTATGACGCGGCCGTTCGTTGTCGAACGAGAACGCCTCGCCGGCGTGGCCGATCTCGACGAGTCCGCCCGCCTGGCGCAGCCAGCGCTGCGCGCCGGCGTCGCCCGCGGCCATCGCGTCGCCGTCCATCCCGTTGCGCGGCCGGAACGCCGGCTTCAGCGGGTTGCACGAGAACGCGTGCAGCATGTCGGTGACGATCAGTTCCTGGTGCTGCTGCTCGTGATGCAGGCCGAGCTCGACTTCGGGCGCGATCGCGTCGAGCTGCGCCGCGTCGGCGCCGGCCAGCGCGCGCAGCAGCGCATCGTCCACGTATTGCCGATACGCGTGCACCTCGTCGAGCGACGGACGCGTGAGCAGCCCGCGCTGCGGCCGCGGATGGCGCGGGCCGAGCGCTTCGTAGTAGGAATTGAAGAGGAACTGGAACGCGCCGTCGAACGGCGCGTAGCCGGGCACGCGGCGCATCAGCACGACGGTCTCGAAGAACCAGGTCGTATGCGCGAGGTGCCACTTCGTCGGGCTCGCGTCCGGCATCGACTGCACGGCCTGGTCTTCGGCGGACAGCGTCGCGGTCAGCGCGACGCTGTGGGCGCGCACGTCCTGGTAACGGCGCTGAAGCTGTGAGGCAAGGAGGCTCATCGGTTTACCGTCCACGTCGCGATTCGCTGCGTTGCGTTGCCGGAAAAGGGAAAGCCTTGCGCGTGAGGCGCGCGGCTGGCGTGCGACCTGCTGCTGCGTCGTCGGGCAGCCGGCGCGCGCGCCGGGCCGCTGATGCGGCGTCCCTTCATCTGCCCTTGCAGAACAGTATGGTCCAGAAATGTGAATGCTGCGAATCGGGATGCGGACGGACCGCGTCCGAAAGAAAAATGAAAGTGTCGACGGAGAGCGCATCGGCCGCGCGACGACGTGGCGAAGCCTGCCCGGACGGGCTGGCCAGCGGATTAACCGCGAACCGGCCAGCCGGTCCGGCTACTGACGGCCCATGACAACGCGCGACGGTCGTGAGCGATGGCTTCATGATGCGCGCGTTTGTATGACGAACGCGGGCGGCGGCTCCGCGTGAACGGCCCTACCCTTTGCCTGCGACATCGCAGTCGCGAAGGTTTCCGGAATTTTTTTGCGTCGATGTCACACGCGCGGCAGCTCGCTCGTCATGTCACCGGAACCCACACGAAAGGAGAAGGAACCATGACTGCGAAACTCAATCCGTTTGCCGCCGCCCCCGCGCTGATGAAGGACTGGATGACCGTGTCGGTCGCCGCCGCCGGGAGCCTCGAACCGGCGCTGATCGAGCTGGTCAAGATCCGCGCGTCCCAGATCAACGCGTGCGCGAACTGCATTAACATGCACACGGCCGAGGCCCGCGGGCAAGGCGAGACCGAGCAGCGCATCTACCTGCTGTCCGCGTGGCGCGAAGCGCCCTGCTACTCCGACCGCGAACGCGCGGCGCTCGGCTGGACCGATGCGCTCACGCGGCTGTCGGAGGGTCATGCGGCGCACGAAGCGGCCTACGCGGCGCTGAACGACCACTTCAGCCAGGAGGAACAGGTGAAACTCACGCTGATGATCAACGTGATCAACGGCTGGAACCGGCTCGCCGTCGGCTTCGGGCTGTGGATCGCCCCGGCCGACGCGAAGGCCGCCGCCGCGAAGATGGTGGCCTGATGCCGAGCCGCGATCCGGCCAGCGGCCGCGCCGACGAACGGGCCGACGCGGCCGCGAGCTTCGACCCGCTGCGGCGCACGCTGATCCGCGTCGCATACCGGATGCTCGGTTCCGTCGCGGATGCCGAGGACGTCGTGCAGGAGGCGTTCATCCGCTGGATGAACGTCGACCGCACCGAGGTGCGCGTGCCCGAGGCGTTCCTGCGCCGCATGGTGATGCGCATGTGCCTCGACCAGCTGAAGTCCGCGCGGCACCAGCGCGAGACCTACATCGGCCCGTGGCTGCCCGAGCCGGTCGTCGACGAGGACGAGCAGGAAGACGTCACGCTGCCGCTGCTGCTCGCGCTCGAACGGCTTTCGCCGCTCGAACGCGCGGCGTTCCTGCTGCACGACGTGTTCGGCCTCGAGTTCGACGAAGTGGCCACGACGATCCAGCGCGACCCGGCCGCGTGCCGGCAGCTCGCCGCGCGGGCCCGCACGCATGTGCGCGAGGCGCGGCCGCGTTTCCATGTCGAGAAGCAGCGCGGGATCGAACTGGCGGAAGCGTTTTTCGCGGCATCGCGCAGCGGCGACCTGCGCACGCTCGGCGCGATGCTTGCCGAGGACGTGAGCCTGCATTCGGACGGCGGCGGCAAGCGCTCGGCCACGGGCAAGCCGGTGTTCGGTTTCGAGCGCGTGATGAAGGTGCACGAGTACCTGGCCGAACTGTTCGTCACGCACGCGTCGAAGCTCGTGCGTGCGGGGTTCATCAACGGGCTGCCGGGTTTCGTCACGCTGGAATCCGATGGCGAGCTGCAGACCACGGCGCTCGAGATCGAGGACGGGAAGATCGTCGCGATCTATGTCGTGCGGAATCCTGACAAGTTGAAGCACCTGCATTGAGGGCGGCGGGATTGCGCGTCGGGTGCCGTGCGCATGCACGGCCGCGATGCGCGCTACGCTCCGTCCTGCCGCCCTGCTTTACCGGCCGCCGGTTCGCACAATCAATACGTCCCGATCACGAGATTGCGGATCATGATCATCAGGAAGCCGAGCAACGGTGTCGCGACCGAGAAACCGGTCGCCGCGAGCCAGTTCGTGCCGCCCTGCGCTTCCAGCAGCGCAAGAAACGATTCGCGGGACGTCGCGTTCGGGCGCAGCTTGTCGATCCGGCGCTCGACATGCGCCTTGTAGAGGCCGTTCCCGTACCAGCCGAGCGACACCGCAATCCCGATCGTGACCGGGTCGAGCGTGCTCGATTCGAAGTATTTCGGGAAGAACAGCAACTCGACCAGCGTGATCCCGAGCGACGCGCCGAGGACAGCCGCCGCCTGCCAGTACATGCATCGATACGCCATCCAGACCGGGCCCAGGAAACAGGCTGCCCAGTTCCACGACTGCCGGTTCTTGCGCGATGCGGCGAGCGTCCATTTCCGCTCGAACCAGGCGGCTTTCTTGCCGACATACGCAGCAATTTCGTCGTTGCTCGCGGACGATGTGGCGGTCGTGACGTCGGACATGTCGTGTGCTCTCGGTCGCGCGGATCGCGCGTTGTTGTTTTGATGCGTTGGAAATCGGGCGACGGCCGGAACGGCCGCTTCGATGCGCACACGATTCTACGCGCGGCGCAGTGGCCGTTGTATGGCGAATCGAGGGGTCGGTGAGGAAGGATGCGATGCCGTGGATCGCGCAACGCATCGGGGCGACATGCGTTGTTTCGGCCGGAAAAAGAAAAACGCCACGCGAAGTTGCCGCGTGGCGTCTGTATGTTGGCGAGCCGCATTGCCTGTAGGCAAGTTGTGCTGCCAGACCCCTTCATTTTGTTCGTTGGTAGGCTCGATTGGATTCGAACCAACGACCCCCACCATGTCAAGGTGGTGCTCTAACCAACTGAGCTACGAGCCTAAGAAGCCGCGAATTATAGAGAGGGTTTTTGAGGAGCACAAGCCCTTTCGTGAAAATTTTTTGAATCGGGGGGCGCGAGGGACGGCGATCGAGGTCGCGTGGCGATGCCGGGAGCGTTGATGTCGCCTCGTCGCATCACAGCAAAACGCGTCGCTGCGCTGTGGTGTTATCCACATTCCCCTCTGGATAACCGTCCTGCAAGCCTCTGGATTCACAGTGGAACGATTGAGGATATGTCGGCGAGTCTGTGAATCGACGAAAAGTTGTTCTGTGCTGCGCGGAGCTGTTCACGCGCGACACCCATGGTTATGCATTCCGCTTCCTGCTGAGAATTCATGATGTTAGGGACGTTATCCACTGTGAGGCACAGCGCTTGTTAACTATCACTACGTATATATACGAACCCTGTTAACACCGTTGGATAAGCACAGTCCGGCGACTGTGATCCGCTCGCGATATGCACTGCGTGCGGCGAGCAGAGGAACGAATCGGGAAGCTGTGAAGCGCTTTCGACGATGCACGCGCGGTCATGTCTGTAGAATCGCCGGCATTCAGGATGCGGGGGCCTGGCGCACAGGCTCACGGCACATGACCGATTCTTCGATGACCCGGCTCGACGCGCTCGATATCGATGCCGTCGTACGCCGGATGCAGCAACACTCAGGCGACATCGTGCTCGAGCAACGCGTGTCGATCCCGGAAGCCGATGTCTTGTGCTGCTGCTACAAGGGCGAGCGATTCAACGTGAAGTTCGATCTCGACTATGGGGTGTCGGTTGATCGTGTCGGCAAGCTGTCTGGCGACGACGTCGCGGAGATCATTAGATGGCTCACGAAGGAAGCAGGATGATCACAGGGGACGACACTGGACGAAGCGATCGATGAAGGCACCTGTCGATGAGATGCTGGTGACGGATATTGCCGGTCACGTTGCGGTTGTCATGACCGATCTGGTGACTGCTGCCGATGTACTGGTACGGATGGGCTTCGCTCGGCAGTCCGGTCGCTGGGAACGCGCGATCGCGGACGACAACGACCGCCGGGCGCTCGTTGCCGCGCTCATCGATCTCGATGCGCTGTTTTCCGCGGGCCGCGACTGGAGTCCGCAGGCACTCGTCGAGTATTACCGGGAGATCGGCGTTCTTCGAAGCGGGTACCGTTCCGTCGCATGGAGCGGGCCGGGACAGTACGTCATCGAACGCCATGGATACGGGTCGTGAATGGTCGATGTCTTCCACGGAGCGATGAAACCGAAGAAAGAGCAGGGCGACGCGAGTGCCGCTCGCAACCGGAGTGAGTAATGGGACTGAGCGTTTGCCATCGGCATGGAGATGTTTCCACGGCGACGACGTCGACGGGCGTTGCCGCACGCATCAGGCTGCGCGCGCAGTGTGGGCCCGGCGAACTCGTGAAGGTCTCGCTCGACCGGCCGAGATACAGCTGGGAGATGTGGATGTTGCGCGCAGAGCTCGACGAGCACGAGGCCGATGCGACCTTTGTCGATCAGGTCGCGCACGTGAAGGTCTTTCCGAAGATCGCGGCGCTGGAGCGCTTGCGCGCATACATGTGTTTGGCGTGCCTGGACGAACTGCTCGTGCGCTCCGGCGAGGCGCCTTATAAACCGACGACGAAAGAGCAGGCGTTCGACACGTCTGTCGTCGCGGCGAATGCAAAGTGGCCTCGCAATTTCGCGCGATGCGAGCTTCATGGGCTGATCCGGCCGACGCGGGCATCGCCGGATATCGAAACGGCGATCCTGACGATCGATGTGATCCGTGATTGTCACGTCGTGCGCGTGATCGATGCCCGCGTGAAGCATGAACCCACGTATTGGTTCGACGAAGCGTTTTTGCGCAAGGTGTTCGGGCCGGATATCGACATCGTCGATTCGACGTTCCGGATCGACGATCGGGACATGGTCGCGCGGCTGTGGGACGCCGGTGAGTATGTGTGTCCGGTGTGTCTGCGGGAGGTGTTGAAACGCAGCGGCCTGGGCAACGACGACGCGCCAGCTTGACCCGAACGATGCGACGGCGGCCGGCGCAATCCGCATGGCGGATCGTGCCGCGCGTGTTGCGGTCATGCCCCTGTTCCTGGTCCGACGATTAGTCTTAATGCCCTGATTAAACGGTAGAATCTCGCGCGACTGAGTCACAGACACCATCCGAGGGTGCTGAAATAAAAAAGGGCTGCATCATGAACGTGCCGAACGTCGGCGCCGCGCTTCGCGGCGGATTGCTTCAGCAGGACCGTTTGCTCAAGTTGGATACGCCGTTGGGAGTCAACGTACTCGCCGTACAGCGCGCCATCGGCCGATCGCGGATCGGACGAGACTATTCGTTCACGCTCGATGTCGTCGCGGGCAATGACGATCTCGAACTCAAGAAGCTGATCGCCCAGCCGGCCACGTTGTGGATTCAGCAGGCGAACAATGCGTACCGGCCCGTCAGCGGCTATATCTACTCCGCGCGCCGGCTTGGCGCGAAAGGCGGGGTAACGACCTATCAGCTCGAACTGCACGCGTGGATGCATGTGCTGCGGTTCCGCCGCGACGAGAAAATCTGGATCGACAAGCACGCAGAGGAAATTATTTCCGATGTGCTCGACACGCATCCGGAAGCGCGCGGATTGTTCCGGTTTGCGTTGTCGCAGCCATTGGAGAACCGGTCGTACACGCGGCAAAGCGAGACGGACTGGAACTTCGTGCACCGGCTGATGGAAGACGAGGGGCTGTACGGCGCGTGGCAGCAGGCCGACGACGGCAAGTCGCATACGCTCGTCATCACCGACAACCTGCAGGCGTTCGCGCCGCTGTCGCCGGAAACCGTGCGCTTCTATCGCGGCGGCGTGGGCAGCGAGGCCGACGCGTTCACGCAATGGTCGGGCACGCGCACGCTGCAGAGCGTGACCCGCACGACGCGCACGTTCGACTACAAGAATCCTTCACAGCCGTCGAATCCGAAGGGCACGTCGCTGCCGACGATGGGCGGCCAGGGCGAGCTGCCGGATCAGCTCGAGGTCTACGAGTACACCGGCGCCTATACGTATCTCGACCAGTCGCGCGGCGACCATCTGACGAAGGTGCGGATGGAAGAGTGGGAGTCGCAGGCGAAGCGCTTTCATGGCGCGGGCGGCGTGCGCGCGATCGATGCAGGCCGGCGCTTCACGCTGGCCGATCACCCCGCGCACGAACGCGATTCCGCCGATCAGCGCGAGTTCGCCGCGATCGGTGTTTCCTGGTGGATCGAGAACAACCTGCCCGTATCGGGCACCGACTCGGATTTCCCGCATAGCCTGGGTCGCGCGCTCGGTCAGGTGCGCGCGCGTTACGAAAACACACCCGGCCTCGAGGTATCGCACGGCGACGGGTCGGTCGGTTTCTATCTCGTCGAGGTCGAAGCGCAGCGCGTGAGCGTGCCGTATCGCAGCCCGTTCGAGCATCACAAGCCGGAGATGCATCTCGAGACGGCGATCGTCGTCGGGCCGCAGGGCGAAGAGGTTTATACCGACGCGCTGAACCGGATTCGCGTGCAGTTCGTGTGGGATCGCCTGAACCCGGGCAACGAGAACGCGTCGTGCTGGGTGCGCGTCGTGCAGTCGGATACCGGCGGCGGCTACGGCGGCGTGCATGTGCCGCGGATCGGCGAGGAAGTGCTGATCAACTACATCGGCGGCGATTGCGACCGGCCGCTGGCGGTCGGGCGCGTGTACAACGGCGCGAACCAGCCGCAGTGGCATACCGACGGGATCCTGTCGGGCTATCGGTCAAAAGAGTATTCGGGCAGCGGCTACAACCAGCTCGTGATGGACGACGCAACCGGGCAGAACCGCGTGCAGCTGATGAGCAGCAGCGCGAACAGCCTGCTGCATCTCGGCTACATCATCGACCACAACGCCAATTCACGCGGGGCGTATCTCGGCAGCGGGTTCGACCTGCGCTCGGATGCGTACGGCGCGGTGCGGGCCAGCCAGGGCCTGTACGTGACGACGCATCCGAAGGCGGCGAACAGCCAGCCGCTCGACGTGAAGGAGGCGCAGCAGCAGCTGGTGACGGGCGAGAGCCTCGTCGAGGCGATGTCGGAAGTGAGCGAGCAGCATCAGGCGGAAAGCCTGAAGGAAGCGCAGGACACGATGCGCGCGTTCACCGACGCGACGCAGGACAGTGCATCGGGCAGCGCGTCGGGCGGACGCACGGCAGGCGGCGGCACGGGCAGCGCGAACGCGTTCAAGGAGCCGGTGATGCTGTTCGGCAGCCCGTCGGGGATCGGGATGTCGACGCAGCAGTCGGTGCATGTGGTCGCGAACGATCACGTGAACGTGGCGAGCGGGCAAAGCGTGCACGTTGCGGCGGGCAAGTCGCTGCTGGCGAGCATCGGACAGAAGCTGAGCCTGTTCGCGCAGAACGCGGGGATGAAGCTGTTCGCGGGCAAGGGCAAGGTGGAGATCCAGGCGCAGTCGGACAACATCGAGGTGACCGCGCAGAAGGCCGTGAAGGTGGTGTCGGCGACGGCGCTGATCGAGATCGCGGCCGATCAGGGGATTCTGCTGACGAGCGGCGGGGCATACATCCGGATCAAGGACGGCAATGTCGAGATTCACGCCCCCGGAAAGATCGACGTGAAGGGGGCGTCGCATACGTTCGCAGGGCCGGCGAGCATGGGGTATCCGTTGCCGAGCCCAAGGCCGGATCAGCCGGGGCAGTTGGAGTTGCTGCACCAGTATGCGAATGGTGAGGGTTTCAAGGGCGGCAAGTTCACAGTGCTGGACGCCAGCGGCGGCGTGTTGCGGGAGGGCGCGCTGGATGCGAAGGGACATACGATCGTGAGCGGCTTGCCGGCCGGCGCAGCGCAGGTCCAGTTCGGCGAGGATCCGCGCAATCAGTACGATCCGTCGAGCGTATTCAAGACGGCGCAATGGCCAGCGAAGCCGTTGCAGGAAGGGAATGCGGCTGCGACGGCGATGTCTCAACTGGGCGGTCTGCTGCCGCCCGGTGCACTGCCGGCCGCGACAAAGTTGGCGGACGTCGCAAGGCAGGCCGCACAAGGCGGCATCGGGAAGGCGTTGGGCGGACAGGCGATGGGGCTCGCGCAGGGGGCGCTTGCGAACGCGTTGCCGTCGGGTGCGATGGGTGCCGTGTCGGGGGCGACTCAACTGGCCGGCATCGCCGGGCAGGTTGGCCAGGGCGGCATCGGCCCGGCATTGAGTGGTCAGGCAATGAATCTTGCCAAGGGCGCGCTCGCGGGCGCGCTGCCATCGAGCGCAGGCACGGCGTTGTCGCAGGCGGCCCAGCTCGGCGCCGCGGCAAAGCAGGTCGGCGCACTTGCTCAAGCGGCGCGCAGCGCCGTGCCCGCGCTGAGCATGCTCTGACGATCCGTTCGCGCGATACGCGACCTCACATTTTCGAATCAAAGAACAGTCATGACCGCTTCTTCGACCGTCATTCTCCCGAAACCGACGGAAGTCTACGTCGCGCCGCTGCTGCAAATCGAAACCGTCGACGTGAAGGCAGGCGTCAAGGCGTGTGACCGATGGTTGCGTGCCATCAGCCACGACTTCATCACCATCGAGCGGCTCGAAATGGTTGCCAATGCGTTGCCGGTGGTGGCGAACATCATGGCAGCCGTCGATCTCGTGCTGGATATCAAGGACATGATCGAGCATGGGCAGAGCGGCAAGCATCCCGATGTGTTCGATTATCTGAATCTCGGTCTCGACCTGATCGGGATCATTCCGATTCCACCCGGTACGGGCGAATTCCGGATGGGCATGCGTCCGGTGATGAAGCTTGTGCGGCAGAAGGTCGTCGAGAGCGGCAAGGCGCTGGGCGAGGCGACGTTGCAGGTGATGCAGACCGCACTGCTGCAGGCGCTCATCGACAGTCTGAGCGAGCAGTTCGCCGGTCGTATCCAGAGTTTCGTCGATGGCGTGAAGAAAGAGCTGAACAACCTGCTCAAGA
The DNA here is from genome assembly GCF_000732615.1 of Burkholderia paludis. Lineage (GTDB taxonomy): Bacteria > Pseudomonadota > Gammaproteobacteria > Burkholderiales > Burkholderiaceae > Burkholderia > Burkholderia paludis. The sequence continues at coordinate 270,636 of NZ_JPGL01000005.1, forward strand.
CCTGTGCCGATTACATCGAGAAATTCATGGTCGGCTTCGCGCGCCTGTTCGAGGAGGTGGCGGGGGAAAAGCAACTCAGTGTCGCGCACAACGTCCGCGCGGCGGGGCAGCATGCGGGCCAGATTGCATCGGGCTTTGCGGCGCATGATGCACGCAAGACATTTGGCGGGCTCGGTCATCTGATCGTCGACTTCGTGAAGATCGAAGCAAAGGAGCTCATCAACACCGGGACGCAGGCGGCGAAAGTGCTCGATCTCAAGTATCGCGAGCCGCTGCTGAACGTCGCGAAGGCGTTGCGCACGATGATCCCGGTGGTCAAGGAGAAAATCCTTGCGCTGGGCGGTATCGACGCCGGCAAGATCGGTTGGTTGATCAACCTTATCCAGACTGCCATCGACAAGAAGCGCGATGCGTTGCGCAAGCAGAAAGTGCATTCGACTGGCATCAAGGAACAGGGAACGACGAAAGTTCATCGTCACGAGGGTGAGGGGCAGAAGGAAACGGTCAGGCATACGGAACCGGCCCAACATCCGGGGCCGAACGACAGCAAGCTGATCTGCCCGCGACCTTCGCCGCCGGTTGCGACGAAGCGTTCGGTGGGATTCGCGCTGGGCGACGAGCGGCTCGAGCACCACGATTTCACGTTGCCCGGTGTTCTTCCCGTTGTCTGGACACGGACTTATCGATCGTTTTTCGACGCCAATGATTCGGGAGGAGAGCTTGGTGCACGCTGGATGACGGCGTACACCACGCGTATCGATGCGCATCGGGATCGATTGACCTACCACGACGCGACAGGCCGCAGCATCGACTATCCACGGCTTGTGCCTGGCGACGCCCATGTCGACAGGAGCGAGGGCGTGACGTTGTTGCGCCTCGATGACACGTGGATCACGTTGACGCGTGGGCATGAACTGCTTGAGGCCTATGAATTGCGCGGCGACGCATTTCGTCTTGCCTTCGTCAAGGACCAGTCGGGTAACCAGGTCACGCTCGACTACGACGATCGTCATCGGCTGACGCGGTTGATTACGCCGACCGCGATCGTTGCCTTTCATTACGACGAAAAAGGGCGGATCGTCGAGGCGACGCATCATGGCGCCGATGGCAAGCGTATCGATACGTTGGCACGCTATACGTACAGCACGGACAGCGATCTCGTCGTGGCGATCGACCGGAATGGAGATCGTCGCGAATACGCGTACCGCCATCACCTCATTACACGCTACACGGATCGAACCGACCGTGCGATGAACCTCGAGTGGGACGGTACGGGGCCGAAAGCGAAGTGTGTCCGCGAGCATGCGGATGACGGCAGCTTCGACACGCGACTTGCATGGCATCCGGACTTCCGAATGGTCAGCGTGACGGACGCGCTCGGCAACGTGACGAAGCATTATTACGATCTGCATGGCTACACATTCCGCATCGTCTATCCGGATGGTCGAGAGGAATGGATGTATCGGGATGCTTATCACAATCTCGTACAGCATACCTATCCGGACGGTGGCGTCGAACGCATGTCCTATAACGGACAGGACAACCTTGTCCGGCACGTTCGTGTCGACGGCAGCGTGACCGAGATGGACTACGACGACAAGGACCATATGGTTCGAATCGTCGATCCTCAGGGGGCTGTGTGGTTGCGTGAATACGACGACGCGGGGCGCGTCACGGTCGAAACCGATCCGCTCGGACACAAGACGACATACAGCTACAACGCACAAGGCTTGCCGGTAGAGGTGACCGATGCCAAGGGTGGCGTCAAGGTCATGGCGTATGACGACGCGGGCCGGTTGATCTCGCACACGGACTGCTCGGGCAAGACGACGACATGGGCCTATGACGTGCAGGGCCGGTTGACCGAAAAGACGGATGCGTCAGGCGGGGTAACCGCGTATCGCTATGGCAGCAATGGACGGCCCGAAGCCATTCGCACCGCAGCCGGTACTCAACGTGTTCAATACGACGCCGAGGGACGCCTGCTTGCGATCACGGACCCAATGGAGCGTACCTCGCGTTACAGCTATGACGTTGCGGGGCGCGTCGCGGCGCGCACCGACGCGCTGGGGAACACGCTGAGTTACGGTTATGACAGGCTCGGGCGCCTGGTGAGGTTGACCGACTCGAATCATGCGACCTATCAGTGCAAGTACGATCTCGTTGGCCGGCTGCTCGAGACGGTCGGCTTCGACGGGACGGAAACGCGCTATGTCTACAGTGAAGAGACCGGCTATGTATCCGCCATCGATGTAGCCGGGAAGATCACCGTGGTCGAATTCGATCGCGGAGGCCGGCTGGCACGACGGATGTGCGATGGTAACGAAGAGCGCTTCGCCTACGATGCGCTCGGTCGACTCGTCGACGCGCAAAATGCCTGCAGTCGCATTCAGCATTTCTTCGATCCCGCGGGAAACCTGGTGCGGGAGCATCACGCTTACGATCTTTTCGGCGAACAGCGCAGTTACGTCTGGCATCACACGTACGATGAACTGGGTACGCGTATCGGTACGGTGCGACCGGATGGGCACAGGATCGACTGGCTCACGTATGGATCAGGGCATGTCCACGGGATGTTGCTCGACAACGAAGAGCGTGTGAACTTTGAACGCGATGATTTGTATCGCGAAGTTCAACGAACCTACGCGAGCAAGCTCGAACAGCGGACCGAATATGACCCGGCCGGCCGCTTGCTGAACTGGACGCTCCGCCGCGAGAAGGCCCCTGCGCCATTGATGGCCCGGCATTATCGCTACGATGCCGCGAGCCAGATCACCCATATCGAGGACAGCCGGCAAGGGTTGTTCGACTATCGCTACGATCCGGTCGGGCGGTTGATCGAAGCGACCGGGCACGGCAGTGCCGAGCGTTTTGCCTTCGACCCTGCCGGCAACCTTGTCGATGCCGGCAGCCCGGAACATGCGCGTACGTCAGCGCCGCCGAGCCCGGTTCGATCGGTCAGCACGCTGCCGCCTGCCGTGCCCAAAGTGCTTGGCAACCTGCTCAGGGAATATGCCGGTTCGCGTTTCAGTTACGACCCGCAGGGGAACGTCACCGAGAAACGTACGCCGGAAAGCGTGCAACGTTTTGAGTGGGACGCGTTCAATCGGCTGGTTCGTGCACGAATCGAATCGCCGGCTCGCCAAACGGATGCGCGGTATTTCTACGATGCGGCGGGGAGACGAATCGCGAAGGAGGTCGATGGGGTCGCGACGATATTCGGCTGGGACGGCAACCGGCTCGCTTATGAGAGCGATCACGAGCGCAGTACGCACTATGTGTACGAACCGAATTCCTTCGTTCCGCTCGCACAATACGTTAGCGTACCCGTCGGCGGGATCCCGACTCCCTCGCGTGATGGTTCGGCACGTTATACCTCCGAAGACGATCCATTGCAGCGGATTCCGGTCTCGGAGGCGGACGCTCACCTGTATTACTACCACTGCGATCAAGTCGGCACGCCATTGATGCTGACCGACGAACTCGGTGAGGTTGTGTGGGAAGCGACTTACAAGGTGTGGGGTGAAGCGAAGGAAATTGTTTCACGCGTCTCGCGCGTATCCGGGCAAGCGGTGCGGAACGCGATTCGTTTTCAGGGGCAGCAACTGGACGACGAGACCGGGCTCGCCTATAACCGTCACCGCTACTACGACGCCGCGACGGCACGCTATGTCAGTGCCGATCCCATTGGCTTGTTGGGGGGCGTCAATCAATATCGCTATGTGTTGGCGCCGACCGGGTGGGTCGATCCGCTGGGGCTGAGCGAAGATCCTTGTTGCAACTGCGGCGGCAAGGCGATTATCCGGCACTACGACACCAATTCGGCGACCGGGCATTACACCGTAGAGGTGGAGAGCGGCTATATGTCGGTTCACACGCATCAGGTGATAGACAAGGACGCCGGAACCACCAAGATCGTGAACGAGAGGCGCGAACGCTATATGACCGGTGACCCGATTCTGCATACCGCCGAGGTCCCGTTGCCTGACGCAAAGGCAGCCCTGGCCTATCAGCAGTCTCAGATTGGAAAGACGCTCGAAGCCTATGACGAGCGTACGAACAGTTGTGTCGACCACGTCGCGAATGTGCTTCGAGCCGGGGGAGCGGATGTTGCGCAGGGGCCCTTGGGTCAGATGAGATATCTCGGGAAGCTGGGTTTCAAGGCAAAGGTAAAGAAGGAATGAGATATCCGGGCGACCGGATTGGAAATCAAAGGTGAAATGATGCCGCTGGTGAATTGTTCATATCACGGACGTGTCGGAGGCGAGCTCGTGACTCGTGCCGTGTCCGATCTCGTCAACGATCGTGGCAACTGGAAGGGCGGCCGCAGGGTCGTGCCGTTAACGCTGGTGCGCGACGAGATCGAGTTTCCGGGCTACATGCTCGAATCCGAAGAGACGAAACTGCTTGAATTGGGCGGGACGCATGCAGGAGGAGGCGTCTATCGGTTCGACGATGACGAGTCGATGGAAACAGCTATCGGATTGTTGACGGCAACGTGTGTTGAATGCCTGAGGGAATTGATGGCCGGGCAGGAAGAAGGGTAAAGCGCCGCGTCTTCGGGGAGAGGGATGACCCAATTGAATTTCGGCAGGATCGATCGCTGTTCCGTCCGGCTCAATACCGCGACGCTGCTCGGCCTGAAGGCGGCCTATGAAGATTTCGTGAAGACCGGGCAGGATCTGCGCAACTTCGAGATCTGCATCGAAGACGAAAGTGAAGGCATGGCGGATCCGACGCCCGAGGATCACGTCATCAGCGTGACGTTCGTGGCGAAGATGCCTCCCGGCATGCGCGGGCTCGGCAATGCAAGTCCGCTCGGGACGTCGATGAAATACGTCATCTCCCCGGAGACCGGCGAGCTTCTCAAGGTTTATCTGACCAAGTGACCTTGGCGGCGGTGAAGGTGGTCAGCCCCTTCGTATGTGGATAACCGCGGCGCAAACGACGCGAAACGCTGTGCGAGCAATAGGTGGGCGTGCACCCGGATCGCAAGCCAGGTGCGGATCCCGGTGAATTCGGACCGTGGCAAGCCGAACCGAATGCGCGAGTACACGATTGGTCGGAGGGCCGCCTCCTCTACGATGTGGGGCCGTGTGGAATGAGCATCGCGTTTCGTACGCTCGTCGGCGGTCCGCATGTGGACAACCCGCACACTCAACCAGTCGAACTCCTGTGCATCGAGCAGGTGAGCGTTTTGCATTGGCCCACGCGAATCAGCTTGAAGACCTTGTCTGGCACGGCCTCGCCGGAATCGAGCAGATGATGCGGATAGCTTTCGCGCGATCCGTCGTGATTGAATGCCTTGTGGATATCGAGAAGCTAAAGCACTCGAAGACCTGTGCGCTCAGCGGGTGAGGGTAATCGAATTCGGTGCAGGTGTTCGCGTTATCTCGCGGGTTGTGGATATCGCGCTCCAAAACAACATCAAACGCTGTGCAAACGGAGAGTGGGCGAGTCGACCGATGACTGCGCGCGGCGATCGTCACGATCGATGTGGATATCCTGTTCCGCAGCGACTCGAAACCCTGTGACTCCAAAAGGTGAGGGTACCGGAGGCGCTTCGGTGTGGACAACCGACCAGGAAAGCCAGTCGAAACACTGTGCAGGCGAGTGGTGAGCGCAAGCGCGCCCGAGCCAGCAAAGCCGCATCATTCCGGGCGCCGACGGCCACCACCGACCGCCGACAGCGCGCGCATCGTACCACTCAAGTCTGCTGATCGAGCGCCTGCGCGACCGCTTTCTCCGCGAGGCTCCCGGCCGGCCCGACCACCGCATAGTTGAGCCCGTTCACCGACCCGTACCGCGCGAGCAGCGCGCCATCCACGCGTTGCCCGGCCGGCAGCAGCCGATGTTTCGATTCCGCCGGCCGGAGATAGAAGCTCAGCGTCCGCCCGGCTTCGTCCTCAAAGAGCACCATCGCAGCCGTGGCCCCGCTATCCGTCGTGAACAACCGTCCGCCAACCGGCCTGAACCCCGCCGCGCTCAGATCCGGCAGCTTCGCCGACGCGCCCACGCGCCGGGTGAGCCATCCCTGCAAATCTCCCGCACCCGTCGGTCGGTAATCGACCTTGGCCGTCTGATCGACCACCATCATCCGGTAAGCCTTGACCGCATCGCTCATCGGCGCGATGGGAGGCGGCGCGTTCCACCCGCGCGCCTGCCACCCGCCGAACGTCCCCAGCCCGACGCAGAACACGAACGAAGCCGCGATCGCGAACCGCATCCGTGTGCGCTCCGCCCGCCGGCCGCGAATGGCCGTCGGATCGAGCGCAGGGTTATCCGCCGGCATCCGCACGCTTTCCAGCGCGGCCCGCAACCGCTGCGCATCCTGCTGCCATCGCTTCACCTGTTCCGCGCGCTCCGGATGCAGCGCGAGATAGCGCTCGACCGCGGCGCGCGCATCGTCGTCGAGCTGGCCGTCGACGTAGGCCTGGAGGTCGTGTTCGTTCGGAGGGGTGTTCATTTTTTCATCAATCGCAAAGAAGGAGCGGGGAGCTCGCCGTCGCTGAGCTGGCGCAGCGCCAGGCGCGCGCGGGAGAGCCGCGACATCACGGTGCCGATCGGCACGTCGAGCAGGTCGGCGACTTCCTGATAGGTGAAGCCCTCGACCGCGACGAGCAGCAGCAGGCTGCGTTGCTCGTCGGACAGCCGGCCGAACGCTTCGAGCGTTGCGCGCGCCGCGAATTCGCGTTCGGCGGACGGCCAGTGCGCTTCGTCGTCGTCGCGGATGCGGCCGAGCAGCCACGCGTAGCGCTTCGCGCTGCGTTTGCCGTCGAGAAACTGCCGGTACAGGATCGTGAAGAGCCAGCTGCGCAGCGACGCGTCGTCGCGGCGGCTCGTCCAGCGCGACAGCGCGCGCTCGAGCGTCGACTGGACGAGATCGTCGGCCGCGTGGACGTCGCGCGCGAGCCAGAGCGCGAAGCGTCGCAGCCTGGGGATGAGTTCGCGCAGTGCGTCGTCGTCGAGGGCGGTGGAGGGCATGGCCGGGCCGGTTGCCGAATGGGTCGAGATGTTGCGTAGGACGCCGGTCGGCGCCGCTTATTCCACCAGCATAGGAAAAAACTTTTCATGGAATAAAGCGGCGCGGGTGGCGTCCTACGCGGGTTCGACAATGACCTGACGGTCGGGAGCACATTCATGGAGCGATCTTCTTCCTCTTCTTCACCGCAGCGCGAGCCTGGGCGCGGGTGGTGGCGCTGGGCCGTGATCGGTGGCGCGGTGGCCGGCGTGGCCGTGGCGTTCGGGTATGTCGGCGGGTGGTTCGCGCCGGCGCGTCTGACCCCGCATCGGATCGTCGATGCGTTGCAGACGGCCGGCGGCGGCATTCACCCGGGCTTCCGGCGCAATCATGCGAAGGGCGTATGCGTGACCGGTTACTTCGAGGGCAACGGCGCCGCGAGCGCGTATTCGGTCGCGCCGTTCTTCAAGGCGGTGCGCACGCCGGTGGTCGGGCGCTTCGCGCTGCCGGGCGGGAATCCGTACGCGCCCGACAGCAGCGTGCCGATCCGCAGCCTCGCGCTGAGGCTCACCGCGCCGGACGGCGAGCAATGGCGAACCGGGATGAACGCGATGCCCGTGTTTCCGGTCGCGACGCCGCAGGCGTTCTACGCGCAATTGCTGGCGACCCGGCCCGATCCGAAGACGGGCAAGCCCGACCCGTTGAAGGTGAAGGCGTTTTTCGGCGCGCACCCGGAGACGGCCGCGTTCCGCGAATGGGTGAAAGGTGCGAAGCCGAGTGCGAGCTACGTCACCGAAAGCTATTACGGATTGAACGCGTTCTACTTCGTCGATGCGGCCGGCAAGCGCCAGGCGGTGAGGTGGCGGGTCGTGCCGGAGCAGACGGCCGGCGCCGGCGATGTCGCGACGGCGGCAGACCCGAACGTGCTGCAGCAGGACGTGACGCAGCGCATCGCGGCCGGTGCGCAGAAGTGGAAGCTGCTGGTCACCCTGGCGGAGCCTGGCGATCCGGTGGACGACGCGACGAAGGTCTGGCCCGCGCAGCGCACGACGATCGACGCGGGCACGCTCGTGCTCGACCGCGTGGAGGCACAGGACAGCGGGCCGTGCCGCGATGTGAATTACGACCCGACGGTGCTGCCGCAGGGGATTCAGGTGTCCGGGGATCCGTTGCTGGCGGCGCGGTCGGCTGCCTATGCGGATTCGTATCTGCGCAGGACGAGTGAAGAGGCCGGTGTGGCAGGCGTGGCCAGGTTGAGTGCGGAGGGACGGTGATGAAGGCTTCTACGACGTTTGGTTTGCCGGCGCGGGTGCTGCACTGGGTGATGGCCGCGATGATCGTCGCGATGCTGTTCATCGGGGTGGGGATGGTGGCGTCCGTTTCGGAGCGGCATGCGGTTCTGGTCGCGATTCACAAGCCGCTGGGCATTGCCGTGCTGGTGCTCGTGTGTGTGCGGATCGCGGTGCGGGTGCTGTCGAAGCCGCCGGCGCTGCCCGAGGATCTGCCGTGGTGGCAGAAGGTTGCCGCGCACGGGTCGCATCTCGTGCTGTATGCGCTGATGGTCGCGATGCCGCTGATCGGGTGGGCGATGCTGTCGGCGGGCGGGTATCCGGTGACGTTGGGCGGCGGCGTGCAGCTGCCGGCGCTGGTGTCGGCCGATCCGGTGACGTTCGCCTGGCTCAGGGTCGCGCACCGCGTGCTGGCGTATTTGTTCTTCGCGACATTCCTCGCGCACTTTGCGGCGGCGCTGTATCACGGGTTGATTCGGCGAGACGGGGTGGTGAGGTCGATGGTGGGGCGGTGAGCGACGGAGGGTTGCGTTCGATACGGCGGGGCGGTTCACGGGCGACCGAGGCTGCTCCTGCCGTGCCGCTTATATATGAGCACTAGGTAGGCTCAGCGGCCCCCGGCACTGCATGTCAAAAATATTTCACAAAGGGGGTTGCGTAGTTGGGGGCAGGTGCCTACAATCACGCCTCTTTCGCGCTAACGGAAACGCAGCGCGGGAGAAAAAAGGGAAGCGGTGCTGTTGAAGTCGGTTTTATCGATTCCAGTGCACACGAAATTAAACCGCAGTCGTCGCAACGAAGTAGTTAAAAAAGTTGTTGACGAGTTTTAAAAAACGGTTGATAATCTCGCTTCTCTGCTGCTGAAAACGCAGCGCTGCTGAGAAACACGAAGTTCCTCGCAGATTGCTCTTTAAAAATTAACAGCCGATAAGTGTGGGCGCTTGATGGAAGCGAGCTGATCCTCGGATCAGATAGCAAAAGTATCAAGAGTCTCACACTAAAGTAAGTCAGGTTTATGAAGCAATTCATATTCCTG